>NZ_QAXS01000020.1 GCF_003053565.1 Halanaerobium saccharolyticum | reverse complement strand
GCATAGATGCCCAGGTTTAAAGGCTTTGTTTTAGCAATATTTTTGTAAATTTAGTTCGTTTTGAATTATTTTAGACTTTTCGCAGTGCAATCATAAAATAATTAGTTCAAATAATAAAGTTCTGTTTATCTGTTTAAAAGAAAGTTCTCATCAAATCATTATAAATAATAAAGAGCATCAAAAGCATTAAAATTGCAAAGCCGATCATATGCACATAGCTTTCTTTGCGCGGATCTACAGCCTTACCTCTAATCATTTCAATGACAATAAATAGTATTCTTCCCCCATCTAGAGCAGGAAAAGGAAGTAAATTGATAATTCCTAAATTAATACTGATTATCGCTGTCCAGTTTAAAACATTCAAAATACCTACTCTGGCAGCCTGACCAATGATTGAAGCAATCATTATTGGTCCACCAATATCTTCAGCTGAGCTTTCTCTAAACATCTGCACAAAACCGGAAATAGTCATCACAAAAACCTGGTACGACTGCTGCAGGCCAAGAGAAATAGACCTCAGAAAAGAGACATTTTCTCGAATCAGCTGCGGATAAACCCCAATTACTCCACGGTCACTATCTTCACTCTGAACCGGGGTAACATTAATTGTATTTACTTCTCCATTTCGCTGATAACGAATACTAATTTCCTGATCAACATTTTCTCTAATTACAGCAGACATTTCCTCCCAGCTGTTAATTTCCTGCTCATTTATAGCCAGAATGCGGTCATTTGCTCTTAAGCCGGCCTCAGCTGCAGGCTGTTCCGGTATTACTTCACCCAAAACTGCATCTTCTGTAGTTGAGGTGGGAACACCAAAAATTGCAAAAGCAAGTATAAAAATTAAAACTGCCAGCAGAAAATTCATTATTGGCCCCATTAGGATGACTGCAAGCCTCTTAAAGGTTGACTTTTGTGTAAAAAGGCGTCCATCTGCTTTTGCCTGATCATAAATTTCTCTTTCAGCTTCAGGCATTGAATCATCAGCAGGGAATTCTCCCACCATATTACAAAAACCACCAAGCGGAATCGCTCTTATCGAATACAGAGTCTCTCCAACTTTTTTGGAAATCAATTTAGGACCAAAACCAAGCGCAAACTCAGAAACCATTATATCAGATTTTTTTGCTGTTATATAATGTCCAAATTCATGAATAAAGACTAAAACTCCGAGAACAATAATAAATGAAACAATAGTTAGAACCATTCTTTAATAACCTCCACTGCCAGTCGGCGAGCTTCCTGATCGGCGTTTAAAATTGCCTCTAAATCAGGCTCAGAAATATTCTGATGGCGATCCAGAACTGAAGCTACAACTCGACTCATAGCTAAAAATGGAATTTCTCCTTTTAAAAAACTGTAAACTGCAATTTCATTTGCTGCGTTCAATACTGCTGGGAAGGTACCGCCAGCTTTACCGGCAGTATAGGCATACTTTAAGTTCGGAAATTTATCGGTATCTGCCTGAAAAAATTCTAAAGCGGCAATTTGATCAAGTTCCAGATTGCTGCCTGCTGTTTCCAGTCTTCGGGGATAAGTTAAACAGTACTGAATCGGTATTTTCATATCTGCCGGTCCCATCTCTGCCAGAATTGTACCATCAAGCAGTCTAATCATCGAATGAACAATACTCTGGGGGTGAACCAGCACTTTAATATCATCATAATCACAATCAAATAACCAGTGAGCCTCAATCACTTCAAGTCCCTTATTCATCAAAGATGCAGAGTCAATAGTGATTTTGCTTCCCATTTCCCAGTTTGGATGATTAAGAGCATCCTCTACTGTTACCTCAGTTAATTCTTCCTGAGAATAAGAAAAGAAAGGCCCACCTGAAGCAGTTAAAATAATCTCATCCAGTTCACTCTGGTGTCCTTTTAAAAGCTGAAAAATCGCATTATGCTCACTGTCAACCGGAAGCAGCTTAACATTATTTTCCTTAACCAGTCTGGTCAAAACCGGACCTCCACTAACCAGCGATTCTTTATTAGCTAAAGCAATATCATTACCAGCTTCAGCAGCTGCAACAGAGGGCTCAAGACCCGCAAAACCAACAACTGCATTTAATAAAAGATCCACTTTTTCGGCAGCAGCAGTTTTTAAGTTATCCTTACCGCTTAGAACCTCTGTTTTGTTCGAAGTCGCAGTTAATTTATTTTCTAAGTTCTGAGCCGCCTGTTCATCAACTACTACTACAAATTCCGGCTGATATTTTTTGATCTGCTTATATAAAAGTTCAATATTTTGATAGGCAGTCAGGGCCTTAACCTGCCATGTTTTTAATTCACTTATTACCTCCAGCGCCTGACATCCAATTGAACCTGTAGAACCAAGTATAGTAATTTCTTTCATTTATTTTCACCTCAAAAACTAGATTTTATTATTTTTTGATATCAATTAAGTCAGAGTCAACAATCGCTTTTATAATAACTAAAAAAGTCGGTCCTACAACAAAACCTATAGCTCCCAAAATTCTGAAACCCGAAAATAGAGCAATCATTGTTGCCAGAGGGTGCAGGCCGAGGCTTTTACCCATAATTTTACCCTCAGAAGCAGAGCGAATGGCTGCCAGAAATAAATGCAGAATAAAAAGAGCGAAAGCCTGAGAAAAATTACCAAAAATTATTGACATTACAATCCAGGGATAAAACAGAAGAGCAGGACCAATGATTGGGATCAGGTCCAGCACAGCTGCTGTTGCTCCAACAATTAAAGCATACTGGTTACCAATAATTTTAACACCTATACCAGCTACCAGACCACTGATAGAAATCAAGATCAGCATTGCTCTTATATATCCAATAGCTGAGCGAATCAGCTGAGTAAAAACATTTGCTATTTTAGGCTGAACATCTTCTGGAAATAAATTCACTAAAAAGAGCTTGATATTATCACGATCTCTGCTGATAAAGAAAGTAGCTATAAATGCAATAAATAAAATCATAAATAAGCTTGGAAGCTTTGTTAAAAACTCTAAAATACTATTAATTACTGAGATCAGAGCATCTCTTATCCCATTATATAAAAGCTGTAAATTGCTGTTGATTGCATCTTTTACAGCATCTGATATTTCCCAGTTTTCCATAAAGTGTTCCAGCTGTTCATTCTGTTCCGATACCCATTTGATTTGAGAATCAATTGAGCGATAATCAGGTAAGTTTTTCAGCAGTCTGTTTAATTCCAGATACCCCTGGGCACCACCAATTATAATCATCGTCACCAGAATTACTATTACAAGCACGAGCACTATAACCACTGTAAAACCGCGGTGAATTGGAATATTCTGATCAAGAAAATCAACGACCGGGTTGATTAAACTTGCAATGACAGCCGCAATAATAAAGGGAGTGAAATAGATAAAAACATGTTCTAAAATAACCAGACTGATTAATAAAAATAAAAACATTAAAAAATATTTAATATACCATTTGCTGATATTCATCTAATTCACCCCAGTAGTAAGATTATAAAATAATATGTAAATGGTGCGGTGAAAATAAAACTGTCAAAACGATCAAGTATTCCACCATGCCCCGGGATAATTGTTCCTGTGTCCTTAACTCCAAAACTTCTTTTAACACAAGATTCAAAAAGATCACCTAAAATTGCTATTACAGGAAAAGTAAATGCAAAAATAAAGTAATAGATATTTAAAACTTCAAAAAATAAAGCTGCTAAGATAATAAATAAAGCAGTAGTCAAAATTCCTCCAACTGCTCCAGCCACAGTCTTATTAGGGCTGATAACAGGAGCCATTGGTGTTTTGCCGTATTTTTTACCAACAAAATAGGCACCGGAATCAGTCAGCCAGGTAGCAATTAAAACCAGCCATAAGGCACTGGTTGCAAAAAATGGCCCCTGATTGAGATCTCTTAAAAAAACAGCAAAAGATAGACCACCACCAATATATATCACAGAAAAAAGCTGGTGACTGATATTTTTAATAAAATTTTCTTCCTGATAATTATTTAAATTATATAGATAAAGCGCAAAAATAATAATGAAAAATATAATGCCGGATGGAAGATAATTAAAATCATTAGAAATGAGGTAAACATTAAAAACTATTAAAACTGCAGCTACTGATATTATACTTTTAAGTGTTTTTGATTCTATATTGAGCATGCGGTTATATTCTCTAACTGCCAGACTGACAATTACACTAACAGTTAAAAAAAACGGAAGTGAACCTGAAAAAACTAAAAATATTAATAATAAAATACCGATAATTGCACTAATCACTCTTTTTTTAAGCATTAGCATCACCGTCTTTTAGGCCGCCAAATCTCCGCTCACGATTTTTGAAATCTTCAATTGCATTTTTTAAATCATCTTCATTAAAATCAGGCCAGAACTTTTCTGTAAAATATAATTCTGCATAAGCCGACTGCCAGAGCAGAAAATTACTTAAACGCAAATCTCCTCCGGTTCTAATTACAAGTTCAACATTTTTTAAATCCTGACTGTATAAATAACTGCTGAAATCATTCTCCTGCAGATTATCCAGTTCTAGTTGATTATTTTTATAATCTGCAGCTATCTTTTTAGCAGCATCAATAATTTCTGCCCTGCCGCCATAATTAAAAGCAATATTTAATGTTAAATTTTTATTCTCTGCTGACTTCTCTTCAATATAATTAAATTCTTCAATTAAATTTTTAGAAAGGTTTTCTTTTCTGCCCAGGAATTTTATTTTAACTCCTCTATCCAATAATTCTTCTATTTCATTACTTATTGTCCTTTTCATGAGAGTTAATAAGAAATTAACCTCTGCCTTTGGCCTTTTCCAGTTTTCTGTAGAAAATGCATAAACAGTTAAAGACTCTACTTTAAAGTTTGCTGCAGCTTTTACTATTTTTTTTAAGGTTTTAACACCCTCTTTATGACCGGCACTTCTACTTTTATTTCTCTTTTCTGCCCAGCGGCCATTACCGTCCATAATTATTGCAATGTTTTTGGGAGTAGTCATTAAATCATCCCTTCCAATTAATTAATTACCCCCTAAAAAGGGGGTATAAATTAGCTGTTATATTGAAAAGACCAGGTTATAAGATAATAATCTTTTTCTTTTTCGATCTTTAGGACTCTTTTCTGTCCTTTATTTTTAAATTTATTATCATAATGAGTTGGAGGTTTAATCTGCTTAAGTTGATAATCAAACTCATTATCTTCCATAAAATCTACTGCTTTCTCTAGTGGAGAAGCTAAAAAGTTTTCTAGCTCCATATTTAAACTTCCATAATCTCTTCTTCTTTTTTATCAACAATATCATTTAATTTTCCTATATATTCATCAGTCAGTTCCTGAACATTGTCCAGTCCTCTGTGCATATTGTCCTCAGAAATTTCACCTTCATCTTCCAGCATTTCAAGTTCTTCATTGGCGTCTCTTCTGATAGCTCTGATCGCTATTCTACCTTTTTCTGCTTTTTCATGTAGAATTTTAACCAGTTCTTTTCTTCTTTCTTCAGTTAACTGTGGAATATTAATTCTAATTACACTACCATCATTGCTGGGGTTTAAGCCGAGATTTTCCTGCATAATTGCTTTTTCAATTGCTTCAATATTATTTTTATCCCAGGGCTCAATTACAATTTGTCTGGCCTCAGGCGCAAAAACTTTAGCCATCTGCTGAATGGGAGTTGCTACCCCGTAATTATTTGCTTTAATATTTTCCACAAGTGAAGGTCTGGCTCTACCTGTTCTAATAGTATTTAAATCTTCTTTGGTTTTTTCAAGTGTTTTTTCCATTTTGTTTTCTGTTTCTTTCATTACTTCTCTAAACATAAATTTGACCCCCTAAAATATGATTATTAACTAACAGAAGTTCCAATATTTTCGCCGAGTAATACCCGCTTAATGTTGCCTTCTTTTTTAACTGCAAATACTTTTAAAGGAATTTTATTATCCATACAGAGAGAAACAGCTGTAAAGTCCATGACTCTAAGGGAGTTGTTTAATAAATCAATATAAGAAAGTGTTTCGTGTTTTTGAGCGTCTTCATTAACAGCTGGATCAGAATCATAAATTCCATCAACATTTTTAGCCATCAAAATTGCATCTGCAGATATTTCGGCAGCTCTGAGGGCAGCAGTTGTGTCTGTTGAGAAAAATGGATTACCTGTACCTGCTGCAAAAATAACAACTCTTCCTTTTTCCAGATGTCTGATTGCTCTCCTTCTAATATAAGGTTCAGCAATCTGGCGCATCTCTATTGCAGACTGGACTCGAGTTTCAATATCAAATTTTTCTATCGCATCCTGCAGGGCGAGGGCGTTTATTACTGTAGCCAGCATCCCCATATAATCAGCAGTTCCGCGGTCCATTCCCTTAGCACTACCTGCAATACCTCTAAAAATATTACCTCCACCAACTACAACTGCCATTTCAACATTTGTAGTTTTGACAACATCACTAATTTCGGCTGCAATTTTTTTGATCATTTGCGGGTCAATACCAAAGCCGTTATTACCGGCGAGAGCCTCCCCACTAATCTTAAGCAGTATTCTTGAATAAACTGGTTTTTCTGTCATTATATAATTAACCTCCATTAAATATTATTCTTCAATTTTAAGCTAATTCCTTTTTTATAAGCAAATTTACTTAAAAAAAGAGAACACTATCTCTAAGTGCTCTCCTTTTTTAATTATTATTGATTTTTTGTCATTGCAGCAACTTCAGCAGCGAAGTCTTCTTCTTTCTTTTCAATACCTTCACCAATTTCGAAACGAGTAAACTGCTTAACTTCCATATCATTTGCTTCCAATATTTCAGCAACAGTCTGATCATCGTCTCTAACAAATGGCTGCTCTAAAAGACAGACCTGGGTATAATACTTATTGATCTTACCTTCTACAATCTGATCAATAATATGCTCAGGTTTACCTTCATTTAACATCTGCTCTTTATAAATCTTCTTTTCTTTTTCAATAGACTCAGCATCTACAGAATCACGATCTAAGAATTCTGGATTGATAGCTGCAATATGCATTGCAACATCTTTGGCAGTTTGAGCCTTTTCTTCAGTGAATTCATTGGCAAATTCAACTAAAACACCAATTTTACCGCCCATATGGATATAACCAAATAAATAGCCATCTGTTTCAACTCTTTTGAATCTTCTCAGATTGATATTCTCACCAATATTAGCAATTGCTGCCTTAATAACCTCACTTACTGTTTCACTGTCATCTTTAAACCAGGCTTCATTTTCAACAGCTTCTACCTCAGCTGCTTCACTCTGCATTAAATGCTCAGAAATATCATTAACAAGGGCCTGGAAATTATCATTTTTAGCAACAAAGTCGGTTTCAGAATTAACTTCAACCAGAACACCTTTTTTGCGATCATCACTTATATTTAAGCTTACTAATCCCTCAGCTGCAACTCTACCTGCTTTTTTAGCAGCGGCTGCCATACCTTTTTCTCTTAAAAACTCAACAGCAGCTTCAATATCGCCGTCAACCTTATTAAGAGCCTTCTTGCAGTCAAGTACACCTGCACCAGTTCGGGAACGAAGCTCTTTTATATCTTTCATTGTAACTCCCATTTATTAAAAACCTCCTTATAATAACGAATAAATATTAACTAAATTATGCTAGAAAAAAAGCGCTGCAAAGCATAAAACTTTACCAGCGCTTTTATTAATTCTTAATTATTCAGCAGTATTTTCTTCAGCTTCAGCTTCTTTTTGAACTTCAGCTTCCTGTTTACCCTGCTTTCCAGCAAGTACTGCGTCAGAAATAACACTGGTAATCAATTTGACAGCTCTAATAGCATCATCATTACCAGGAATGACATAATCTATCAGATCTGGATCACAGTTTGTATCTAAGATTGATACAATTGGAATATCCAGTTTTCTAGCTTCAGAAACTGCGATATCTTCTTTTCTTGCATCTGTGATAAAGATTACATCTGGTAAACCATTCATATCTCTAATTCCACCGAGGAATCTCTGAAGTTTATCGTGTTCTTTGTTTAACTCGATAACCTCTTTCTTAGGAAGAACTTCAAAAATACCTTCTTCTTCCATCTGCTCGATTTCTTCTAAGCGGTCAATACGCTTTTTGATAGTATGGTAGTTTGTTAACATACCACCTAACCAGCGCTGATTAACATAAGGCATTCCGCATCTTTCAGCTTCTTTTTTAACAGTTTCCTGTGCCTGACGCTTGGTTCCAACGAACAGTACATTTTTACCTTCAGCAGCCTCATCCTTAACAAAGTTATAAGCTTTATCAATTAATTTAACTGTCTGCTGTAGGTCAATGATATAAATCCCATTTCTTTCGGTGAAAATATATGGTTTCATCTTTGGGTTCCATCTCTTAGTCTGATGACCAAAATGAACACCCGATTCGAGGAGTTGTTTCATGTTTACAACTGACATAACTCCTGCACCTCCTTTCTGGTTTTAGCCTCCGACAGCATCAACTCTAAACACAACTGTATTAAATACAGCACCAGCATTTAGATCAACTGTCGTGTGTATTTTGCCACAAAAAAGTATACCATAGACTTGAGTTTTAATCAAGCGTTTTTTAGAAAAATCTTTTTTGTCTGGCAGTTAAAAGGCTCCCCAAATAAATTAAGGAGCCTTTGATATCAGCATACTAAACTTTATTTACGCTTTAAGTTTTTCTAATTCATCTAATAAATTATCATTAAGAACTTTAATATATGTTCCTTTCATTCCTAATGAGCGGGATTCAATAACTCCAGCACTTTCGAATTTACGAAGTGCATTTACAATAACAGATCTTGTAATACCGACTCTATCTGCAACTTTACTGGCTACTAATAGACCTTCTTCTCCGTCTAATTCCTCAAAGATATGTTCAATTGCTTCCAGCTCAGAATAGGACAGAGTATCAATAGCAATCTGCACTGCAGCTTTTTTGCGGGCTTCTTTTTCTACTCTTTCACTGCGGGCTCTTAAAATTTCCATTCCCACAACTGAAGCACCATACTCAGCTAAAACTAAATCTTCATCATCAAATTCAGATCCATAACGAGCTAAGACTAAAGTTCCCAGTCTGTCGCCACCACCAATTACAGGTACAATTGTAGTTAATTTATCTTCAAATAAGCAGTCTTCTCCATCAGCGAAAACACACTTGCCGTCTTTTTGTTCAATGTTAGACTTAGTCTCTCTGATTCGTAAAAGACCTTTGTTATATTCATCAGGAAATTCACCATGATCAATAACTTCTTCTTCCATAATATCACATTCAAAATCATCGAGCAGACTGTAACCTAAAATCTTTCCTTTTTTACTTGTCACATATACATTACACTGAACTGCCTCTTTTAGAACATAAGCCATATCAGAAAAATCTACTGCATTTCCACCTGTTCTCTGTAATAACCGGTTAATCTTTCTACTTTTTTCTAATAAACTACCCATTTTTATCTCCTCCATTTTCAGTTTTTAAATTATAGAATATATTTACTTAAATCTTTATTTGCCACAACATCTTTCAATTTATCATTAACATAGTCCACATTAATTTCTATTTCTTCCTCTTCTAAGGTTGGAGCCTCAAAAGAAAGGTCTTCAAGCAGCTTTTCCATTATTGTATGCAGTCTTCTGGCTCCAATATTTTCTGTTTCCTCATTGATATCATAAGCAAAACTAGAAATTTCATCAACAGCAGCTTCAGTAAATTCAATCTTTACTCCTTCTGTCTCCAGTAAAGCCTTATACTGCTTGACCAGAGAATTCTGCGGCAGCAGGAGTATATCTTTGAAATTTTCGCGGCTGAGGCTGTCTAAATTAACTCTCAGCGGGAATCTACCCTGCAGCTCCGGTATCAAATCAGCTGGTGAAGAAACATGAAAGGCACCAGCAGCAATAAATAATATGTGATCTGTTTTAACTGAACCGTGCTTGGTGCTTACAGTTGAGCCTTCAACTATAGGCAGAATATCACGCTGCACACCCTGTCTGGAAACCTCCGGACCGGAATTAGATTCTCTACCTGCAATTTTATCAATTTCGTCTAAAAAGATTATTCCGTCTTCCTCAACTTTTTCTATTGCTTCGGCCTTGACCTGATCCATATCTATCAGTTTTTGAGCCTCTTCATCTTTAAGCATTTCTTTAGCCTGAGCAACTGTAACTTTTTTCTTCTGTTTTTTATTAGGAAAAATATTTCCCAGCATATCCTGAAAGTTAATTCCCATCTGCTCTACACCGGATTCAGAAAAAACCTCCATCATCTGAGAGTTGTTTTCCTCGACTTCAATTTCTATTTTCTGATCGTCAAGTTTGCCTTCTTTAATTCTTTTAAACATTCTCTTGCGTCTGGCAGCTACTCGATCATCAGTATCAGACTTAGAAGCATTAATATCATCAACTAAATTTGAATAATAATCATCTTTTCCTTTTGATTTAGCAGGAAACATGTGATTAACAATTCGCTGAATAGCCTGATTTTCTGCTTCTTTTTCAACCTCTTCCATTTTTTCTTCCTTGACCATTCGGATCGCTGATTCGGTTAAATCTCTGATCATTGATTCTACATCACGACCAACATAACCTACCTCAGTAAATTTGGTCACTTCAATTTTTATAAATGGAGCTCTGGCAATTTTAGCAAGTCTGCGAGCAATTTCAGTTTTACCAACACCAGTAGGTCCAATCATTAAAATGTTTTTGGGAATGATTTCGTCTTTCATGTCATCTTTAACCAGTTTTCTTCGATATCTGTTTCTTAAAGCTATAGCTACTGATTTTTTTGCTTTGTCCTGTCCAATTATATATTTATCAAGTTCAGCAACGATCTCTTTTGGGGTTAATTGATTATTCACCTGCTTCAGACTCACCTCCATTTAACTCCTCTAAAGTAATATTTTCATTGGTATAAATACAAATAGAAGCCGCTATTTTGAGTGCTTCACTGGCGATATCCCCGGCATTCAGACCCTGGCTGTGTTTTGTTAGTGCTGTAGCAGCCGCACGTGCATAAGGGCCACCAGAACCAATAGCAGTAATATTGCCGTCAGGTTCAATCACATCACCATTACCTGAAATAATAAGGATTTCATCCAGATTTGCAACAATTAGCAAAGCTTCAAGTTTTCGTAAAATTTTATCTGTCCGCCATTCTTTGGCCAGCTCGACAGCTGCCCGCTGCAGACTTCCATGGTACTCTTCCAGCTTTCCCTCGAATTTTTCAAAAAGGGTAAAAGCATCTGCAGATGTTCCGGCGAATCCAGCTAAAATTTCACCATTATATAATCTTCTGACTTTTCTGGCTGTACTCTTCATAACAGTATTGCCCAGTGTTACCTGGCCGTCTCCTGCCAGAGCCATACAACCATTATGTTTTACAGCAACTATGGTAGTTGCATCAAAATCTGTAATTGACAATTTAGAACCTCCTTCACTTATAATCTTATATTTTTTAAATTGTCACATGATTCAAAATATTTTAATCTATTTTGTTTATATTACCATGAAAAGATTAAAAAAGTCAAGCTATCGCTCTAAATTTCACAATATTTTAATCATTTTTTAATCTTTTCCATACTCAGCCTTAGCTCTTATTAGTTATTATTATTATTGTAAACGCTTTCTGAGTCTGGTTTTTAAAAGCTTTCTCCAGAATTCGACAAAAAGTCCGGAGAAAGCTTGATAATATACCTTAATCTGCTTTTTCAGTATGTCCACATTCTTTGTTGGTACATTTATAATGTTTACCTTTGGCTTTTGTAGTTTTTTCTACCATCAGACTGCCGCATTTAGGACACGGCTTTTTGACCGGTTTATTCCAGCTCATAAAATTACAGTCCGGATAATTACTGCAGCCATAAAAAGTTCTTCCTTTTTTGGATGTCCGTTCAATGATCTCGCCATCCTCACATTCCGGACAGTCAACTCCAGTTTTAATCAAATAAGGTTTTGTGTTTTTACACTCTGGATAACTGGAGCAGGCTAAGAATTTACCATAGCGTCCGTATTTAACTACCATTGGACTGCCGCATTCATCACAGACCTCATCTGTTTCTTCAACTATTTGAACACTTTCCATATTTTCTCTTGCGTTTTCCAGTCTTTCGTAGAATGGCTCATAAAAATCTCTAAGGATTTTTTTCCACTCTTCATTTCCTTTTTCAATTTCATCAAGCCGCTTTTCAAGCTCAGCTGTAAATTCTACGTCAGTTACATCCGGAAAATATTCAGTTAATAACTCAGTTACCGTCTCTCCCAACTCTGTTGGTTTAAAATATCTTCCCTCTTTTTCAACATAATCTCTGGATTCAATAGTTGAAAGTGTAGGCGCATAGGTACTTGGGCGTCCTATTCCCTCTTCTTCCAGAGTTTTTACCAGAGTCGCCTCAGAGTATCTGGGCGGTGGAGTGGTAAAATGCTGCTCGGGATTTGTATCTACCAAACTGTAACTGTCACCTTCATTTAAGACTGGAAGGTCAATGTCATCTTCTTTTTCCTTACCGGTTAAAATTAAATGACCGGGGAATAAAAGACGAGATCCACTGACTCTAAATTTATATTTATCTCCAGCCTTAAACTGAGCTGAAATGCTCTCATAAAGAGCTGGACTCATCTGACTGGCAACAAATCGCTTCCAGATTAAATCATACAATTTATACTGATCTTTAGATAAGTGCTTTTTCATTTTTTCAGGTGTGCGCTGAGTATCGGTCGGCCTGATAGCCTCATGAGCATCCTGAGCATTAGAATTATTTTTAGACTTTTTCTTCGAGCTTTTTAAGAATTTATCTCCAAATTTATTTAAAATATAATCCTTAGCTCCATTTTTTGCTTCATTAGAAAGTCTGGTGCTGTCAGTTCTGATATAAGAAATCAAACCAACTGTACCTTCACTTCCAATATCTATACCTTCATAAAGCTGCTGGGCTAAATACATAGTCTTTTTAGCAGTATAGTTAAGCTTATTAGAAGCTCTCTGCTGTAAAGTTGAAGTTGTAAAAGGTGATTTAGGATTGCGTCTTCTTTTACGCTTTTTAACTTTTATGATCTCAAAATCTTCTTTTTGAATATCATTTACTACCTGATCAACTTCTTCTTTACTTTCCAGGTTAAACTTTTTATTATCAATTCTGTATAAATCTGCTTTAAGCTGTTCCCCATCTTCATTTTTAAGCTGAATCTCTAAGGTCCAGTATTCTTCTTCATCAAAATTACGAATTTCTTCTTCTCGTTCACAGATAATCCTCACTGCAACGGACTGCACTCTACCAGCACTTAAACCCTTACGAACCTTTTTCCAGAGTAAAGGGCTTAAGCGATAACCTACAAGTCTATCCAGCAGTCTTCTTGCCTGCTGAGCATCTACCAGGTCTTTGTTAATCGAGCGCGGATTTTTGATAGCATTCTGAATCGCATTTTTTGTAATTTCGTTAAATTCGATTCTATTATTTTCTTCATCAGATAATTTTAAGGCATAGGCTAAATGCCAGGAAATAGCCTCACCCTCTCTATCGGGGTCAGTTGCAAGATAAACTTCTTCACTTTTTTTAGCTTCTTTGCGTAATTTATTTAAAGTTTTTCCTTTACCACGAATAGTTATATAATTTGGTTCGAAATCATTTTCTAAATCTATCCCTAATTTACTCTTAGGTAAATCACGGACATGTCCCATTGAAGCTTCAACTTTATAATTTCTACCTAAAAACTTCTTGATAGTCTTTGCCTTTGCGGGTGACTCAACAATTACTAAATTCTTTTTTTTCTTTGCCATTAAATTGATACCTCCAGTAAACTCTTAGTTTACTCTTTGCTGTTTTGAAAAATTTCCATCAAACTCATTAATTTCAGCAGAAATTGTCATCATTAACTCTGAATCATCAACTACATCATTAATTATATCCCAAACAAGGTCAGTTTTAAGATCATCAATTGTTGCAATTTCCATCATTCTATAAATTATTATTTCCAGTTCATCTGCTGATAAGATGCCAAGAGCGTTTAATTTATAAATGATAGCTTTAATTTCTTTACTAAAATAAAAATTTTCCACTTTAGTAAAAACTCGATTGTAGCCGCTTGACATTTCATAATCTATATAAAAATCACGATCTTCAACAGAAATCACTTCACTAAATATAACTTCAAATGCCTCACTGATATTTTCAATTGTATATCCCTGATTTTCAAGTTCAATTATAATATCTTCCTGTTTCCGCCAGAGATCTTCATCATGGAGCATTTTTTGAATAAGAATGCTTAAAATTTCTATAACTTTTTTATTCATATTATTCTGGCATTTCTGCCGTTTAGGCCTCCCTATCGTAAAAAATCTTTAACTAGTATATTATTATATTGGTTTAAGGAGATTTTGTAAACCCTTAAACTGATATTTTTTCCCTTTTAAGCGAATTATCAGATCCATTAATTCTAATTTTATCAGTATTTTATCAACTTTTTCTGTAGTCAGATTACTTAATTTTAATAAATCAGCATAATATATTTCAACTTCATGCTGAAAAAGTTTCAGTATTTTAATTTCATCTGGATTTAATTCGGGATAAATTTTACTTATTTGTTTATCATCATTTACAAATTCATTTTCACTATCAATCTGCTGTAAATATCTGCTTAAAAAATCTATAATATCACTTACCTGCGTAAAAATTGCTGCTCCTTTTTTAATCAATCTATTACAGCCAACAGAATTTGGTCGATCAATATTTCCTGGTACAGCCATAATATCTTTCCCCTGGTCTAAAGCATAATCAACTGTAATCAAAGTCCCACTTTTTTCGCCAGCTTCTACTACTAAAATTAAATCTGCCAGACCACTGATAATTCTATTCCGGCGGGGGAAATTTTTGGCTCGCGGAGCTACAGCTGGATTGAATTCTGTCAGCATTAAACCCTTTTCAATAATTTTTTGCGAGAGCAGTTTATTTTGAGAAGGATATAAATAATCAAAGCCATTTCCTAAAACAGCTGTAGTGATACCACAATCTGCTGCTAGTGCCCCCTGATGAGCAGTGCTGTCTATTCCATTGGCCAGCCCACTAATTATATTTACTCCCTTCTCTGCCAGCTTAGAAGCTGTTCTGCTTGCAATTTTGCGTCCATAGACAGTAGAGTTTCTGGAACCAATTACAGCAACAGCAGGAAGCTGAAAGTTTAATACCCCTTTATAGAAAATTACTGGTGGTGGGTCATAAATTTCTTTTAATCTAGCTGGATATTCTTGATTATATAAGGTTAGATAATTAATATTTTTCTTTTTTAATTCAGCAGTTATTTTCTGAGGCTTAAATTTTTCTTTCTGATCATTAAATATCCTTATTTTCTTTTCTGTTAAGCCTAAATTTCTTAACTGCTGTTTATTTAAACTCCACATTTTGTTAAGATTATTTAGATTACTCATTAATTCAATAATAGTTCGGGGTCCAAAACCGCTCAACTGATTTAAAAAAATTACTGCCAGGCTGTTTATATCCATAATTTACCTCCTTTATTTTAATTATATTATATACCCAAATAATGTAAAAATCAATTTAAGTAATTAAAATTTAGGCTAAAAAAGGAAATACTCATTTATTCTTGAATAATATAATTAACGGAAATCATTAAAATTTTAAAAGGGGGTAAAGTTATTGCTGAAATCTACTAAGTATAATACTATTTTATATTTTCTGAGCATCCTGGCTTTTATTATGGGCTTTATTATGGTCATCCCTCTGATACTGGCCTTTATTTACCAGGATGGTAATGAGATCTATCAGGCATTTTACTATACAATTATTATAGCCTTAATTACCGGTACCCTCTTAAAACTGCCGACTGACCCTGAAAATATTTACATAGATTTAACAACAGCCATGCTGCTTTGTGCCACAGGCTGGATAATTGTTTCCCTAATCGGAGCCTTACCCTTTATGATTGGGATCGAAAAATCATTTATTGATTCCTTTTTTGAAGCTGTAAGTGGCTTTACTACTACAGGAATCACCGTCTTTACCGGCCTTGATTCAATGGCAAAATCTATAATTTTCTGGAGAAGTTTGATGCAGCTCTTAGGTGGTCTGGGAATTTTAACATTTTTTCTTTTGATCTCTACTAGAGCTCAGGGAGAAACCTGGCAGCTTTTTAGTGCAGAAAGTCATAAAATTAATGTTTCCCGGCCTGTACCTAATGTTTTTAAAACTGTAAAAATACTCTGGCTGATTTACCTTGGTTTTATGCTGCTGCAGAGTCTGATCTTAATTTTACTGGGTCTATCTCCATTTGATGCTTTTACTCACAGTTTTACAACCCTATCAACCGGAGGTTTTTCTCATTATGATGCCAGCATCGCTCACTATGCAAATAGCGGCTACAGCAATTATATTTTAATTGAATATGTAATAACATTTTTTATGTTTTTAGGTGGGGTTAACTTTCTACTTCACTTTAGATTTTTTACAAAAGATTTTGCAAGCATCAAAAAAAATAGTGAATTAAAGACTTTTGTCAGGCTGATTTTATATTCAACTATTTTTATTAGTGTTTTAATTATAATTTTAAATACTGCCGCAGATTTCAATGCTGAAGAAATTTTTCGTAAAACTTTATTTCAGGTAACATCGATTATTACTACAACCGGTTTTGGAACGCATAATATTAATTCCAGTTTTTTTCCGGCTGCAGCCAGACAGATCTTTATAGTTTTTATGCTGATTGGCGGGAGTGTTGGTTCCACCTCAGGTGGGATTAAGGTTATGCGCTTAAATATTTTGGGAGGCTTATTTAAAAGAGAGGTAAAGAAAATATATTTGCCAAATCATGCTGTCTTACCGGTTACACTTGATAAAAGTATTATTGATAGTGATGAAATAAATAAATTAACAGGTTTATTTTCTTTCTGGCTTTTTTTAATTGTAGTCGGGGGGATTATAACCTCAGTCTTTTCTGATTTAAATGGCTGGCAGGCTTTTTCTGGAATGTTTTCAGCTATGGGTAATATAGGTCCTTTCTTCTTTTCTGTAGAAAAGATGGCGTCTCTTTCTCCTGTAATCAAGATGACCTATATAATAGGAATGCTGGCTGGAAGATTAGAAATTCTACCGATTATTATTTTATTTACCAAAAAAGCCTGGGAAGAATAGTTTTTATTATTTTGCAAATTGGAGGTATTGATATGTATATTATTATTGCTGGTGGAGGTATTGCGGGAAGGAACTTAACTAAAAATCTTGTTCAAAAACATGATGTAATTGTAATTGAAAAAGAACAGAGTGTTGCAGAAAAAATATACAGCCGTTATGGAGCAGTAACTGTACTGGGAAGTGCTACGAGAATTGATATTTTAAAAGAAGCTGGAATTGAAAAATGTGATGTTGCAATTGCAGTAATGCGGGATGATGCTGATAATCTTTCTTTTTCACTTTTAGCCAAAAATTTTGGGGTAGAAAAAATTCTGGTCAGAATGAGAGAGCCAGAATATGAAAATGCCTACCAGATGGCTGGAGCTACCAATATTGCAGCAACTATGGAATTAATAGTAGATCGCTTTATTACTGATATTGAAGAACCGGATGTGCGGAAGGTGGCTTCACTTGGAGATGGTAAGGCTGAGGTTTCAATTTTGACCATTCCACCTGAATCACCAATTTCCGGGATGAAAATTTCTGATATAGTGAGCCAGAAAACTTTTCCAGAAAACTGTGTAATCGCAGGAATTTATGATAAAGCTCAGGACAGATACATTGTTCCCCGCGGAAATAGAGAAATTTTTGCAGGAAATCAGGTTTTCCTGGTTGCCTCCAAAGATGATATGGAAAGTGCTGCTAATTTTCTTTTATATAATAAATAAATGAAACTGAGTGCAACTAATGCACTCAGTTTTTTTAACTTAGTATAATTCTATTTCTGCTGAAAGTGAAACACTAATGTTTACCTTCTGTTCTGCCAGAGGCACTTCAGAAAAGTTTGCTGACTCTGCAGTTCTGCTCATTGCTTTTAAAGCATCACTGCCATAAATATTCTGCTGACCAAAATTAAGTTCTTTGATTCTGTAATTTTCTTTATCCAGATTTGCGGCCATAAAAGCAGCTTTATCTTTAAGACTGCTTAACGCTGCTGCTGTAACATCCTCTAAAGCTTTTTCGTTGCTC
Source organism: Halanaerobium saccharolyticum (assembly GCF_003053565.1). GTDB lineage: Bacteria > Bacillota > Halanaerobiia > Halanaerobiales > Halanaerobiaceae > Halanaerobium > Halanaerobium saccharolyticum_B. The sequence goes on along the minus strand of NZ_QAXS01000020.1, from coordinate 37,854 downwards.
TCTAAACGATAGTTTATGTTAACAACTCTGTTGGCCCCTGCGTCCAGTAATCTGCCTAAAAGGACCGGTAATTCTCCTAAATTTTTTGAAGTGAATTTTATCTGATTGTTGACCTGATAATAAGTTACTCTTTCCTCACCACTATCTTCTCTTTCTTCATATCTGGTATAGGGATAAACTCTAAATCCCTGTGTTTCTAAATTTTCCAGTTCTTCCGCTTCTAAAATAGCCATTACTTCACTCATTATTCGGTTGTTTTCTTCTACTGCTGCTGACTGTTCTCTACTTTCATTTTCAAAGCCAAGCACCACATCAACAATATCAGGATCATATTCCTGCTGCTGGCTGATACTTAAATTAGTTGTAATATAATCTTTTTCTATTTTTTCAACTGGAGCTTCTCTTTCTGCTGTTTCTACAGCTGGAGTATTAAAATACAAACCATTAACTACTATTACAGATAATAAAATCAAAGCTATAAAAACTAAAAACATACCTACATTTCTGTTCATAAATAACCCCTCCGTTTACTAATCATTATTTTTATTTGCTTAATAATTAATCTCTTAATTATATAATTCTAATAAGATGGAGAAAATCCTTTTTTATTTTTCCTCCCTCAGGGCAAAAGATATATTTTGATAGCCGTTATTTTTAAATTTTTCGATTAAAAATACCAGGGAATCAAAATTACTCTCCTGATCAGCATAGATTTTAACTTTTTCGACCGGGCCAGCATTTAACTCAGCAAATAATTTATCCAGCTGCTGCCTGCTATATTCCTTTTCCTGATAATATATCTGGTTTTTTTGATCCAAAAAGACACTTATATTTTTCTGCTCTGAACTCTGACCGATGCTGCTCTCCGGCACGCTAATATTATATAATGCTTCTTCTCCCTGTAAAGTTGAAGAAACAAGAAAGAAAATTAAAAGTAAAAAGACAATATCTATCATTGGAGCCAGATTTAAAGTTGAACTTTTCTTTTTAGGCTGATATTTCATTATTATTCAGCTCCTTAATCTCTTTTTTATAAAGAATGCTCTCACTTTCTAACCTTAAGTTATTGAGCTGATTATGGAGTTTTTCTATTTTAGCATAAAAATAGTGGTAAAAAGCTGCAGCAGGTATTGATATGATTAAGCCAGCAGCAGTAGTAAATAAAGCTTCTGAAATTCCTACTGCCATCTGCTCCGGACTGCCTCCCACACCTAAAACCTGAAATGTTTTGATCATACCGCTTACTGTTCCCAGCAGACCTAAGGTTGGTGAAACCTGAGCAATAAAATTTAAAAAACCTAAGTGTTTTTCAAGCTGCGGCAGTTTATCAACTTCTTCTGCATCAAGATATAAGTTGAATTCCTCTCTACTTTTTGGCTTTTTAGTTAAAATATTATTATAAATTTCAGCAGCTACTCCCTTTTTATTCTTTAAAATACTGGCCTGCTGTTTATTATCATTAAAATTAAGAACTGCTTTTAAATATTTATCCTTATCAATTTGCCTATAATTTAAAAAAAATATTATACTCCTCTCAAAAACTATAAAAATCATTAAAAATGCTGCTAAAAGCAGTGGATAGGAAACAATACCTGCTGTTTCAATAAACTCTGTAATCATAAATTTTACCTCCAGTTAATTTAACTTAAAACGAATTGGCAGATTAACAATTACCTCAACTTTAATACCATCTTTTTCTGCAGCTTCAAATCTCCAGTTGGAAACTGCACTAAGAGCAGCCTGATCGAAAGAGTCATAACCCGAGCTTTGACTGATTTTTAAATCATGAGCCTTACCAGCTTTATCTATTCTCAAAGATATTATTACTTCACCTTCAATATTTCTTTTTCTCAAGTTAGAAGGATATTCTGGCTGAGCATAATTTTTCAGACCAGGCTTTTGAATATCATTCCCGCCCTCTCTTAGATTATAAACTTCTTGTTCCTCATTATTCCGAGCACCTTCTTCAGCAGCATTGTCCTTTTTATTCTCTGACTTACTTACTGTGTTTTTTTCTCTGCTCTCTCCTTCTGTTTCTGATTCATTTTCTCTTAAATTATGATCACTTTTATTCTCATTTTTTTTATTAACTTCTTTATCAACTTCGTTTTCTTGAACAGCTGAATCATCATTTTCTAATTCAGCCAGATAACTATCCAAATCAAATTTGTCTTCATTTTCTTCTTTTTTAGTTGCTGCTTCTTTTGAATTATCTTCCTCTGTCTCATTTTTTGAATTATTTAACCAGGCCGGCATTGTCTCCTGTTTTTCTTCTACTTCTTTGTTTTCTGAAGAAGTTTCGTCTGTTTCTTCGGTTTTTAAATCATTCTCCTGCTGAATCTTTTCTGTTTTAATTTCTGCTTCATCTACTTCTTTTTCTTCCTCTTCGACAAAATGATCATTCTTTTCTTCATTTTTGTTTGAACTACTTTTAACTGTTTCCTCAGCCAGTGTCTCTTTCTTTTCAGAAAAATTATCTCCCTGCTCAGCTTTTGCTTCTTTAAGTTTTTGCTTCCCTTCTGACTGAGTATTTTCTGCGGCAGGATGATTAGAAGTAGATAATAATAGTTCAATTTCAACCTCTTTTTTTTCAACAGGTTTTATATCCTCTGCCAGAAGCCCTAAAGAAGCAGCTTCCAGCAGCAGGATAAGGGATAATGATAAGAGGAAGGCTGTCAGATATATTGTTTTATTATACTTCATTATCATCATCCTTTCTTTTGCTTTTAATTAAAAGTTAGTGCTTAAGTTCACCATAAAGTTGCGGCCCGGCATTGGATAACCGTCTACTACTTCATAGTCTTTGTCGAAAAGATTGTTGATTTCAACTGAAAGTTCTTTGTTTTTACTTAAATTTGTAGATAATCTTAAATCAGATAAGAAATATGATTCTACCGTTTCCCCACCATAAGAATTTGTTTCACCAACATATCTATTGTCAAGAACAACTTTATAATTTTTGCCGCTGTATTTTGTATTTAAAGCAATCTGATTATATGGCATATTTAATGACTGGCCATCAACACTATCATCTCTAGCTTCTAAATAGGTGTATGCAAAATCAACACTCCAATTATCATCTATTTTTCTAGATGTTAATAACTCTATTCCTTTGATTTCAGCTTCATCAATATTTTCCATCATAAATGTATCAGAATTATAATTGATTAACTGTTCGAAATTTCTTTTAAAAAATGTAATCTCTCTGCTACAAATTGAATCTGAATATTTAAAACCTAAATCAAAAGTTTTACCCTCTTCCACTTTTAAATTTTCGTTGCTACCAAAACCAGTATATAAATCTAGAAATGTTGGTGCCCTATATGATTCACCATAATTAAAATTAAAATTCCAATTATTATTTATTTGATAAATATATCCAAATTTAGGGCTTAAATTAGATCCATACTCTTCATGATCATCATATCTTCCTCCATAAACAAAAATATTATTATTTACTCTAAATTTATCCTGGATATATAAAGATTTATTTAGATTGCTATGTTTATTATTAGTTTCTAATTGATTATCTTTAACTTCATTTTCTACTATTTCAAAACCATAAATTAATGTATGGTTGTCAAAATAATAATTTGTTTCTTTATAATTAAAACCTCTTTTTAAAATATCTATATCAGTTAGATTATATCCAGTTAAACTCCAGGTACTTCTGGTTCTATCATACATCTCTCGATTATTACTGTATAATAAAAATGTTCTATCTCTATTATCTAAATTTTGATTCAGAGAGATTTTGATATTCTTATCCTGGTCATCACGAAAACCATAGTCATCATTTGCATCTGAGCCTGGATAATTTGATTCAACATTATTATATCTGTATGAAAAGTTAAAAGTTGATTTTTTACTCAGATTATATTTGTATTTTAAAAATAAATCATTACGATCCAATGCCGACTCTTGATCAGGATCATCTCGATGATCATCACTACTTAATTTATCATACGAGATAAATATTGAAGAATTATCAAAATTATAATTTGTTGTTAAAATATAATTTTGAGTATTATATGAACCTAAACCAAAATCAATCTCTGTTTTATTCTCCTGATCGGCGTCTTGAGTTACAATATTGATTACGCCTCCCATAGCATTTGCACCATAAATTGAAGATGAGGCAGACTTAGAAATTTCAATTTTTTTAATAACTGAAATAGGAATATCCTCCAGTCTAATTACACCATCCTGAGGACTATTTAAAGGCTGACCATCAAGTAAGTATAATATTTGGTCCTGTCTTGCTCCTCTAATTATTATATCTTTTTTTCCAGTTAACCCACTGAAGTTTTTAATATAAACCCCACCTGCATCCTGCAGAAGATCTGCTAAATTCCTGGCATTGCTCTCTTCTATCTCTTCCTGATCAATAACCTCAATACTGACAGGAGTCTCCATAATACTTTCCTGATAACGACTTGCTGTCACGACTACCTCATCCAATTCCATAACTTCTTCCTCGGCACTTACTGGCACTGCAAAAATCAAGAGTGCTGTAAGCATGACTAAAACTGTTTTTCTTAACATAAATAATTCCTCCTTGAGTTTTTTGTCTGCTCACAGCCACCTAAGACAAAAAAGGCTAAACAAACAAAAAATGACACCCTAAGGATACATTGAGGGTGTCAGAATAGATATAGTTAGCCCACAACCAGTCCTGTCTCGAAGATGGCTGTTATCCTTTTAGGCAGGTCTCCTGACTTTACAGCTCTACCGATTTACCTTCCCCAGCGCCATTGATGAGTGAGTGGTAATTAATCGGCCTACTGATTAACAGTGGCGGACCCGTTCAGGAATTTCACCTGATTCCCTATTATCTTCTAATTTAAAGAAGCACCTAAAAAGAGAACATTATTTTCTTTTCTAATAATTATTATTCTTTAAATTCAGCTGAAATCCTCTAATTAATTTATAATAATCCAAAATAATTATCTTTTGAATATTATAGAAATTACTTATTAAATAAGATCTTTACTTTTCTTCTCCCAGATTATAATAAAAAAATTAATTTTTTATGCAGGAGTTTCTATTTATTTACATAATTATATAATATATTCTATTTAAGGAGGTATTTTGATGGCTTTACACAATAAAATCGGAGAAATTGGTGAAGATATTGCAGTAAAATATTTAAGGCAGGAGGGTTATTATATTATTGAAAGGAATTATAGAAATAAGTTTGGAGAAATTGATATTATCGCTGCTAAAAATAATTATACAATTTTTATTGAAGTTAAGAGCCGCAGCTCCGAAAGTTATATTGAGCTGGCCCACTCTCTTTATAATCAACAGATTGCTCACCTCCGTCGAGCAGCAATCTATTATTTTGCTGAAAAAAACATCCATTTAAGTTCAATTCGTTTTGACTTGATTGCTTTAAAAATTGATCCTGCTGCCAGACGTATTGATAAATTAAAGCATTTTAAAAATATAATAGAATAATTTGTAGTTTCGACCCACTTTAGAAAGGAGAATTGAATGTATTCCTATCTCTATTCAGCAGTAATACATGGAGTAAAAGCAGAAATGGTAAAAGTTGAGGTAGATATTTCAAGAGGACTGCCCGGCTTTAATATTGTTGGGCTGGCTGGAAAAACAGTTCGAGAATCTGCTAAAAGAGTCCGCTCAGCAATTATCAATTCCGGTTTCGAATGGCCGGTTAAGAAAATAACAGTTAATCTAGCTCCCGGTAATATCAATAAATATGGCTCTCATTTTGACCTGGCAATCGCTGCAGTTCTGCTGGAATGCTCCGGGCAGATTAAAATTAAAAATAAAGAAAATAAATTTTTTGCTGGTGAATTAAATTTAAATGGGAATATTAATCATGTAAAAGGTGTGCTTTCCATGCTGCTTACAGCTGCAGAAAACAATTATTTAGAGGCTGTACTGCCTGGCGCAAACCAAAAGGAAGCTGTGCTGGTTAAAAATTTAACTCCCTATCTTTTAAAACACCTGCATGACCTTAACAATTTGGAAGCTGCAGCAAAAAGAAGTAAATTTAAACCAAAATTAAATGAAGATTCCAGCCTAAATTATCCAGAACTCAACCAGATCAGGGGTCAGAAAAGTGCCAAAAAAGCTGTGGTCACAGCTGCTGCTGGAGGCCATAATTTACTTTTAATTGGACCTCCCGGTTGTGGCAAAACAGTTCTGGCAGAATCTATTGTAAAACTGCTGGCACCACTCAATAAAAGAGAACTGCTGGAAACAGCCTCCATCTACAGCATCAACAATAATTTAAATGAACTTAATCTGAAGAAGAAATATCGCCCTTTTGTTGCTCCTCATCATTCTATTACCTCTGCTGGTTTAATTGGAGGAGGTCAGATACCTGTGCCTGGAGAAATATCTCTGGCACATAATGGAGTTCTCTTTTTAGACGAGCTGCCGGAATTTAAAAATTCTGTTCTGGCCAATCTGAGAGAACCTCTGGAAAAAAAGAAAATTAAAATTGTCCGGCAGCAGGGAAGTTACTATTTTCCAGCAGATTTTCAGTTTCTGGCGGCAATGAATCCCTGCCCCTGTGGTTTTGCAGGAGTTAAAGATCGTGACTGTAAGTGCTCGGAAAGAGATATTGTCCGCTACCAGCAAAAATTATCAGGTCCATTAAAAGATAGGATTGACCTGCAGATTGAAGTTCTACCTCTAAAAAAAGATGAAATCTTATTTAAAAATTCTACTGCTGAAAAAATAAATTATCTCAAAAAAATAAAAAAAGCCCGCTCAATGCAGGCTCAAAGATACCAAGATACTGGAATCAAAAATAATTCAGAGCTGAACTTAGAGGATATAGAAAAATACTGTCAGCCTAACAGCAGTGCCAAAAAGGTTTTGGAACAGGCCTATGAAAGCCTTAAATTAAGTGTTCGCGGTTATATCCGCCTGATGCGGGTGGCGAGAACTATTGCTGACTTGAATTCAAATCCCCAAATTACAGAATCAGATCTGATTGAAGCTGTTGATTTTCGCTGGTACGCAGAAAAATCAGAAATGCTTCTTTAGATATTTAATTAGTGGTACACCAAGAATTAAAACAACAGCTGCCTCACTTAGACCAATTTGAATAACATTTAACCAGTAAGGAAGGTCAAATAAAATGTGAAGATAAATGCTGATTAAAAATGCATTAAATAAAATTGGACTTAAATAAGCGAAAATATTATCTCTGTTTTTATAGGTCACATAAGCAGCCAGCAGAGTAACCAGACTTCCTCCAATAATATCAATTAAACCAAGTCCCCCAATCACATTGGCCAGCAGTACTCCTAAAAATAGGGCCGGAACTGCTTCTGGAAATAAAATTGGCAGAACTGTTAAAGCTTCAGCTGCTCTAAATTGAATTGGTCCAAAACTTACTGGAGCCAAAAAATATGTAATCACAACATATAAGGCAGTAATCGCTGCTCCACGAGCTAATCTTTTTGTATTCATTTTCTTATCTCCTTTCTTAAGAGCTTATATTTTTAAATTTTAATAAATAACAAAGTTATTAAACTCAGTTAAATTTACTCTGGAACTCTCCCAAATGATTTGCGGTGGATCGAAGAAGAGCCATATTTTTCTAAAGCAGCTATATGTTCAGCAGTACCATAGCCCTTGTTGGACTTAAAGTTGTACTGAGGAAATTTCTCTGCATATTCAAAAATAATATTATCCCTGGTAACTTTAGCGATAATTGAAGCAGCAGCAATTGCATTTACATCTGCATCTCCATCAATTATAGATTTTTGAGCTACAGTCAGTTCAGGTATAACTGCATTTCCATCCACCAGTAAAATATCAGGATTTGCAGCTAACTGCGGCAGTAAATCCTTAACTGCCCTCTTCATAGCAACAAAGGTAGCTTCACGAATATTGTATTTATCAATTTCACTGCTTGTTGCTTTACCGATACCCACTTTTGCCCTGGCTTTGATTTTTGAAAATAGAATTTCTCTTTTCTTTTTTGATAATTTTTTGGAATCATCAAGTTCATAAATTTTAGCCTCTGGGTCAAGGACTACTGCGGCAGCTACTACAGGCCCTGCCAGAGGTCCACGCCCAGCTTCATCCAGCCCGACAATAATCTGATGGCCCTGAGTTCTAAGCTCTGCTTCCACAGTATTCATCCGCTCCCACTTAGCTTCTATTTGCTGCTGCTGCTTAATTTTGCGCTGCAGTCTGGCAGCAACTTTTTGGACTCCTTTGCGGGAATCCTGGTTTAAAATTTTAATTATCTCCGGTAAATTTTTATCAATTTTCAGCTCTGCAGCAAAGTTTTTAACCTCTTTAACTGTCAACTGACTAAACTCAGGTAGATCTAAATTATTATTTTTCATTCTGATCAGCTTCCTTTAAACTTTCTGCTTCTGCTGGTTTTTCTAAAGTTATCTGACCTAACCTGCCATCTCTAAAATCATTGATTACTATTCCAGCTGCTCGATTGCGGTCAACCTTACCACCTGTCATTAAACAGCCCCTTTTGCGGGCTATATCGGCCAAGACATCATAAGGGTGGGCTTCTAAATAATCAAGGCTGTAAGCGTCTATTAAGATCTCCTCATTGATCTCCTTAATAAATTTAATCAATTTGTAAGCTGCCAGCTCAGGATCAAAGATATCATTGTCCACAGCCCCGGTTAGAGCTAACTTATATGCCTTATCTTCATCACTAAATTTTGGCCATAAGATTCCAGGTGTATCAAGGAGACGCACCTTTTTACTGACATTAACCCACTGCCTGCCTCGAGTTACTCCGGGTTTATTACCAATTGTTGTAATATTAGAACCGGCTAAAAGATTAATTAAAGCTGATTTTCCAACATTGGGAATTCCAATAATCATTGCCCGCAGTCTCCGAGGATTTCTTCCCTTTTTTGAAAGTTTGGCAGCAATTTTGTCATAAGTATTATTTAAAATACTCTTTAATTCACTGACACCCTCTCCGGTAAGAGAATTTAATAAAACTGCTTCTTCAGCTGTCTTATCCTGAAAATAGTCAATCCACTTCTGATTATATTCTGGATCAGCAAGATCCTTTTTATTTAAAACAGTTACCTTGGCCTGTTTATCTATTAATTTCCTCAGGTCAGGATTCTGACTGCTTAAGGGGACTCGAGCATCAGCCACCTCAATAACAATATCAACTAACTTTAAATCTTCTTTTAATATTCTCTTTGCTTTGGCCATATGGCCGGGATACCACTGTATCATAATTAAAACTCCTTAAAACTTTTTCTGAAACTAATTTTTAAGCCATTTAATATTGAAAAAAGGTGGAGAAAGCCCCACCTTAAAATCAAAATAATTATTTTCTTTCTTCTCTTTTTTCTTTAATTCTAGAAGCCTTACCTCTTCTATCCCGCAGATAGTAAAGACGAGATCTTCTAACATCACCACGGCGTACTACTGTAATTGTATCTAATTTAGAAGTATGTAGTGGGAAAGTTCTTTCCACTCCTACACCGTGAGCAACCTTACGAATAGTGAAAGTCTCACTCAGACCACCACCATTTCTTCTGATTACAACACCTCTAAATGGCTGCAGTCTTTCTTTGCCACCTTCAGAGATTAATACTTTCAGATCTAATGTATCTCCAACAGCAAATTCGGGGATATCATCACGAATTTGGTCTTTTTCTATTTCATTGATAATGTTCATCTATAAACCTCCTCTCAAAAAATAATTAAATTTATGCCTCCCACCAGGGATCAGATAACAGACGATCCATTATGATTGAAGCAGCACTTCTAACTGACAGATGATTAAAATCTCCCCTACCCCAGATCGGATAGAGTATATAGTCACAGTCAGCAACCATTTCCTTAGTTAATCCATAACCAGTTCCATATATAATCAAAAAGGGGCGATCAACCTGCTGTAATTCACTGCGCATATCTTTATAGGATATTGTATTTGGATATTCACGAGCATCAGTAGCAATCAGCAGAGGTTCCTGACCGGTTTCCTCTCTAATTTCTTCCTTTACTTCTTCAAGTTCAGAAGCAATCTCGAGAACAGAAAAAGCCTGGTGGCGGTTATATACATAATCAGCACCCCGGCCCCCGGTCCAGTAGTCTCTTACTCTTTCTACCAGTTCCTGCTGTGATTTTAGATTATTGATAATATAGTATTTATTAATATCATAAGTTTTTGCGGCTCTTGATATATCATGTAGATCATAATTTGTTACAGTTGTTGTTATAACTTCACCCAGTTTATTATAAATAGGATTATGGACTAAGCCAAGATAAACATCTGCCTCAATTTTACTCATCAACTTCACCCTTTAGTTCCAGCTTAATTTCTTTAAGTAATTCTTTTTCTAAATCACTAAGATTTCTATCTTCCAGTAAGTCTTCTCTTCTTAAAAGAGTTCTTTTTAAAGACTCTTTTTTACGCCAGCGCTCGATTAACTGATGATTACCGCTGAGCAGCACATCAGGGACTTTAAGGCCATTAACCTCTCGGGGTCTGGTATAATGAGGATGTTCTAAAAGCCCATTATAAAATGAATCCTTTTTAGAAGAATCTTCATCTCCCAGAACTCCACTTAAAAGTCTGGAGATTGAGTCAACAAGCACCATTGCCGGCAGTTCTCCCCCGGTAAGCACATAGTCACCGATAGAGATTTCCTGATCGACAATTGTTTCTCTGACCCGCTCATCCACACCTTCATAACGGCCGCAAATTATCGTTAAACCTTCTTCCTGACTTAGATCCTTTACTAAATCCTGAGTCAATTCCTGACCCTGAGGACTCATTAAAATAGTTTTTGATTTATGTCCCCTCTTATTTTGAGTATCCTGCCAGGCTTTAAAGATCGGTTCTGCCTTCATCACCATGCCAGCACCTCCACCATAGGGTGGCTCATCTGTTGTATGGTGTTTATCTTCAGCAAAATCACGGATATTTACTGTTTTAATATCTATCAAATCTTTTTCTCTGGCTCTTTTTAAAATACTCTCACTAAAAGGTCCCGTAAACATTTCGGGAAAAAGGGTTAAAATATCAAAAAACATAAATTCAGCTCCTAAAGATCTAAGATCCCTGGAATAGGATCAACAATAATTTTTTTGTTTTCAAGGTCAATTTCTATAATCATTTCACGACTGGCAGGCAGCATATATTCTTTATCCTGGCCTTTGACCAGGAAAATATCTGTGCCTGAAGTGTCAATAACATCTATTAATTTTCCCAGATATTTCTCAGATTCAAGATAGACCTCACAGTCTATTAAATCATCGACATAAAAGTTATCTTCTGGAAGTAAATATTTTTCAGACTCATCAATTAAAACCTGATAATTTTTAAGTTCTTCTGCTTCATTAATTGAATTAATGTCAAAAAACTTAATGACTACAAATTGTTTGTGAAAACGGATATAATCAATTTCCAGCTCTTTAAGCTCATCTCCTCTTTTAAGATAAACAGTATCTAAATCAAAGAATCGCTCTGGAATATCGGTGGTTGCTTTGACACGAACCTCACCTTTGTTTCCCTGAAAACGAGTTATTATCCCAATTTCTAAATAATTATCACTCAATTATTTCACCAGCCTGAAAAATTATTTAATATCAACTCTTACTTTTGTTCCTTCTTTGGCTGCAGCAGCATTGACAACGGTTCTAATTGCTTTAGCAATTCGGCCTCTTTTTCCAATGACCTTTCCCATATCTTCATCTGCAACAGAAAGCTCCACAGTAATAGAATTATTATCTTCAACCCTATTAACTGAAACTTCGGAAGGATTGTCTACTATGGATTCGGCAATAAATTGAATAAGTTCTTCCATGGAGAAAACCTCCTTTTAATTACTCATTACCGTGGTACTTAGCCATTACACCTGACTTCTTTAACAAAGTCTTAACTGTATCTGAAGGCTTTGCACCATTATTTAACCACTTGAGTGCTTTTTCTTCATCAATATTATATGTTTCTGGTTCAGTTGTAGGGTCATAGAAACCTAATTCCTCAACAAAGTATCCCTGAGGAGCTCTCTTGGAATCAGAAACAATAACTCTGTATGATGCATTACGCTTACTTCCCATTCTTTTTAAACGAATCTTAACTGCCATCTATCAAACACCTCCCTCCATTACTAATAAAAGTTGCAAATTCTATTTTAATTGAAAAATGGTAGATTAAAGCCTCCACCTTTTTTCATTTTACCACTGTTTAACTGCTTCATCATCTTTTTAGTCTGTCTAAACTGCTTTAAAAGACGATTTACTTCCTGGATGCTGGTTCCACTTCCCTGAGCAATCCGCTTACGGCGAGAACCATTAATAACTTCTGGATCTCTTCTTTCTTCCGGTGTCATAGATGAAATTATAGCTTCAATATAATCAAGCTGTTTATCATCAACCTGCATATTTTTAAGCTGTTTTGCTCCACCCATCCCGGGAATCATGCCCAGAATATCTTCCATTGGACCCATGTTTCTTACCTGATCCATCTGCTCCATAAAGTCTTCTAAAGTAAATTCGTTCTTTCTCAGTTTTTCTTCCAGAGCCTGAGCTTTTTCTTTATCAATGCTCTTTTCTGCCTTTTCGATTAAGCTTAAAACATCTCCCATACCTAAGATACGAGATGACATACGATCAGGATGGAATGTTTCTAGATCCGCAAGTTTTTCTCCAGTACCGGCAAATTTAATTGGTTTACCGGTGATTGCTTTAATAGATAAGGCTGCACCACCACGGGCGTCACCATCCATTTTGGTTAATACAATTCCATCAATGTCAAGACGATCGTCAAAGTTTTTAGCTACATTAACTGCATCCTGACCTGTCATTGCATCAACAACCAGCAGAATCTCATTTGGCTCAACTGTAGACTTGATAGACTCAAGCTCTTCCATCATAGTCTGATCTATATGCAGTCGTCCTGCTGTATCAAGGATAATAGTGTCACAGTTGTGAGAAGAAGCATAATTAATACTTCCTTTAGCTATATCAACCGGGTCACTGTCTTCTCCCATTGAAAACACAGGCAGGTCTAGTCTTTCTCCAAGCACCTGTAGCTGTCTAATCGCAGCCGGGCGGTAAACATCTGCTGCAACTAACAAAGGACTCTTACCATCCTTTGATAATTTGCGGGCCAGCTTACCTGCACTTGTTGTCTTACCAGAACCCTGCAGTCCAACCATCATAATAATTGTAGGTGGTTCCGAAGCAATAGCAATATCTTCTTTACTTCCACCCATCAATTCCTGCATTTCTTCATTTACAATTTTAATAACCTGCTGGCCGGGAGTTAAACTGTCCATAACTTCCTTACCAACAGCTCTATCTTCAATTTTTGAAATAAAGTTTTTAACAACTTTGTAGTTAACATCCGCCTCTAAAAGAGCCATTTTTACCTCTTTTAAAGCAGCTTTAACATCTTTTTCTGTCAGTTTACCTTTTCCTCTTAACTTATCAAAGGTATCCTGAAGCTTTTCAGCTAGATTTGAAAAAATCATAATTTACCTCCTCTAGAGGATCGATTTGATCGATTCCAGTTTTTTGCGCAGATCCTGATTTTGATCTACAGCTAAAATACCTTTAGCTGTCATCATTTCTTCTAAGTCATTTATATTTTTTCTAATTTTATTATATTTCTCTAAAAGTCCAAGCTTAGCTTCATAATCTTCTAAGCTCTCTTCACTTCTGTGTAAATGATCATAAACTCCCTGCCGGCTGATGCCTATATTATCAGCAATCTCAGAAAGAGATAAATCATTATAGAAGTAACTTTTAATTATCTGCTGCTGTTTTTCTGTCAGCAGAGATCCGTAAAAATCAAATAACATTGTAATTTTAATTGTTTTCTTTAGCAAAAAAATCACCTGTAAAGTTAATTTACTTAACACAGGTGATAGTATATGATATTTTGGAGCTTTTGTCAAGCTAAAATTTCAAAACATCCTTAAATTTTTTAATAGGTTAAGATTGAGCCCAGAAAAATTATCTAAATCTCCAAATTAACTTTTTTGTAGCACTAAAAATTTATATTCATTTAAAATCAGACTACCTTCTTGATCAGCACCTCCTGTGCTGCATTCAGCTACAAACCTCCTGTTTGTAGGTCTGATTTTAAATAAATACTCATTAAGTACTACAATAAAAAGTTACTAAGTCAAGTTTATCTAATTTTTTCTGGGCTCAATCTACTCTTTAATTAAATTTTTAATTAAGTTTTGAAATTTTAAGCTTACAAAACTCTCTTTTTAAATATCTTTTTAAAAAGTTTAGCCGCATATTCTTTTTCTTTTATTAAAAAGTAACTAATTACTCTTCACTGCTGAAAAGGGCTTCTATAAATTCTTCTGGATCAAAGTTCTGCAGGTCTTCTGCTGCTTCTCCAACTCCAATCAGTTTGATTGGAATATCGAGCTCATTTTTAACAGCAATTACAATACCACCTTTGGCAGTACCATCGAGTTTGGTTAGAGCAACTCCATCAACATCTACAGCATCGTTGAAGAGCTTGGCCTGAGAAATTGCATTCTGACCTGTTGTAGCATCCAGGACAAGCAGAACTTCTACCCCGGCACTTATTTCTGCTGCCTCTCTGTCGATTACTCTTTTTACTTTTTTGAGCTCCTCCATTAAATTCGTCTGAGTGTGCAGGCGGCCTGCTGTATCTACAATTAAGAGATCTACATCTTTAGCTCTGGCAGATTGAACAGCATCATAAGCAACTGCTGCTGCATCTGAACCTTCCTGCTGAGCAATTACATTAACTCCCAGACGGTCACCCCAGATCTGAAGCTGCTCAATAGCCCCAGCTCTAAAAGTATCACCAGCTGCCAGCATTACCTTTTTACCCTCTTCTTTGTAACGACCGGCAATCTTAGCAATGGTGGTGGTTTTTCCAGCACCATTAACTCCAACCACCATGATAATATTTAAATCTTTATCAAATTTAAAGCCACCTTCATCATTCTGCAGTAAACTCTGCAGCTCTTTCTGAAAATAGTCCATTAATTCCTCTGGTTCAGTTATTTCTTCCTGATCAACATCTTCTCTTAATTTTTCAATCAGGGTAAATGTTGTTTTTACACCAACATCTGCCTGAATTAAAACTTCTTCTAATTCTTCAAATAAATCATCATCAATATTTGTTCTGCCAGTAAAAATATTTGTTACCTGATTGACAAAGCTTTCTTTTGTTTTTTTAAGTCCATCTTTTAATCTCTGTAAAAATCCCACTTATAAAGCCTCCTTGATATAATTATCATTAAATTCTTCTGCCTGATCTAACTTTAAAGAAACCAGACGTGATACACCAGATTTTTCCATAGTTACACCATAAAGCGAATCTACTTCAGTCATCATATAACGTCTGTGAGTTATAATAATAAACTGAGCTACTTTTGCATATTTTTTGATAAAGCTGGCAAAACGAACAATATTAACATCATCTAAAGGAGCATCAATTTCATCCAGCACATAAAAAGGACTTGGCTTAACCTGGATAAAGGCAAAAATTAAAGCAATCGCTGTTAAAGCCCTTTCCCCACCAGAAAGTAAGGATAAACTCTTTAAACTCTTACCCGGCGGCTGAGCGTGGATTTCTACTCCAGTTGTTAACAGTTCTTCTGGATCGGTTAATTTAAGTTCTGCCTTTCCTCCCTGAAAGAGGGCCTTAAAGACCTTTGAAAACTCTTCCTTAACCTGATAAAAAGTATCAGCAAACATTTTTTCCATTGATTCTTCTATATCAGAGATTACAAGTTCAATTGAATTGCGGGCATGTTTTAAATCAGCCTGCTGTTCATGCAGATAATCCAGTCGGTCTTTTAATTCAGCATATTCTTCTACAGCCGCCTCGTTAACAGGATGCAGGCTGTCCATCTTCTTCTTCAGATCATGAATCTTGGTTTCTACTTCAGCTTCATCTTCATCCTCAATTTTAATTAACTGATCTTCCTCAATTTCCTCTGGACGGAGCTCATAGTCATTAATTAAAATTGATTTAATATTTTCCAGCTTATCATCTAACTTGGTATATTTTAAGTCAAGCTGATGAAAATTATCTTTTACCTTATTTAACTGCTCCTGCAGTTCTTTTGCTTCTTTTTCCTTGCTTTCAACTTCTTTTTCCAGGTTTTTAACTTCAGTTGTTAAACTATCCTTTTTATGTTTTAGTTTTTCACCCTCAGATTCCAGCTCTTTTTTCTGCTGCTGTAGTTTAACTTTGCGGTCAGCAATTCTCTCCAGATCACTGCTGATCTCTTTAATTTCTTTTTCACGCTCTTTAATTTCTTTTTCCTTAAGTTCTAAAGCCTGCTTTTTATCATTTAGTTTTTCCTGAGCATTATTTCTTTTTTCTGAAATTCTGGCTCCATCAAGTTCCAATTCCTTCAGCTGAGGTTCCAGTTCCTTAAGATTTTCCTGCTTTATCTTTAAAGCAGCTTTTAAATCATTGATCTCCGAACTAAGATTTTTAATTTCTGCTTTGAAGTCTTCAATTTTCTCCTGCTTGAATTTAATGGTCTCTTTATTATCCTGAAGACTGGTGTCCAGCTCAGAAAAATTATCCTGTCTTAAATTCCGGTCAGATTTTAATTCTTTTAAATTTTCTTCAGCTCTATTTTTATCATTTTTAATATTGTTTTCTTTCATTTTTAGAGCCTGTAAATCTGATTTGAAATCCTCCAACTTCTCTCTTTTCTGGTCCAGCTCTTTTTTATCATTTTCTAATCTTTCAACAAGTGATTTTCCTTTTTGTTGTAATTTACTTCTGCGTGACTTTAGTTCCTCAATTTTTCGACTGCGGCCAATTAAATCTCTACTGTTGCTGGAGCTGCTTCCTCCAGAAATAGCACCACCAGGATAAACAACATCTCCTTCGGTGGTAACAATCCGAAAACTGCGCCTGATATTTTTGGCCATCTTAACAGCGTGGTCAAGGTTATCACTAACTACAATCTGCCCTAAAAGAAAATTGAATACATTTTCCAGGCGCTCCGGAAAATCTACCAGATCAACTGCCAGCCCAATAAATCCTTTCTGATCGGCCAGCTTGTCTAAATAACGATCACCAAGGCGGGAACCATTAACCATATTGAGAGGTAAAAAAGTTGCCCGACCTCTGTTATTTTGCTTAAGGTATTTTACAGCATCTTTTGCTGTCTGGTCATCTTCAACAATAATATTCTGCATCTTGGCACCGAGTGCAGTTTCTATGGCCTCTTCGTATTCAGCTTTGACAGATACTATTTCTGCTACCACATCAATCAAACCACTAAACTGCTCTCTCTTTTCTAAAATACTGCGTACACCATTATAATAGCCCTCGTAACTTTCCTGCATCTCTTCCATCAGCTGCAGCCGAGAATTATAATGCTGATAATTTTCTTTTGTCTCTAATAGCTGATCTTTACCTGCTTCTAAAGCCTGCTCTTCTTCTTTGATTTTAGCTTTTAAAGCTTCTAATTTATCCTGTTTATTTTCGATCTCTTTTTTTACTGCAGTCAGTTCTTCCTCTATTTGAGAGGCGTGCTCAGATTCAGTCTTTATCTTCTCATCTATTTGATTTTGATCTGAAGATATTTCCTGGAGTCGATCACTGGAAATTTCAACCCGCTCTTTTAATCTCTCTAGAGCAGAATTTTCCTGCTGGATTTCCCTTTTTTTAGCCTCAATTTTATTTTCTTTTGCCTGAATTTGCTGATTGAGTGATTCAATCTTTTCTTGATTCTGAGTAATATTATTTTTTAACTTATCAATCTCTTTTTTAATATTCTGCTGGTCAGAATTTATTAGTTCAAAATTTTCGGCTGCTTTTTTTACTTCTGCCTGTTTATTTTGACACTCTTTTTTGAGTTCAGCAATTTTAGCTTTTAGGTTTTCTTTATTTTCTATGTAGTTATTTTTTCGCTCTTCCATAACATTAAGATTGTTTTTAATCTCATTTACCTTGTTTTGATTCTGAAAGTAGCTGTTGCTGACCTCTTCTTTTTCATTTTTTAGAGCTTTAAGCTGATCTTTATTATTATCCAGCTGATAAGAAAGGGCATTATAGCTGCTCTGCTTTTCATTTAATGTTTTTTCCTGTGCTTCTCTTTTTTTACTTAAGTCTTCAAATTTAGTTGAATTAATTTTCCACTGTTTATTTAAAAGGCTAATTTCCAGATCAGAAAGCTCATCTTTATAACCTTTATATTTTTTAGCTTTTTCTGCTGCTTTCTTTAAGGGATCATGCCTTTTTTCCAGTTCATCAACCAGATCATGAATTCGATTTAAATCATTATTTGTATTTTCAAGTCTTTTTTCGGCTTCTTCCTTGCGGGACTTATGCTTCATAATCCCCGCTGCCTCTTCGAAGAAAAGACGCATTTTATCCGGTTTGGATTTGATAATTGAATCAATTCTGCCCTGACCGACGATTGAATACCCATCACTGCCCAGTCCGCTGTCCATTAAAAGCATTTCTATATCTTTTAACCTGCAGGAAGCACCATTAATTAAATAATCACTGCGGCCATCATCTCTAACTTCACGCCCAAGTGTCAGCTCTTTTCCTTCAACTGGCAGTTCACCACTGGAATTATCAAAAAAGAGGGTTACACTGGCTTTCCTTTTGGCATTTAATTCTTCACTGCCGGAGAAAATAATATCAGCCATTCTGCTTCCCCGCAGATTTTTGGCACTCTGCTCCCCTAAAACCCAGCGGATAGCATCCACAATATTACTTTTACCACTACCGTTTGGACCCACGACAGCAGTTATATTTTCTTCAATTTCTATATCAGTTTTATTGGCAAAGGACTTAAATCCTTTGAGTCTAATTTTTTTTAGAAAAATATTAACCACCAACCTCACAAGTTGATTTTACATTTAAAAACCTACCCTCACGGATAGGTTTTAAAAAATCGTGATTTATCTCGGTTCTACTAAAAATTTAATAGCTGTTCTTTCTTCTCCATCAATTTCAATTTCAGTAAATGCCGGAATCATAATTAGGTCCATTCCATTGGGGGCAACATAGCCTCTGGAAATTGCAATCGCTTTGATAGTCTGATTGACTGCTCCAGCTCCTACTGCCTGTAACTCAACTTTTTTATCCTCTCTTACTACTGCTGCTAAGGCACCTGCAACAGCTTTTGGATCAGAATGTGATGAAACCTTTAATTCTTCCATAAATAATTTAACTCCCCCTCAAAATTAATATAATATTTTTTTCTAAAAACAGGTGGAGAATCTTCAGGATTATTAAAAATAATCATGAGAATATTTAAACAGCTAGTTACTTAATTCTTGATTGAAGGAGTTATTCCTTCTTTTATGCTAAATTAAAGCATATTTTTCAATTTTGTTATTTCCTGGTTACTGAGATATCTAAATTCTCCTTCTTTAACTCCAGCAAGGGTAAGAAAGGCAAATCCAATTCTTTTTAAAGAAATTACTGAAAAACCTGCAATTTGGGCCATCCTTCTGACCTGCCTGTTTCTGCCTTCATGAATAATTATATCAAACTCGGTCTTATCACCTTTATAATTGACATTTGATATTTTAGCCGGTGCTGTTTTTTGACCATCAATAACCATTCCATTTTCAAATTTATTAAAGTCTTCCTCAGTCATTTCTCCCTGAACAAGAACTCGATACTTTTTATCTACTTCTTTTTTGGGATGAGTCAGTTTATAGGTTAAATCACCGTCATTGGTCATAATTAAAAGTCCTGAACTGTCATAATCAAGTCTGCCGGCAGGGTAAAGACGCTGTTTTAAGTCAGGAATTAAATCCATAACTGTTGGCCGACCTTCCGGGTCAGAAACTGTAGTAATATAACCCTCCGGTTTATTCAATAAAAGATATCTCTTTTTCTCTTCACTTATAAGTTCACCATCAACAACTATTTCGTCCTCGTCGGGGTCAACCTTAAATCCCATCTCAGTAACAACTTCGCCGTTAACTTTGACTCTTCCTTCTGCTATAATTTCTTCCGATTTTCTGCGAGAAGCAACCCCTGCATGGGCCATAACTTTCTGCAGTCTCTCCATTTTTTCACCTCAAAATTATTTTAGATAATATTGTTTTCTTAATAAATTAATTTCCTTTAACTGATTATTCCTTCTGGTCAGTTTCTTCTTCATCTAATTCTTTTTCCTCAGCAGCTGCCTTTTCGGCCGCCTCTTCTATTTCTTCTGCAAATAATTTTTCCACCCTCTCAATTTCGGGCAGTTCAGCTAAATCTTCAATATCCAGATACTCTAAAAACTGATCTGTTGTTCCATAAATAATTGGATTACCAATAGTTTCTTTTCTGCCAACTTCTTCTATTAACTCATATTTACTTAAAGTAGTCAGAGTTCTTTCCACACTAACTCCCCTAATTTCCTCAATTTCTGAGCGGGTCACCGGCTGTCTGTAGGCAATTATTGCCAGTGTTTCCATAGAAGCAGTAGAAAGAGAAGAAACCTTTGTGATATCAAATAACTGCTCTATCTCACGGGCGAATTCCTTTTTAGTCTGAAATAAATAACTATCATTATATTCTTTGAGCTGAATTCCAAATTCTACTCCCTGATATTTCTGCTCTAAATAGATAATAATTCTTTCTAATTTTTCTTCTGAAAATGAAGTTATCTCCTTAATTACCTCCCGGGGAAGCTTTTTTTTGCTACTAAAAATAAGGGCCTCCACCAGAGCGATTTCCTTTGGCTTTAAATCTTCAAAACCAAGATTCTCCAGAATTTTTTGTTCCTTTTCTCTTCTCTTTTGACTGAGATAACTTATATTATCTTCGCTCATCAAATCACCTTTCCATACTGATTCGGATATCAGAAAAATTATTATCCTGAACCACCTTAATTCTCTTTCTCTTCATCAGCTCAAGTAAAGCAAGCAGACTAACCACAATTTCCAGCTGGTTGTTCTCTTCTCTGATTAACTGATAAAAAGAAATCTCCTGATTGACCTTTCTTATATCTTTTAAAATATCTCTAATTTTATTGCGGATATTAAATTTCTCTTCTTTAAGATATTCAAGTTTGGGATTTCTTAAGACCTCTGTTTCTTCCTCTTTTTCGGCTGTTAAAGCCTTAACAACAAGCTCATAGAGCTCAGCTGAGGAAATTTCCAGATCAACCTGCAGCATTTCCGGCATTAATTCTTCAATATCAACCTGAGCCTGATAGCGATTGCCGGCCTCTTCTTCCCATTCTTTAAGCATCTGAGCAATATTTTTAAATAATTCATATTCTCTTAGGCGAGTTATTAGCTCATGCTCACTTTCTTCTTCCTCTTCATCTTCTTCCTGAGGCAGCAGAGCCTTAATTTTAATTTCGATCAGCTCGGCAGCTATAATCAAAAACTCACTTGCCAGATCAATGTCAAATTCCCGCATCTGATCTAAATAATCAAGATACTGATCAGTAATTTTGGCAAGTGAGACCTCACTGATATTAATTTCATTCTTTTTGACCAGCTGATATAAAAGTTCCAGTGGACCTTCAAAGTCATCGAGCACTAATTTATAATCCATAACTTAACCTCTTTCGCTTAAAGTAATATTCCGTAAATGGTATTAACCAGTGGACCGATAATACTCCAGAGAACACCTGTATAAGCTAAGAGTAGTAATAAAATCATTCCATAAGGTCCTTCCAGTTTGCGGATATACTTATCAAATTTAGGTGGTAAAATTCCCATTAAAATTTTGGAACCATCAAGTGGTGGCACCGGCAAAAGATTGAAAAAGCCCAGACTTAAATTTATAATCACTGCCAGCTGAAAAAAGACAAAAAATGTCTGAACAAGGTTGCCATAACCGGCCATCTGCAGCTGATATAAACTTGCCGAACTAAAATAAACAATAACTCTTGCAATTAAAGCAAATACGGCGGCCAGAAAAAAATTAGATCCCGGGCCGGCCAGACTGACGAGCATCATTCCCTGTCTCGGCTTTTTATAATAATTCGGATTAATCGGTACCGGCTTAGCCCAGCCAAAACGTCTGGTTAAAACTAAAACCAGGCTGCCAATCGGATCCAGGTGGGCCAGCGGGTTTAAAGTCAGTCTCCCCTGTGCTTTGGGAGTTGGATCTCCCAGTTTATAGGAAACATAGCCGTGCATAAACTCATGTAAAGATAAAGAAAGTAAAAGCACGGGTATTAATAATAGTAGTTCATAAACTGTACTCATTATTTCACCTCTCAATAAATCTATTTAAATTAAATAATTTCTTTTAGATATTCTAAAGCCTCAGCGCGAGTACTGAGCTGTCTGCGCAGTATCTGATCCCGGACTTCAAGTAAATATTCTCTGATTTCCGGTCCCTGCTCCACTCCCATCTCCAGCAGATCGTGACCGGAAATAGGTATTTCTACCTCATTTCTGAGCTGCAGGTGATTAAAAACTTCTTCTACATATTCCTGCTTATAATTCTGAACCGTATACATAATTAGTTCTTCTGCCTGATAGGACTCCAGTTCCCTAAATCTCAAAGCCGGATCTTTAAGGTCAAAAACTGAAGCATTAAGCTCTTCCCAGTTTTTATGAATAAAAGTTTTCTTTTCCGGAATCGAAAGCGGCCAGGATTTTATTACGCTTTCTTTATTATTATAAAACAAAATCATTAATCTGACAAGGAAATGATTAACTTCCAGCCCTTTTTCTCTGCTTAAAGCAAGCAATTTTTCTCCCTTCAGAAAATCAGCATCTATACTGCTGTTAAACTGGTAATTATCTCTAATCAAATTTAAAACTGGAATTTGATTTAAGAGAATAGATGAAAACTGCGAAATATCTTTTCTGGCGTCAAAAAGGTAGGCAAGTTCTGTAAAAATTCTTTCTAAGGCCAGTTTATGATAATCATAATTTTTTAAAGAACGCCTGCTTAATTCTACAGTTTCAGCACTTAATTTAAAATCTTTTAAAGTCTGAAAGCGAATTCCCCTTAGAATTCTTAAAGGATCATCCCGAAAGCTGTAATTGTGAAGCACCCTGAGGATCCCATTTTTTAAATCAGTAAGACCACCAAAAAAATCATATAAAAAACCTTTTCTATCTGGATGCAGATCAATTACCAGGGTGTTAATTGTAAAATCACGGCGAAACAAATCAGAAAAAAGATCAGCTTTTTCTACCAGCGGCAGGGAACCAGGGAAATGATACTTTTCTTCCCGGCAGCTTGCTATATCAATTGAGTAGCCGTATTCATTGTGTAAAAAGCCGGTGGAAAACTTGTTGTTGTAATCATAGTCATAACCAAATTTAGCTTCTAAATGAGCAAAAAAGTCTTCTAAATCACCATCAAGTAAGATATCAAGATCTTTATTTAACGGCAGATCGATCAATAAATCTCTAACCTGGCCTCCAACCAGATAGAGGTTATATCCCAGCTCAGCAGCTTCTGCAGCAAGTTTTAAGAGCAGTTCTCGTCTCTCTTCAGGCAGTTGCTTTATTAAATCTGATTTATAGTGGAGGAAAGATGCCTGATTATGATTGTTCTTCTGATATTTTTTTAATAAATCAAGACCCTTGTCCAGATCAATACTTAAACTCTGATACTTATAATTTTTATGATAGCTAACCTTATGCTCTCCTGCTTTTAATTTGCCTAAAAACTGAATTTTATATTTTAACAGGTTAACACTTTCTTTATTAAAATAAACATTATCTTCATCAATCAGATAATTGTTTTCGACATAATATCTTTGATCTTCCTGATCAACTTTTAAAGCTATTTTTTTGAAATCAACTTCTTTTAAATTATTAACTTTGATGATCTGACCATTAAAAGTATAATATTCTTCTGCCATTGAATTAAGAAGTTTATCTAATAATTCATTTTTCTTTTTCATTATTATTCACCACTTTAAAAGACTGCCTCAATAGAGACAGCCTGAATTATAATCAAAATTTTATTTCTATCCAATTTTACTGAGGTCAATTTTCTCCAGTTTTGGATTTTCCGCAGCTGAACGGCCAACTTTTGCCAGGTCAATCCATTCCCCATCATATTTGACCTTAACAACATCTGCTGTAAAATCATTTTTGGTTCCCTCACAGGAGCAGTTGGATAAGAGCCAGCTACCGACTCCATAAATATCCACCGGTACCTGTGATGATTCAAAACGATCAATTTTTGCCGGGTTAAAACCACCAGTTGCAATAATTTTTACATCCTGACAGTAATTTTTAGCTATTTCCAGATCTTCAGGTCTTAAATCCCACTCCTGGTAGGCATTATCCAGGGCGTTGCGCAGGTTGAAAATAAGTCTGGAATTAACACCATTATCAAGTTCTTTTTTGCCGAGTGGCTCAACACTTTTGTCTCTTAAATCAGAGGAATTATCAGGTCTTACCCCAAATAATTTATATTTTTTTGCTTCCTCTTCCTGTCCGGCTTTTAATAATTCAAGATATTTATCGAACATCGCCTTTAAAACTTCTAAACTTGTATTAACACAGTCATTATCAAAATCAACCAGAGCAATCCGGTTCACATCAAGCGGCATTAAACGACAGAACTGCAGCATTGCTTCGGCAGTCTCACCCAAAAATGAAGCTACATAAGAATGGCTGATAGTTCCACCACCTTTTCCTCCCCACCAGGCTCCCTGCTCATCAGTCGAAATATAGCGCTGAGTGTTAGTTCCATATTCATTATTATAGGCATTAACCCCTAAAGAATAAGCATAACCGTGCATCGCCTGTGATTTATAATGGGTAAAACGAGCCGGGAAGAAAAGAATATCTTTTCCCCGAGCGGCAACCATCACCTCATAGACATTGGTAGCAATTCTTGAGGCTTCTGTTAGTGAGCCAAGCATTGGAGTTTCTAAAATTGAAAAATCACGATACCTACCCCTAATTTTTATTACCGGATCAACATTATGAGGATTACCTTTATAATATGCCTTTTCCCCATCATGACAGGCCTCTACCTCTAAATTAGATGAGGTGTTGATAAAGTTTCCGTCTTCATCTTTATAGCCTGTAGCAGTTTTTAAAATTGAAAGTGCTTCATCTATCCCACCAAGAATACAAAATGGCTGACGTCTGGGAAAAATCTGCATTTCCACTTCAATATTTCCAATATCCTGTCCCTGAAACTGATAGCCTTCCTCAGAGATAGCAGTTAAAATACCTGCAATATTACGAAAATAAACATCTGAATACCAGCCATCAGCCATTCTTTCTCTATCTAACTGGAAGAGTTCAGTTTCCAGACGCTCACCATTAAAAATAGTCATAAACTCACCTCTAAAAATTCACTTATTTAATTATCTCATAGATTAACTTGTTTTTTGCTTTCTCTGCATCAGTAATCGTAAACGCTTTAAGTAGTTTTTGCTCTGCTTCTTCAAGATTTTTATCATCATTATAATGTAAAACTGCTAAAGTGTCACCCTGACTGACTTGATCTCCGGTTTTTTTATTTAGCTCTAAACCAACAGCAAGATCAATTTCGGATTCTTTATTTTCACGACCAGCACCTAAAATCATTGCTGCCAGGCCGACATCTAAAGCTTTAATTTCCGAAATATAACCTGACTGTTCTGCTTTTACTTCAAAAACTCCAGCAGCAGTTGGCAGCAGTGACAAATCTTCAACAACTTCTGCATTACCGCCCTGAGCAGTTATCATCTCAGCAAATTTAGCTAAAGCCTTACCATTTTTTAAGTTCTCTCTTAAAATCTTTTTGCCCTCTGCTGCATTTTCAACCTTACCTGCCAGCTGCAGCATTCCAGAACCAAGTTCAATACAGAGTTCTGTTAGATCTTCCGGTCCTTCACCTCTAAGGGTTTTAATAGCCTCTTTAACTTCTAATGCATTCCCCACTGCATTACCTAAGGGCTGATTCATATCAGTTATATAAGCTGCTGTATCTCTGCCAACTTCTTTACCGATAGCAACCATTGCTTCTGCAAGCTTTTTAGCACTGGCAAAGTCTTTCATAAAAGCACCATTACCGGTTTTAACATCAAGTACAATTGCGTCCGCTCCTCCAGCCAGTTTTTTACTCATAATACTGCTGGCAATCAGAGGAATTGACTCCACTGTAGCTGTAACATCCCTTAAGGCATAAAGCTTTTTATCAGCCGGGGTTAAATTTCCTGTCTGACCGACAACTGCTACTCCATGCTGATTTACATTATCGAAAAATTTATCTCTGCTTAAAGAAGTATTAAAATCAGGAATTGATTCTAATTTATCAATTGTACCTCCAGTATGGCCCAAACCGCGGCCTGACATTTTAGCAACTGGTATTCCGGCTGAAGCAACTAAGGGAGCTAAAATAAGAGTAGTTGTATCTCCAACTCCACCGGTGCTGTGTTTATCAACCTTAATCCCCTCAATCGGACTTAAATCTATCATATCACCTGACTCTGCCATCAGCATGGTTAAATCAGCAGTTTCTTCAGCATCCATCCCCTGAAAATAAACTGCCATTGCCCAGGCTGACATCTGATAATCAGGTATATTTCCCTCAACATAACCGTTAATTAGAAATTCTAACTCTTCTTTATTAAGTTTTTGACCTTCTCTTTTTTTATATATTATATCATATGCACGCATTTCTAAACCCTCCTGCTAGATATTTTTAATAATACCTCTCATCAGTTTAATAAAATCAGGTCTTACTTTTTCGGCAATCTCTACAACCTCTTTATGATCTAAAGGTTGATTTAAAACTCCTGCAGCCATGTTTGTTATACAGGATACTCCAACAATTCCAAGCCCCATATGGTTGGCTGCAATTACTTCTGGAACTGTAGACATTCCAACAGCATCAGCGCCAATTGTTCTTAAAAATTTAATTTCAGCCGGTGTTTCATAACTGGGACCTGATTCAGCAGCATAAACACCTTTTCTGGTCAAAATACCGTTTTCTCTAGCAACATTTTCTGCTACTTCAATTAGTTCTTTGTTATAGGCCTCAGACATATCGGGAAAACGAGGACCAAAGTCAGCAAAATTTTCACCAATTAACGGGTTATCTCCCATTAAGTTGATGTGATCAGAAATAATCATAAATTCCCCGGCAGAAAATTCTTCATTAACTCCACCAGCGGCATTAGTCAGAATCAATTTTTCAATTCCAACTTCTTTCATTATTCTAACCGGCATAACCAGTTCCTGCATTGAATAACCCTCGTAGTAATGGGTTCTTCCCTGCATGGCAATAACTTTTTTTCCTTCCAGCTCGCCAATCACAAAGCGACCAGCATGACCCTCAACTGTGGAAATAGGAAAGTTATTGAGCTCACCATAATCTATATAAACAGGATTTTCAATTTCCTCAGCCATTACACCAAGCCCTGAACCCAAAATAAGTCCAATTTCGGGCCTGTAATCAAGCTCGTCAGCAATAATTTCGGCATTATTTTTAATATCTTCAAGCATAATTAAAACCTCCAAATTAGTAATTTTTTATTTTTCTCTAAAAATCAATGGAAAAAATTTTAGTTAAAAGTTGATTTAGTTTGAATTTTTCTCTGTTTAGAAATAATTATTCAAAAAAAAACTAAATTATAAATTTACCATCACGATAGATCAATTCACCATCAGCATAAATTTCTCCACCGTCTTTCATATCACAGAGCATATCCCAGTGGATAGTAGAAATATTCTCGCCGCCTGTTTCTGGATAACTGCGGCCCAGTGCTAGATGAATTGTACCTCCAATTTTCTCATCAAACAACATGTTTCTTGTAAATTGGGTAATTCCTTCATTACAGCCTACTGCTACCTCTCCTACATAGCGGGAACCTTCGTCTGTATCCAGCAGTGAATGCAGTAATTCTTCACCCTTAGCAGCTGAGGCGTTGATCACCTTTCCATTTTTAAATTCCAGTCGGATATCTTCAATTTCCTTGCCGCTGTATATCCCGGGGAAAGAAAATCTAATCCTACCCTCAACACTGTCCTCAATCGGTCCTGTAAAAACTTCACCACCTGGATAATTTTCCTTACCCTTATCTGCAACCCAGGTTCTGCCGCCAACCTTACACTTTAAATCTGTATCTTTGGAGATGAAATGCAGCTCATTTTTTTGATTTAAAATCTTAGCGATTCTTTCCAGTTCCCTGCCAAATTCAGTCCAGTATGCAACCGGATCCTTTTTATTAAGGTGACAGGCTCTGTAGACAAACTCTCTGTAATCGGCTAAAGACATTCCTGCTTCCTGAGCATCAGCGTGAGTTGGGTACTGACAGATATTCCAGTTTAATGAACCTTCTGCAGCCCGATTCATTACAATTTCGCTTATTTCTTTTCTGGCAATTGAATGTTTTTTTATTTTTTCTGGGTCAACACCGGCTAAATTTTTTGTGTTGTTGTGGCCGAGAATTCTTAAAGAAGCATCGACATTTTCCATTAAATATTTGGTAAATGGTGCACTGTAATCAAGCTGTTCCTCGGAGGCATGTTTATAAAAAAGTTCTTCCTGCTCGGCAAATTTAGTGATTACCAGCGGGTGGCCTCCATTTTTTAAAGTTTCTATATAAACTTCTTTGATCAAATCCTGACTGACATCTTCGCCCTGGATTAAAACCTGATCTCCTTTTTTTATCTCAAGTGAATAGTTAACAAGTAATTCAGCATATTTTTTTAATTTCATATCTGCCATAATTTAACCTTCTTTCTTTTTTATTTTAAAATTGAAGAAAAGATCTTTAAAAATTAAAATAAAACTTTGCCGTAAGTTCCGCCACCACCTGATTGGAAACTAAAATCATGTTCACGGGCTTTTTTAATCTTTTTAAAAACTCGAGAACTCATACACTCTTTCAGCTCAGCCTGAGCTAGATTGTGAATAACATCCATTTCTGTACCGCAGTTTTCAAAAAGCTTAGCGGCAGTCTTTTTACCAATCCCCGGAATATCAAGCAGTGGAACCTGATAGGTATATTCCGGCCTGTGGTCAGGATGCTGGGGGCTTAAGTTATCTGCAATTTCTAAAATTCTATCTTTTACCCCAACTACAACTTTATCAGAACCACAGTCAGGACACTTTAGTACAGCTTTAGAACCACTGAAAATTTTGTCACATTCCTCACAGTGACTGCGGTGATATTTTCCGAGTTCAGGATTTAAACCGTAATTTTTGCTAATTCGATGACCGGATTCCCGCCTCAAAGCTTTCAGTACTGATTTAAAATTTAGAGCTTCCAGTTCCATAATATTATATTCTCTGGCTATTTTGGGAAGTGAATGAGCATCAGAGTTACTTAAAAAAGTTTTGGCAGCTAATTCTGGCATTAAATCTGCCATCACAGTATCTGCACTGAGCCCGAGCTCAATAGCAGGAATTTTGTCCCACTCTTCATCTGAAAAAACCTGGCTGTAATTACTAAAAGCTCTGCCGTAAAAACTTTTATGGGGTGTAAAGATATGAGCGGGAATTAGGATTCCTCCATGATAATCGACAATTTTTAAAAGCTCATCTCCTGTTAGACTGGCAGCCTGAGAGCTTAAAGTTATATTAGTGATATAATTATCCATTGTGGTGCTGAAATTCTTAATCTGTTTTATTCTGGGAAAAAAAGCAAGGTAATGAACCTGACCACCATTTTTTTCTCTACTTTCAATTTCTGCCCCTGGTAAAACCAGCAGCTGGTCTGAATAGAGTATTCCTCCTTCAGGCAGCTCTCTCATCTCACCGGCAGCCAGCATTCTATCGATATCTTTTAAAACCACTGGTGAAGCACAGTCGATAATCCCAATAATATCAAGCCCTTTTTTAAAAGCAGCTTCTTTTAAAATATTGGGAAAGTTGAGCTTTCGGGAAGCAGTTATTTTGACAGGACTGCCGTCACTGCCCCCGCCAATATGAATATGTAAGTCTGCAAAGTACTGCTTTAACATTAAAAATCACCAAGATAATAGATTACTGCGATCAGAGTTTTACTGTCTTTAATTTTTCCAGCTTTAAGCAGTTCCCTTAATTCTTCTCTACTTTTAGGAACAACTTCAATATATTCTCCCTCTTCTAAATCTCTACCGACAAATCTTAAATCTTCCGCCTGATAGATATAAATTGTTTCGGTACTGTAACCCGGGGTTGGAAAAAATTCAAATAACTTAGTAAATTTTTCAGCACTATAGCCTGTTTCTTCCCGCAATTCTCTGCCGGCACAGTCAACCACATCTTCATCCAGCTCTAATTTTCCGGCCGGAATTTCATAAATAACTTCATCAACCGGGTATCTGTACTGTTTGATTAATAAAACCTTTCCAGCTTCATTTTCTGCCAGCACAGAAACCCCACCACTGTGTTCTACTACTTCTCGGGCGGATTTATGTTTGTCAGGAAATTCAACTTCATCTCTGTATAATCTTAAAATATTTCCTTCATATATTGTTTTACCTGCAGTCTTTTTTTCTTTTTTTATCTCCATTATAAGCCTCCGTTTATGAAACTTTTAAATTAACCATTATTGTATCAGCGATTCTGGCAATAAACTGTGAATTGGTCGGCTTAACATTTTCGTTAATATTATTTTTAAAGTATTTTTCCAGTGCTTTTTGATTTCCCCGCTGCCAGACAACATCAATTGCATGTCTAATAGCTCTCTCAACACGGCTCGGGGTAGAATCAAATTTCTCTGCCACCTGGGGGTAAAGTTCTTTAGTTACCGCACCAAGTAAATCCATATCTTTAATTACCAGTTCAACAGCCTGACGCACATAGCGGTAGCCTTTGATGTGCGCCGGGATTCCAAGTTCCTGAATAATTTTAGTTATCAGGGGCTTGTAGTTTCCATTTTCAACCTCTAATTCTGCATTTTGAACTGTAAAATTATCAGCAGCGCTACTCTCTGCTTCCATCAGCTGTTTTATTCTCTGGGTCAATTTATCCAGGTCAAAGGGTTTCATAATATAATAATGAACTCCAAGTTCAAGGACTGTTTTCATTATTTTATCATGTCCCATTGCAGTTAAAGCAACAATTTTCATTTCATCTATTAGTTCTTTGGAGTTTAACTCTTCTAAGACTCCAATTCCATCCAGATGAGGCATTATCAAATCTAAAATCAATACATCCGGCTTTTTATTGTTTTCAAGATATTCTAAAGCCTGCTCACCATCATAAAGCATTCCCACTACATTAAAATCATCATTTTCATCAAAAAATTCAGCTAAGAGCTGACAAAATTCCTTATTATCATCAACAATCAAAATATCAATAGTCTTTTCCATAATATTTCCCCCTCATTTATTTAAAAAAGCATTTTCAGTCCCTGCTGAAAATATGTTGTTAATATCCCTTATAAATTATGATCCCTAATAAAAATAGTATCTCCTTATTATTCAGCCATCAGCAGTAATTCTTCTGCATGAGCAAGAGTTTTTTCAGTCATTTTTGTCCCACCAATCATCCTGGCAATCTCTTTAACTCTTTCGGCTCTATCTAAAGCATAAATTTGAGTAAAAGTTCTGTTTTCTCCCTTTTCTTTTTGAATTAAGAAGTGATGGTTGGCTGCACTTGCCAGCTGAGGCAGATGTGTAATACAGATAATCTGTCTGTCTCTGGAAATCTGGGTAAGTTTTGAAGCCATCTTGGCAGCTGTTTTGCCACCAACACCACTGTCAACCTCATCAAAAACCAGGGTATCAACCTGATCAAGATCAGCGGTAATGGTTTTTAGTGAGAGCATTATCCGCGATAACTCTCCTCCGGAAGCAATTTTAGAAAGTGATTTTAACTCTTCACCCCGGTTGGGAGAAATTAAAAATTCAATCTGGTCAGTACCATCAGCAGAAATTTCTTTTTCTTTAAAATCAACTTTAAACCTGACATCTTCCATTGCCAGATCCTGAAGTTCATTTTTTAACTGTGTTTCTAGATTTTTAGCAGATTCTTTTCGGTGCCGGGAAAGCTTTTTAGACTTATCAGTAAGCTCTTTTTTTAATTCTTGTTCCCTTTTAGTTAGTGAAGCAATTTTTTCTTCAACATTCTCTAATTTATCCCTTTTTTGATAAAGTTCCTGCAGATAAGAAATTACCGTCTCCACATCTTCTCCGTATTTTCTCAGCAGAGTATTGATCAGATCCAGACGGTCACTAATCATTGAGATTCTTTCCTCATCATAGGCAAAAGAACTTTCAAAATCACTTAAATCAAAGCTGAACTCTTCCAGACCATAATAAATATCAGCAAATTTTTGATTTAGCTCTTTTAGTTCCTGATTATAATCTTCAATTTCTGCAAATTTATTTTTTAGAACTGAGAGCCGGTCCATTATCCCCTTATCTTTGTAATCATCACCACTAAGAGCAGATATTAATTCTGCCACAACTCTGTAGATTTCCTCTCCGTGAGAAAGGGTCTGGTATTCCTCTTTTAAGTCTTCGTATTCACCTTCTTTTAAAGCTGCCTCTTCAATTTCTTCAATCTGAAAATTAATAATATCCAGTTCTCTTGCCCGCTGAGAATCATCAATTTCAATTTCAGAGAGCTCCTGGCGCAGCTGAAGCAGTTTTTGATACTGACTTTTAATTTCGCTTTTTAAAGGCTTAATTTTATCACCGATAAAAGCATCGAGAACCATCAGGTGAGAGCTTTGATCCAAAAGCAGCTGATGCTCATGCTGACCGTGGATGTCAATCAAATAGCGGCTGATTTTTTTAACGATTTTCAGGGTGGCAAGCTGACCGTTAATCAGGGTGCGGTTGCGCCCATTTTCCCGAATTTCCCTGGCAATCAGGATTCCACTCTCCTCTTTTTCGATTCCGGCCTCACTCAAAATTTGATTAATTATTTCGAGCTCTTCAGGCTGAAAAAAAGCAGAGATATAGGCTGCTTCTTTACCACTGCGGATTATATCAGTATTTGCCCGGGCTCCAAGCAAAAGATCCAGGGCTCCGATAATAATAGATTTACCGGCACCGGTTTCTCCGCTTAAAATATTTAATCCCTGTTTAAAATTAATGTTCACCTTATTGATTAAGGCGAAATTCTTAACCTGTAGATCACTGAGCATAATTTTTCCTCCTGTCGGTTACAGTTAGGCAAGGTGCATTTTTTCTTTAACAGTAGTGTAAAAAGTTCGGTCAGGCAATTTAATAATTGATAATTCCTGGTCTGCCCCACTGATATAAATCTCATCACCGGGAATAATCTCATTCTTCTGTCTGCCATCTGCACAGCCTTTAACAGAGCGGCCATCACTATCTACTTTGATTCTGATTCTTTCTTCGGCAGAAATCACCATCGGCCGCAGGTGGAGATTATGAGGACAGATTGGAGTAATCAAAATCGCTTTGATCTGACGGGGATTAATAATTGGTCCTCCAGCCGAAAGAGAGTAAGCTGTAGATCCAGTTGGGGTAGCAATAATCAAACCATCACCCCGAAAATTATTGACAAGCTCATTATTGATATAAAGCTCTATTTTAAGCATCTGAGAATCTGGATCTCGATTAATGACATAATCATTGAGGGCATAACTGCTGTTTATTTTTTCTTCACTTCGGTAGTGTTCTGTCTGCAGCATCATTCTCTTTTCGATATTATAATTATTATTATCGATCATTTCCAGTGCTTTGATCAATTCATCAGTTTCTACATCTGTTAAAAAGCCCAGGTGGCCGACATTAATTCCCAGGAGTGGAATCTCACTGCCGATAAAATGGTGAGAGCTGTGCAGAAAAGTTCCATCACCACCAATGATTATTATGTAGTCTGCTTCTCTTTTAATCTGCTGGTAATCTGCTCCTCTTTTTTTCTGACCAAGCTGATAGGCAGCCCTCTTTTCAATCAGAAATTCTTTATCCCTTTTTTCAAACCACTCAACAGCTCTTTCAGCAACAGTAAAGGCTTCTTTTTTATCTAAATTAACTATTAATGCAGCTTTCATTTTAAGAACCCCCCAGCTCTGTATGGGCCGTCCTGACAGTTTTATTTATTTTATCCTGCCAGCTCTGGCGGTCAAATTCAGGCTTATTTTCGCAATATCTGAGATGAACTAAATATTCAATATTTTTACTCTGGGCACCGGTAATTGGCGAATAATTTAGGGCAAGTGGTTCAAAACCCTCTTTAAGAAAAAAATCACTTAAGCTTTCAATTACATCTATATGTACTGCCGGGTCTTTAACCACACCATTTTTGCCGACCCGTTCTCTGCCGGCTTCAAACTGTGGTTTAATTAAAGCAATAAAATCACCATTGTTTTTAATAAATTTCTTAACCCCCGGTACAATCAGCCGCAGGGAAATAAAAGAAACATCAGTGACTACCAGTGGAACTTCAACCGGCAGCTGATCCTTTTCTAAATGGCGGAAATTACATCTCTCCAGCACCTCAACTCTTTTGTCCTGACGAAGTTTCCAGGCCAGCTGACCGTAACCGACATCAATGGCATAAACTTTTGTCGCCCCGTGCTGAAGCAGACAATCAGTAAAACCACCTGTAGAGGCACCGATGTCAATTGCTTCTTTAGCTGCAGGGTCAACAGCAAAAATTTCAAGTGCCTTCTCCAGCTTAAGACCTCCTCGGCTAACATAAGGGTTTTTATCACCCCGATACTCAATTTCAGCTTCCGGATCAATCTGAGTTCCTGCCTTATCTTCCCTCTGACCATCAACAAAAACCAGACCGGCCATAATTGCTCTTTTTGCCTGAGAGCGGCTTCTAAACATACCTCTTTCAGTTACTACAATGTCTAATCTTTCTTTTCTGGCCATAACTTATTTACCTCCTCTGCCTGAGCAAGCAAAGAAAGTGCATTTTTAAGAATACCTCTGGCATCCAGCTGATATTCTTTCTTCATTTCATCCATTCCGCCCTGGCTGACAAACTCATCGCCAACACCAATTCTCCTAATATTTTTGGGAGAAATACCTCGGTCGGCAGCAAACTCCAGGACAGCAGAAGAAAAACCTCCAGCCAGTACCTGTTCTTCAACAGTAATAATA
Organism: Halanaerobium saccharolyticum; assembly: GCF_003053565.1. GTDB lineage: Bacteria > Bacillota > Halanaerobiia > Halanaerobiales > Halanaerobiaceae > Halanaerobium > Halanaerobium saccharolyticum_B. The sequence goes on along the minus strand of NZ_QAXS01000020.1, from coordinate 2,985 downwards.
TTTTCTGAGTTCTTAAGTGCTCTGGTGATCATTTCTTCATCCAGAGGCTTAATAAAACGAGCATCAACTAAAGCTGTTTTATAGCCATTATTATTTAAAATTTCAGCTGCTTTTTGAGCTGGATAGACAGTTGAGCCAACTGCCAGAATGGTGAGATCCATTTCTGCTTCGATTTTGATTAACTCCTCTGCCTTACCGATCTCCAGATTTTTTAATTCTTCAACTTTAAGAGGCTTATAATCTCCAGCAGCACTACCCCGTGGATAGCGGAGTACAGCTGGACCCTCATAATTAACAGCAGTATATAACATATGCTGCAGCTGTTCTGCATCTCTGACAGCCATCATAACTAAATTGGGCACAGGGCGCAGAAAAGAATAATCAAATAACCCCTGATGAGTTTCACCATCATTGCCGACAATACCTGCTCGATCGACAGCGATAGTTAAATCTAAATTCTGAATCGCAGCATCGTGAATAACCTGATCATAGGCCCGCTGCAGAAAAGTTGAATAAATTGCACAGACAGGTTTCATTCCACCTCTGGCCAGACCTGTTGACATAGTTACTGCATGCTGTTCGGCTATCCCGACATCATAATATCTTTCTGGGTAAGAACGAGCAAATATCTCCATTCCTGTTCCAGAGGGCATTGCTGCTGTCACTCCAGCGATCTTTTTATCTGACTCAGCCATTCTAGTTAGAGTTTCACCAAAGACTTTACTGTAGCTTGCTTTTGTTTTGACCGTCTTTGAACTGCCGTCTTCAATATTAAAAGCTCCAACACCGTGAAATTTATCAGGGTTATTTTCAGCAGGTGGGTAGCCCTTTCCTTTTTTAGTTATAACATGTAAAAGCACAGGCCCTTCGATCGCTTCTGCCTGCTTAAAGTATTTCATTAATTCGATGATATCATGACCATCTACAGGTCCCAGATAGTTAAAACCAAATTCTTCAAAAAGAACTCCCTGAATAAAGCTGTATTTTAAAGCGCTCTTAACCCGATCAACTGTATTAGAAACAGTCTTACCAAAGCGGGGAATCTTATTAATTAAAAATTCTATATCTTCCTTGACTCTTTTTAGAGTTGGATCATTTCTTAAATTGGCTAAATAATTAGAAATAGCTCCCACATTATTGGAGATTGACATCTCGTTATCGTTTAAAATCACATTTATATCAGCACCAATATGACCGGCATGGTTTAGGGCTTCAAAAGCCATTCCGCCAGTCAGGGCTCCATCACCGATTACTGCGTAAATATCTCCCATTTCGTCAAGGTTTTCTCTTGCCATAGCCAGTCCAACTGCTGCTGAAATTGAAGTGCTGCTGTGGCCGGCTCCAATGATATCGTGAGGAGACTCAGCACACTTGGGATAACCACTCATTCCGTCTTTCTGTCTCAAATTTGCAAAGCAGTCTCTGCGTCCGGTTAAAATTTTATGGGTATAAGCCTGGTGGCCAACATCCCAGATAATTTTATCTGTGGGACTGTTCAAATAATGATGCAGGGCAATTGTCAGTTCTACTGTTCCCAGGTTTGAAGCCAGATGGCCGCCTGTTTTTGAAATATTTTCCAGTAAAAATTCTCTAATTTCAGCAGCCAGTTCTTTCAGCTGAGACCCCTTTAATCTTTTTAAATCATCTACTCCATTTATTTTCGCTAAATAGTCACTCATTAAATTAAATCCACCTCTTTTTTAGAAAACCGTAAATTTTATCATAAGTCAGATGAAAAAATGCTAGAAAACGGCCAACTAGAAAAATAATCTTTGTCGAGTTCTTCATTCCGTAATATTTAAAAAATGCCTTTCCACCAACAGTTAAGGCTGAAGCCAGTCCAATTAATGTCAGATTGGTCCATAAATTCGAAAAACCATAGTAGTTAATCAAATCAATTGCAATAACTGCACTGATTGCACCACTGATAGTTCCACAGATATCACCAACTATATCACACATTAAACTTGCTACTTTATCACCATTTTTCGCCAGATAAAGGGAAGTTTTAGCACCAAATATTTTTTTTGCTGCCTTTGCGTTAAACGGTTCAGTCCTGGCAACAGTAGCTGCCACTCCAACCATATCAGATAAAACACCTACTATAATAATAATTAACAGTATTATTACTGCCATCGGTAGGGGTACAAATTGTACCTGTGTCTGCGAGACTGATGAGACACTTACCGCAATAAAAAAAGTCATAATAGCAATAATAATACTGCTCTTTAAATTAGCCAATATATTCACCTCAATTAATAAAATAACAGATGGTAATATAATAGATAAATGCTGTGTCATAGGTCCAGCAGGTTTTCCCCGGGAATTCCTGTCTGTCGCCATTCAGGAGATTTCTCTTTAAATTCCCGCTGCAGGGTCTCCCACTGCAGAGCTGGATTACCACTCAGAACACACTTTAATCCCTATTATATCCCTTCTGGACAGTCTAGAAGTTTTCCTTGACAGCATTTAAACTATCTCCTAGCTTCTTTTGCAGTACTGGTTTCCAGCAGGTTCAACCCAGGGCTGGATCCAGGCGCCTGTGTTTTGCTACTGTCTCCAGTACCACTTCAAAGCAGGCTACACTGCTCAACCTTGCGGTTAGAACAGGTGAACCTGGCCTTGCTATGTATTTAATAACTCGACCAGGCCTCCGCGGGAAAGGGGTCAACGCCCACATGCCGTTGTGGATCGCCCCAAGCCCTTATCTCCCTGCAATGGCCCCCGACTGGGCGTCAGCAGCCATTACAAAGAACTTCATCGATATGCCCGTTGACGGATTTTTAGGCCCGCCTTCAAAGATAGTATGCTGACTAGAATACTGCACCATCTGCATTTTAACTAATTATAACATATTTATATTAACCCTTCAATTAATGCTGACGGTTCACAGAGATTCCGCAAATGATTTTTAAAAAATAAAAAAGAGAGAATATTACTTTAAACAGTATTTTCTACACTAAAATCAGCTCAAATAAGATACAG
>NZ_QAXS01000019.1 GCF_003053565.1 Halanaerobium saccharolyticum | reverse complement strand
AAATGAAGTTTAAATACACATTTGAAAGATAAAACCCTACTAAAGAAATATTAATTAACTTCTATAGTAGGGTGGCCGTTAGGCCATTTTGTTCTTATAACTGTTTATTTCTGTTCGTTTATGTTTATTTATGTTCACGCACCGTGAACCTGTCGAATTATGTAAATAAGATTCATTTTATGATAAGATAAATAATAAGTAAAAACTTTAATTAAAGTTTTTAGATAATTCAAATAAAAGTTTAATTAAGCTGAAGATTAAATTGGGGGTGCCTAAATTGGAAAATCCTATTATATTACAGACTTTTTACTGGGAGATGAATAGTGGTAAATATGCAGAAGAATATCCCGAAGAAGCTAATTTATGGAATCTTTTGGCCGAACAGGCAGCTGAGATTGCAGAAGTTGGTTTCAATTTTCTCTGGCTGCCGCCTGCTAATAAAGGGGCAGCAGGTGCAGAAGATGTTGGTTATGGAACTTATGATCTCTGGGATCTGGGGGAGTTCAAACAGAAGGGGACTAAAAGAACAAAGTATGGAACTAAAAAAGAGCTGAAAAAGGCAGTTGAAAAACTCCATCAAAATGGTCTCAAAGTTCTCTATGATGCAGTTTTAAATCACAGATTAGGTGCAGATGATAAAGAGCTGGTTAAGCTTAAAGATGACAGCAAAGCTGAGGTCTGGACTATTTTCAACTTTAAGGGTAGAGGAGACGAATATAGCAGTTTAAAGTTGGACTGGCGAGTTTTTGATGGTGTTGACTGGGACGAAAGAACACAGCGGGCTGGAGAATTTCTTTTTAAATGCAAGGAATGGGATGATTCTTATGAAGAGGATTATCTGATGGGGGCTGACATAGATTATGAGAATCAGGAGATTAAAAAAGATGTAATTAACTGGGGCAAATGGATTGTAAATGAGATTGGATTTGATGGCTTCCGTTTTGATGCAAGTAAACATGTTGATAATGGAATGATTCATGATTTTATTGAAGAGGTCAATCAGAGTACAGATAAGGATCTTTTTTTCATAGGTGAAGCCTGGGTTAATAGCGCTGAAACTCTGGCAGATTATTTGAATACAGTTGGTCAGGAAAAACTACATGTTTTTGATTTTCCCCTCAGGGAAAGTTTTGTAAAAATGATGCAGGGTAAGCTTGATATGCGCTGGCTGGGAGAAAAAGGCCTGGTCAATCAGGATAACTTTAGAGACAGGGCAATTACCTTTGTTGAAAATCATGATACAGAGCGTGATGGGACAAATGAATATGGAACTGAGGCAATTGTTCACCGCAAAATGCAGGCTTACTGTTATATTTTAATGCGCAGAGATGGGGTGCCAACAGTTTTCTGGAAAGATTATCACAGTCACGGTTTAAAAGAAAGGCTGGATACTTTGATTGCAGCTCGCAAAAAATTTGCCTATGGAGATGCCTATGAGAGTGAATCAAATGATAAAAACACTTATTCCTACATTCGGACTGGAGATGATGAACATCCAGGTAGTGGCCTGGTAATGATGATTACTCAGCATGAAAGTGAAAAGATTATTGAAAAAAGTGTTAATACAGGCAGAGCGGAAACCCGTTATTATGATTATACTGGCCATATTGAAGAAGAAATTATGACTGATGCAGAAGCTAATGGAATTTTTAAAGTTAAAGCTACAGCTGAAGAGGGCTATTCTGTCTGGGTTCCGGTGAAAGATTAATTATGCTGACAGCAGTAGTTCTAGCAGCTGGCGAAGCAAAGCGGATGGGAGAATTAAAGCAGCTTCTTGAATGGGAAAAAGAAAACACTATTTTGGGGAAAACCATTGATAATTTACTGGCTGCTGAAATTGTGGATGAAGAGCTTAAAGTTGTTATTGGGGCGCAAAAAAAGAGAATAAGAAGCTACTTAGAGAAAAAATATTATTCTGAACTGAAGAGTGGAATTCTTAAAATTATAGAAAATGATGATTATAAGCGGGGAATGATGTCTTCAGTTAAAACGGCACTTTATGAACTGCCGCAGGATAATCAGTATCTGCTTTTTACACTTGCAGATAAGCCTTTTATTGGTCCTGAAATCTATAAAGAATTTTATCAAAAATGCCTGGAGTTAAAATCAGATATATTTTTACCGGAATATCAGGGACAGAAGGGTCATCCAGTGTTAATAAAAAACTGTTTTAGGGAGGAAGCTCTAAAACTTAAAGGAGAAGGGGGACTGCGCAATCTTTTTGCAGTATTCCCTGATAAAATCTTTCATTATTCATCTGATCAGCCAGAAATTACAGTTGATTTAGATTTAAAAAAAGATTATCAAAAATATAAAGAAAATAATTATAAACTGAGAGTTTTAAAAGATTAATCTCAGTAGGCTTAATATTTCAAAGAGGGGAGAAATAATGCGCTTAAACTATAAATTATGGCTGGAAGAAGAGGAAAGACTTTTTGGTGATGGGCCCTGCCAGATTTTAGAACTTGTTGATCAGCTGGGTTCATTACGCCAGGCAGCTGCTGAAATTAATATGTCTTACAGTCAGGCCTGGAAGCTGATAAAAAAGCTTGAAAAAAGGCTGGGATTTAAATTACTGAACAAAAAAGTGGGCGGCAGTAGTGGTGGAGGCTCTGAACTTACGGAGAAAGGTAGGATTTTAACTAAAAAATTTTCTGATTTTAGAAAAGAAGCTCAAAAATGTCTTTCTGAACTGGAAAATAAATATTTTGATCAGGAATTCAAAGAAATATTAAATAAATAGATTGTCTAGATATTTCTGTTTACAGCTTAAAATCAGTTTTTGAAATAATGTCTGAATTAATTGAATTTTTATGTTATAATGTAATCGTTATATGAGGTTACACATAACGAAAAAGGGAGTGGTTTGATGTTAAAAAAAGAAAATTTTGAAGTAAACTGGCAAATGATTTTAGCAATTTTTAGTTTAAGTCTGCTTTTACTTTTTAGTCCACTATTCAGGGCAGAAGCGGAGCGCGATTTTACTGATATGATGGGTAGAGAAATAACTGTCCCCGACAATGTTGAGCGAGTTGTAACTACATATAAATCAGCGACCCAGTTTGTGCTGGCTCTGGATGCAGGAGATAAATTGGTAGGTGTTTCAGTTAAGACAGATAAACAGCCTTTATTTATTAATATACAACCCGAACTAGCTGACCTGCCACAGGTTGGCTCAAAAAGAAATGGAATTAATTTAGAGACTACGATGAGTGTAAATCCAGATTTAGTTATTTTATACCCTCATCGTGATGCTCTTGAAACAGCAGAAAAATTAAAAGAACAGGGTGTAACAGCAATAATTATAAATCCTGAAAGTCTGGATCAGATTCGAAAGACCACAGAACTTCTGGGAAAAGTTCTAAACAAAGAAGAGAAAGCAAAAGAAGTGATGGCTGCCTATGATAAAATTGATAGTTTAACTAAAAAAACAGCTGAGCTTTCAGAATCAAAAAAGAAAAAAATGTACTTTGCTAACTCCGAATTTACTGATTCTGTTGGAGCGGAAATGATGCAGACAGCTCTGATTGAAAATGCAGGTGGAATAAATCCAGCAGCAGAATTAAAATCAGGATTTCTTACAGTATCGGCTGAAAATATTTTGGAATGGAATCCGGAGCTGGTAATTGTTTCTCAGTATTTTAATGGAGATTTAGAAAAACTGGCCCAAGAAAATAAATATCAAAATGTAAGTGCTTTCAAAAACAACGAGCTTTATCGAGTTCCATCAAAATTAGAACCATGGGATTTCCCCTCCCCGTCAGCTTTTATTGCGCAGCTCTGGCTGGCAAAAAAAGCTTATCCAGCTAAGTATCAGGACATAGATTATCAAAAACAGGTTAACAATTTTTATCAAACATTATACGGAAAAACATTTACTGAATTGGGAGGAGCGTTTTAAGCGATGAGGAAGATAACCGCTGCTGAAAAAATATTTATAACCGGTCTGCTCTTGATAGTTTTAATTTTAATTTCAATGATGATCGGCAATTATGAGCTCAGCATATCTGACCTGGTAGCTATTAGTAATAATTTATTGGGTAGAGATTATGAGATCTTATTTAATAATCCTGATTGGTCAGTGCTTTATTATATTCGCCTGCCCAGAATTTTAACGGTTGTACTTGTAGGAGCTGCTCTTTCGATCAGTGGAGCTGCCTACCAGAATATTTTTCGCAACCCGCTGGTCTCACCTGATATTTTAGGAGTTTCAGCTGGGGCGGGGTTGGGAGTGGCGCTGGGATTACTTTACAGCAGTGGTTCAATTCTTTATGTTTATTTAATTGCTTTTATTACCGGTACAGCAGCAGTTGCCTTAACTTATTGGTTAAGCAAGCTCACGGGAGGAAAAAATGCAATGTTTATGGTTCTGGCCGGAATAGTTGTTTCTTCACTGGCCAATGCCCTGGTTTCACTTTTAAAATATCTGGCAGATCCGATGCAGAATCTACCGGGAATAGTTTTTTATCTAATGGGCGGATTTTCCCGGAGCGGCTGGCAGGAATTTTATCTGCTCTTACCGGTAGTAATTATCTCCTTAACAGTAATTCTATTTTTACGCTGGCAGCTGAATATCTTTTCTTTAGGGGAAAAAGAAGCAGCGGCTCTTGGTGTTGATACAGAAAAGATAAGAATGATTGTAATTGTATTTTCAACAATCATGGTTGCAGCAGCTACTGCTGCCGCCGGACAGGTTAGCTGGATTGGGCTTGTTATTCCTCATATTGCAAGGTTTATAGTTGGAAATAAATATAAGTATTATCTGCCTGCTTCTGCACTGCTGGGCGGCTTAAGCCTTCTTTTAATGGATAACCTTGCCCGAACGATAAGTGGGGCAGAAATTCCAATTAGTATTATAACTGCTTTAATTGGAGCTCCATTTTTTGCCTATTTACTAATTACCAAAAAAGAGAGCGGGTGGAATTAATGTTAGTAAGCAATAATCTTAATTTTTCTTATTCTGACCAAAAAGTCTTAAAAAATATAAATTTCAAGGCAGAAAGAGGAGACTTTATCTCTATTCTGGGGGCAAATGGATCTGGTAAAACCACATTTTTTCAGTGTATGCAGGGATTATTAACTCCTGATGCAGGAAAAATACTACTCGATGGAGAAAATATAAAAAAGATGACTAAAAAAGAAATTGCTCAAAAAATTGCTGTTGTTCCTCAGGAAAGTCAGAATGTTTTTGATTACCAGGTTCTGGACATGGTTTTGATGGGAATCAATCCCTGGCTTGCATTTTCTGAAGAACCGGGAGAAAAAGAGAGGCAGACGGCAGAAGATATTCTAGCTGAGCTTGAGATATCAGATTTAAAGAATAAAAGCTTTAATAAAATTTCAGGTGGAGAAAGACAGCTTGTATTGATAGCCCGGGCTTTGATGCAGAAAAGCAGTTATTTGTTTTTAGATGAGCCAAACTCACACCTTGATTTTAAAAACACTCACCTTATTTTAAAGATTATGCGGGAACTGACCGCAAAAGGGAAAACAGTACTAACAGCTCTACATGATCCAAATCTTGCTGCTCAGTATTCAGATCGGGTAATTATTTTAAAATCGGGTAGGATTATTGCCGCAGGTTTGGTAGAAAATGTTATGACAGCTGAAAATTTGAGCAGAGCTTATGAAATAGAGATTAATAAAGAAAACTCAATCTTTTCTCTGGCTTTTCAAAAAAGTAGATTGCTGAGACAGGAAGCTTGAACTTCACTAAAAACAACTTTAAATTATTGAAGTTAGAATTTTAAATGAAGGGATGTGGAGTAGATGGAAAACTTTTTTAAAAAAGTCTTCAACGAATTACAGGGCAGTAAAAAGATTTTGACCGCGGTGCTGACAGATATTGAAAGTGAAGAAATATCCGAAAATTTACTTGGTGAGATGTTTTTATTTGATGAAGAGGGAATAATAGAGTTTTCATCTGATGAGCTTGAAAATGAACTGGAGAGATTTTTTCTAAATGCAGATTTGAAAAATCAAATTTTAGCTGTTGGGGAAGAAAAAAATACTGATTCTCAGCTAAAAGAGATTAATTTAGACTCAGATAATAAACTGGAATTTTTTTTGGAGCCGGTAGTTGACCAGCCTCATTTAATAGTATTTGGAGCAGGCCATATTGCAGAGCCGCTGGTTAAGATCTGCAGTCTTTTAGATTTTAGTATTACAGTTGTGGATGACCGAGAAGAGTTTTTGAATTTTGATAGATTTCCAACCGCTGATCAGCTTTTGCTCCTACCTTACAGTGATTATTTTGCCAGTGCAAAAATTGGAGATAATGATTATTTAGTAATTGTCACCAGGGGACATCAGCATGATTATCAGGTATTAAAAAATGTCATTAATTCTGAAGCTCCTTACATCGGGATGATTGGAAGTTCCCGAAAGATCAAAACAGTTTATGATCAACTGCAGGACGATGGAATTAGTGAAGAAAAACTGGCAGAAGTACATGCCCCAATAGGGCTTGATATAGGTAGTGAGACACCTGCAGAAATTGCGGTGGCAATTGCAGCCCAGATAGTTGCTGTCAGGAGGGATAGGTAGTGCGAAAAGAGATTTTAGAAAAAATTATCAGCTTAAAAAAAGAGAATATTAAACTGGCCCGAGCTTTTATTGTTCAGGCAAAAAGTTCTTCTCCCCGCAATACAGGGACTGAAATGTTAATTACTGAAAACGGAGATACTTTTGGCAGTATTGGCGGAGGAAAAGATGAAAAGACTGTAATCGAAAAATCTCTAGACTTAATCAAGAGCGGAAAATCTAAAAAAATAAAACTGACTTTAACCCGTAAAGAGGCGGCTGAAATAGGATGGGTTTGTGGTGGACAGATAGATATTTTTATTCAAATTATTAGCTGATTCCAGCAGCTAAGAGTGATTATTCAAAGTTGACAGATTTACTAAAGATTGATATAATTTTTATATAAATTTCCAGCTAAAATTTTAAAAAACGGATATTAAAGAAAATATTGATTTAGATGGAGGAAAAAAATGTATCCAAAAATTTTGATTACATCATTTAAAATTCCAACAGAAAAAATGGGGGAGCAGTATAAGCTCGAGGGAGTAGAATTTTCTCTTGTAACTCAGGATTATTCTGAAGCCTTAAGTATGGCAGGTGCTTTACCTATGATTATGCCCTATATTGAATCAAGGAGCGAAGACGAGCAGTATATTAGAGAATTCCTTGATGAAGTTGATGGGGTAGTTCTGCCAGGGGGAAGTGACATTGACCCTGCACTTTATAATTCCTATCCGCAGAAGTATCTGGGAAATATTTCACCTGAGAGAGATCGCTGGGAGCTTAAAATTTTACAGATGGCAATGGAAATGAAAAAACCAATTCTTGGTATCTGTCGGGGCTTTCAACTATTAAATATTCTCTATGGAGGTACTTTAAAGGTTGATGTCTGCGGTAATAATGATGAAAGTAAAATACCTCATATGGCTTTAATGGTTCCTAAATATTATAAAACTCATAAGCTGGAAATCAAGGAAAATACAAGGTTGGCCAGGGTTTTTGCTGGCGATGAGGTAGCTGTAAATTCCTATCATCATCAGGCTGTGGATGAGGTTGGTGAAGGTTTAAAGGTTTCAGCTGTTGCTCCTGATGGATTTGTAGAAGGAATTGAAGATCCCAATTATCCATATTTAGTTGGAGTTCAATGGCATCCGGAGATGATGGCTGCTAAAGATCCCATTCAATTAAAACTATTTAAAGATTTTGTTGATTTTGTGAATCAGACTAGAAAAGAAAATAATAAGTAAATAATTAAGAGAGTATTTTAAGGAGGAAGTATAATGAAAAATAAGTTTTTGGTTTTATTAATGGTTGTTTTATTTATGGTTTCAGTTTTTTCTGCCGTTCAGGCTCAAGAAACTGAAAGATTTGTGATGGGGATTGAGGATGAGGTAAGTAATCTTGACCCCGGTGAAACAACTATTTCTGTTAACGAAAGAGTTGCTTCTTTATTATTTGATGGACTGGTAGAATATGGCGAGGCAAATAAAATTGTGCCGGGTATTGCAGAGGATTGGACAATATCAGAAGATGGTCTGGAATACACTTTTAATTTGAGAGAAGGCGTAATGTTCCACAACGGTCAGGAACTGACTGCTGAAGATGTGGAATACAGCTATCAGCGTATTTTAAATCCAGATTATGGCTCAGGTTTAAGAGCTAAAATTGAATCTGTTGAAAGTATTGAAGTACTGGATGATTATACAATTAAATTTACATTAAGTGAACCATATGCACCATTTATTTTGGCTATGACCTTTGGTATAGTTCCAAAAGATTATGCTGAAGAGGTTGGCGACGAAGAGCTTGGACGCAGTCCAATAGGTGCCGGTCCTTTCAAAATGGAAGAATGGGATGCCGGTAACCAGATAGTTTTATCAGCTTTTGAAGATCACTGGAATAAGGTTCCAAACATTAAAGAATTAGTTATCCGATCAATTCCTGAATCTGCAACTCAGGCAATGGAACTCCGCAGTGGTGGAATTGACTTCGGTGTTAATCTTGATGTAGGACAGCTGGAATCATTTACTGATAATCCTGACTATCAGGTTAAATCGGCCGCAGGTGCTGGAATTAATTTCTTAGGCTTTAATTTTGAGATGGAGCCCACCCATGAGCGTAAGTTTAGGGAAGCTGTAATTCAGGCTGTTCCTTTTGATCAGATAATACCTCAGGTTTTCGGCATTTTAGGTGAAAGAGCATACTCAATGTTACCACCTACACTCTGGCCGGAAGAGAGAGAATTTTTAAAGGAAAATGCCGTTGGTTTTGATCCGGAAGCAGCAGCACAGAAGTTTGAGGAATTGAAGGCTGATGGTGTGATTGCTGAAGATTATGTAGCCCAGGTCTATGTTTCAAACAGTAGACCAAACCAGGTTAAAACTGCAGAAGCAATGGTAACTGCTTTAAATCAGGCAGGACTTGATGCAGAAGTACAGGCAATGGAATTTGGTACAATGTGGGATATGCTGGGCCGTGGAGAAATTGGCATGTTCTTCTTAAGATTTGTTTCTGATCCAGACCCTGATTACTGGTTATACAGATTCTTTAAATCTCCTGAGGAAGGTGGAGCTTTAAACAGAGCTTTTTATTCAGATGAGGAGGTAGATCAGTGGTTAGAAGAAGCAAGAGCAATTTCTGATCAGGCTGAAAGAGAAGAGCTGTACAACAAAGTTCTGAGAAAAGTATTAGTTGAGGATCTTGTTTTCCACCCACTTGCTCACTCTACTCAGATCTATGTAATGCAGGACAATGTTAGAGAACTGGAACCTGGAAACTCACTTTTGATTCCTCTGGTTACTCCAACATCCAATGTTTATAAGGAGTAGTTGAGGAGATTAAGAAAATCAAATCAGAATAAATAGCTTTATAAATAAAAAGATAAATCATTTAAATTACTATGCAGATAGTTAAGTCTATCTGCATAGTCTTTTTAGAAAGAGGTGAACAATTTGTTTGCTTATATAATTAAAAGACTGCTCTGGCTGATACCGGTTGTGATTGGTGTTTCTTTAATTTTATTTGGAATTATGCAGCTGGTTCCTGGAAATCCAGCCGCAATGATGCTGGGTACAAATGCAACTCCAGCGGCAGTGGAAGCTTTAAATGAAAAATTTGGTTTTAATGAGCCATTTCATGTTAGATACTTTTTAATGCTGAGAAATTTCCTGACAGGAGAACTCGATTCTATCTATTATGGAGATGAAGTAATAAATATTATCAGCCGCCGGCTAACAGCTACAATTGAACTAGGCCTACTTTCAATGATCATTGCCGTTCTGGTAGCAATCCCCACAGGAGTTATTGCTGCAGTTAAAAAGAATTCGCTATTTGATTTGGTCAGTATGTTTATTGCTACTATTGGTATTTCGGTGCCGGCTTTTTTTACAGGAATTATTTTTATCTATATATTTTCAGTCTATTTACCTTTTCTGCCTTCTTCGGGTTATGGTGGACGCATCTGGACTCTCAGCGGTTTGAGACATTTAATTTTACCAGCTTTCGCTTTGAGCACAGTTATGATTGCTTCAACCAGTAGAATAACGAGATCTTCAATGCTTGATATAATGAAAGAAGATTATCTGGTAACAGCGCGTTCTAAAGGAGTGGCGGAAAAAATTATTATTTTAAAACATGCTTTTCGGAATGCTTTGATTCCAATTATAACTAATATAGGAAATCAGCTGGCTATGATGTTTGGGGGAGCAATTTTAATTGAATCAGTTTTTGCCTGGCCCGGTGTTGGCAGGCTGGCTGTTAGTGCAGTTGAGGCCAGAGATCAACCTCTGGTTTTTGGTTCAATCTTAATTTTATCGATCCTCTTTGTTTTAGTTAATCTGCTGGTAGATATCATTTATGTTTTTATTAATCCCCAGATTAGCTATAAATAGAAGTAGAATGAGGTGTTGAAATTTGAAAAAGAAAATAATTTTATTTATACTATTATTAATTCAAATATATATAAGTTATCAAAACTGGATTATTGAGGGTAAAATTTGGAGTAAACTGGAATATAAATTTGCTACTGTTTTTTCGGTGTTTATAATAATTTTACTTTTACTTCTGTTGTTAAAAAAGAGCTTTTTCCTCAAATTCAAGGAAAACGCCCTTTATGCAAAAATGTTCAAAGAATTTAATAAGGGTTATGGTGGTAAGATTGCAGTCATAATTCTGGCTTTAATCTTTTACTCAGCTTTTATGGCGCCTTTTATTGCTCCTTACTCTCCGACTGAAATTGATTACAGTAATATGACCTATTCAGCTCCTTCTTTAGAGCACTGGTTTGGCACAGATGATTTTGGAAGAGATATGTTTTCCAGAGTTCTTTACGGTGCTCGGATAGCTTTGGGAGTGGGGTTTGCAGCGGTTTTAGTTAATGCCAGTCTTGGTGTTAGCCTGGGCTTGTTGGCCGGTTATTATGGGGGTAAAGCTGATATGGTTATTATGCGGCTGATAGAGATTTGGAATTCCATCCCTTTTATTTTGCTTGCTCTGGCCATAATTTCTGCGCTGGGAACAGGAATTTTTAATATTATTATAGCCGTTGGAATAACAGGTTTAATAAATTTTTCCAGGCTGACCCGCTCAATTGTTTTACAGATTAAAGAAAAGGAATATGTATCAGCAGCTAAAGCTCTGGGGGCAAGTGATTTAAGGATTCTATATAATCATATTTTGCCTAACTCTATTTCTTCACTGATAGTTTTAGCTACATTGAGAATTGGTATTTCAATTTTAGTTGTTGCAGGTTTAAGCTTTTTAGGTCTGGGAATTCAACCACCTACAGCAGCCTGGGGAACAATGTTAAACAGGGGCCAGGAATATTTGATTCAGGCACCCTGGATGTCAATTTTTCCCGGTCTGGCAATAATTATTACGGTTTTAAGTTTTAACCTGCTTGGAGATGCTTTAAGAGATGCTCTTGATCCACGCCAGCTTGATTAATGTACCCCCACCGTTTACGGAACCAATTTTTTCCATTTGATAATTTAATTTTAGAGGAGTCGATTAGATTCATGTCACAGCAAGAAGAGCGTATAAGTTATAAAAAGAAAATGGAAGCAAAATTAAATGATTCCAGTTTGAAAGCCGGTGTAAAAGATGCAGTGCCAATAATTTTAGGTTATCTTCCGATTGGAATTGCTTATGGAATGCTTGCTGTTAATAAGGGGCTAAGCCCACTACAGACTACAGCGATGTCAATTTTTGTTTTTGCGGGCTCAGCTCAGCTGGTTGCAATTGAAATGATCACTGCTGGAGCAGCGGTGGCAGCAATAATTGCCATGACTTTTCTGGTTAACTTACGCCACCTTTTATTATCCGCTTCTTTAAGTCTTCATCTGAGAAATTTACCGCTATATTATTATCCTTTTTTAGGATTTTTAGTAACTGATGAGTCTTTTGCAGTGGCAATGAGTAAGCTGGAGAGTAAAAAGAAAAAGCAGAGATATTTTTTTGGTCTTGGTTTCACTGCTTATTTAGGTTGGGTTTTTAGTTCGGCTGCAGGAGCTTTTTTGACGGAATTTATCAATTTTGGCAGTGGTGGGGCTCTGGATTTCGTCCTGCCGGCAATGTTTATAGTTCTGCTTGTAATGCAGATCAGTTCCAGAAGTGAAATAATTGTTGCAGTTTTTTCCGGTCTTCTGTCACTGTTTTTTGCTTTGACAGTTGAGGGAAGCTGGAATATCATTTTAGCTACTGTACTGGCAGCGTTTTTAGGGGTGTATATCAGTGGAAATGATTAATTTTATAATTATGATAGCTGGAATGGTAGTTGTGACTTTTATTCCGAGAGTACTGCCGCTCTCACTACTTGGTAATAGGGAGCTGCCTGAGAAAGTAGTTCTCTGGTTGAGCTTTATTCCAGCTGCTGTACTTGCTGCTTTACTGGCGCCTTCGATACTTTTAAAAGAGGGCAGTCTTTATTTGAGCCTGGAAAATACAGCTCTAATTGCTTTTTTTCCAACTTTATTTTTGGCCTATAAGACAAAAAACATTTTTTATACTGTCAGTGGGGGTTTAATTTTCTATTTAGGATTATCATTGATATTTTAAAATTATTTTTAAAGAATTTAAATTGGGGGATTTGAAATGGATATAAAAGTTGATTTATTTAGTGACACAGGTACCAGACCATCTCAGGATATGCGGAGATTTATGGCTGAAGCAGAGGTAGGGGATGAGCAGTTAGGTGAAGATCCGAGTGTTAATCGTCTCTGCCGGATGACCGCTGAAATGCTGGGTAAGGATGATGCTGTATATTTACCTTCTGGTCTAATGGCAAATCAAATTTCTTTTGCTGTTCATACCAGTCAGGGAGATGAAATAATTATGGATCAGACTGCTCATCCGATTCATTATGAAAGTGCTGCACTGGCTGTGATTTCAGGTGCTTCCATTAAACCACTTGCTGGAACAGGCGGGATTTTTACTGCCGAACAGGTTAAGGAAGCAATTAGAGAAAAGGATTATCACAGTCCGCAAACAAAGGTGATTTCTATTGAGCAGACAACCAATCTGGGTGGGGGACGCATCTGGCCTTTAGCAAGAATCAAAGAAATTGCAGAAATCGCTCTCGAAAATGACTTAAAGATGCATATGGATGGAGCACGAATGTTAAACGCTGCAGTCGAAGCAGAAGTTGATCCAGCTGAATATGGTCAGTATTTTGATTCGATCTGGATTGATCTCAGTAAAGGTTTGGGTGCTCCAGTAGGCTCGGTGCTTGCTGGTTCAGCAGAATTTATTGAAGAGGCTCGTTTCTGGAAGCAGAGACTGGGTGGAGCAATGAGGCAGGCAGGTATTATTGCTGCTGGTGGAATTTTTGCCTTAGAACATAATGTAACCCGTTTAAAAGAAGACCATAAGCATGCTAAAATGCTGGCAGAGACTATTGCTGATCAGAAAGGGCTGGAAATTGATCCTACTACAGTTGAAACAAATATTGTCCTCTTTTCTGTGGCTGATGGTAAAGCAGATCTTTATGCTGATGAGCTGCTTAAAAAGGGAATCAGAGTCAGCAGACTTGAGGGTAAATTGCGTGCTGTAACTCATCTGGATTTAAGTTTAGAAGATATTCGTTATGCTGTAAAACATTTTGAAAAAACTGCTAGAGAAATTTTTGCTTAAATTAAATTTAAAAAAAGGCAGGATTTTATCATTCTGTCAAGAATATTTTAATATGACTTAATTAAAAAAAAAGATAAACTTAACTTTATTAAATTTAAAAGAGGAGAGTGAGTCCAATGGAACAGGTGTATGAAAAAAAGCGTGAACAGCTTCTTAGTGATCTCAGTGATATGAGTGAAGTTGCAGAGGAAATGCTGCAGAATGTTATTAAAGCAATGGAAGACCTTAATGTTGAAAAAGCTCACGAAATAATTGAAAGAGATGATGTCCTGGATAACTATTTAATTACAATTGAGGAAGAAGTTTCGCGCTTATTAACTCTTGATCAACCACTGGCAGCTGATACCTGGTTTAGTATTGCAATGATTAAAATTGCCAATGACTTAGAGAGAATTGGAGATCAGGCAACTAATATAGCTGATATTTTACTGGAATTAAAGCATGATGGAATTATGAAACCACTGGTTATGATTCCGGAACTTGCTGATATTGTAACTGATATGCTGGATGTAGTTTTAGAGTCATTTTCAACCAGGAATTCTGATCTGGCAGAAGCAGCCTGTAGAATGGACGAAAAAGCAGATAATCTTTATGATGATATTTACCATAAAGCAATAAAAATGATCAGCAAAAAAGATGATAAGACTGAAATTAAGCAGATAGTTCAACACATCAATTTAGCTAAGGCACTGGAGCGTGTGGGAGATCATGCCACTAATATTGGTGAGGAGACTATCTTTATTGTTACCGGTAAAAGAGTTAAGTATTAAATATATTATTGATTTTTAAAGTATGGAGTATCAAAAACTAAATATTAATTACTAAATAAAAAACGGCCTGTATTTTCTACAGGCCGTTTTTCTGTAACTAGATATTATAATTTTTATTTTAGTAAAATAATACTCCACCTGGACCAATTGGTAAATTAAAGACAAACCAAATAATCAGTAAAATAGTCCACCCTATCATAAAAGCAATTGAATAAGGAACCATTGTAGATATTAAAGTTCCAATTCCAATATCTTCATCATATTTTTTAGCAAAAGCTATGATGATCGCAAAATAGGGCATCAGTGGTGTAATTATATTAGTTGTTGAATCACCGATTCGATAGGCCATCTGAGCAAATTCTGGAGAATAACCAAGCTGCATTAACATTGGCACAAAAACTGGAGCCATAATTGCCCACTTTGCCGACGCACTACCGATAAAGAGATTGATAAAGCCTGCTACTACAATAAATAGTATTATCAGCGGCAGCCCGGTAAAGTTGATTGCCTGCAGAAAATCTGCACCACCAATAGCGAGGATAGTTCCCAGTTTAGACCAGTTGAAATAAGCTACAAACTGACCGGCTGCAAAGGCAAGAGTTATATATCCTCCCATACCTGCCATTGTCTCATCTAAGAATTTAGCAATGTCATCACTATTTTTGATTGAGCCAGTTTTTCTACCATAAGCAAGACCAGGCACGAAAAAGAAAATCGCAATTAAGGGTACCATTCCCCCAACAAAAGGAGTTGAGCCCATTATTAAATTACCTTCATCACT
This sequence comes from Halanaerobium saccharolyticum, assembly GCF_003053565.1. Classification (GTDB taxonomy): domain Bacteria; phylum Bacillota; class Halanaerobiia; order Halanaerobiales; family Halanaerobiaceae; genus Halanaerobium; species Halanaerobium saccharolyticum_B. The sequence continues at coordinate 42,262 of NZ_QAXS01000019.1, read as the reverse complement.
GCGTAAAATTCCATTCTGCGGTACTGTCATAAGTAAGATGATTACAAGTGTCACTCCTAGCCAGACTAAGGCTGATTTGATTCCTGCATTTTCTTTTGCAGTAATTTCCTCTAATTCTTCTTCATGATCTCCTGTATATTCACCAAACCGGGGAGCAACAATATTTTCAGTTACCCAGGTACCAATGACTGTGACTATAAAAGTTGAAGCAACCATGAAATAATAATTGACTGTTGGCGGAATTGTATAACCGGAATCGATTAGCTGGGCAGCTTCCTGGGACAGCCCGGCCAGTAATGGGTCCAGAGTAGAGATTAGTAGATTTGCACTAAAACCTCCAGATACCCCGGCAAAAGCAGCTGCCAGTCCAACGAGTGGATGTCTTCCTTTAGCTGCAAAAATTACTGCTCCTAAAGGAACTAAAACTACATAGCCAGCATCTGAAGCAATATTAGACATAATTCCAGCAAAGATTACAACCGCAGTAATATACTTATCAGGTGCACTTAAAACTGTTTTTTTAAGTACTGCAGCAATCAAACCTGATTTTTCTGCAATCCCAACACCTAACATAGCTACCAGTACCACTCCCAGGGGAGCAAAACCAGTAAAGTTGCTTACCGCTTCAGTAAAGATTCGTCGTATCCCATTTTTCGAGAGCAAGTTGACAGCTCTAATAGTTTCTCCTGTACCAGGATGGGTTACAGCTACTTCAAATAAACTGACAAACCAGGACAGCACAAGTACAAATGCTGATAAAATGAAAAATAGAATAACGGGGTGTGGTAGTTTATTTCCTGTTCTTTCTATTCGATTTAAAAATCGATCTGTTAAACTTAAATCTTTATTATTACTTAGCATATTTTCCTCCTCTAAATTTTTATATAATTTAATACTTTAAGCAAATAAAGTAGGCGGATTATTAAGCCGCATTTTATAGTATATTAAATTTAGAGAAGTTTTTCAAATTATTTAAAAATCGATTTCGTAGTTTAAATTAAATCGAAGATATTAAGTCTTAACCAGCAGAATTTATAACTGCTCTTTTTACAACTTCAGCAGCAAGGATACCTACCTGATTAATATCAGCTTTAATTTTATTTGAGGCCAGCGTGAAAATACTGTCACCATCTAAAAGAGTATGGACAGGATAAATTGTTCTGCTTAAGCCGCTGTGAGCCATCATGGAAACACGATTGGCTTCTGATTTATCTAATAGAGCATTAGTGGCTATTACAACTAGAGTTGTGTTTTCTCTTAAAAAGCCGAGGTTTATTTCTGGCTGATTAATAATTGTCTTTTCTGTATTAATAAAATCACCAGCTTCATTTTTAGCGCCGGCAATAATCTCACCACTGTTCGGATTTTTGATATCACCAAAAGCGTTAACAACTGCTAGAGCAGAAACAGTTAAATCTCCACTTTTATGAGCGGCATGGCCGAGCACTGTTTTGGTTGCCTTATCCATTCCCATGAGCTTACCACAGGTAGCTCCTGCTGCAGCCCCAATACTATGAGCTGTTTGTGCAGAATTGCTGGCACTGGTGCAGGCCTGATAGGCCATTTTCTGATCTGGATAATTATTACTTTTGTACTCTAAATCATAGATAACTGCTGCAGGTACTATAGGTACAACTCCTCCTCCGGTTTGAAAACCGACATTTTTTTCTTTTAGATACTTCATTACTCCACCAGCCGCATCAAGACCGTAGGCACTGCCTCCACTTAAAAAGACGGCATTTGCCTGATCAACCGCAGCTCTGCTGTCTGTTAAAGCTATTTCTCTACTGCCTGGTGCTCCTCCGCGAACTTCTGCCCCAATTGTAAAGTTGCCATCGGCTAAAATCACCGTACAGCCTGTTCCCGAATCCTGATCGTCAGCGTGTCCTATTTTTATACCTTTAACAGCTGTTAAATCATTGTTCATTGATTATCCCCTTTCTAAAATTATTTATTAGATATCTACTAAACATGAATTGGTATATTTATACTTAGTTAATTAATTTTAAATTACTTTCTAATTAAGATTATAACATTTTTAAGGAAAAATTATTAGTCAGTCAGGGAAATAGTTATTTTCTCTCAGTAAAACGGAATACAATTACTTAATATAGAAAATATTTCTTTTCAGAGGCAGGAAAATAGTGTTTTATCGCAAATAATATAATTAAGAGAAGAAACAATTTTCAAAAAAATACGGAGGTGGAATTTGTGAAGTTTAAAAAATTATCGATTACTTTATTAACTCTGATTTTAGTTATGACTCTATCATTTACTATTCTGGCAGAAGAGGTTAATTTAAGGATTTATCATGTAAATGATGTCCATTCCAGAGTAGAAGAAGATGATTATGCTGGAAGTATGGGTTATGCTAAAATGGCAACTCTGATTAAAGAGGCTAGAAGAGAAATGGAAAATGTAATGTTTTTAGATGCTGGAGATACTTTCCACGGTCAGACAATTGCCAATATAAATGAAGGTGAAGCAATCAGCCATATTTTAGATTTAATGGATCTTGATGCTTTAACCTTAGGAAACCATGATTTTAATTACGGACAAGAAAGACTGGAAGAATTAGATTATATGAGTAACTTTCCATTTTTAGCTGCTAACTTAAGTAGAGAAGATGGAGAAGAGATTCCATATGCTGAAGATTATTTAATCAAAGAATATAATGGTGTTAAAGTTGGTGTATTCGGTTTAGTAACTCCTGAGACTGCTTATAAGACTCACCCTAAGAATGTTGAGGGATTAGTCTTTGGAGATCCAGTTGCAGCTGCTAATGAAGTTGTTAATGAATTAAGAAGCCAGGTAGATGTGGTTGTAGCTCTGTCTCACTTAGGAATTAGTGAAGGTAGTGAATACACAAGTAAAATGGTAGCTGAAGAAGTACCTGGAATTGACTTAATTGTTGATGGTCACAGCCATAATGTATTAGAAGAAGGTATGATGGTTAACGATACTATGATTGTAATGGCTGGAGAATATTCTAAATTCTTAGGCTATGTAGATCTTACTGTTGATAATGGAAATGTTTCAGATATAAAAGCTAATTTAATTCCAAGAGAAGATACTGCAGAGGTTGAAGAAGACTTTATAGTTTCTAAAGTTGTAGAAAGAGTAAATAGAGCCAATGACACAATCACCTCTCAGGTAGTTGGAGAAACTGCTGTTGAATTAGATGGTGCCAGAGGTAATGTTCGTACTGGTGAAACCAATCTAGGTAACTTGATTACCGATGCAATGAGAGCTAAGTTTGATGCAGATGCTGCAATCACCAATGGTGGCGGAATTCGTGCTTCAATTGAAGCAGGAGAAGTTACCCAGGGTGATGTTATTACAGTACTACCATTTGGTAATACAACTATCTTAATGGAATTAAGTGGTGCTGATTTAAGAGCTGCTCTAGAACATGGTGTTTCTGAATACCCTGCAACTGAAGGTCTATTCCCACAGGTTTCTGGTATTAAATTTACCTTTGATGGTGATGCTGAACCTGGAAATAGAGTTCAAAAAGTATGGGTAGGCGGCGAAGAATTAGATGAAAATAAAATGTATACTGTAGCAACTAATGACTTCATGAAAGCTGGAGGAGATGGCTACTCAATGTTTGCTGACGCTCCAATAGTCAGTGAAGCTGGCGGCTTAGAAGAAGTATTAATGGAATACATGGAAGCTAATGCTCCTGTAGCCCCAGAAACAGAAGGAAGAATAGTAGCTGAGTAAAATATCAGTTACCGGGTACCACCCGATATATGTTGAATTAAGTCATATGAATTAGAAAAACTACCCCCTGCTGAGCAATTTAGCAGGGGGTTTTCATTCTTAAGATATGTGAAAATAATCATTTGGCCGTAGATTCGATTTAAAGTAACTTTTCTGCTATAATAATGAGTAGATTGCTCAGTTTAAAATGCTTTTGAAGTTTTAGTATTAATTTGGGACTGCAGTATTTTAGAAGATTTTAGGTAATAAATAATTTGAACTTAGGAATAATAAAGGAGTTACTGATAAATTAAATGGAAAAGAAAAGTCAGAATTTGAATGAAAAAAATAAGGAAAAAAAATTAGAGAATCCGCGTGATCAGTTTATGGTAATCTCAAAAGATGATATGCAAAAAAGAGGCTGGGACAAGCTAGATTTTATTATTATTAGTGGTGATGCTTATATTGATCATCCATCTTTTGGCACGGTCATTATTGCCAGAGTGCTTGAGGATGCTGGTTTTAAGGTTGGTATAATTGCTCAGCCTGACTGGAGATCTACAGCTGACTTTAAAAAACTGGGTGAACCCAAATATGGATTTTTAGTTACTGCCGGTAATATGGATTCAATGGTCAATCATTTTTCTGTTTCTAAACACCGCCGCAGTTATGATAATTATTCTCCTGGAGGAGAAAGTGGTCACCGTCCTGATCGGGCGACAATAGTTTACAGCAACCGTCTGCGGGAGGCTTTTGGTGATATTCCAATCATTATTGGTGGAATTGAGGCCAGTCTGCGCCGCTTTGCTTACTATGATTACTGGGATGAAAGTGTCCGACGCTCCATACTTTTTGACAGCCGTGCTGATCTTTTAGTTTATGGAATGGGCGAAAAACAAATCTTAAAGATTGCTGAAAATTTAGAAGCTGGACTGGAAATAAAATATATCAACTACCTTCCAGGGACAGCTTTTATTGCTGATGAGCTGGAATCATTATATGATTATGAGCTTTTACCGTCTTATGAAGAGGTAAAGAATAATAAAAAGCAGTATGCTTATGCCTATAAAATAGAATATTTAGAACAGGATCCAGTTCGCGGTCAGCAGCTGGTACAGCAGCACGGCAACCGTTATCTGGTTCAGAACCCACCGGTTGAACCTCTAAGCCAGGAAGAACTTGACCATGTTTATTCACTGCCCTATCAGCGGGATTATCATCCAATGTATGAGAGAGATGGTGGAGTACCGGCAATCAAAGAGGTTAAATTCAGCCTGGTCAGTTCGCGCGGCTGTTTTGGTGCCTGTTCATTTTGTGCCATTTCTTTTCATCAGGGCAAGATGATGACCGCCCGCAGCAAAAAATCATTAATCGAAGAAGCTAAAAGAATAACTGCAATGGATGATTTTAAAGGTTATATCCATGATGTCGGGGGACCAACAGCCAATTTCCGTCAGCCTTCCTGTACAGCTCAGCTTTCGCGGGGGATGTGTAAGGGGAAGGAATGTATGTTTCCAGCTCCCTGCAGTAAATTGGAAGTGGACCACGAAGAATATTTCGAGATTTTAAGGGAGTTAAGAAAACTACCGGGAGTAAAAAAGGTTTTTGTGCGCTCCGGTATCCGCTTTGATTATCTTTTAGAAGATGAAGAGAGCCGAAAATATTTAAAGGAACTGGCAGAACATCATGTGAGTGGTCAGCTTAAAGTTGCTCCAGAGCATGTTTCAGATAATGTTTTATCTTATATGGGAAAACCAGGAATTGAAGTTTTTGATAAATTTAGAGATGCTTTTTATCAGGTGAATGAAGAAATTGGCCTGGAGCAGTATTTAATTCCCTATTTTATTTCCAGCCATCCGGGAAGTCGGTTGGAAGATGCCGTTGAACTTGCAGAATATTTAAGAGATATTAATCATCACCCGGATCAGGTACAGGATTTCTATCCAACTCCGGGCACAATGGCCACAGCAATGTACTACAGTGGTTATGATCCAAGAACTATGGAAGAGGTTTATGTTGCTAAATCAAAAGAGGCAAAAAAAATGCAGCGAGCCTTACTCCAGTATCATAAGAAGCGAAATCATCAAATTGTGCGCAAGGCTTTAAAGATGGCAGGGCGCAGAGATTTAATTGGTTATGATAAAAAAGCATTAGTACCACCGACTCACTAAATATTTGAGATCTAAGGTTTAATTAGGAGGAATTAATAAATGTCTACAGTTGGCAAAAAAGATAAATATAAGTTATTAATTGATAATTTAAGAGAACTAGAACCATTTATAATTGCCTTTTCTGGAGGAGTTGACAGCACTTTTTTAGCAGCTGCTGCAAAAGAATCCGGGGTGGATTTTGAAGCTGTTACCGTTAATACCCCTTTTGTACCGGATAGAGAAATTAAAGAGGTAGCTGAACTGGTGGCAGGCCTGGAGCTGGACCATCAGCAGCTGGAAGTTGAGCTCGAAGAATTAGAAAAAGCAGTTGAAAATACTCCCGAGCGCTGTTATTACTGTAAAAAGGTGATTTTTAATCAGATTTTAGATTATGCAGCTGGCAGAACTGTAATTGAAGGTTCGAATCTGGATGATCAGGGAGACTATCGTCCTGGCCGCAAAGCTTTAAAAGAGCTGGGAGTTAAAAGTCCTCTGCTTGAGGCCTCTCTGAGCAAAAGTGAGATTCGGGAGCTTTCAAAAAAAATGGAACTTCCAACCTGGGATAAGCCGAGCATGTCCTGTCTGGCAACCAGAGTTTCCTATGACAATCAGATTACAGCTGAAAAACTGGAGAAAATAGAAATTGCCGAAGAATTAATGCATCGAATGGGTTTTGAACAGTTTAGAGTCCGCGATCACAGCAATCTGGCCCGGATAGAGCTGTCAGAGAGTGACCGAGAAAAGATATTAGACTTAAATTTAATGGACAAATTGTCTGATAAATTACAGAAATTAGGGTTTCAATATGTTACCTTAGATCTGTCAGCATATAAAAGTGGCAGTATGAATAAAGAAATTTTGGAGGCAGAAGATGAATAAAGAAGATATCAAAATTTTATTAGAAAAAGTAAAAGATGGTGAAATTGAGGTTGATCAGGCAGCAGCTTCTTTAAAAGATCTTCCTTTTAAGGATCTCGGTTTTGCTAAGGTAGATAATCATCGCAGCCTGCGCAACGGTTTTCCAGAGGTAATTTACTGTGAAGGAAAATCACTTGATGAGATCGAAGGAATTGTAAAGGAAATGCTCAAACATGATAATAATATTTTAGCAAGCAGGGCCAGTAAGGAGATTTATGAGCGGATTAAAGAAATTGCTCCTGAGGCAGTTTATCATCAGCGGCCGGAAATGATTTTTATAGAAAGGCAGCCACTTACTAAAACTCAAAGTAAGATTTTAGTAGTTAGTGGTGGTACCTCTGATATACCGGTCGCAGAAGAAGCCGTAGTAACTGCTGAAGCACTGGGCAATTCAGTTGAGCGGCTCTATGATGTAGGGGTAGCAGGGATTCACAGACTTTTAGGTAATTTAGATAAATTAAACGAAGCAGAAGTTATTATTGCAGTTGCTGGAATGGAAGGTGCTCTGGCCAGTGTTGTTGGAGGCCTGGTTGATAAACCTGTAATTGCTGTGCCGACAAGTGTTGGTTATGGTGCTAATTTTGGTGGAGTTTCAGCTTTGCTGACTATGATTAACAGCTGTGCCAGCGGTATTGGAGTAGTAAATATTGATAATGGTTTTGGAGCAGCTTACTTGGCCAGCACAATTATTTTACAGATAGAGAAAGCAAGGAAGGATGGATAAATTAATATGAAAACAGAAAATATACTGTATTTTGACATAAATTCCGGAATCAGTGGAGATATGACAATAGCTTCTTTACTTGATCTGGGAGTTGATAAAGATAAATTTTTGAATGAACTGAAGAAATTAAAGCTTGCGGGTTATGAAATTGAGATTTCTACAGTGCAGAAAAATGGGATTACAGCTGCAGATTTTAAAGTTATTTTAGAAGATGAAAGCCACCCAGATCTGGTAGAAGATTCTGGTCATTCTCATGACCACAGTCATAATCATAGTGACCACTCTCATGATCATGATGGCCACCCACATGAACATCATGAAGGAGGCTGTCAGGGCTGCGGCAATCATGACCACCACCATGATGATCACAGCCATTCAAATTCTGATCACCAACACGACCATTTAGATCATAATCACAACCATGGAGAAGGTCATTCTCACAGTCATGAGCACAGCAGCAACCATGTTCACCGCAACTTCAATGATATTAAGAAATTAATAAACCAGAGTCAGCTTAATCAAAATGTAAAGGATTTAAGCATAGAAATTTTTGCTAAAGTAGCAGAGGCGGAAGCTAAAGTGCATAACAAGAAAATAGATGAGGTGCATTTTCACGAAGTTGGAGCAGTTGATTCGATTGTCGATATTGTCGGAGCGGCAATTTTAGTTGATTTAATAAACCCTGACCATATCTACGCATCTCCAGTACCGCTTGGTACAGGCTTTGTCGATGCAGCCCACGGCAGAATTCCGGTTCCCGCACCAGCAACAATTGAAATTTTAAAAGATGTACCGGTATATTCAACTAATATCAGAGGGGAACTGGTTACCCCAACTGGAGCTGCAATTATTAAAACTCTGGCAGAAGAATTTATTGAGCTGCCGGAAGTTGAAATAGAAAAAATTGCTTATGGAGCTGGCAAAAAGGATTTTGAGATTACAAACCTGCTGCGGGTTTATCAGGCTAAAAAAAAACTAAAAAAAAGTTATTAATTTTAGAAACAAACATTGATGATATGAGCGGAGAAATTTACTCCTATCTTTTCCCAAAACTGCTAGCTGCAGGAGCCAGAGATGTTTATTTAACCAATATCATGATGAAAAAGAACCGTCCAGCACAAAAGCTGACAGTACTAAGTCCTGCAGAAAAACAGCAGGAGCTGGAAGAGATTATTTTTAAAGAAACTACAACTTTAGGTATTAGACACCGTGAAGTTAAGAGGAGCTGTCTGGAGCGGAAATACTTTGAGCTGGATTCTACAATGGGTAAGGTGACAATCAAAGCAGCCTATTATGAAGGTAAACTAATTAAGTATTCTCCAGAATATGAAGAGTGTAAGGAGATTGCTGTCAGAGAGAGGGTCAGGCTGCAGGATGTTTATGATCTCTTAAAAAAAGAAGCAGCTGAGCAGTTGTTTTAATTTATTATTAAGCTCCAAAAAATAATACAGATATTTTGTTTTTTTAAGTGTCAGTTAGCTGATTTGATTCAGCCGCTGGCGCTTTTTTTCTTTCTAAGCAGGAATCAGCTTTATTATCCAGAAATGTAATAGTAGCACGAAAAATTATTTTGTGTCACGAAAGGTGGTTTCAAATGTCAGACTTAAAAAGATTTGGAGTTTCCATAGAAGAAAATTTGCTTAAAAAATTTGATCAGTTAAATGAGGGAATTTATAATAATCGTTCTGAAGCAATTAGAGATCTGATTAGAAATAAAATAATTGAAGAAAAAAACACCAAAGAAGATCAAAATGTTGTAGGAACAATTACTCTAATTTATGATCATCATCAAAGTGGTCTAACTGATAAAATGAATCAGCTGCAGCACGATTATCACTGCCTCTTTAAGACAAATCTGCATTTACATTTAGATAGACACTTTTGTCTGGAAGTAATAGTTGTCGAAGGGCTGCACAGCAAATTAAGAAAAATAAGTTCTAAATTAATTGCTCTAAAAGGTATTAAACACGGTAAACTAACTGTAACTAAAATAGAAGGAGTGGGAAAATAATTGTCATATTCAAAACAGAAAAATAAAATTAGATTAAATTTAGTAATTGCACTGATAGTTATCAGTTTATTTAGCATTTCAGCTGGAGCCAAAACTTTAACTGATCTGGCAGATCGAAAACTTAGTCTTCCAGATAAGATAGAAAGAATTGTAGCTATCGGACCGGGAGCGTTAAGGATGGTAGTTTATCTTGAGGCAGAAAATATGGTTGTAGGAGTGGAAGAATTTGAAAAAAGGAATCAGCAGCGCCCCTATATAATTGCTCATCCAGAACTGACCAAATTGCCGGTAATTGGACCTCAGTTTGGAGGAGATGCAGAATTAATTGCCGCTCAAAATCCTGATTTAATTATTTCATCTTATCTGAGTCAGGCTGAAATGAATAATTTACAGGCTAAGACTTCAATACCGGTTATTTCAATTAATGATGGTTCTCCAGGTTCGATGACTGAAGCTGAATTGAAGATGGCTCTGAAATTTTTGGCAGAGATATTGAATAAAAATGATCGAGCAGAGGAGCTAATTAATATTTTTGATCAGCACAAAAATGAACTAAAAAGTAGAACCAGTAATTTAGACTTAGGAATGAATGTCTATATTGGTGGAATAGGTAACAAAGGTGCTCAGGGTATTACTTCCACTGAGGCAAATTATCCCCCCTTTGAATATCTGGGTCTTAATAATATTATTGAAGATGATAAAAAAAGTAACTTCACAATCAGTAAAGAGAGATTGCTGCTGGAAAATCCTGAGCTGATTTTTATAGATCAGGGTGGAATCGAATTGGTAGAGCAGGATTTAAAAAGAGAAGAATTCAAATATTTAAAAGCTTATCAGGAAAATGAAATTTATCAGCTTTTACCATACAATCACTATACAACTAACTTTGCAACAATGTTAGCTAATTCTTATTTTATTGCTGAAACATTGTACCCAGAAGCATTTAAAATGCTGGAAGCGAAAGAAAAAGCGAATCAAATTTATAAGCAATTCGTTGGACAGCCAGTATATTCTGAGATGGCAGAAATTTTTGGCGGCTTTAAAAAGATGAAATTAAATTAAAATAATAAATTTGATAGAGGTAGATTTATGGATAATAATTTAAGTGTAGAAGATCTTTTGAAAAAAGAAAAAAAGAATTCTAAAAAAATATTAATGTTAAGTTTAGTACTTCTGCTGCTGATTGTTTTAGCTGCTATTTACTCTCTATTTGTAGGTGCAGCCAGACTTGAATTCAGTGATTTATTAAGAGTTGTTTTTCAAGGGGAAAGAGGGATGATTTATAATATTATCTGGAATATCAGACTGCCGGCTATTTTAACTTCACTGGCAGCAGGGATGGGACTGGCTCTGGCTGGAGCCGTTATGCAGAGCACCCTTAAAAACTCACTTGCCTCACCGTTTACTTTAGGAATTTCACATGCTGCTGCCTTTGGAGCTGCTTTTGCTATTGTAGTTGTTGAACCTGAAAATTCAACTATCTTTTCATTTTTAGATGGAGTTTATCTACCTGCACTTTCAGCCTTTCTTTTCTCACAGCTGGCAGTGATAACAGTTCTAACAATCAGCGCCAGGCAGCAGGCCGGAAGAGAAACTATAGTTTTAGCTGGAATTGCGCTTTCTTCTTTATTTACAGCAGGTACTACAGCTTTGGAATTTTTTGCAGATGATTTAGAACTTGCTTCAGTTATTTACTGGACATTTGGGGATCCAGGCCGGACAAACTGGAATCAATTTATAGTCATAGTTTTTGTACTTCTTTTGACACTATTTTATTTTATTTATCAGGGTTGGAATTATGGTGTTTTAAATTCGGGTGATGAGCTGGCAGCAAGTCTGGGAGTTGATTCAAATAGACTGAGGTTGATTGCAATGACAGTCTCCTCAATTTTAACTTCAGTTATTATTTCCTTTGTTGGGGTAATTGGTTTTATAGGCCTGGTTACTCCCCATATTATTAGAAAAATTGCAGCTGGAAATCAGCGTCAGCTTTTTTTAAATTCTGCTCTAGCAGGAGGCCTGCTTTTAATTATCGCAGACAATCTGGCGAGAACATTATTTAGACCTATTGTCTTACCGGTAGGGGTTTTAACTGCATTTTTAGGAGCACCACTTTTTATTTATTTAATTATTAAAGGGAGGCAGTTTTGATGTTTTTAGAAATTAAGGCGCTAAATTTTTCTTATACTGAAGAAAATATTTTAAAGAGGATAAATTTAAATGTGCAAAAAGGTGAATTGATTACCTTAATTGGCCCTAATGGATCAGGGAAGAGTACACTTTTAAAATGTATTAATAACTATCTTCAAATCAATCAGGGTAAGATAAAAATTAAGAATAAAGAGATATCAGAGTACACTCAGAGAGAACTGGCTCAAATAATAGCCTATGTGCCTCAGGCAGCTGAAGATATATCAAAATTAAATGTTTTTGAAACAGTATTAATGGGCAGAAAACCTCACAGCAGCTGGAAAGCCAGCAGAGAAGATAAGAAAATAACTGCTAAAGTAATTGGAGAGATGGGTCTGGAATCGATTGCTTTTAAGAATCTGAATGAGCTGAGCGGTGGTCAGAGACAGAAAGTTTTTATTGCCAGAGCAGCGGCGCAGAAAGCGGAACTGATTTTACTGGATGAGCCGACAAATAATCTTGATTTAAAACATCAATTAGAAATTTTTAATCTAATCAGAAAAGAAGTTAAAAACGGCAAAACAGCAATAGTCACAATGCATGATCTATCACTGGTCAGCCGTTTTAGTGACCGAATAATTATGCTTAAAAATGGAAAGGTTTTTTCCGATGGTAACCAAAACTCTTTATCAGCAGCTAAAATCAACTCTGTTTATGGGGTTGAAGTTAGCTTAAAAGAGCATAATGGTAAAAAGATAATAATACCAGAAAAAGTAGTCTAACTTTTAGATTTTGCCTGGAAAGTTGTAATAATTTTAATTGAGATAACCAAAATAGAGAGACCAGCAGTAATAATAATTGTCATACCAGGCAGTTGATAATTCAGCTGAGCACCGATAATACCAATATAGGCCCAGATAACAACCAGGGCAAAGGCTATATTTTTGTATTTATCTAAAATTTTAACTGCAATAGCCAGCCCGGTTAAGATACCAATAATTGCTGCGATATTGAGAAAGTTAGCAGGCCAGTTATCATTATAATAGACTAAGAGTGCCATGAAATTTGCAATTGAGGCTACTGTAACCCAGGCGGTATAGATACTAAAAGGCAGTTTAAGGCCGATATACTCTGAAAGAGAATAATTTTGATATTGATGCAGCCTCTTAAATATTTGGAAAAGCGATAAAGGCAGTATTAAAATTACTAACATTGATAAAGGAATAGAAAGATTATGCCAGAGATAAAGCCAGCTTCCATTAGCAATCGAAGCAATAATAAAATATGGCCCTGTAGAAAACTCCTGATTAATTTTACCTTTACCAACAAACTGATAAACTATAAAAATTATTAGCAGAGTATAAATTACTCCCCAGATGGAAAAGGTAAAGCCAGCAGGTGTAAATGGATTTTGATATAGATCAGATACTTCTCCACTTGAAATTCCATTAATCGGCAGGTAATTTGCCAGGAAATTGACAAAGATTGTAAGCAGTAAAAAGATTAAATTGGTTATTTTTAGAGTCATTTTATTTTTTTGCATTAACTCACCCCTCAAGTAAATTATTTAGAACCTATTTTTTTATATAAAACAGCCGCCGAAAAAGCTGTTATTGGTATAGTAATAATACGTAATATTTCTATACTTCTTTTTAACTTCTGTAAGTCCTGCAAAAATAATATTATATTAGCACATTATCATGCTAAAGAACAAAAGAAATAATTTTGAAAAAATTTGCACAAAACCCTTGCATAATTATTTAAAAGTAGTATAATGAAATTGAACCGACAGAGAGTGAGTAGCGGAGTTAACTATTAGGTCGGTGGATTATATTATTGGAACAAGTAGATGTGCAGCGAGTATGTTCCCTACTAAAATTATTAAAGGGGGCATTACTAATGAAAACTATTTTTAAGCACAAGCGCGCTCACAAGGACTATTCTGATCAGGTGAAGGTTAATACCAAGACTGACACAGAAGAACATGTTAAGTTAAAAGATAGCGCCTTGATGGATTACTACATGATGGGTGGCTATTAAAATTAAAGACTAGTATTAAAACCCTGGGGCTAGATGCCTCAGGGTTTTTTTCATGTTTAAAAACAAAAATCATTTAAACAAAAAAATTGGGATAATAGTTTGACTTTTTAAAATACTGCTGTTATAATCATTTATGGAAGCGGTTCCATATTATTTTTTATATTTCTTGGAAGTGGTTCCATAAAACAAAATCTTAAGGGGGATTAATTTAATGAAGAGTTTAAGTTCGATTATGACAGTTGTTTTAGTTCTGGTTATGCTTGTAGGCCTCAGTGCAGCTGGTTTTGCTCAGGAAGTGGAATTAGAGTTTTTTCAGAATAAGAGAGAAGCTGTTGAAACTTTTGACAAACTAATTGAAAAATTTGAAGAAGAGAATCCCAATATTGATATTGAACAGAATCATGTTCCAGAAGCAGAAACAGTTTTAAAATCTAGATTGGCTAAAAATAATATTCCAGATATTATGGGTCTGGGAGGTAATTTTACTTATGGCCAAATTGCTGACGCTGGAATACTAAAGAATTTTGATCAGGCTTCATATTTAAGTAACACTCAAACGGCCTATCAGGAAATGCTTCAGGATTTACATGAAGGAAGCACTAACTACGGTGTTCCTTATACAGCAAATGCAAATACAGTTTTATACAATAAAGATAAGTTTGAGGAATTAGGACTGGATATTCCACAGACCTGGGATGAATTTATCGAAACAGCGGAAACTATTCAGGAAAATGATGGAACTCCTTTTTATCTAACATTTAAGGATGCCTGGACAATTATGGTACCCTGGAATTTCTTAGCAGCAAATCTGCATGGAGAAAACTTTATTGAAGAAAGAACAGAAAATGAAACTACTTTTAAATCCAGATATGAAGAAGTTTCAGAAAAATTATATAAATTATTAGATTATGGCCAGGATGATGTATTTGGTTTTGGTTATGATCAGGGAAATCAAGCTTTTGCCAATGGAGAATCATTTATGTATATTCAGGGTGTCTGGGCAATTAATCCTATTTTAGAATCAAATCCTGATTTAAACCTGGGAGCTTTTGCAATGCCAGTTGTTAATGATGCAGAAGAAAATATGCTAGTTTCTGGTGTAGATACTGTTCTGACAATGAATAAAAACACTGATCATCCTGAAGCGGCTGAAAAGTTCATTCAATTCTTACTTGAAGAAGAAAATGCACAATTCTATATTGATGAACAGATGACTTTCTCTGCAGTAGAAAATGTATTTCAGGAAGATCCAACAGTTGTTGATTTAAAGACATATTTTGAAAGTGGGAAGATTGCGCCTTTCCCTGATCATTACTATCCATCTGGAATGCAGGTTCCTAACTTAATTCAAGGTTTCCTACACGAAGGTGATGTGGAAGAATTCTTAAATACTCTTGATTCAGAATGGAATAAGGTACAGTCCAGATAAGAAGTTAAAGTCTTTAATATAGGAGTTCTTCTCAAAATGAGGAGGACTCCTTAATTATAGAAGGAGGAGAAAGTAATGAAAAAAACTTCATCCATATTTTACTGGATGACAATACCGGCATTTATACTATTTTTTGTTTTTCACACACTTCCGGCTCTACAGGGGATATTTTATAGTTTTACAGATTACATAGGATTTGGAGACTATGGTTTTGTTGGATTTAGAAATTTTATTAATCTATTGAATGATGGAAGAGCTTTTGATGCTTATATTTTCACATTTAAATTTGCTATTGTATCAACAATTATAGTAAATATACTGAGTTTATTAATTGCTTTAGGCTTAAATGCAAAAATTAAGTTTAAAGATACTTTTAGAGCAATTTATTTTGTTCCATATATGTTGAGTATATTAGTTGTTGGTTATATTTTTAATCATATTTTTACATTTATAGTTCCAGAAATTGGCCGCAACCTGGGGATAGATATTTTAAGCAAAAATATTTTAGGTAATATGGATTTAGCCTGGGTTGGAGTAGTTATTCTTGCTGTCTGGAATTCCAGTGGGTTTAATACTCTGTTATATCTATCTGGCTTACAAACAGTTCCAGATGAATTATATGAGGTAGCTAAAATAGATGGTGCAGGTAAATGGGATCAGTTTAAGCATATTACATTTCCGTTGATTGCTCCTTTTTTCACCATTAATATTGTTATTTCTATGCGCGGGTTTTTAATGGTTTTTGACCATATTATGGCTTTAACTCAGGGAGGACCTGGACGGGCAACAGAATCGATAACATTACTTATTTATAATGGTGGTTTTATGGGTGGAGAATTTGCCTATCAAACTGCAAATGCAGTTGTCTTTTTAATTGTAGTTTTATCTATTTCTTTATTCCAGATCAAAGTACTGCAGAAACGTGAGGTGGATTACTAATGAAAGAGAAAACAAATTGGTGGGCGACAGGTTTACTTCTTTTAGGATCATTTATTATAATAATTCCACTCTATATGGCTTTAATAGTTTCACTAAAAAACCCACAGCAGCTGGCAGAATCGATACTGGCCGTACCGGATACTTTTCAATTTCGTAATTATCTAGAAGCAATTAAACTGACTAATTATTTTCAGAGTTTAAAAAACAGTGCTTATGTTACTATTCCAACGGTGGCAATTGTATTGGTTGTTAATTCAATGGTTTCTTATGCTATAGCAAGAAATATGCATAAAAAATATTTTAAATTTCTATATTTCTATTTTATTAGTGCAATGTTTATACCATTTCCTTTAATTATGCTGCCTTTAGTTAAAGAAATGGCAATGATTAGCCTTGATAATCTTCATGGTCTTATATTATTATATATAGTATATGCCCTACCCTTAAATGTTTTTATTTATGTAGGTTATATAAAAACTCTACCAAAAAGTATAGAAGAAGCGGCTATAATAGATGGTGCAAATGTCTGGCAGATTTTTTGGAGGATTATATTTCCTGTACTTAAACCAATTAATGCCACAGTGGCAATTTTAACTGCTTTAAAGGCCTGGAATGACTTCTTATTACCATTATTGATGATTAGTGATCGTTCCAGTATGACATTACCCTTAGTTCAACATGTTTTTCAATCACAGTTTAGTACAGATTATAGTTTAGCTTTTGCTTCTTATATACTTGCATTACTCCCTATGCTATTGGTTTATATTATTGCACAAAAGAAAATAATCAGTGGAGTTATGAGGGGATCAGTGAAAGGATAATTAATAGTATGGCTAAAGATAAGGTTAATATTTATGATGTAGCAAAAAAAGCTGGAGTTGGGATTGGAACAGTTTCAAGAGTTCTTAATAACAGTCAAAAAGTTAAAGAAGAAACTAGAGATAAAGTCCTGGAAGTAATGAAAGAACTAAATTATCGTCCTAATAAGTTAGCACAGAATCTGGCAAGCCAAACTGCCAATGCGATTGCAGTTATTGTACCAACTTTTATTGATCATTATTTTGTCGAAGTATTAAAAGGAATTCAGGATGCTTTGGAGGAAGAAAAAATTGATTTAATATTATACAAGATTGATAAAGATGAAAAAATGATGGATAAGATTATGGATATAGTGCAGAGTAAAAAGGTAGATGGTATTGCAGCTGTGACAATGGATATTTCAAAGCACGATTATAAAGCATTATTAAAAGAGGATGTACCGGTAGTACTTGCAGATGAAAACACATCTGACTTTCATTCAATCTATTTGGATGATATTAAGGGTGCTGAAATGGCAATTAATTATCTGCTAAATTTGGGACATAAAAAGATTGCTTTTATAGATGGTTTAAAAGAAAGTCAGCATGGAAGTGATCGTCTTAAAGGTGTAAAAAAAGCTCTTGGATCAAAAAACCTGCAGCTGGCTTCTGAACTTTTAAAATTTGGAGATTTTCATACTGAAGACGGCTATCAATCAATGCAGGAGATCCTTTCCCTTCCGGAAGAAAAATGGCCGACAGCAGTTTTTGCCGCTTCTGACAATCAGGCAATCGGTGTCCTGCAGGCTATGGAAGAAAAAAAGCTCAAGGCTCCAGATGATATTGCAGTAGTCGGTTATGATAATATAGAATTGGCTAAATATCTAAAGATCACAACAATCTGGCAGCCCATGTATCAGTTAGGACACCTGACTATTGAAGTGCTGCTTAAAGCAATTAATGGAGAAATAGAAGGTAAATTCAGTAAAGAGTTAGAATTAAAATTACTGAAACGAGAAACTGCTTAAAATAATAACTTTTTTCTGATATGATATTATTTATAAATATAAAATAAATTGAAGAAAAGGTGTTTTTATGGATCACAAGAAGAAAAAATATTTATTAATTGCTTTAATTTATGTTGCTTTTATTTCCCTTGGCTTACCAGATGGGCTGCTCGGGGTTGCCTGGCCCGAGATGAGGGACAGTTTTTCTCTTCCCCTTGATGCGCTGGGGATAATCTTAATTGGTTCAACTACAGGTTATCTGCTTTCCAGTTTTTTTAATGGATTTTTTATGCGTAAAATTGGTGTGGCAGTTCTGCTTGCTTTAAGCTGTCTGGCTACAGCCTTAGCCTTAATAGGTTATACTCTTGTTCCTGTCTGGTGGCTTTTACCGCTGCTTGCTGTTCTGGCAGGCCTTGGGGCAGGAGCAATTGATGCCGGATTAAATACATATGTAGAAAAAAATTTTAATGAAGGTTTAATGCAGTGGCTGCATGCCAGCTTTGGAGTTGGAGTTACAATCGGACCAATAATTATGTCTTCGGCTATCAAATATTTTGACAGCTGGAGGGTTGGTTATTTGATTGTCGGTTCAGCCCAGATATTGCTGGCCCTGACCTTTGCCCTGACTCTGTCACTCTGGCAGGATCCAAAAAAGGCGAGTAAAGCAGCAGAGCAAAGTAATAAAAAACGTGGTAAAAATAAGCAGCAGGAGATAAAGATGTTTGAGACTCTCAAATATTTTCCGGCTCTTTTAAGTGTGTTATTATTTTTTATTTATACTGGAATTGAACTAACTCTCGGGCACTGGACTTTCACCCTTTTTACTGAATCAAGGGGAATAAGGACTTCAATAGCAGGTATTTGGGTAAGTGTCTACTGGGGTTCTTTTACAGTTGGTAGAATTCTGGCTGGGTTTTTAGCCTATAAGTTTTTGAGCAGGAAAATTGCCAAAAATGCAGCTTTTTTAGGCCTTTTTGGAAGTGCTTTAATAGCTATAAATTTAAGCAAGTGGTTGTCTCTGCTCGGTTTAGCTTTAACCGGAATTGCTATTGCTCCAATTTTTCCGGCTTTAATATCCAGCACTTCTTACAGAGTTGGGAAAGGACACACTGTCAATACAATTGGGATGCAGATCTCAGCTGCCGGCCTTGGAGGAGCTTTACTGCCTGGATTAGCAGGTGTGCTGGCAAATAATATTTCGCTGGAGATAATTCCAGTTTTTATAATCATATTATTTATTACATTTTTACTAATTAATAATCTGATTACTAAGCTTAGTAGTCAGGCTGCTAAAAATGCAGCATAATTAATATATATTAATGACAATGGAGGTATAACAATGAATAAAAAATGGTGGAAAGAAGCGGTAGTTTATCAGATTTATCCCCGCAGTTTTAAAGACAGCAACGGTGATGGAATTGGAGATTTAAGAGGAATTATAGAAAAAATAGATTATTTAGATGAACTTGGAGTAGATGCAGTCTGGTTAAATCCGGTTTATCAGTCCCCCAATGATGACAATGGTTATGATATTAGTGATTATAAAGCTATTATGGATGAGTTTGGGACAATGGAAGATTTAGAGGAATTGATGGTTTTACTGCACGAGCGAGACATTAAATTGATTATGGATCTGGTGATCAATCACAGTTCTGATGAACATCAGTGGTTTGAAGAATCCCGCAAAAGCAAAGATAATCCCTATCGTGATTATTATATCTGGAAAGACGGCAAAAATGATGGACCTCCCAATAACTGGAAGGCATTTTTTGGCGGCTCTGCCTGGAAGTATGATGAAAATACTGATCAATATTATCTGCATCTTTTCTCACCCAAACAACCAGATTTAAACTGGGAGAATCCTGAAGTTCGAAATGATCTTTATGAGATGATTAACTGGTGGCTTGAAAAAGGTATAGATGGCTTTAGACTTGATGTAATTAATTTAATTTCTAAAGATCAGCGTTTTCCTGACGGTGAGCAGGATGGACTTGCAGGACACGAATATTTTGCCAATGGTCCTCGAGTGCATGAATTTATCCAGGAGATGGCCGAGGAAACATATAATAATTATGATGCAATGACAGTGGGTGAAACTCCTTTTGTGGATAAAGATGAAGCACTAAAATTTGTCAAAGAAGAAAGAAAAGAATTCTCAATGGTAATTCCCTTTGAGCATCTTGAATTTGACCGCAAAGAGGGCTGGGAGAAGATAACTGAATGGGATCTAAAAGAGCTCAAGGATTTAATGAGTGAGTGGCAGTATAAGCTGCAGGAAAATAACGGCTGGACCAGTCTCTATTTCTGCAACCATGATCAGCCCAGAATCGTCTCTCGTTATGGAGATGATGGCAAGTATCGAAAAGAGTCAGCTAAGCTTCTGGGAACAATGCTGCACACCCTAAGAGGAACTCCGTTTATCTATCAGGGTGAAGAAATTGGGATGACAAATATTAGTTTTGAATCCTTAGATGATTTTGATGATATTGAAACTCGTGGTTATATTAAGGATGTTCAGGAAAAGGGAGAGTTGAGTGAAGAAGAAATTTTAGAAATTGCTAATTACCGAACCAGAGATAATGCCCGCACACCGATGCACTGGGATGGCAGTAAATATGCTGGTTTTTCTGAGGCTGAGCCGTGGTTGAAAATGAACAAAAACTATCCTGAGATCAATGTAAAAGAAGATTTGGCATCTGAGGATTCAGTTTTTGAATATTATAAGCAGATGATTGCTCTGCGCAAAGAATATTCAGTTTTTGCCTACGGTAAATATGATATTTTACTTGAAGAAGATCAGGATATTTATGCCTATCAGAGGTTGGGAGAAGATAATAATCTGCTTGTGCTTTTAAACTTCAGTGAAAATGAAGTGGACTATGATTTGAGTTCTGAAGTAGAAATTGAAAAAGCAGAATTGATCTTAAATAATTATCAAAATGAAGCTGATTTTAAAGTTCAGGCCAGTTTAAGACCTTATGAAGCGAGAGTTTATCTCTATTAATAAACAAAATAAGGAAACCAAAGTTAATTTTGCTTGACTTTAAAATCAAATAGATATATCATTAATGTAAGAATAGTCGCACAACTCCGAGTGTATTTAAGCTAAGATGAATAGTTATGCTTAATACACCGATAGGGTTTAGAGGGAAACCTTTGGGCCTCCCGGAATGGAAAGGAGTGATCGATTTGGATTGCATTAATTTTAATCCGCCCTAAAACTTCCGGTAATGCTGCCGGGAGTTATTTTTTTGAGCATATTTTTAGTTTTTCGAGCTTATGATTAGATTTAACCAGAAAAAAATATATGTAAATCAAAATAGGGGGATTACTATGTCAATTAAGAAAATTTTATTATCATTATTAATATTAATGCTGATTTTTAGCTCAGCTGCGGCTGCTCAGGAAGTTTTAACAATGGCCACTACAACAAGTACCGAGAATTCAGGTCTGCTGGATGAGTTAATTCCACCATTTGAAGAAAAATTTGATGTGCGGGTTGATGTCGTAGCAGTTGGAACCGGTGCAGCTATAGAGCTCGGCCGTAATGGGGATGCAGATATTATTTTTGTCCATGCACGAGAAGCAGAAGATGAATTTGTAGCCAGCGGCTATGGAGTTAACAGAAGAGATGTAATGTATAATGACTTTGTCATTTTAGGGCCACCATCAGATCCAGCAGATATTAAAGAGACAGAAACTGCAGTTGAGGCTTTTCAGAAAATTAAAGAGGAAGAAGCAGAATTTGTTTCTCGTGGTGATGATTCAGGCACTAATAAGAAAGAACTATCTATCTGGGATAGTGCTGAGATAGCTCCAGAAGGCAGCTGGTATTTAGAAAGCGGTCAGGGAATGGGACCCAGTATTAATATGGCCAATGAGCGTCAGGCATACATTTTAGCTGACAGAGGAACATATTTAGCTTACAGTGGGGATGTTGAACTGGAAATTGTAAATAGTGGAGATCCTGAGCTCTTTAATCCTTATGGAATCATTCCAATTAATCCCGCCTATCATACACATGTAAACTACCAGCTGGCAATGGCCTTTACCGGCTATGTAACTTCTCAGCAGGGGCAGCAGATAATTGATAATTATATGCAGTATGATGAACAGTTATTTTACCCTTCCGCAATTAAAGCAGAAGATTTAGAAGAGTAAAAATAAATTTAAAAAACTCAGCTGGCTACAGTTCTAATCTGCAGCTGGCTAATCTAATTTTGATATTCAGGAGGAAAAATGTGGACTATTATACTGATGCAATAATCAGAGCTCTACAGCTAATAATCAACCTTGATCCAGAAGTTATCCAGGTAGTTACAACTTCACTTAAAATTTCTATCTCATCAACTTTAATAGCTTCAATTATTTCTATTCCACTGGCAATTTTAATTGCCCGGAATAAATTTAAAAGCAAGAAATTTATTAATATTATTTTAAACACATTGCTCAGCTTGCCCACAGTTGTGATCGGTATTTTTGTTTACTCACTTATATCACGCAGAGGAGTTTTAGGAGAGCTGGATCTGCTTTTTACACCAATTGGAATTATAATGGGGCAGGTAATACTGATCATACCTTTAATAACTGCTCTGATTAGAAATGTTATATTTTCAATGGATGAAAAACTTTACAAAACAGCAACTTCAATGGGGGCCAGCCGCAGCCAGAAGTTTAAGCTTTTAATTTTAGAAGCTAGATATGGAATTATTGGTGCTGTGATTGCTGGATTTGGTAGAGTTTTAGGAGAGATTGGAGTTTCCATGATGCTGGGTGGAAATATAAAAGGAGTTACCAGAACTATAACAACTGCTATGTCTCTGGAAACAAATAAAGGCCGCTTTGCTTTTGCCCTGGCATTAGGAATTATTCTCTTATCGCTTTCATTTTTAATTAATTTTGTTACTTATTTTCTGCAGGAGGGAAAAAATTATGCCAGAAGATAAAATTATTGAAGTTAAAAAGATTAAAAAGGTCTGCAGGGATAAGACTATTTTAGATATCGATCAGTTTTCAGTTTTAAAAAATAAGTTTAATTTTATTATTGGCGGTAATGGCAGTGGTAAAACTTCTCTTTTAAATATTTTAAGTCTGGTTGACCAGGATTATCAGGGAGAACTTTTCTATAAAGGCCGGTTAGTAAAAAAAGATCAGCAGAATTTAGAACTCAGGCGCAAACTTTCTGTAATCTGGCAGGATCCTTATCTTTACCGCGGTAATGTTTTTTATAATATTGCATTACCTTTAAAACTAAGAGATATTGATCAGGAAATAATCAACAAAAAAGTAAAAGAGATAGCATCCAGACTTGAAATAACTGACCTGCTGGAACAGTCAGCTCATACTCTTTCTGGAGGAGAAAGACAAAAAACTTCAATTGCTAGAGCTTTGATTTCAGATCCCGAGATTTTATTTGTAGATGAAGCAACTACAAATTTAGATGAAGAAAGCATTCAATTTTTTAATTCTCATTTTGCTGATCTGGTGACCGATGAGATGACTGTGGTGATGGTCAGTCATGACAGGAGGCAGATTAAACAGCTTGCAGACCAGATAACTTTACTTAAAGCTGGAGAAGTAGAAATAACTAAAGCTATAAATAATTTCAATTTTGAATTATTTGGTGCAGGAATCGAATCCCCAATAGCAGAATTAGTATAATATAGAGGTGAAGAAAATGAAAAAAATCCTATTAAAAAATGCCAAAGTTGTTGATGATAAAGGTATCAGAAAGTCAGATTTAGTTATTGAGGGAGAAAAAATTGCTGCTGAAGAAAAGCGTGGTTTTTTTGAAGCAGATGAACAAAAAGGAGAATTTAAAGTAATTGATCTTGCTGGTAAATATCTATTTCCGGGGATTATAGATGCCCATACCCACTATTCACTCCACTCTCGAGGGACTGTAACTGCAGATGATTTTTATCAGGGTAGTATTGCTGCAGCAGCCGGAGGAGTAACAACTGTTATTGACTATATTGATTTTCCAGAAGATGGAAACTTCAAAAAATCAGTTGCTGAAAGAAAAAAGGAAGCTCAGGATTCAATTATAGATTATAATTTTCATCAGGTAGTTCAGAAATTCAACTCTAAAATTTCAGAGAATTTAGCCGATTTAAAGGAACTGGGTCTGGCAAGTATTAAGCTTTTTACTACCTATAAAGATGTTGGTTATATGATAGAAAGGGATAAATGGTCTGAATTATTTAAACGCTTAAAAGAGATTGAAATTTTACCCCAGGTACATGCTGAAGATGATGATTTAATCCAGGATTTAAAAGCCGCCTACAGCAAAAGAAATTTAATAGAGCCCAGATACCATCCTTCCATTAGACCTGCAGCTGCGGAAGCACTAGCAGTTAAAGATATGGGGGAAGAGGCTCTGAAAGCTGATATTCCACTCTATATTGTTCATCTGTCTTCTGCAGAAGGACTGGAAGCTGTTAGAGAATTAAGAGCAGTGAAAGCTCAAATTTATGCAGAAACAACTCCTCATTATTTAATGCTTGATAATTCATATTTAACCCGTGAGGATGCCCAGCTATTTTTAATGACACCACCACTGAGAAATAAATATGATAACCAAATTCTATGGGAGGGCATCAGTCAGAGTGAGTTTCAGGTTGTAGCAACTGATCACTGTGCTTTTAATAAAGAAAAAAAAATGCAGTCAGATTCCAGCCTGGAAATTTTGCCGGGAATACCGGGAACCGAAACTTTATTGTCCTTGATTTACAGTTCAGGAGTTAGAAATAATCGAATTACAATTAGAGAAATGGTAGAGCTGCTTTCGATTAATCCAGCTAAAATATTCGGACTCTACCCGGAAAAAGGTTCGCTTGAGCCGGGAACTGATGCGGATCTAACAGTTTTTGATCCAAATGTAGAGAAAAAATTAACTGCAGAAAACTTACATTCTGCAGCTGAGTACAGTCCTTATCAGGATTTTACAGTTAAGGGATATCCGGTTATGACATTTAGACGCGGCGAGCTGATTTTTGATAATAAACTGCGGGCAGAAAAGGGAAGCGGTAGATTTATTTTTGCCCACAGCTCAAGTCTTCTGTAGTACCATTTTTATCGAGGCGCTGCTGATTCATTTTTACTGATAATTTGCAGAGGCCTTCGTTAATTAACTGTTCTTCCAACAAAATATCTTCCGGGACTTTTAAGGGCACTTCAGTAAAATCCCAGATAGCTTTAATTCCGGCCGCTGCCAGGCGGTCGGTTATTTTTTGTGCTGCAGCTCCAGGAACAGTTAAGGCTGCTACATCAACTTTATTATTCTGCAGGAAATTTTCTAAGTTATTAACACTCTGGATTTCTATATCATTGATTACCAGCCCAATTAACTTTGGATTTTTATCAAAGATAGAAATCAATTTATAACCTCTTTCAGTGTAACCTTTGTTATAAGCTAAGGCCTGGCCGAGATGTCCGGCTCCAATAATAATTACTTTCTTTTTATAATTAAAGCCCATAATAATACTTATCTGCTGAAAAAGATAGTAGACATCATATCCATAACTTTTACGACCAAAAGTTCCAAAATAACTTAGATCTTTACGAATTAAAGAGCTGCTAAACCCTGTTAACTCGGCCAACTCCTCCGAAGAAACATATTCTTTGGTTGAACTCTGCAAATTTTTTAGATGCTGATAATATACAGGTAGACGGCTGATTATTATATCTGGTATTTTATTTAATTCTTTTCCCATAATTTAACCCCCAGTACTATTGTTAAAAAAATAACATTCTTTAATTTTATTTTATCTTAATTGAGAACTTTTTTCAACAATCATTAGCATATTTTTCCTAAAATTGATTGTAAAAAGCAGTTGGTTTTCGAGGCAGGATATATTTGCTTTTTGAAGAATTAATAAATAAGAAGTTTATGTTAGAATTTTCTTAACTAATGATTTTAAAATAATAATTTTGCAGCAGAAGGAGTGAAAAAAATGGATAAATATAAAATTCCTATTTTAAACTTAGATTTTAATTTTAAGGCAGAAGAACTCGATTTTGAAACAACAGAAGAACTTTCTGCAATTGATGAAGAAATAATTGGTCAAAATAGAGCAGCTGATTCGCTCGATTTTGGAATGAGAGTTAATAAGAGCGGCTATAATATTTTTATGGCTGGGGAATCTGGAACCGGAAAATCAACATATGCTGAGAATATGGCCGAAGAAAAATCAGCCAAAATGGAGCAGCCAAAGGATATTTTATATGTCTTTAATTTTTCTGAGCCAGAAAAACCAAGAGTGATGAGGGTACCTGCTGGAATGGGCAATGATTTAAAAACTGATATGGAAAAAATAGTCGAAGAACTGCAGGAAGAAATCCCCCGTGCATTTGAAGGAGAGGAGTATGAGGCTGAAAGGAAAGAAATTTTAAATGAGTATCAGCCTAAATCTAATAAAGTAATGCAGGAGTTTGAAGATTCCGCTCGAGAAAGAGGGTTTATGCTGCAGAATACCTCGCAGGGTCTGGTGCCTGTACCAATTGATGAGGATGGAGAACCAATTTCGCGCGAAGATTTTCAAGAGATGGATGATGAGAAAAAAGACGAAATTAGAAATAAGAGTCAAAAAATCCAGAATGAAATTTCTCAGATAATGAGGGAGATTCGTTCGATTAAGGAAGAGGCACAGGATGAACTGGCAGCTTTAGAAAAAAAGATAGGTATTTCTGTTGTTCAGCCAATAATCTGTCACCTGCAGGATAAATATGAAGACTGTGAGGAAATAGTTAATTATTTAGAAGAAGTTCAGGAGGATATAGTAGATAATATCGACCGCTTCCGCAGTAATGATGAGGATCAGCAAAATCCGTTTCTGGCAATGCAGCAGGATGATGACGGCAGCTTCTTTATCCGCTATCAGATCAATATTTTTGTTAATAACAGTAAAACTGAAGGAGCCCCAGTGATTTATGAGAAAAACCCTACTTATTATAACCTATTTGGTAAGATTGAGGGTAAAAGCCAGTTTGGAACTATTACCACTAATTTTACAATGATCAGAAGTGGTTCACTGCACCGGGCAAATGGAGGGTTTTTAATTGTCCATGCCAAAGATCTGCTGACAAATCCCTTCTGCTGGGATACTCTCAAGCGGGCTTTAATTAATCAGGAGATCACAGTTGAAAACATTGGGGAACAGTACCGAAGTGTACCAATAATTACTCTAAAGCCGGAAGCAGTTGAGCTTGATCTAAAAATTATTATGATCGGTTCTCCCTATATTTATTATTTACTATATAATTATGATGACGAATTTTCTGAGCTCTTTAAAATTAAAGCAGATTTTGATATCGAAATGGAGAGAAACAAAAAGAATATAGCAAAATTTGCTGACTTTATTTCTTCAGTGATCAATAGGGATGAGCTTAAAGAATTCAGTGCAGAGGCAGTTGCAGCAATGATTGATTTCAGCTCTCGTCTGACAGGTGATCGCGAAAAACTTTCAACTAAATTTAATGAAATTATAGAGATTTTGGTAGAAGCAGATGTCTGGTCAGATAGTTTTGGTGAAGAAATTGTCAGTGCCAGCTCTGTCAAAAAAGCAATTGATGAAAAGGAGAGGCGCTCCAATCTGCTGGAAGAAAAAATTCAGGAGCAGATTGATCGAGATCACCTTCTGCTGGATGTTAGCGGCAGTGAAATTGGTCAAATTAATGGGCTTTCGGTTTATCAGGCCGGTAATTACAGTTTTGGTCGTCCAGCCCGAATCACAGCCCGCAGTTATCTTGGTAAAGAAGGAGTTATTAATATTGAGCGGGAG
Organism: Halanaerobium saccharolyticum; assembly: GCF_003053565.1. Lineage (GTDB taxonomy): Bacteria > Bacillota > Halanaerobiia > Halanaerobiales > Halanaerobiaceae > Halanaerobium > Halanaerobium saccharolyticum_B. The sequence continues at coordinate 14,630 of NZ_QAXS01000019.1, read as the reverse complement.
GCCAAGATGAGTGGTCGGATTCACAGCAAAGGTGTTATGATTTTAACCGGTTATTTAGGAGGTAAATACGCCCAGGATTCCCCACTCAGCCTTACAGCTTCGATTGCCTTTGAGCAGAGTTATGGTGGAGTTGACGGTGATAGTGCAACCTGTGCTGAAGTAGTCGCTCTGCTTTCTTCCCTGGCTGGAATTCCGGTTCGGCAGGACATAGCAATTACTGGTTCAATGAATCAAAAAGGAGTTGTTCAGCCAATAGGTGGAGTCAACGAAAAGATTGAAGGATTCTTTAAAGTCTGTCAGACTAAAGGACTTACTGGTGAGCAGGGAGTGATAATTCCCCAGCGAAATCTGGATAACTTAATGCTGAATCAGGAAGTGGTTGAAGCAGTAGATCAGGGTAAATTCAACCTTTACAGTATAGATGATATTGATCAGGCGCTGGAGATTATGCTTGCTAAAGAGGCGGATCAAATCCACAGTGCTGTAAAAGAAAAATTAGAAGAATATGCTGAGCTGGAAGCAGAAAGTTATGGAGAGCTAGAAGAAGATGAAGAAGAAAATAATGCAGAAAATAATAGCGATGAAGATTAAATAAATTAGTCCAGCAATTTATCTGAATAAAAAATGTTGTTGATTTTCTTTAAATAATATTTAAAATCAGATAGATTGTAGTTAGAGGTGAAAATAATGAGAAAAATAATTAAAAATGCAAATATAATTTTAGAAGATAGAATAATTAATAATGGCTCATTAATTTTTTCGGAAGCAGAGGCTGAAATTGAAAAAGTGGCTGCCTATAATCTAAGTGAGGAAGCTGAAATGGAGGTTATAGATGCCCGGGGTGGTTATCTTGCTCCGGGAATGATCGATACCCATATCCATGGTGGTGGAGGTTTTGATACCATGGACGCTTCGGCTGAGGCCTTAAATAAAATCAGTAAAGTTCTGGCCTCTCATGGGGTAACTTCTTTTCTGCCGACAACTATGACAATGGCCAGAGATAAAATTCAGGCTGCTCTGCAAAATATTCGTCAGGCTAAAAAAGAGGGCACAGATGGTGCTCAGGTTCTGGGAACTCATGTTGAAGGACCATTTATTAGTCCTGATTATATTGGCGCCCAGAACAGTGAAAATTTAATTAAGCCAGAGCTTGAACTTTTAAGAGATTTTTATGATGTAGTAGAAATTGTAACTATGGCTCCTGAAGTTGAGGGAGCACTGGCGCTAATTGAAGAACTTAACGAGCATAAAATCACTGCTTCTGCCGGTCATTCTGCCGCAACTTACGAAGAATTTCAGCAGGCTTATCAGGCAGGAATGGATCACTTTACCCACTTATATAATGCGATGACCGGTCTGCACCACCGCAAACCGGGTCTGGTTGGAGCTGCCTTTGATTCGGAAGCTACAGTAGAATTAATTGTTGATTTGATCCATCACCATCAGGCTGTCGATCGGTTTACCATTCAGGCCAAGGGTGTCGACAGAGTAATTTTAGTTTCCGATGGAATGGAGGCAACCGGCTTAGAAGAGGGCGAATATGAGTTGGGCGGCCAAAAAGTAATTGTCAAAGATGGGGCTGCCAGACTTGAATCCGGTGTTTTAGCAGGCAGTGTTTTAACTCTTGATCAGGCAGTAAGAAACTTACTTGAAGTTACAGATCTAACAGTTCCAGAAATCTTCAGAATGGTAACTTTAAATCCGGCTGAAAAATTAAATTTAGCCCATAAGTTGGGCAGACTTAAGTCCGGTTATCAGGCTGATCTGGTGCTTTTTGATCAGAATTTTAAAGTTCAGAAGACCTTTGTTAAGGGAAAAGAAATAAGGCAATAAATTTAAGAATTATATAGATTGAGAGAGCTAATTGCCTTTAATCTGTTTTTAAAACTGAAATTTACTCTTTTGCATTTTTGACCTTCCCTGACTTTGGGCATATAATATAAGTAGATAATAAAAGTGAAAAAATAATATCAATTTAAATTCGGAGGTGGTTTTATGTTTGATTTAGTACCATTTAGAAACCGCAGTCGGAGAGATGTTGCTGAAAGAGAAGAAGATCCTTTCAACAGCCTGGTTTCCGGTTTCTTTGATGATGTTATGGATTTTGCCGGACGCAGTTTTAGAGCTGATATTAAAGAAAGTGATGACGAATACACTATTGAAGCTGAAATGCCAGGCATGAACAAAGAAGATATCAATCTGGAAATTAATGATGATTATCTAACAATTTCTGCTGAGCACAAAGAAGAAAAAGAAGAAAAGAAAGAAAATTATATTCGTCGTGAGAGAAGAGCTGGCAGATATAGCCGCAGTTTCTATCTCGAAAATGTAAATCAGGATGATATTAAGGCAGAATATGAAGAAGGTATTTTAAAGGTTCATCTGCCTAAAGAAGAAAAAACTCCTGTTAAAAAGCGTACAATTGATATTGAATAAATTTTTAAGAAGATCTAAATTACCCGACCTGATGGTCGGGTTTGTTTTTTATCTGAAGTTAATTAATTGAAGAATTTATAATTGTGAAGTATAATATAGTTATAGTTTAGTAATAACTATTATAATTTAAATACTAAAATAAACAATTGAGGAAAAAGTTAATTAAAATTTTAGGAGGAAGAATTTTGAATTATCCACAGCTTGATATTTATTTAAAGCAGATAGAGGAAAATGCAAAAAAACTTCAGAGAGATTTAGCAGCTGATGAGATTAAGTTAACAGCGGTGGTTAAAGGCTTTGCTGGAGACTTGAATATATTTAAAGCCTACCAAAGGGCTGGAATTAAGAGTATAGCTGACTCACGGATTGAAAATATTATAAAGTTTAGAAAGGCAGGATTTCAGGATGAGATTTTAATGCTCAGAATTCCAATGCTTTCTGAAATTGAAGAAATTGTTCCTTATATTGATGCTTCTCTCGTAACAGAGCTAAAAACGGCAGAATTATTTTCAAAAAAAGCAGCGGCAGCTGGCAAAGAGATAGATTTAATTATAATGGTAGATATAGGTGATCGGAGAGAGGGGATTCTGGCTGAAAATTTAAGCGAACTGGCCAGGACTATCGAATCTCTGGCAGCAGTTAATTTAAAGGGGATCGGTACCAACCTGGGCTGTTTTGCAGGCATTATTCCTGATAAGAATAACACTGAGAAATTAATTAAGATCAAAAAAGGCCTTGAAGAAGAACTGGGCAGAGGACTTGATATTTTATCAGCCGGTAATACAGCAACTCTCAGACTGCTGGCAGATGAAAAGTTGGCCTCTGAAATAACAAATCTCAGAGTTGGAGAGGCTATTTTGCTGGGTACAGATATTATTAATGAGAGCCTGATTACAGGTCTTAATCATTATAATTTTAGGCTGCAGGCAGAAATTGTTGAGCTGCAGGAAAAGCCCTCCAATCCTGAGGGAGAAATGGCTTTTGGTGGAGCAGGTAGAGGCCAGATTATTGAAGATAAAGGCTTAAGGAAAAGAGCAATTTTGGCAGTTGGAAAACAGGATATTGACTATCACGGCCTTTATCCGGAACTGGAAGGCTTAGAAGTGCTTGGAGCCAGCAGTGATCATCTAATAACAGATATTACTGATACCGATGAAAAGCTGGAAGTTGGCGATATTTTAACTTTCAAAACCAATTACAGTGCTATGCTGAGGGCGATGACTTCTCATTATGTAACAAAAAATTATATAGAATAGAGCTGGAGGGGTATTTTTGGATTTTTATTTAATAATTCTTTTCTTGTTTACAGGAATAATGCTTGGGTTCTGGCTGGAAAAAGAAAATATCTTTGTGAAATTTGCTGATTTAATTACGAAAGTGGGACTGGTGATTTTACTGCTGGCAATGGGAGCCAGCCTGGGCAGCAATGACCAGATCGTATTACAGCTGGGTGAAATTGGGCTTCAGGCTTTTGTTTTTGCAGCTGTTAGCATTATTTTTAGTCTGCTGGCAGTAATTATTTTTGTTAGATTTTTTAATTTAAACAATTTACTTTTAAGTGCTGATCCTGAGACCGAGTCTGAGTTCGAAGATCAGAGTGCAGACAATACAATGACAGTTTTAATTTTTGGCTCAGTTGTTACGGGCATTTTAGCTGGCTATTTTTTACTCAGTGGAGTTGGTCAGGCTTGGCTTGATCCGCTGACAAATTATTCGCTGGCTGTACTACTTTTTGGAGTTGGCATTGATATTGGAGCCAGCCGGGAAGTTCTTGCTGATTTAAAATTGATGGGCTGGAAGCTGCTTGTGATTCCAGTTTTAATTGCTCTTGGTTCACTGGTTGGAGCAGTAATCAGCGGTTATCTTTTTGGCTTTGCGGCCGGGGAGTCAGCAGCAGTTGGAGCCGGTTTTGGCTGGTACAGCCTGTCTGGAGTTTTAATTTCTAAATTACACAGTGCAGAGTTGGGATCACTTGCTTTTTTGAGCAATGTTTTTCGAGAACTTTTAACAGTTATGATTCTGCCCTTAGTAGTTAGATATTTTGGCAGTCTGGCAGCAGTTGCCCCTGGAGGAGCAACTACGATGGATGTGACCTTACCACTGGTTAAAGAATCAGGTGGAGAGGCGGTTGTGATTCCAGCGTTTGTTAGTGGGGCTGTGCTTTCAACCCTGGTACCGATCTTGGTTCCTTTATTTTTAAATATTTAAGCTGGAGTTTATATTTTTAATAAATTTCTTTAGCATTTGACAGTAAAGAGATATATTTTAATCAATTGAGATTAGAAAGGGATGAGTTTTATGAATAAAAAAGAAGAAAGCCTTAAAGAAATGAATCAGGCTCTGAGAGCATTAATTGAGCCCGAAGGAGACTGGCTGGCAAATCTGGCAAATAGTTCAGCTCTGTTATTTGATCAGATGGATGATCTAAACTGGGCAGGTTTTTATATCTGGAAAAAAGATCAGCTTGTCTTAGGACCTTTTCAGGGTAAAACTGCCTGTGTCAGAATTGATGAAGATAAAGGTGTTTGTGGTACAGCCTATTCGCAGCGAAAGATTATGCTGGTTGATGATGTCCATGAATTTCCCGGTCATATTGCCTGTGATCCCAATTCTCGTTCTGAAATTGTACTGCCGGTAATTGTGGGGGGAGAAGTTATAGCTGTTTTAGACTTAGACAGCCCTAAAAAAGCTCGCTTTGATGAGCTTGACCGCAAATATTTAAAAGAATTTGTTGAAATTTTAGTAGATGAAACTAATTTTCTACCACTGATGGAGAAATTTTAATTAGAGAAAAGTTTTATTTTAAATTCTAGGAGGTATATTCTTGTTTAAAGATAAAGAAGTTTTTCTTTTCGATCTGGATGGAACTCTTTTAAATATTGAAGTTGATGAGTTTTTAAAATATTATTTTGGTGCTCTTTCGGAAAAATTTAGTGATTTATGTGACAGTAAAGAAGAGTTTATAGGACTTTTGACTGCTTCTACAGAAAAAATGATTAGAAATGATGGTTCCAGGTCCAACCAGGAAGCATTTATGGATGATTTTATGGAAAAGCTGAATGTAGAAGAAGAGGATGAAGCTCAAAAAATCAAGGGGCGTTTTGATAATTTTTATCAAACAGATTTTAGGGAGCTTGCTAAGTATTTTAAGTTGGATAAAGAGACTCCAGCTGAAATAATTAAATATTTAAAATCAAAGGGCAAGAAACTGGTACTGGCCACAAATCCTCTTTTTCCGGTTGAAGCAGTGGAAGCGAGGCTGGAATGGGTTAATATTGATCCCACTGATTTTGCCCTGATAACAAATTATGAAAATATGAGTTATGCCAAGCCCAATCCGGAATATTATCAAGAAATATTAGAAAAAATCGAAGAGAGTCCTGATAACTGCCTGATGATTGGTAATGATTTAAAGGAAGATGCCATTGCCTCAAGACTGGGAATTGAAACTATGATTGTAGAAGATAAGCTGATTGAGCGGGAAGACAGCAGTTTTGACATTGCCTGGCAGGGAACTTTAAAGGAGTTAAAAGAATTAATTAAAAAAGAAATATAATATTGATAAATAAAACTCCAGTCGGGACTTAAGCCCAACTGGAGTTTTTGAATACCAAGTTACTATTTTTCAACTGTGACATTTTCTGCAGCAGTAAGCTGATATTCCTGATCATAAACTTTTATTTTTAATTCTTCTCCCGTTTCGAGAGAGAAACCTGCTTTTTTCTGATCAACTTCAACTTTAATTCTGCGGCCTCTAAACATGATCATAAACTCAAAACCATCCCAGGCTTCCGGTAAAAATGGTCTAAACTGAACCTGACCATCTTTAACTTCAAATCCAGCAAAACCTTTAACAATTGACATCCAGGTTCCGGCCATACTGGTAATGTGGAGGCCGTCATCTGTATCAGTATTGTAATTATCAAGGTCCAGGCGGGCTGTTCTTAGATATAACTGATAAGCCTTTTCTTCCCGTTCTAAATCTGCTGCCAGAATTGAATAGATACAGGGAGAAAGTGAAGATTCGTGGACTGTCCGCGGTTCGTAAAAGTCATAGTGGCGGGCAATACTTTCCTGATCAAAATCTTCTTTAAAGTAATAGACACCCTGCATTACATCTGCCTGTTTGATATAGGGTGAGCGCAGAATCTTATCCCAGGACCAGTTTTTATGCAGTGGAATATCTTTGTCGTCAAGATCAGAGACTAATTTCTGTTCTTTATCAAGATAACCGTCCTGCTGAGCATAAATATCAAAATCTTCCAGATAAGGATAATACATTTTTTCTGTCATATCCTGCCATAGCTCCAGCTCAGAATCTTCAATTCCCAGTTCGGAAATCCAATCCTGATATTTATCCGGATCATTTTCTTTTATTTTTTCTAAGTTTTCCAGAGTATATTTTAGAGTCCAGACAGCAATTCGGTTGGTATACCAGTTATTACTAACATTGTTTTCATATTCATTTGGGCCGGTTACCCCTAAAATCATATATTTTTCTTTGCGGGGGTTAAAGTGAGCCCGGTCAGCCCAGAAGCGAGAAATTTGTGCCAGAACAGGGATTCCATATTCTTTTATATAATTAGCATCACCTGTATAATCGACATAATCCTTAATTGCATGAGCAATAGCTCCATTGCGGTGGATTTCCTCAAAGGTGATTTCCCATTCATTGTGGCATTCCTCACCATTAATTGTAACCATCGGATACAGAGCACCCTCCAGACCTAATTTATCTGCGTTTTCTACAGCTTTTTCTAAGTGACGGTATCTGTAGAGCAGTAAATTGCGGCCAACCTCTTCACTGTGGGTTGAGAGATAGAAGGGAAGACAGTAAGCTTCAGTATCCCAGTAGGTTAAACCACCGTATTTTTCACCGGTAAATCCTTTTGGCCCAATATTGAGTCGAGGATCATGTCCGGTATAGGTCTGGTTTAGATGAAAGATGTTAAAGCGGATTCCCTGTTGGGCCTCTGGGTCTCCCTCAATTTTAATATCACTTTCCTGCCAGATTCTGTCCCAGGCTTCTTTATGCTCAGAAAATAGCTCATCAAACCCACGGATAGCAGCCTCAGACACCTTATTTTTAGCTTTTTTACTGACCTGGTCATCTTTATAATCGCGGCTGGTGCAGACAGCAATATATTTATTTAACTCGATTTTCTCTCCTGCTTCTGCTTTAAGTGTGATTTTATTACCAACATAATTTTCTTTTCCAGGACCAGTCAGTAACTCAACCTCACGTTTATTTTTATTTAAATCCCATTCCATCGCTGCAGCTACAACAAAGTCAGATTTTCTGGTTTTCATAGTTAGACTTGCTTTGCCTTTACTATTTTCTTTTTCTAAACCTTCCCAGAAAAACTCATCATAGTTGGCATCCTCATTTTTGACATCACCATCAAGATTGGGGATCATCACAATCTTAGATTTTTTATCCAGAGGACGAAGAGAGTATTTAACAGCTGCAATTTCTTTATTTTTCTGGTCTAAAAAGCGCTGCTCAACAATTTCAACCCTATTATCTTCAAGCTCTACAGTAAAAGAGCGCTCAAGATAGGCTTCTTTCATATTTAAAACTCTTTTAAAATCGCTAAATTCTACCTTGTTTAAGTCAATTTCCTGTCCATCTATTCTTAAATCTATTGCAATAAAATTAGTTGCATTTGCTATTTTAGCAAAATACTCCGGGTAGCCATTTTTCCACCAGCCAACAATTGTTTTATCAGGATAGTAAACTCCAGCAATATATGTACCCTGCAGGCTGTCACCACTGTAGCTTTCGGCAAAATTGCCGCGCAGTCCCATATGGCCATTACCCAGACTCATTACACTTTCAGTAACTCTGTTATATTCTTTATCAAAACCATTTTCAATAACTTTCCATTCATCAACTTCAAAATATTTTCTCATAACTTCCACCTGCCTTTCAGCTAAATTATATCAGAAAAGAGAGTTTATTGAAAGTGCTTCCAATTTCTTAAAATTTGATTTCTGCTTTTAATTTATAGCTGAATATTATATGATATAAATAACTAATAATAATTACTGAAAATATTGGGGTAAAATAATTGAAAGAGGTGATTAGGTGGACCCAGTTATTTTAGCTTTTTTATTGACACTTTTTGCAGGCCTGGCAACAGGGATCGGTAGTATTTTAGCCTTTTTTAGCAAGAGGAGAAATGCTTCGTTTTTATCTATTTCTTTGGGCTTTTCAGCAGGGGTGATGATTTATGTTTCCTTTGTTGAAATATTTTTTAAAGCAGAGGAATCTTTAGTTGCCTATTATGGACCAGAAAAAGGTCAGTGGGTGACAGTCCTTTCATTTTTCGTAGGAATTTTGATAATTGCTTTAATTGATAAGTTAGTACCTGAATATGAAAATCCACATGAGCCTCGTTCGGATACAGATCTTTCACATTTAAAAGCTAATGATTTTGAAGATCATGAGAATTTAGAAAGAATGGGTGCTTTTTCAGCCCTGGCAATAGCTATACACAACTTTCCTGAGGGGCTGGCAACTTTTGCAGCTGCTTTAAGTGATCCGGCTTTAGGTATTTCTATTGCAATAGCAATTGCTATTCACAATATTCCAGAGGGTATATCTGTTTCTGTGCCGATATATTATGCAACCGGGAGTAAAAAGAAGGCTTTATTTTATTCATTTGTTTCCGGTCTGGCAGAGCCTTTTGGAGCCTTAATCGGATATTTTGTACTCCGCTCATTTTTTAATGATATGGTATTTGGATTTCTTTTTGGTACAGTAGCAGGAATTATGGTCTATATTTCTATCGATGAGCTTTTACCTACTTCCAGGAAATATGGTAAAGAACATCAGGAGATTTATGGTTTTATAGCTGGCATGGGAGTAATGGCTGTCAGCTTATTGTTATTTTAAAAGTAAGATTAATTTTATTAAAATAAATAGAATATGATTATTGGAGTTGATATTATGTTTTTGGATTTTTTAGTTACTCTATCACCAATAACTCAGGCGCTGCTTGCAACACTATTCACCTGGTTTGTGACTGCTCTGGGGGCTGGTATTGTTTTCTTTTTTACTGATGTGGACCGAAGACTTCTTGATGCTATGCTTGGTTTTGCTGCAGGTGTAATGATTGCAGCCAGCTTCTGGTCTCTACTGGCTCCTGCAATAGAAATTTCCGAAAATCTGGGAGTCGCAGGCTGGATTCCGGCGGTGATTGGATTTTTAATGGGAGGAATATTTCTGCGTCTGGTTGACATGGTTCTGCCGCATCTTCATCCTGCACTTGCCAAAAGTGAACCTGAAGGCATTAAAACAAAATGGCAGAGAAGTGTTCTACTTGTGCTGGCAGTTACATTACATAATTTTCCGGAAGGCTTAGCTGTAGGAGTTGCTTTTGGTGCAGCAGCAGTTAATATTTCTTCTGCATCTATTGCCGGAGCAGTTGCACTGGCAGTTGGTATTGGTCTGCAGAACTTTCCTGAAGGGGCTGCAGTTTCAATTCCTTTAAAAAGAGAGGGGCTTTCTGCAAAAAGGAGTTTTCTTTACGGTCAGTCTTCAGGTATTGTAGAACCTATTGCTGGAGTTATGGGTGCGGCTGGAGTTTATTATATGCGACCAATTCTGCCATATGCATTAGCTTTTGCAGCGGGAGCAATGATCTTTGTTGTTGGGGAAGAATTGATTCCAGAAGCTAACTCAGAAGGAAATAGTCATTTAGCAACAACGGGATTGATGCTTGGTTTTGCAGTCATGATGTTTTTAGATGTTTCACTCGGGTAGTAAATCAGTTTTTTGTTGATAATCAGCATTTTAATTAAGCCGCTCAAGAATTATTTTCTTGACTTATTTAAAAAATTCAGTTATACTTAAAAAAATTAGAGATTAGAAGAGCCCAGATTAGTAGAGAAGAGTTAGAGATGAGATTAGCAGAGCCAATATTGCACTTAATGGGCCAGATTTATATCTATTTTATATAAATTTGGCTTTTTTGTTTTAGTTAAGAAGTGATTTTAAGTTTGCACTTTAAATCACGACTAAAACGAAATTTAGGTATTTTAATACCCAAAAATCTCTTACTAATAACTACGGTCAGGCTTTAACCAAGCTCTGGCCGTTTTTTGCATTTGTGGGCGAAAATTAGAGAAGTAAGAGGAGGAAATTTATGCAGACTAAAGCTGAATTTTTGGACCTAACAGCAGAATATAATCTAATTCCAATTTATGAGGAGTTTATAGCAGATACGGAAACCCCAATTTCGCTTTATAAAAAATTAGCTCTAAACCAGGATTACAGCTATCTTTTGGAAAGCACAGAAAATGACCGCTTTTCATTTATCGGACTAAAACCAGCAGCAGTTTTAAAAAATGAAGAGGATTATTTGGAAATAATAGAAGCTGGCGAGAGCAGAAAAATTAAAGACCAGGAGATTATTCCTTATCTTCAGGATTATCTCAATCAACTTGAGGTCTATGAAGATGAGAAGCTGCCGCCATTTTCCGGAGGCTTTGTTGGCTATTTTAATTATGAGATGATCGAAAAATGGGAAGATATTTATCACCTGGAAGCAGATAAAGAATTAAAAAAAGACAATACCCCTTTGAGTATGCTGGTAATGACTAAAATTATTATTGCCTATGATCATCTACACAATAAGGTTAAAATTATCAATAATTTAAAAATAGATGCGGATTTAAGCAGGCAGCAGAAAGAAGAAATTTTTCAGGAAGCAAAAAGAGAAATTAATCAGGTAAGAAAAAAAATCGAAAACACTGATTCAAAATTAAAACCAGCAGTAGCCAACTCTAAACCCAAAGATTCTAAAAAACTAAAGTCGAATACTGAAAAGGGAGAGTTTAAAAAGATGGTGGAAAAGGCAAAAGAACATATCAGAGCCGGAGATATATTTCAGATTGTTCTCTCTCAGAAATTCTCGATAGAAAATGATCTGCCGCCATTTAAAATTTACCGGGCTTTAAGATCGATAAACCCCTCACCCTATTCTTTTTACTTGAATTTCCCGGAAATAAGAATTATCGGCTCCTCACCTGAGGTGCTGGTAAGGGTAAGAGATCAAAGGGTTCTGACTCGACCGCTGGCAGGGACCAGACCCAGGGGCAGAGACAGCAGAGAAGATCAGGAATTAAAAATTGATTTACTAAGTGATGAAAAGGAAAAGGCAGAACACACAATGCTGCTGGATTTAGGTCGTAATGATTTAAGCAGAATTGCAGCAAAGGGAAGTGTGGAAGTGACAGAATTAATGGAGGTTGAGTTTTATTCCAAGGTGATGCATATTGTCTCTCAGGTGGAAGCAGATTTAAGAGAGGGGCTGGACAGTCTTGATGTTTTAAAAGCAGTTTTTCCTGCTGGAACAGTTTCCGGTGCTCCGAAGATTAAAGCAGTTGAGTTAATTGACAGGCTGGAAAAAGAAGCACGGGGAGTTTATGCAGGTACTGTAGCCTACTTAAGTTTTAATGGTAATTTAGACAGCTGTATTACTATCAGAACCTTTTCGCTGGTTGACGGCAGACTTAACTTACAGGTTGGAGCGGGAATAGTTGCCGATTCAGATCCGATCAAAGAATATCAGGAGACACTGAACAAGGGCCGTGCCTTATTTGATGCCCTGGAAGTGGTAAGAGAGGATGGTATCCGTGATTTTAGTAATTGATAATTATGATTCTTTTACCTATAATCTGGTCCATTTGCTGGAACAGTTTGATGAAGTTAAAGTGCTGAGGAATGATAAGCTGACTGTGGCTGAGATAGCGATTATGGCACCTGATAAAATTATAATTTCTCCCGGACCGGGCAGGCCTGATGATGCAGGGGTTTCTAAAGAAGTTATAGAATATTTTAAGGACAAAATTGATATTCTGGGAGTTTGCCTTGGTCATCAGTGTATTGGAGAGGTTTTTGGCTCTCAGGTTGTAGCAGCCGACCGAATTGTGCACGGAAAAGTTTCGGCAATTAAAAAGTTAAAAGATGATGGACTTTTTAACGGAGTTGAAGATGGTTTTCTGGCAACCCGCTATCATTCTCTGATAGTAGATAAAAAAAGTTTGAGTTCTAAACTTGAAGTGCTGGCAGAAACTGAAGAAGGAGAAATTATGGCTTTAAAGCATAAGAATTATCCGGTTTATGGTGTCCAGTTTCATCCTGAATCAATTCTAACTGATGCCGGGCGGGATTTAATTAAAAATTTTCTTGAACTAAATTGACAGTTTATTAGAGAAAGTAATTTAATAGAGTAATTTTGAAAAAGTTGAGCTGAGCTGAGATAAATATAATTAGAGGAGGAGAGAAGATGTTTAATAAACATTTAGATAAAGTAGTGAGCAGAGAGAATCTAACATTGAGTGAGATGGAAGAGGCAATGACGATGGTGATGGAAGGAAAGACTACTGACAGTCAGCTGGCTGGCTTTTTAGTAGGTTTAAGGATGAAAGGTGAAACTATAGATGAGATTACAGGAGCAGCAAGTGTGATGCGGAATAAAGCTGCTGCAGTGAAAACAGAAAGTAAAGATTTAATCGACAGCTGTGGAACCGGAGGAGATGAAAAGGGAACCTTCAATATTTCTACAACTACTGCAATTGTAATGGCAGCAGGAGGTTTAAAGGTAGCCAAACATGGTAACCGCTCAGTATCTTCAAAAAGTGGTAGTGCGGATCTGCTTGAAGCACTGGGAGTAAAAATTGATTTATCACCAGCAGAGGCAGGTAATTGTCTGGATCAGGTTGGTATTTCATTTTTATTTGCCCCTCATTTTCACCAGGCAATGAAATATGCAATCGGACCGCGAAAAGAGCTGGGTTTAAGAACAATCTTTAATATTCTGGGACCCCTGACCAATCCGGCTCAGGCTGACTATCAGGTGCTGGGAGTTTATAAGGAAGAATTAGTTATGCCGCTGGCCCATGTTCTCAAAAATCTTGGTTTAAAATCAGCAATGGTTGTTCATGGTGCTGGAGGTGTAGATGAGCTGTCACTGGCTGGAGAAAATAAAACAGCTTATTTAAAAGATGGTGTTGTTAAGGAATTTAATTTCACTCCGACAGAGGCAGGACTGGAAAAAGCAGCTATCCAGAAGATCTTAGGGGGAAGTCCGGAAGAAAATAAAGAGATTACTTTAAATATACTAAAGGGTAAAAAGGGACCCAAAAGAGACGTGATTCTTTTAAACTCTGCTGCAGCATTTCTAGTTGAAGGTAAAGTTGAAAATTTAGAGGAAGGTGTAAAACTGGCAGCAGAACTGATAGACAGCGGTCAGGCCATACAGAAATTGGAAGAACTTATTAACTGCAGCAATTCATTTGTTAATAGTTCCGGGGCGGTGCAGTAATGATTTTAGATAAAATTATTTTAGAGAAGAAAAAAGAAGTTTCGGAACTAAAAAAACCGCGGCATTCTTTAAAAAAGAAGCTGGCCCGGAAAGGAATCTCTCTGCTGGCAGAAATCAAAAAAGCTTCTCCCAGCAAGGGACTGATTCAGCCTGATTTCAATCCAGAAGCCCAACTTAAATCTTATCAGCAGGCAGGAGCAGCAGGAATTTCAATTTTAACAGACCAGAAATTTTTTCAGGGGAGTAATGAAATTCTAAAGGAAATGCGGCAGCTGACAGACCTACCAATATTACGGAAGGAATTTATTATCGATCCACTGCAGCTTTACGAAAGTTTTTTTATTGGGGCTGATGTGGTACTCTTAATAGCTGCTGTTCTAAGTGATGAGAGGCTGCGAGAGCTTTTAGCATTATCCAGAGAGCTTAAAATGGAGGCGATTGTTGAGGTTCATAATCGCGATGAGCTGGAAAGAGTGATTAATACTGAGGCAGAAATTATTGGAATCAATAATCGGGATTTAAATGATTTTAGTGTTGATCTAAAGACAACAGCAGAGCTGGCAGCTGAATTAGAAAAAATTAATCTGAGGGATGACTATTACCTGATCGCAGAAAGTGGAATTAAAACAAAAGCTGATATAGATTATCTAAAAGAAGTTGGTGTTGACGGAGTTTTAATTGGTGAGACCCTGATGAGGGCAGAAGATCCGACTGCTAAAGTTAAAGAACTGGGATTGATTGACAAAAACATTAATTAGTAATCATTTGAGGATTCTCGGCTAAAGCCAGAAAGTAACAGTCTAAAAAAGTAATAATTGTAATAAATAACTAAAATATTGAACTTTGAAAACTCCATACTGA
>NZ_QAXS01000018.1 GCF_003053565.1 Halanaerobium saccharolyticum | reverse complement strand
CAACCCAAACCGGCACTTAGAGTATTCATCCCGAAAAGTGATGGAAGACAGAGACCACTTGGAATACCCACAGTTAAAGACAGAATAGCTCAGGCTGCAGTGAGAGGAATACTGGAGCCGATATATGAAAAAGAATTCTGTGACTGTTCTTTGGGATTTAGGAAAGGTAAATCGCAGATAGATGCGATAAACAAAATAGAAGAATACAAAGAACAGGGATACAAATGGGTATTAGATGCAGACATTAAAGGGTTTTTCGATAATATAGATCATGAGCTTTTAATAGAATTCATCAGGCAAAAAGTAACAGATAGTTGGGTGATTGAAATAATAAAATCGTGGCTGACCATGGGAGTCATGAAAGATGGAGAATACATACCCACAGGAAAAGGAACCCCTCAGGGTGGCGTAATATCGCCACTTCTGGCAAATATCTTTCTGCATGAGTTTGATAAAGTAATGGTAGAAAGAGGATACAAGCTGGTGCGATTTGCTGATGATTTTGTGGTAATGACAAAATCAAAAAGGAAAGCCAAAAGAGCTTATGAGGTAGTTAAAGAAATTATTACAGAAAAACTCAAATTAGAACTGCATCCAGAAAAGACAGTAATAACTAACTTTGGTGAAGGTTTTGTATTTTTGGGATTTGAATTCATAGCCTGGAGATACAAAAGACCGAGAAAGAAATCACTAGAAAAATTCAAAGACAATGTTAGAAAAGTTACTAAGAGAAATCAGCCCTGGAAAGTGGAATCCATTATAAAAAGGTTAAATGCTAAAATATATGGCTGGGCTAATTATTTCGGTCATGGAAATGTTAAGAAACTTTTCCGGCGCTTAGATAAATGGATACGAATGCGGTTAAGGTCATATATGGAGAAAAAGAAAGCAGTTATGAATCAAAACAAAAGAATCCCCAATTCCTTTTTCAGGAAGAAGGGACTCGTTTCACTACTTACTAGATTGTCTTAGAGGATTAAAATATACAGCTGTGGTAACACAGTGACGAAGACTTATTCCTTGAGATGGTGGGGCAACGACTGACGGAAAGCTGTATACGGGAGAACCGTACGTGCAGTTTGACGAGGGGTCCCAGCTGAAAAGCTGGTCCTACTCTATTTTAATTGGACCAGGTTCAAATAGGTCTATTTGAACCTGGTCCAAAAGAGACTCAAAAGAGACTCAAGACTTTATCGAACCTATGTTTGCTAAAACCGAAAAAATATGCTAAAATATATTTAAACAAATGTTCGTTAAGGAGGTTTTAGTATGCAGCCTGATTATAGTGATGCTCCTCAGAATCAAATTTTATGTGTTGATATGAAGTCATTTTATGCCAGCATTGAATTGGTTAAAAGAAATATTCATCCACTTAAGGGCTATCTGGCTGTAATTGGTGATAAGAAAAGAAAAGGATCAGTTGTCTTAGCAGCATCTGCTGCTCTTAAGCAAAAATATGGAATAAAAACAGCTCACCGTTTATATCAAATCCCGGACAGGGAAGAAATTATACTGGCTGAAGCTAATATGGGGCTTTATCTTGAAATTTCAATGAAAATAACTGAAATTTTTAATTCTTATCTGCCGCTGGAAGCAATACATATCTATTCAATAGATGAGGCCTGGCTTAAATTAAATGGAAGTCAGAAAAAGTATGGTGATCCATTTGAACTGGCAGTAAAAATCAAAGAAGAAATTTGGAGTAAATATGGTCTGCCCTGCAGTATGGGGATTGGCCCCAACATGTTTATGGCCAAGGTAGCAATGGACAACGAAGGAAAAAAAAGCGGTCTCTGCCGCTGGGATTATAGTGATATTCCTGAGAAGTTATGGCCTTTAAATTTATCTGACTGCTGGGGAATTGGCAGTCGGACTGAAAAAAAGCTGAATAAAATTGGAGTTTATACAATTGGTGAACTGGCTCAACTTCCACTGGAATATTTGGAAAATAAATTTGGAATCATCGGTAATCAGCTTTACTATCATGCCTGGGGAATAGACTATTCAGAAGTAGAGGGGCATTTTGATGACCGCAAAAAAGCAGTTGGACGAGGAATCACACTTTACAGTGATTATACCTGCCTGGAAGAAATCAAAACTGTAATTTTTAACCTGGCTGAAGAAGTTAGTAAAAGAGTTCGTCAAAACAATCTAAAAGGTAAAACAGTTTCGCTTGCTCTGGGCTATTCAAAAAGTGAAAACAAAAAGGGTTTTTCCAGACAGCTAAGTCTGGAAAAAAGAACGGATCTGACTAGAGATATTTATCAGGCAGCAGTGGTTATTTTAAATAAACATTATCAGGGCGAAAAGGTCAGAAAAATAAGTCTTTATTTAACGAAATTTACGGATAGTGATTATCAGCAGTTAAATCTATTTGAAAATGATTTAAAAAGATCAGAAATTAATCAGCTTAGAGACCGACTGGCCAGCAAAATGGGAAAAGATGTTTTATATTATGCCCGCAATCTAGAAAAAGGAAATATTAAAGAGAGAATTGAAAATACCATTGGTGGGCACCACAAATAATTCTTTCCTGAAAATTTAAAATTCAAATTCTATAATTTGGCTAAATTTAAGTTTTTTGATTTCCTGATTAAGCTTTTCAATTTTAAGCTGCTGTTCATAATTTTCGAGTTTTAAAATTTTGCCCTTTATGTCTTTAATTATCTTATCTTCATAAAATTTTATGCTGACAGTTAAGTTTTTCGTTAATGCTTCTTTAAGTTTAAAATTAATCTCTTTTAGCTCCTGCTGGTCAAGTTCCGGTTTTTCTACTTCGGCTTCCTTCATTTTTAATTCTTTTAATCTTTTCTGATGTTCAACCAGCATTAAGGAATTCCATTTTTTATTACCTCTGTCTTTAAAATTCATTTTATCAACTCCTTTGGTTTGGCTATTAGGCAGAGCTAAAGCACTATATATTTAATTTTAGCATACAAGTGTTCGCAAAACAAGTTCTTTTAAAAAAGATCCGGATTTAATGTAGAATTAAGGCTCAATATGATATAATAGTTTTAAAGAATATTGGTATTTTATGAGAGAAATTTTTGATTTTATCTAATATATTTTCATAGGAGGGGTTTGAACAGATGAAGATTTTAGTTACAGGTGGAGCCGGTTTTATTGGCAGTAATTTTATTCGTTATCAGCTTGAAAATTATGATGATCAAATTATTAATGTAGATAAACTTAGTTATGCCGGTAACCTTGATAATTTGAAAGCTGTTGAGAACAGTCCTAATTATGAATTTAAAAAAATGGATATCTGTAATAAAGAAAAAATTGATCAGATTATGCATCAGGGAATAGACTATATAGTGAATTTTGCAGCTGAATCTCATGTTGATCGGAGTATAGAAGATCCTTCGGTATTCGTTAAAACAAATATTGAAGGGACCCAGAATTTACTTGATCTGGCTCTTAAATTTGGAGTTAAAAGGTTTGTGCAGATATCTACTGATGAGGTTTACGGAAGTCTTGGTCCGGAAGGGAAGTTTAAAGAAGATAGTCCGTTAAATCCGTCCAGTCCTTATGCTGCTTCGAAAGCAGCCGCCGATCTTTTAGTTAAATCATATGCAAAAACATATGAGCTGCCTGTTAATATCACTAGGTCTTCCAATAATTTTGGTCCCTATCAGTATCCAGAAAAGTTAATTCCTCTTTTTATTATTAATGCACTTCAGAATGAGAAACTGCCTCTTTATGGTGATGGAAGTAATATCCGAGACTGGATTTATGTTAAAGATCACTGCCGGGCAATTGATCTGGTAATGCGGCGGGGAGATAGTGGTGAAATATATAATATTGGAGCAAACAATGAAAAGAGCAATCTGGAAATAACCCAGAAAATCTTATCGTTGCTGTCAAAATCAGAGCTTTTAATCAAACATGTAGAAGACCGAAAAGGTCATGATTACCGTTATGCAGTCGATACCAGTAAGATAAAAAATGTACTGGGCTGGAAAGTGGAATATGATTTTGAGCAGGCAGTAGAGAAAACTTTGAACTGGTATCTTGATCACAAGCAGTGGTGGAAAAATTTGATCTAGATTTGGGGAATCGAGTTAATATTTTGCTTTCGAGATTAACTCTTGTTATTTCTTTTGATTAATAATATAATTAATTAAGAACATTAGCTTAAAACAGTATTTTCTAAATTATATTAACTGTCAATGAGAGGGTGTAGTTATGCATATTGAAAGCTTAAAATATTTTCAGGAGATTGCAGAAGTAAAAAGCATCTCCAAAGTTGCAAATAATTCTCACATATCTCAGCCTGCTTTGAGTCAGCAGATTCAAAAACTTGAAGATTCACTGGGGAAAGAACTTTTTATCCGCAGCAATCGAGGAGTAAAGCTGACCAATTCAGGTGAGGTAGTATTAAAATATGCAGATAATATTATTCGAACCTATAATAAGATGCTTTCGGATTTAAACGAACAGGAAAGTCAGGAAATAAAGATTGAGGGAGAATATACTATTGCTACTTACTGTCTCCCCTGTGCAATTTTAAATATGCAGTTTAAGTTTCCAAATCATAAGTATAATCTGGTTGCCGCTTCTTCAGATAAAATAGAGCAGGATGTTCTAAGTGATATCTGCGAAATTGGGTTTACAACTCATCCAGCTCAGGCTGAAGAGCTTCACTCTGAAGAGGTAATTAACGAAAAAGTAGTGCTTATTTCACCACCTGCATTTGATCTGCCGGAAAAGGTGAAGCTGGAGGAAATTCTGGATCATAAATTTGTGATTTTAAAAGAAGACTGTATAATAAAGGAAAATTTTAAAGAGGTGCTGGCAGATGTTGGTCATAATTTTTCAGAGATAGAAATTATATCACGTCTGGATTCTACAGAAGCAATAAAGACTCTGGTTCGCAAAGGTTATGGAGTTGCTTTTGTACCATATAATGCAGTTCGAGATGAATTTAGTGCTAAAGAAATTAATGTCTCCAGAATTACTGATTATGATCTTGATTATGATATTTATATGATTAATAAAAAAGCAGAGTTTTTATCTGATGATGTAAAAGATTTTATAGCGAACTTTAAAAAATTGGGTAGACATATCTGTTATTAAGTAAAAATTAAGAGCCTGAAAGTTTGGAGCGGAGTAATTTATGTTGAAAATTGATTTTAATAAAACTTATCTGAGTGGAAAAGAAAACGAATATATAACTGATGCCCTTCAAAGAGGCAGTATAAGTGGTGATGGATATTATACAGCCCGGGTCAGTGAATTTCTGGAAGAAAAGTTTGATCTAAATAGAGTTTTAATGACTACTTCAGCTACTCATGCTCTGGAAATGGCTGCTCAATTAATAGGATTAAAAACAGGTGATGAAGTTATTATGCCTTCTTTTACTTTTAGTTCTACTGCGAATGCAGTTTTAAAAGAAGGGGCCAGACCTGTTTTTGCAGAAATTAAAAGAAATAGCTTTAACCTTGATCCTGCTGATTTTGAGTCAAAAATCACCTCTAAAACAAAGGCTGTTATTCCGGTTCACTATGCCGGTATTAGCTGTGAAATGGATCTGATTAGGGAAATTGCAGCAAAAAATGATATCTATGTTATTGAAGATGCTGCTCATGCAGTTAATAGTTTTTATAATGGGGAGCCTGCAGGTGGCATGGGAGATTTTGGCTGTTACAGCTTTCACGGCAGCAAAAATTTTGTCAGTGGTGAAGGTGGAGCCTTAGTTATTAATTCTCAACAGCAAAAACTGATTCAAAAAGCAGAAGTCATCAGAGAGAAAGGAACAAATCGTTCCCGTTTTTTAAGAGGAGAAATCGATAAATACAGCTGGGTTGGTGAGGGCTCAAGTTATCTGCCATCAGACATATTGATGGCACTTTTATTTGCCCAGCTGCAGGAGATTGATTATATTACTGCTCAGCGGAAA
This sequence comes from Halanaerobium saccharolyticum, assembly GCF_003053565.1. GTDB lineage: Bacteria > Bacillota > Halanaerobiia > Halanaerobiales > Halanaerobiaceae > Halanaerobium > Halanaerobium saccharolyticum_B. The sequence continues at coordinate 52,249 of NZ_QAXS01000018.1, read as the reverse complement.
AGAGTATTTGATTATTACAATCAAAATTTGAAGAAATTTTTAGATGAGGATTTTCTAGATCTTTTACCGGTAGTTCCTGCTGTTAAAAAAAGCAATTATCATATTTATTATTTAAAATTTAAAAATCAAAAAGTAAGAGATTTTGTTTTAAAAGAGCTTAAGGCCAGAGGAATAGAGGCTGCTTTTCATTTTCAGCCTTTACATGCCTCGCCAATGGGAAAAAAACTTGGTTATCAAGCAGAAGATCTGCAGCTGACAAATCAGGTTGCTTCCAGTCTGCTCCGTCTGCCAATTTATCCAGAACTTTCCCGGCGGGAATTAGATTATATAATTCAAGCTCTGGAAGAAATTTTTTGCAGCTTAAACAGGCAGGTGGAGGAAGTTAATGACTGATTTAATTTCTATTGTAGTACCTGTTTATAATGGTGAGGATTCTCTGGAAGAACTTTACCAGGCGGTGAAGAAAGTTGCTGTAACAAATAATTTTGAATTTGAATTAATTATGGTAGATGACTGCAGTTCGGATCAAAGCTATCAAAAAATTGTGGAGCTCAGTCATCAGGACAGCAGAATTAAGGGTATTCGTCTGGAAAGAAATTTTGGCCAGCAGAATGCTATTTTTTGTGCTTTTAATTATGCTGCTGGAGATTATATAATCACTATGGATGATGATCTGCAGCATCAGCCTTCGGATATAGTACTGCTGCTGCAGAAAATTAAAGAGGGTTATGATGTAGTATATGCAATTCCAGAAGTGAGAGCACACAGTTTCTATAGAAGAATAGGCTCCAGGCTGACCAACTGGCTCTTTAATCTGATCACTCCCAAAAAAGATGGGCTTAGAGTCAGCAGTTTTAGAATAATTACCAGAGAAATGCTTGCTAAAATTACAGCTTCAAAAAAATCTTTTATCTATCTTTCGGCTATCATTTTAAAAGAAGAGCCAGCGATTGCAAATATCTATACAAAACAGCAGCAGCGCAAATATGGTCAGTCCAATTATAGTTTTTTAAAGTTATTAAAATTATTTTTAAAGCTTTTTATCTATTACGGAGAATTTCCTTTTTTAAAATATTTACGCTCAAAAAAAGAACAGTATTTAATTGCAGAAAAAACTTTTAGAGAAAAAGAGGAATCAAAATGCGGTTATTAATTCTTGGTGGAGGCAGTGGCCAGTTGAGTTTAATTAGAAAGGCAAAAGAGCTGGGGCATGAGGTAGTTGTTTCAGATTATTATCAGGATGCTCCCGGCAAAAAGATTGCTGATTTCAGTTCTGAAAGCAGCACTTTCGATCTTGAGGCCAACCTTAAAACTGCAGAAAAATATAAGGTGGACGGTATTTTAACGGCTGGAACAGATCAGCCAGTCTATACTGCTGCCCGGGTAGCTAAACGATTGGATTTAACACAGTATCTTTCAACAGGAACAGCTGAGGCGGTAACTAACAAAAAAGTTATGAAAAATAAATTCAGCAGAACAGCTATCCCAACAGTGAAATATAAAATTTTAGCAGCAGATTTTTCTGACCAGGAACTGGAAGACTTTGAGAGACCCTTTGTTATTAAACCTCTGGACAGTCAGGGGCAGAGGGGTGTCTTTAAATTGGAGACAACTGCTCAAATTAGAGAAAAATTTAACGAAGTTCTTTCTTATTCTCGAGAGGATGAAATTTTGCTAGAAGAATATTATAAATCAGATGAAATTACAGTTAGTGGCTGGGTTGTAGATGGAAAGACAACAATTTTAACGGTTACTGACCGCCTGCGATTTGAAGCGGGAATTCATATTGGAATTTGTTCTTCCCATCTTTTTCCTTCAAAGCATTTAAAAAAATATTATTTTGAAATTAAGAATATAACTGAAAAAATTGTGGCTGAGTTTGGAATTGAAAATGGGCCAATATATTTTCAATTTTTAATTGGGGAAGAGGGACTAAAGGTTAACGAAATAGCCTGCAGAATCGGAGGCGCCTATGAGGGAGATTTTATGCCAGCGCTGACAGGAGTTGATATTTTGAAAATGATGGTCAGGCTGGCAGCAGGTGAGCCGTTTGAGGAGAAAGCACTGCAGGATTATTCTCTGCAGGCCAATCAAAAATATTTATCTTCACAGCTTTTCTTTGCTGGCCCGGGCAGGATAGACCTTATAACTGAAAGCTCTGAACTGCAGAAATTACCCGGACTTTTAAAAGTTGGTTTTAACTACAGGCCTGGAGAGCGGATTCCGGATATAGAAAATGCAACTGCCAGAGCCGGTTATTTTATAGTGCTGGCAGATAATAAAGAAGAGCTTCAGCAGCGGGTAGCTGCTGTATATGATAAGTTAAAGATTATTGACCAGAAGGGAAAGAATCTTGTTTATAGAGAAATCGGAGAAAACTTTTAAAAATCAGGAGTGTAAGTATGAAAAAGTATCTAACAATTATTATAGTTTTGCTCTTAACTCTGCTGTTGGTCAGCGGCTGTGAAAATAATGAAGCAGGGCCACAGCAAAAAATTACTATTGCCGAACAGTACGGGCTGGCCTATGCTCCTGTACAGTTAATCAAAGAACTTAAGTTTTTAGAAGAAGCCAACCCAAATTTAAAAGTCGAATGGAAGCAGCTGAGCAATACTACTTCTATTAGAGAGTCAATGCTGGCTGGCGAAGTTGATATAGCTTTTATGGCCATTCCTCCTTTTTTAATTGCTCGCGATAAGGGGATGGAGTGGAAAATTATCTCCGGTCTTTCTGAGAGTCCCCTGGGCTTAATGACTAACAGAGGAGATATTAATAGTCTGGCAGATTTTAAAACTGATGCTAAAATTGCACTTCCCCAGCCCGGAAGTATTCAGCATATTCTGCTCTCAATGGCAGCTGAAAGAGAATTTGGAGAAGTTGATAGATTTGATGAACAGCTTTTGACAATGAGTCATCCTGATGCAATGAATGCTCTGCTTGCCGGCAGAGAAGTAAGTGCTCATTTTGCCTCCCCTCCTTATCTTTTTTTAGAAAGCAGAGAAGAAGGAATTAAAAAGATCTTAAGCGGCAGAAAAGCCTTTGGTGGTGACTTCACCTTTATTATAGGTGTCAGTACTGAGGAGTTTTACGAGCAGCAGCCTAAAAATTATGCTTATTTTCTGGACGCTCTGGAGAAAGCGATAGAATTTATAGAAGGCCAGCCAGAAGAAGCAGCGGAAATTCTGGCAGATAATTATAGTTTAAGTCAGACTGAAATGCTGGAATATTTAAACTGGCCGGGAATGATATACAGTTCTGAGGTCAAAGGACTGGATAAATTTATTGACTTTATGACTGCAGAAGCCTATCTGGAAGCAAATAATTATCAGTATTCTGAGCTTGTTTTTGAAAAAAATTTAACCGGCAGGGAAACTGCTTCAGAGGAGGAAGCTGTCCAAAATGAAGAGTAAATATAAACAGCGATTTTTTTGGGGGATGATTTTATCTCTGATCTGGCAGCTGACAGCAGTAAGCGGAATTTTTTCGGAAATGATTTTTCCCGGCCTTGACCAGATATTAATTGCTCTATTTGAGTCACTAAAAGATGGCACCTTAATTAAGCAGATAGGATTTTCATTATCAGTGATTGCCCAGGGTCTATTTCTGGCCACTATTACAGCTTTGATTCTTTCTCTGACAGCTTATTTTTCTAGTTATGCTGCTGGTTTGATAGATACTCTTACTGCTCTTGCGCATCCCCTGCCTGGAATAGCTCTGATGCCTTTAATTTTGATCTGGTTTGGTTCTGGCAAAACAGCAATTTTGATTGTAATTATTCATTCAGTTTTATGGCCTTTAGTTTTAAATTTAAGTACAGGTTTTAATTCTATTCCTGATATTTATACTCTGATTGCCAAAAATTATCGTTTAAATAAATTAGAATTTATGTATAAGATATTAATCCCCGCTTCCTTACCTTACTTTATTTCCGGTTTAAAAATAGCCTGGGCCAGATCCTGGCGGGCGTTAATTAGTGCTGAAATGCTCTTTGGTGCAATTAACAGTCTGGGAGGTCTTGGCTGGTATATTTTTCAAAAAAGGGTTTTCTTTGATTTGCCGGGGGTATTTGCCGGGATAATTGTGATTATTCTAATTGGGATAGCTGTTGAAGATTTTATTTTTGAAAAGCTGGAAGCAAAAACAGTTAAAAAATGGGGAATGTTAAAATGAAATCCTATTTAGAACTTAAAAATGTTAATAAAAGTTTTGAGACCGAAAAAGAAAAAAAGATTGCTTTAAAGGATATTAATTTAGAGATTAAAGAAAATGAATTTTTGACGATCTTAGGTCCTTCCGGTTGTGGTAAATCAACTTTACTTAAAATAATAGCCGGTTTCAGCAAAACAGATAGAGGTCAGTTTTTAAAAGAAGGAGAAGAACTTATAGAAGCGGGTTTAGATAGAATAATGTTATTTCAGGATTTTGAGCAACTTTTTTCCTGGCAGAAGGTAATTGACAATGTAGAATTTGCAGTTAAAGCAGCAGCTAAAAACAACAAAGAAAAGCTAAGTTCAGCAGAGATTAAAGAAAAAGCTCTTAAATATCTAGAAGAAGTTAAACTCCTGGACTATCAGAATTATTATCCACATCAGCTTTCCGGAGGAATGAAGCAGAGAGCTGCTCTGGCCAGAACCCTGGCTGCAGAAGCTGAAATTATGTTAATGGACGAACCATTTGGCAGTGTAGACAGCCAGACTCGCCAGGAGCTGCAGCAGCTTTTGGTTCAGCTCTGGCAGGAAGAAGAGAGAACAATTATTTTTGTGACCCATGATATCAGGGAGGCAGTTTTTCTTTCCCAAAGAATAGTGCTGATGAAAAATGAGCCGGGCGAAGTAATTAATATTATTGAAAATAAACTTCCATACCCTCGTATTCGGAGCAGCAGAGATTTTAATCAGCTTTTTGAAAAGCTCCAGTCTCAGCTGTAGAATTGACTTTATAAATTTTAACTGACCAGTTTTTGGCTCCAATTTTTCTTACAATTCTCATTGGATAGGTAGAATTAGTAAACTCTTTGATTAGTTCAGTTTCCTGATTGAGAAAATGCTGCATTTCTTGATAATAAGGATAGAGATTGCCGTAGAGAATATTCCAGCTTGGTCGGCTGTTGTAGATATAATCCATTTCTTCGGGATAAATTATATATTCGATTTCATTTTGATTTATATAATCAGCAAAAGAGAGATTATTTTCCTGCAGATAAGCAAGGTTTCGGTAATCAACAAGGCTTCCATTTTCAAAATAATAGTCTGTATTTAGATTTGCCAGCACCCTGGCATCTCGCGGCACTACCTCTGCAATCTGCTGCAGATAATCCTGGTAATTATAATGGCTCTCCTCAATTATTGTAGTCCCACTGTTCAGGGTTAAAAGCGCAATTAAAATCAGGATTAAGCTGCCGCTCAGTTTAAAATTTAAATTTTTTATTAGGTTGATAAATATAAGATAAGCAATCGGAAAGATAAAAATTATTGAAGTTTGATTGTATCTGCCGATAATTAAATATCCCAGATTAACAGCTAATAGACTGATAAGCAAAAATAAATTTAACTTATCTTTGTTAAGTAAAAGTTTAGCCAGTGAAGCCAGAGCTGCAGCTGCAAAAAATACCAGTTGAAATTTAATCGGAGGAACATAATAGGTACCGCTTACCTGATAAAATAATTTTAGATAAAAATCTTTAAAATTTTCTAATTTAAGCAGTAAAGAATCCAGCACACCCAACTGAGCTCCATAGCTGCTGTAATTGCCAATAAAATTAGGATCAAAGAGAAAACTTAAAAAAATAAAAAAGAAGGCAGTTACTGCTAAAGTTCCCCCAAAACTTAAATAATTTTTAAGTTTAGTTTTTTTATTGAAAGCCAGTTTCCAGCTGTAGATCATTATAAAGGGCATGGAAATAATAAAAGCATTTGGATGGAAACCAATAGCTGAGCCCAGAATAAGGCCAAGATAGATATCTTTTTTAATTGTGTCTTCTTTTTTTGATTCTGAATAATTTTTTTCATCAGTTTTTTCTATCGCATTTAAAAAATAATAGAGTGCAGTTAAGAATATTAAAACTAATATAATTTCCTGCCGGGCCAGATGGGAACTATAAATAAAATGAATGTCCAGGCCCAGTATAATTAAAGCCAGTATACTTAATTTTTTAGAGTTGGTAATTAAAAAAGTTATTTTATAAAAGATAAAAAGACTCAAACTGCCGGCCAGCAGTGAAATTAAGCGAAAAGTAAAGACTTGATAACCTAATAACTTAATAAAAATGATCTGTAAAAAGTGAAAAAAGATTTTGATTGCATGTGGGTTCCGCGGCAGCAGATCAAAAAACGTTTCAGTGCTGGCTGGGTTATTTGTCTGCATTATCTGTCGAGAAAGCCCGCTCAACCAGGCCTCGTCTGAATGAACAAAGGGAAAGTTTTTGAGAAAGAAAAGGTTTATAATAAAAAAGAGAACTATTAAATTCCAGGCTTTTATTTTTTTAAAGATATCTTTAACAGTAAAATACATATGAACGCTCCTAAAAAATATTTATTAGATTGGTATTATTATACCACAATCAAGGTTTTATTTTAAAATATTGCCAATAAAGCCTTTTCATTTGATAATTGAATATACTATTAGCAATTGTTATAACTATAAGTGGGGAATATGTTTTATAATATTATTAGAGATTGTTCCAATTTTAACAATATAAATTCGGAGGTGGAAAAATGAAAAAATCAATAAAGGTATTATTTATTTTATTAGCTTTTGCGATTATTCTCACAGGCTGTGAAGCGGATATTTCTGTTCCCGGTGAAGTGGGGCAGGATATAATTACAGCTGATGAAGCTTTAAAGATGATTGAGGAAGAAGAGGTAGTTGTAGTTGATACTCAAAACTCTGGTGACTTTGAAGACCAGCACCTTGAAGGTTCAGTAAACATTGCCAGAAATGATATTACTACTTTTGGTCCTTATCCAAATATGCTGGCCGATGCTTCCAAATTAGAATCTTCTTTGGGGGAGAATGGTATTTCCAATCAGACAAAGGTAATAATTTATGATAATAACAATAATATGGATGCAGCTCGTTTATGGTGGACAATGCTGGTTTACGGCCATGACACTGCAAATATGAAAGTCATTAGTGGAGGTTTAAATGCTTTAGAAGAAGCTGGAGCAGAATTTGTTTCCGGTGACTACGAGGTTGAGGCTGCAGAATACACTGCTGCTGAAAAGAATGAGGAGCTAATTGCTACTAAGGAAGAAGTTCTTGAACAGGCAAACAATCCTGCTGAAGATGTTGTTATTTTAGATGTTAGAACTGCCGATGAGGTTAGTGAGGGTATTATTCCTGGAGCTATTCATATCAATTATGTCGACAATAATAAGGATAATGGAGAATTTTATCCACCAAGTTATATTCAAAGATATTATCCAGATAATGATATCACTCCAGATAAAGAGGTTATAATGTACTGTCAAACTTCAATTAGAGCTGCTCAAAGCTTCTTAGCTCTACATAATGCTGGTTATAGAGATCTTAAGCTTTACGACGGTGCCTGGATCGAATGGTCATCAGATAGCTCAACTCCAAAGGGAATGCTAAGTGGTGCTCCTGCTGAACCAAGTGCTCAGGATGGTTCTTAAGTAAATTATTTTAACAAATTAATGTTGATAATAGAAGTTCTTAACAGTGAGTTGAGAACTTTTATTTAAGAAAGTTTGTGAAATATATTTTAATGTATTGCAATTTCACAATTTAGTTATCTTTAATATTTCATCAAAAAATTAGGAGGAATAAGAATGAAAAAAAGAATTTTATTATCAATGGCAATAGTTATGATGGCTTTACTTGTAGTTTCCAGTTCAGCACTTGCAGTTTCAGATGCAGTAGAGGATGCGGTTAATGGTTATTTTGCAAATCTTCCAGAAGATAATGGCATGATTGGGGAAGAAGCTTTTGTAGAAAAAGTTAAAGCTGGAGAAGATCTCTTTGTTTTAGATATCAGACAGCCTGATGTTTATAATGAAGGACATGTCAAAGGTGCAGTAAATGTACCCTGGGGTCCAGACGCTATGCCAGCTGCTTTAGACAAGTTACCTGGTGATGAGACTATTTATGTTTACTGTTATACAGCTCAGACTGCAAATCAGGCGGTTGCTTTATTAAACTTTGCCGGTTTTGAAGCTAAATCAGTTAGATTTGGTTGGAATCTTGGAATTTCTCAAGTTGATGGTTATGAAGAAATAGTTGAAACTGAGGCAAATGAACTTGGTGGAGCTACAGATTATGAAATTAATTCAGATGTTAAAGCTGCTATTGAAGACTATTATGCAGGTTTAGCTGATGTTAGTGATTCAATGTATAAGAACTATAAAATTGCTGAAGATATGTTAAAGATGGCTGTAGACTCTGATGCAGATATGATGGTAGTTTCAATTAGACAGCCAGGAGCTTTCGCTGAAGGTCATATAGAAGGTGCAGTTAATATTCCCTGGGGTGCTGGTATGGAGCAGTATTTTGGACAGCTTCCACAGGATCAGAAGTTAGTTGTTTACTGTTACACAGGTCAAACTGCAGGTCAGGCAGTAGCTGGTTTAAGAATGTTAGGCTATGATGCTGTATCACTTAATGGTGGTATGGGAACTGATGCTAATGCACCACTTGGTTGGGCTAATCAGGGATACGAAGTAGTTCAGTAATCTGAGTTAAAAATTAAATTAAGCAGAAGATAAGTATAAAATTAATCTTTATACAAGAAAGGAGCCCATTTGGGCTCCTTTCTGCATTATATGTTGCTATAATATTTATCCTAAAATTATTTTGGACTAAGCACTAGATTAAAAATTAATCGATTTGACCGTGAATAATATCCATAATTTCATTTTTAACTGCAAAATAATCCTCATTGTAAATTACTTCTTTTGTTCCCTTTTCAAATATCTGATTTGTAAAATCAACATCAAAGATTTTAATAATCTCTCCCGGCTGTTTTGACATCACAACAACTCGATTGGCCAGTAAAAGTGCTTCATCCACATCATGGGTGATAAAAAAGATGGTCGTATTATTTTCTTCCCAAATGTTGCGGATTAAGTTCTGCATATTTTCTCTGGTTAAAGCATCCAGGGCTCCAAAAGGTTCATCCATTAAGACAACCTGAGGATAATTAGCCAGCACCCGAGCAATAGCAACTCGCTGTTTCATACCCCCGGATAATTCAAAGGTATAATTTTCACCGAATCCACTCAAATTAACTTCATCTAAAAAATATTCCCGAATTTCTTTAATTTCAGCCCTGGGTAGATCTCGCATTTTAGGTCCAAATTCAACATTTTCATTCACAGTCATCCAGGGATAGAGGGTAGGAGATTGAAAGACAACTCCCCGGTGCCAGTCAGGACCCTCAACCTGCTTCCCCTGCATCATAACTCTGCCAGAACTTGGCTTCACATAGCCGGCAATACATTTAAGCAGTGAACTCTTACCACAGCCAGAAGGGCCTAAAACACAGATAAATTCACCTTTATTAATTTCTAAGTTAATATTTTTAAGGGCAAGTGTAGAATTAATACTTTCACCATATTCCAGGCTCATATCTTCAATTTTAATTAAGCTCTCTTTTTTTGTTTGAGCAGACATAAAATATATCCTTTCCTGATTAGCTTTAATTACATTGATTAAGTTAAAATCTTAAATATTAAAATTAATTATTTTCTTCATTTTCCAGTGACATTTTGATATATTCAGGATTAACATATTCATTAAAGGCTTCCTGAGAAGGAGATTCTTCAATAGAACCCTGATTCTGCAGGAAGTCGGAAGTATCTTTCATTACTTTGGCAAAGTTTCCGGGTTGATCAATTGTACCAAAGAAATCTTCACTTAAGAGTTCTTCTCTTGTTTTCCAGGTGGTACCACGCATTTGATGCAGAGCAACTTCAGTTTCCAGGCCGAGTTCCTTACCTGCAATTTCAGCAGCTTTTTCAGGGTCACTTCTATAAATATCTCCAGCCTTAGTCAGAGCAGAAATAAAATCAGCAACTAATTCTGGGTATTCCTCAGAAAATCCTTTGCGGACAACGTCAACATTGGCGGTAATATAGCCTTTTTCAGCCATTTCTCTGCTGTCAGTTAAAGTAGAGCCGCTTTTTAAAAGCTGGGCCAGAGTTGGCTGCCAGGTATAAGCTGCCTTGACATCTCCCCGTTCCCAGGCGGCTACAATTTCGGCAGTCTGCATATCTAAAAGCTGAACATCTTTTTCAATCCCAGCTTCTTTTAGAACATTTAAAAGAATATAGTGGGCGGTAGAAGCAAAAGGAACTGCAATTCTTTCTCCAACCAGATCTTCAACTGTTTCAATCCCAGAACCATTTTTGACTGCCAGCGCTTCATTTTCTCCCAGAACCTCATGGATCCAGATTAATTCGACATTGAGTTCACGGGCGAGAGCGGTAATTGCATTTGTATTTCCCATAGTAGCAAAATCAATACTTCCAGAAGCAAGGGCCTGATTGGCTTCGACTCCGGAATCAAAAACTCTGGTATTAACCTCGATTCCACGTTCAGTAAAATAATCATCGAAAAAACCTTCAGCAACTGCAATAGTTTCATCATTAGGAACTCTTAAAATACCAAAATTAATCTCTTCAGGCAGTGATTCCTGGGCAGCTGTATTTTCAGTTTCTGAACTATCATTTTGAGCCTGATCACTCCCGCAGGCTGTTAGCGTTAAAGCAAGTGCTGCCACTATAAATAACAGAAATAATTTTTTTAAGTAACTTTTTTTCATTTCAGTACCTCCAAATTTTTTGAATTATCTCAAATCAAATTTATTCTCAGCATAAGTTCAATCGTAAAGTGTAATTAGAATTTAAATTATAAGTTTTAGACATGTCCTTTCCAGAAAATTATCTTTCTTTCTAAAAACCTTAAGCCAGCATCAATTATTACTCCTGTAATTCCCATAATTATAATACCTACAAAAATCACATCACTTTTCAAAAAATTAGATGCATCCAGAACCATCCAGCCAATACCGGAAGTCGCAGCAACCATTTCGGAAGAAACGAGGGTGGTATAAGCGACTCCAAATGCAGTTCGGATTCCGGTAAAAATTTCGGGCAGAGAAGCCGGCAGCACAATTTTGAAAAAAACATCCTTTTGAGCTGCTCCCAGTGATCTGGCACTTAGCACAAAATCCTGATTTAACTTTCTAACTGCAGAGACACAGGCAATATAAATAGGAGCAAAGGCAGCTAAAAATAAGAGAATCTGTTTTGAGGTGTCATCAATACCGAACCAGAGAACTAAAAGCGTATAATAGGCAAGTGGTGGCAGTGGACGATAAAATTCAACTACAGAATCAATTACTGCCTCAACTTTGTCAAAATAACCGCTTAGTAGTCCCAGCGGAACAGCGGTAAAAATTGCAAAGAATAAAGCAACAAAGAGACGTTTGAAACTGGCTCCTAAATGCAGCCAGAGAGAAACTCCATTATAACCTTCAGCTAAAATTCTTAAGAAAGCTCTCCAGACTCTTGCTGGTCCCGGCAGTAGAGTCGGCGTAAAAATTCCTAATTTAGTTATAACATACCAGATAAGAAAAATAGAAGTCCAGGTTAAAAAAGTGAGCGCTCTTTCTGTTTTAGTTTTTTTATTTTTAGCTGGCTCTCTGCTGATATTCTGAGTTGAAGAATGATTAGATGAGGATTGATCTTTGTTGATCTCTTTTTTATTATCTAAAGCCATTGTTTACACGTCCTTATGCCGGTACTTTTTATTTTTTAAATTATAACTATTTAAAACCGGATTAATTGGAAAAAATTCTCAAGTAACCGGTACCTATAAGATTTTACTCAAAGTTATACTCAGTTACAATTTTTTCGCGATCTGTTGTCTGATCCTGGAAATATTCATAGAAAGAAATTCCTAGGAAAGATCCAGCGATATTAGTCACATTATCATAACCTCTACCCTGTAATGCTAGAACAGCATTGTAACTTCTCTGGCCTGAACGGCAGTGTAAGTAAACTGGCTGGTCTTTAGGAATCTCATCAGTTCTTTCTCTTAATTCACTTAAAGGAATATTGACTGAATTAATCAGGTGACCGGCTTCATATTCATCTTTTTCGCGAACATCAACGATAAAGGCATCATTTTCCACTAATTCTCTAACCTTAGTTACAGGAATCTGATTGTAGCGGTTATTGATTAAGTTAGTTGCTACCAGGCTGGCCTGATTAACAGCGTTTCTGGGAGTAGAGAAAAGAGGAGCATAAGCTAACTCTGATTCAGTTAAATCTTCTACTGTTGCATCCATTAAGATAGCTGTTGCCATAACATCAATTCTTTTATCTACATTACCTTTACCTACAGCCTGAGCACCTAAAATCTTACCTGTTGGCACTTCGTAAATTAATTTAAAGTGTAAAGGATTAGCATCTGGCATTAGACCAACTTTATCAGTAGGTATTACATAAACAAAATCATATGAAATACCAGCATCCTGGAGCTGTTTTTCATTAAGACCTGTTGCACCAGCATTGTAATTAAAGGCTCTGATGATAGAAGTTCCAATTACACCATTGTTCTTATTTGGAATATTATACATGTGGTTTGCTGCAGCACGAGCCTGTCTCTGGGCTGGTCCAGCAAGTGGTAATCTTGTTTTAGAGCGGGCAATCTTAGAATAAACTTCAATTACATCTCCAACAGCATAAATATCAGGATCACTTGTTACATAGTTATGATTTACTTCAATTCCACCTGTTTCACCAATTTTTAAACCTGCATCTTTAGCAAGTTTGGTTTCTGGACTAACACCGATAGCTAAAACAACAGCTTCAGCGTCAAGTTTCTTGCCAGATTTTAAAACAACATGGTCATCATTTACCTCAGATAAAGGATCTGATAAAACTACATTTACTCCATTATCATGAAGCTCTTTTTGAATAATTTGAGCCATATCATAATCAAAAGGATTTAAGACCTGATCCATAGCTTCAACTAAAGCTACATTTTTGTCAGAGTGGATAAAGTTCTCAGCAATTTCAACTCCGATATAACCGGCACCAATTACTGCCACATTTTCAACTTTATTTTTCTTAACATACTGATTTAATTTGTCAATATCATCAACATTTCTGATAGTAAAGACATTATCATTATTTACTCCCTTGATACTTCCAGGTCTAATTGGATTGGCACCAGGAGAGAGCATTAATTTATCATAGGCTTCAGTGTATGTTTCACCAGTTTCTAAATTTTTAACTTCAATTGTTTTTTCTTCTCTATTAATTCTTGTAACTTCACTGTTAACACGGGCATCAATATTGTACTGCTCGGCAAATTTGGAAGGGCACATTAAAACTAAATCATCACAATCTCTAACAATTCCACTTAAGTGATAAGGTAGAGAACAGTTAGAAAAAGAAACATGTGAACCCCGTTCAAACATAATTACTTCTGCGTCTTCATCCAGTCTTCTTACTCTAGCAGCTGTACCAGCTCCACCAGCTACTCCCCCAACAATTAAAACTCTTTTACTCATATTTTATTCCTCCTGTAAATTTTATATTATAAATCACTCTCAAAAAAATAGTGTTTGAGAGAACATGTTACTTACTAAATTTAAAATACTTTTTCGCTAAACTTATTACTTATTATTCCACCAATAATCATAAAGATAAGGAATACCCAACCTGATAGAGAAAAATTAGAAATTGGTGTGAATAAGGCTCCAACATTACATCCCTGTGCAAGACGAGTACCAAAGCCCATTGTTAAACCACCAAGAGAATACATTGCTACCTGTTTTTTGTTAATATGCAGTTCAGAGTTGAAAAACTCCATAAATTTACCGGCAGTTAAAAGGTAAATAATTGCACCAATTAGAATACCAAAGTTCTGAACGGAAGTCTGGTGTTCAAAAAATGGAGTAGCAAAATTTTGGGCTGATAACTGAGTAAATTCTCCAATTGCTTCAGCTGAAATACCAAATAACATTAATATTTTACCAAACCAGATACCATAGGCTTGAGAAACTCCCCAGCCATAACCTGTAACTCCCATCATAACTGTAACAATTACAGCAAGTGCTATAGCACCCTGTTTTAAAGTCCATGGTTTTTCAAACAGATGGTAATAAGTATCTGGACTAAATAATTTAAAGTTTTTCAAATCCATTGGTTCTAAGTTTTCCTGAATTCTTTCGATTTCTAAACCACTATATTTTCCAGATTTTTTCTGTCTTTTTTCATAATAGTATGAAAGAAAAGTAAAGAGCAGACAAATTGCACCAAAAACAATTAAAGCTCCTAAGTAACCTTCAAATCCATCTCCCTGGAATAAGTCGGGAAGGAAAACACCACCCATTGTTCTATAGCCAATATAACTGCTAAACCATGATTCCTGAACCCAGTCGGCAGTATACTGAATTGGGAAACCTACAAAAACACCAATCATAAAGAAGATAAGTGTTGTAAATGCTCTCGGTAAAGCCTGTGGTAGATCAGTTAAAACTCCACTGGCACAGCAGACAGAAATAGACATTCCAAAACCAAACAGAAAACCTCCCAGCATTAATCCAATATTAATTGGTTTAATCCAGAGATTGTAGCTTGCTGGATCTTTATCAAATAGAAATGCTGTCATTAAAACGGCTGTAATAAAGAACATAAATAACATTGTTCTCATCAACTTGGTTGAACCCGTTCTGTAGGCTCTGTTAACACTGCCGGCAAATCCGGTGTAGGCTCTGGCCAGAGCATAACCCAGTCCAGCTCCTGCTAATAGTCTAAAAAATAGAAGATCTGTCTTCAGCCAGAACTTAGCTGCTGCTAATACAATAATAATGGCTATAAATCCTAAAACTTTTTCAAATTTTTTCATTAAAAAATCCCTCCTCATATTTTTGAATAGTAAATAACTTTGTTCTAAAATTCGCAAAGCAGAACAAAAAATTATGTCAGTTCAAAATTTACTGCTTAATTTTTGCTCAAAAGTTATTTATAATATTATTCACAAGTTTCTATATCAATTATATACTATTTATTATCAATACTAAAATAATAATATCTTATGTTGGATAACTTTATTTTATATAAGATTTTGATAAACATAAAAGTTATTTAGCGAGAGTATTTTAGAGTTAGGGTTAACATTAATATTTAGATAGATTCAGAGGTTGTTTAATGCTTAGTCTAGTGTTTATAGCAGCCTAATTTTCATCTAAAAAAAATACAAATAAAAAAAATAAAATAATCTCTATTTAAGCCTTTACATAGGGAGTGTATACTTGTATAATGAGTGGCAGTTAAAATCTGAAAGATAATAAATTTAATAATGAGGTGTTAAAAGTGGATGATGATGAAAAGGGTATAATGTATATGGTTTTATCTTCAGCATTTTTTGCACTAATGGCGGCAACCGTTAAATTTTTGGGTGATATTCCACTGGCAGAAAAGATTTTTTTAGGAATCTTGTTGGAATCTTATTTGGATTGTTTATGGTCAGTAGAAACGGAAAAAAAATAAAAGTTAATAATGTTAAATTAGTTTTACTGAGAAGCCTGATTGGTTTTTTTAGTATTGCCAGTTATTTTTATGCAATTGGTCAGATGAAAATGGCAGATGCAGTTATTTTGAATAAAACATCTCCATTTTTTGTGATGATTTTTGCTGCCTTATTCTTAAATGAAAAGATAAAAAAGACGCAGCTTTTTTCTTTGTCTTTTGCGGTTTTGGGAGCTCTCTTTGTAATTAAGCCAAGTCTAAGCTCTGAGATGTTCCCTGCCTTAATCGCATTGAGTGCTGGGATATTATCCGGTATATCTTATACCCTTTTAAGACACTTAAGAAAAAGTGAATCATCAGAGACAATTGTTCTTGCATTTTGTACTTTCTCAACTCTGGCAACCTTACCTTTTCTTTTTACAGGTAAATTTGTTGTTCCAGATTTGAGAGAAGTTTTAGCTCTTTTTGCACTTGGACTATTCGCTTTGCTAGCTCAGTTTTTTGTAACTAAGGCTTATCGTTTTAGTGAAGCCGGTGAAGTATCAATTTATGCTTATTCAAATATTGTTTTTTCAGTCATTATTGGAATAATTATTTTTAGTGAAATACCTGATTCACTCAGCATTTTTGGAGGTTCAGCGATAATTATGGCAGGATTTATCAACTTTTATGCATCAAAACTTCGTAAAGCTGGCAGGATTTCAACAGCTGATGAAACTAAAACGGCTTCCAATAGAAGAGCGACTAAGGCCTCATAATTGAGGCCCTGTAATTTAGTATATATTTAACTAAAAAACTCTCCCCCAAGATATCTCTGTCCGGTGTCTGCGGCGATAGCAAGCACTTTCTTTTCTGGATCTAAATTTTTAGCTACCTGCAGTGCAGTCCAGACAGCTGCACCAGAAGAGGGGCCGAGAAGAAGGCCTTCTTCAGCAGCCAGTTTTTTAGTTATTTCAATTACATTATGATCAGAAATATGATAGATTTTATCATAAATATTGCTGTCCAGAGTTTGGGGAATAAAGCCAGGTCCGGTGCCGGGAATTTTATGAGGACCTGGTTGACCACCGGCGAGAACAGGAGAATTTTCTGACTCTACAGTATATATTTTTAATTCAGGTAATTTTTCTTTTAGTTTATTTCCGGTGCCAGAAATTGTTCCTCCTGTACCTGCTGAGGCTACAAAAGCATCCAGCTGACCATTCATCTGTTCTAAAATTTCCGGGGCAGTTGTCTTTCGATGGACTGCAGGATTTGCCGGGTTTTCAAACTGGTTGGGAATAAAAGAATTATTGATTTTGCTTTTTAATTCATGTGCTCTGTCAATTGCTCCCTGCATCATTTTTTGAGCAGGAGTAAGTACTACCTCAGCTCCATAGGCCTTTAAGATATTTATTCTTTCCTGAGAAGCACTATCAGGCATAATAATAATACAGTTATATCCTCTAGCTGCAGCAATCATTGCCAGTCCAATCCCTGTATTGCCGCTGGTAGGTTCTATTATTGTCCCTCCAGTATTAAGTTTTCCGGTTTTTTCGGCTTCCTCTATCATATTTAAAGCAGGACGATCCTTTACACTGCCGCTGGGGTTAAAATACTCTAATTTAACATAAACATCCGCATCATTTTTATTAGTAAGTTTTTGTAATTTAACAACCGGTGTTTCACCAATTAATTCTGTTATATTATTTACTACCTTCATTTTTATCCTTCCTAACTTTTTAAGATTATCAATCTAAACAGTAACTTTAAATACATTATTTCAAAATTTCAGATTAATAACAAATTTTATCTGGTTATTTCATCTAAATATGAAGAATCTATAAATCCATTTAGATCAGAATCACCTTTAATAAAGCCCAATTCTGCAGAAAGATCAGCAAGCTTTTGTACGGCAGAATTATCGAGCCTGGAAGTGATATTGGTTCTCTGCATTGAAGTTTTAATTATTTCTAGAGACAGTTCCTGTCTGGTTATATCTTTTATTTTCTGCTGAATAATTTTACTGCTCTTAAGGGGATTTTCATTGATATATTCAACTGTTTTTTGGTGAGCCTTAAGAAAGTTATTTATTAAAACTGGATTATTGTCGATAAATTTACTGGTTGAGACAACTACAGCAGCGGGCAGCTTACCATCCCAGGGCATCTGATCCCAGTCGACAACTACTTTAGAACCAATCTCTGCTTCCATTTTTGCGGCCCAGGGTTCAGAAACTACTGCAGCATCAAGCTGTTTGGTAGCAAAAAGGCCAACCATTGTTGCCGGTTTTTGAGCCCGGTGGTCAATAGTTCCTCCGCGACGATTTGTATTTAGGTTATTGTCTTTAATCAACTGCCTAAATAGCAGATCATGGGTACAGCCCAGAGCAGGAGTTGCAATGATTTTATCTTTTAAATCTGCTAGAGAATTATATTCAAAATCCTTTCGGGTAACTAAAACTGTTCCCCCGTTACTGGCACTGGCCAGAGCTTTTACATCTGCCCCCTGCAGGTAACGATTGATAGCTGGCCCGGGTCCAACATAACCCAGATCAATTTGATCTGTGGCCAGAGCGTCCATAAAAAGTGATCCATTTGGAAAAATTTTAGTTTTGACCTTAATTCCATTTAGCTGATCAACAAATATATTTTCACTAACTCCAACAATTGCCGGTGCATGGGTGATGTTGGGAAAATAACCGATAGTTATTTCTTTCAGATCAGAAGCCGCCCCTGTTCCGGCTGCTGTAAAAATTAATAAACTTAGGACTATTAGGACTAAAATGCTGATTTTAAGATTTATTCTTTTCATTATTTAAATTCTCCTTTTAAAATATTTTGTTAATCTATTATGAATAATTTATTTTAATTAAAATTTACTAGTTATTTAAGCCCCAGCGATTGAGGACTACTGTTTCTGCTTTTTTAAATAAATAATTATCTGTGAGATAGCCAATTGATCCAATAAGTAAAATGACTGTGATTACCAGACTCATATTGCCCATATCTCTACCCCACATCAAAATCTGGCCAAGACCATCTCCACTTCCAATTAGCTCCCCAGCCATTAAAGCTCGCCAGGAAAAAGCCCAGGAGAGACGCATTCCAGTTATTAAATGAGGTACAGCTGCCGGTAAAATTACCTTCCAGAAAAGTTGAATCTTGTTAACCCCCATTGTTTTAGCAGCCTTAATTAAAACAGGCTGAACATTTTTAATTCCCGTACTGGCATTAATCACCATATTCCAGGTACCACCAAGAACTACCACAAAAATAATTGCTTTCTCTCCCATTGAAAACCAGAGTAGGGCTAGAGGCAGCCAGACAACACTTGGTACACTCTGTAGGGCGAGTATAAAGGGGCCGATTGTATCTTCAATTAGCTGGAAACTGGCAATTAAAACACCAAGCATCAAACCAAAGAGAAGAGAAATACTGTAACCTATCAGTAATCTTTTAAAACTTGCTGTGATGGCAAAGGTAAATGTTCCATCTTTAAAACCTTCAATCAGGGTTATCATTACCATCTGAGGAGAAGGAAAGAGAAAATCAGGCCAGATATTCAGTTGAAATAAAAACTGCCAGATTGCCAGAATTAATAAAATAAAAATAGTTTTAGGTAGCAATTTTTTCATATTTTTTTTCACCCTGTTTTTTAATTTCTTTTTCTAATAACTTTAAAATTTTATTTTCTAATCTAATTAAAGTAGGATTTTCTCTGTCTCTGGGTTGTGGAATATCAATTTTAAATTCTTCCACAATTCTCCCTGGATTACTGCCAAAAACAATGATTCGGTCAGAAAGTTTAACTGCTTCCCTAATATTATGAGTTACAAAGACGATAGTTTTTTCTGTATCCTGCCAGAGCTTTATTAACTGGCGGTGGAGCATTAATCTTGTCTGTTCATCCAGAGCGCCAAAAGGTTCATCCATTAATAATATTTCCGGATCTATGACCAGTGCTCTGGCAATTGCCACCCGCTGTTTCATGCCGCCAGAGAGCTGATGAGGATAGGAATCTTTAAAGTTCTTAAGCTGCACTGCTTCTAACTGGTCTAAGGCTTTTTGATATGCCTTCTTTTTATCTATTTTTTTTATTTTTAAACCGAAAAGTACATTTTCTATGACAGTAAGCCAGGGAAATAGAGCAGCTTCTTGAAATACCATAACTCGATCATTACCAGGATTTTGGATCAACTTATTTTTTAGCATCACCTGTCCGGAACTGGCAGGTATTAAGCCCGCTAAAATATTTAACAGAGTTGATTTACCACAGCCGGAAGGACCAATAAAACTAATAAATTCCTTTTCTTTTATTTTTAAATTTATCCCTTTTAAAACCTCTAACTTATTTTCATTTTCCTGCTTGAAATTTTTATTAAGATCTTTAATATTTAATAGATTCATTTAACCACCCCTAATCTACGGTAAGTCTATAGGAATTAACATATATGCTGCTTAAATTATATACAGTTCATATTATTTTGTCAAGTCCAGTTTGCTTTTAATTTCCTGCTGTAGTAAAATTTTAGTAGTAAAAGAATTTACATAAAAGTCTGATTCTTTCTTTATACAATAAATAATGAGGTGTTATTAAAATGGAAATTTCAACTCAGGGAAGATATGGAGTTAGAGCTTTAATAGATCTGGCAGTCAATGCTGACTCAAATGCAGTTTCTCTGCGGGAAATATCAGAAAGGCAGAATATTTCGGAACGATATTTGGAGCAGATTTTTGCAGAGTTAAAAAAAGCTGGTCTTATCAGAAGTATCAGGGGGGCTCACGGTGGTTATTTATTAAATCAGCCACCTGAGGAAATAAGTCTGGCTGATATACTGGCAGTATTAGAAGGGAAAATTGTACCAGAAATTAATATTGATAATGAGCAGGGAGAGGAAGTAGTTTTTCAAACAGTTGCCCAGGAGATCTGGTTAAAGCTGGAAGATGGTCTGCAGGAGTTGATGAAATCTATTACTCTAGCCGACCTAAAAGTGAGGATAGAAGAAGTAAGGAAAGAAAAAGGAGAAGGATATATGTATTATATTTAATTTGACTCAAATAATCTGAGTGTTATACTGTATTTAAGATACATTACAGGGGTATAGTTAAATAAGGAGGTATTAAAAATGGATCATCAGAAAATGTTAGAGGATTTTAAAAAGCGATTTAAAATATCTTTAGTGATCACAGTACCAATTTTAGTACTTTCACCTATGATTCAGAGCTTTTTTGGTTATACACTCGAATTTGCAGGCAGCAAATATCTTTTATTTCTACTTTCAACAGTAATCTTTTTCTATGGTGGCTGGCCATTTCTTTCAGGCCTCAAGGATGAATTGAGCGATAAAAATCCGGGAATGATGACCTTAATTGCCCTGGCAATTTCTGTCGCCTATTTTTACAGTTCAGCCGTTGTCTTTGGTCTGGAAGGTAGATTTTTCTTCTGGGAGCTGGCAACTTTAATTGTAATTATGCTTTTAGGTCACTGGATTGAAATGCGTTCAGTTATGGGAGCCTCGCAGGCCTTAGAAGAACTGGCAAAGTTGATGCCGGATCAGGCTCATAAAATTGTTGAGGGAGAAGTTAAGGAAATTAAGATTAAAGAGTTAGAAAAAGGAGATCAGGTTCTGGTAAAGCCGGGAGAAAAAATCCCAGCTGATGGAGTGATTTACGAAGGAGATTCCTATATAGATGAGTCCATGTTAACCGGAGAATCAGAACCCGTTGAAAGAAAAGTTGATGATGAAGTAATAGGTGGTTCTGTTAATGGTGACAGCTCAATTAAAATTAAAATTGAAAAAGCAGGAGATGAAAGTTACTTATCTCAGGTTATAGAGATGGTTAAAGAGTCCCAGGCAGCTAAATCAAAAACACAGAATTTTGCTGACCGAGCAGCTTTATGGCTGACTATTATTGCAATTACAGCAGGTACTTTAACCTTTGGCAGCTGGTTCTATATCACCGGGGACCTGGCTTTTGCTATTGAAAGAATGGCAACAGTGATGGTTATTACCTGTCCTCATGCTCTGGGACTTGCAATTCCACTGGTAGTTGCGGTATCTACAACTCTATCTGCTAAAAATGGACTTTTAATCCGCAACCGGACAGCTTTTGAAAATGCTCGCAAAATAGATACAGTATTATTTGATAAAACTGGGACCTTAACTGAAGGAGAATTTGGAGTTGAAGCAGTAGAAAGCTTTGCTGATAATTATAATGAGCAGGACATCCTGCAGAAAGCAGCTTCTTTAGAACAGGAATCAGAACATCCAATAGCAAATGGAATAGTAAAAAAAGCTGAGACAGATGAACTTGAACTGCTAAAAGTTGATGATTTTGAAATTATAAAAGGTAAAGGTGTTATTGGAAAAATTGATGGAACTGATATGAAAGCTGTTTCTCCTGGTTATCTGGAAGAAAATGAAATTGAGGTACCGGAGAATGCTTTAAAGGAAGGACCATTTACCGAAGTCTTTATTTTAGAGGCAGGAAGTTTAATTGGAATGATCAGACTGGCTGATCAGATTAGAGAAAGTTCCTATGAGGCAGTTCAAAAGCTTAAAGACAGAGGCATTAAAGTTAAGATGCTGACTGGAGATAATCAAAAAACTGCTGAATATGTGAGTAATGAACTCGGTCTGACTGATTATTTTGCCGAAGTACTGCCCGATCAAAAACAGCAGAAAGTTGAGGAGCTGCAGGCTGAAGGAGCCTTTGTTGCAATGACCGGTGATGGTGTTAATGATGCACCTGCCCTGGCCAAAGCAGATATCGGGATTGCCATCGGCTCAGGTACAGACGTGGCAGCAGAAACAGCAGATATTATCCTGGTTGAAAGTGACCCACTTGATGTGCTAAAACTGATTGAATTTGGCAGCCTGACATTTAAGAAGATGATTCAGAATTTATTCTGGGCTACAGGCTATAATGCCTTTGCGATTCCACTGGCAGCCGGTGTGCTGGCCGGATTTGGAATTATGATTTCTCCGGCAGTTGGTGCAGTACTGATGTCAATGAGTACAGTTATTGTAGCAATCAATGCCAAGATGTTAAAATTTTAAGATGAGTTTCAATTTAAATAATAAAATCTTGGCTTTTAAAGCTAATCAAAAAATTAAATATAATGAGTTATACCTCAGTCACTTTGTATTTTTAAAGCTGGCTGAGGTCTTTTTTTGTAAAAAATGATTTATATCATAGCTGCCTTTCTGGAAAATTGTTATACTGGTGGTACAAAGTAATCAGGGAGGTTGGTTGAGATGAAAAAGAAATTAAAAATAGTTACTATATCAGGGTTTTTAATTGGAGTAGGCTGGTTGAGCAATTTATTAAATTTTAATCCCCTAATTTTTGATACAGCCATGGTGGCAGCTGCAGTAGTTGCGGGTTATCAAGTAGCGATTAGTGCCTATAATACTTTAAAAATGAAAGTGATAAGTATTAATTTACTGGTATCAATTGCTGCAGTTGGGGCAGTTATTATTGGAGAATATTGGGAGGCGGCTGCAGTTACCTTTCTCTTTGCCTTTGGTTCCTATTTAGAAAGCAGAACAGTAGGGAAAGCCAGAGATGCAATTAGAGACTTAATGGATCTGGCTCCTAATCTGGCTACAGTTATCAGAGAGGGAGAAGAAAAGGAGATAGCAGCAGAAGAAGTAGAGGTTGAGGAAGTAGTAATTGTCAGGCCTGGAGAAAAAATTCCGGTTGATGGAAGAGTAGTTAAAGGTAAAAGTGAGGTCAATCAGGCTGCAATTACCGGCGAATCAGTGCCGGTTAGAAAAGAAATTGGAGATGAGGTCTTCAGTGGGACCATAAATAAAAATGGTTATCTGGAAATTAAAACTGAAAAGGTTGGAGATGACACAACCTTTGGTAAAATAATAGAGCTGGTAGAGGAAGCACAGGAGGAAAAAGCACCTACTCAAAAGTTGATGGAGCGTTTTTCTAAATATTATACTCCTGGAATAATTCTGCTTTCAATTATTTCCTATTTTTTCAGCGGCAGTGTCAGACTTTCATTAACTCTGCTGGTTATTGGTTGTCCGGGAGCACTGGTTATCTCGACACCGATATCTATTGTGGCTGGGATCGGTAATGGGGCTAAAAATGGAATTTTAATCAAAGGAGGTGAGTACTTAGAAAAATCAGGCGAAATTGATATGCTTGCTTTTGATAAAACTGGGACCTTGAGTAAGGGAGAAGCCGAAGTTGATCAGCTCATAACTTATGATAAAAGTGAGGCTGAAGTTTTAAGACTGGATGCAATCGCTGAATTTAACTCTGAACATCACCTGGCCCGGGCCATCAAAAAGAAAGCAGAAAAGACAGTGAAAACAGAAATTAAATCTCCAGTAGCCTTTGAGACTCATACCGGAAAAGGTGTAACAGCCCAAATTGATGGTAAAGAAATTATGATTGGAAACAGCAGGTTATTTAAGGAAGAGGAAATTGAGATTAAGCCAGAAATTGAAGAGCAAAAAAATCGACTGGAAGAAGAGGGGAAAACAGTTGTAATAGTGGCAGAAAATGATCAAATAATAGCTCTGATCTCAATTGCTGATCGACCCAGAGAAAATGCCTATCAGATTGTAGAAAAATTAAAGCAGGTGGGTATCAAAAAAGTAGTGATGTTAACCGGTGATAATGAGAGGATTGCAGAATCGGTTGCTAATGAACTGAATCTTGATGGTTATAGAGCCGAGCTGCTGCCGGAAGATAAGGTAAAGGCAGTAGAAGAATATCAAAAAGAAGGTTATAAAGTGGCTATGGTAGGAGACGGAATAAATGATACCCCTTCTTTAGTAACAGCAGATATTGGGATTGCAATGGGAGCAGCCGGTACAGATGCTGCTATTGATACAGCAGATATTACTCTAATGGCAGATAACTTAAATAAACTACCATATGCAATTGGACTCAGCAAAGCGGCAAATCGAAATATAAAACAAAATGTAGTCTTTGCTGTTCTGGTTGTTTTCGCTCTACTGGCAGGTGTTTTAGGTCAGAAAGTTTTTCTGGCTTCTGGAATGCTTGTTCATGAGTTAAGTGTTTTAATAGTAATCTTTAATGCAATGCGTCTATTGAGATATGATGCAGCTTAAAATAAATAATATTGATTTAAGATTTTTAAGAATAACTTAAAATAATAAAATTTGGAGGTAAAAAAAATGAAAAAAATTAAACTTTATTTAGAAGAACTGAGCTGTCCTGACTGTGCAAATAAGGTAGAAATGGTTTTAAATAAAACAGAAGGAGTCAAAAAAGCTGATGTTCATTATACAACCAGCAAAGCTAATGTAGAGTATGATCCTGATAAAATAGATATCTCAGGTCTGAAAAAAGCAGTTGCAAAAACAGGATATAAAGTAGAAAAGACTAAATAGATAATAAAGGGCATCTGTTTTTTCCTTAAAATTAGTTAAACCAAAAAGTTCATTAATTGGAGAAAGCAGATGCCAACATTAATTATGAGGGTGATATTATGGAAAATTGTAATCATGAAGCATGTGTAAGAAAAGTACCAATTTTTTCTGAGCTGGATCATCAAAAAATAAATAAATTAAATAATCTGGTCAAACAAAAAAAGTTTAAAAATGGAGAATTAATCTATCTGGAAGGAGAAATAGGAAAGAATATTTATATTATTGAATCCGGACTGGTCAAATTGTATCGAAGCAATGAAGAGGGAAATCAGTATATATTGAGGTTGTTAAAAGAAGGAGATTTTTTGGGAGAACTGGTATTATTTAAAGAAGAAGAGTTAAGCAGCAGTGCAGAAGCGGTAGGGGACTGCACAATTTGCATGCTTCCCAAAGATGAACTGGAAAAATTAATTAAATCATCACCAGAACTTTCATATAAATTACTATCAGCAATTAGCAGCCGCTTAAACAAAACAGAAAATAAACTGCAGTCTCTGGCTCTGGAAGATGCAAAAGAAAAAACAATGCGTTTACTGCTGGAGCTGGCCAAGGAAAGTGGAATAAAAAAAGAAAACGGGATTTTAATTAATTTACCGCTGAGTCGGGATGGTCTGGCAAATTTAATTGGAACAACTCAGGAAACATTAAGCCGTAAATTATCAGAACTGCAGCAGGAAAAGATCATATCACTGCAGGGACAGAAAAAGATTTTAATTAAAAATGCTTAGATTTAATTTTAAGATGCTTTCTTACTTGAGGGAAAGCATCTTTTTTGACACCAACAATCCTGAGTGTTATACTATACTTAAGATACTAGATAGGGATATATAGTGTCAAAATGAGGTGCTATTATTATGAGTGAAAATAATAAAATTAAAAAACGCTATGACCGAGTGGCTCCAGTTTATGATTCTCTTGAATATTTAATGGAAAAAGGGAAAATGGGAGATTGGCGCCAGAATCTCTGGCAGAGGGTTGAAGATAAAATTGATAAAGATAATATGAGACTTCTAGAAGCTGGGGTTGGCAGTGGTAAAAATATTGAATATTATCCGGATAATATTGAAATTTATGCCATAGATTTCAGTCCCAAAATGATTCAGGAAGCTGAAAAAAAGGCTAAGAAATATAATCGGGAAGTAAAGTTACTGGAAATGGACATTCAGGATCTTAATTTTGAAGATAATAATTTTGATCTAATTGTCACCAGCTGTGTATTCTGTTCGGTACCTGATCCAGTTAAAGGGTTAAAAGAACTGAAAAGAGTCTTAAAAAAAGACGGCAGGATAATAATGCTGGAGCATATGCGGAGTCAGAATGAGCTGGTTGGTAAGCTGATGGATTTATTTAACTGGGTCAGCCTCTACACCTGGGGAGCGAATATCAACCGTAAAACTATCGAGAATATCGAAAAAGCTGGACTGAAGCTGGTTGAGGTGAATGATTTGATGTCCGATATTG
The DNA here is from genome assembly GCF_003053565.1 of Halanaerobium saccharolyticum. Taxonomy (GTDB): domain Bacteria; phylum Bacillota; class Halanaerobiia; order Halanaerobiales; family Halanaerobiaceae; genus Halanaerobium; species Halanaerobium saccharolyticum_B. The sequence continues at coordinate 25,882 of NZ_QAXS01000018.1, read as the reverse complement.
TTAAAGAAATCGAGCTTAAAAAATAACTAATCTTGACAAAGTTAGTTGGTGATGCTATCATTAATTATACCCCTTACATGTATAGCGTATAAAGGAGATGTTAAAAAATGAAAAAAACTATTATTATAGAAGGTATGTCCTGTGAACACTGTGAGATGCATACTGTAAAAGAATTAGAAAAGATTGATGGTGTTATTTCTGCAGCAGCTGATGCTGATAAAGGTGAGGCAGTTGTAGAATTAGAAAAAGAAGTAGCAGAAGCTGAATTTAAAGCAGCTGTTGAAGAAGCTGGCTACGAGTATATAAAGACCAAATAAATTTAAAAAATTTTAATCTTAATATACATGGTAGGGGTATATTTTTTTAATTCTTTCGTTTTTAATAAACAAACTACTTAATTCCTATCTTGAAAAAAATTCTTCGTTTCAACCGACAATTAAAAGAGTAATAAATTGAAATTACGTAAATATATTAGAGCTGCACGAATTTGCTTTTAGAAGTTTAAGTGATAAATTAATTGTACTTATAGAATTAATATATTATGTATTTTGAGGAGGATACAAGATGGCTCAGAATAAAAACCAAAAAAGCTGGTGGCAGAACTTTGTTGACAAACTTGCTTCCGCCAACGAGAAGCAGTATGGAGATGATGTACCGGACTGCTGTGGTGATGGAAAAACAAAAAAAGAAAATGGAAAGTAGATTTATTAGCTGGATATTATTTTAGAAATAATTTATATAATCTTAATGGAGGTGCAGAATAATGGCGAATAAGAAAATAACTTTAAAAATACAGGATATGAGCTGTGCCAGCTGTGCTCAAGCAGTAGAAAAAGCTCTAAATAAAGCTGAAGGAGTCACTGAAGCACAGGTTAATTTTGCTGCTGAAAAAGCTTATATAACTTTTGATCCAGCTCAAAGCAGCAGAGAGCAATTAATTGAGGTTGTTAAAAATAGTGGTTATGGTGTTAAAGAAGAAAAGGCAAAGACTTCTTTTAAGATAGGTGGAATGACCTGTGCCAGCTGTTCAGCAGCTGTAGAAAAGGCTTTAAATAAAAGTGAAGGTATTTACGAGGCAAATGTTAATATTGCAACTGAAAAAGGCAGTGTAGAATATAATCCAGAAGTCTTAAGCAAAAATGACTTTAGAGAAATTGTTAAGAATTCTGGTTATGAACTGCTCAGTTTTGAAGATGAAGAAACAGATAAAAGTCGTGAAAATGCTGAGGACGAACTCAGTGATGATATGAAAAAAGTTAAGGAAGCAAAGAAAAAAATGTGGGGTACCTGGGCTTTTACAATTCCAATCATGCTCTGGATGATTCCGGAGATGTTCTTTGGGGTTGCCTGGCCTAATATGCAGATTTTTAATTTAGGAATGATTGTTTTAGCAATTCCACCACTTTTTGTTTTTGGACGCAAAACTTTTATAACTGCCTATAGAGCAGTCAGCCACGGCAGTGCCAATATGGATGTTTTAATCGCAATGGGTACTGGAGCAGCCTTTATAACCGGTCCGGCAGTATTTTTTACTCCGATTGCTAATTATGCTGGAGTTTCAGCTATGATTATGGCCTTTCATTTAACCGGTCGCTATATAGAAGAAACCGCAAAAGGCAGAGCTTCTCAGGCAATCAGAAAATTACTGGAACTGGGAGCAAAAACTGCAACAATTATTGAAGCTGGTGAAGAAAAGGAAGTTGCAATTGAAGATGTACAGCCTGGTGATATTATGCTGGTTAAACCGGGAGAAAAAATACCTACTGACGGAGAAATAGTTGAAGGAAAGACAACTGTTGATGAGTCAATGGCAACTGGTGAATCAATGCCTGTTGAAAGAACAAACGGTGATGAAGTAATCGGTGCTACAGTTAATCAAAATGGATTGATCAAAGTAAAGGCAACTAAAGTTGGAAAGGATACCTTCCTCTCACAGGTAGTTAAGATGGTAGAGGAAGCTCAGGGAACTAAGGTTCCGATCCAGGAATTTGCTGATAAAATTACAGGGATTTTTGTGCCAACTGTTTTAGTTATAGCAGTCTCGACCTTTGGATTATGGCTGATCTTTCCTGATGCATTAAGAGAAGTTGGCTTCTGGGCTCAATCTTTTCTGCCCTGGGTTGATCCAACACTTGGAACATTTACCCTGGCAATTTTCGCAACAATTGCCGTTTTAGTTATAGCCTGTCCCTGTGCTTTAGGGCTGGCAACTCCAACTGCTCTGATGGTTGGAAGTGGAATTGGAGCTGAAAATGGAGTTTTAATCCGTAAAGGTGAGGCAATCCAGACTATGAAGGATGTACACACAATTGTTTTTGATAAGACAGGAACCATTACTAAAGGTAAGCCGGAAGTAACAGATTTAATAGCAGCCGAAAAAAGCAGCGAAGAAAAATTACTACAGCTGGCTGCAAGTGTAGAAGCAGGTTCTGAACATCCACTGGGAGAAGCAATAGTTAGAGGAGCAAAAGATAGAGAAATTGAAGTAAAAGAAATTAAAAACTTTAATTCTGTTACCGGTAAAGGGGTTAAGGCAGAAGTTGAAGGCAAAGAAATTCTAGTCGGCAGTAGAAAACTGATGGAAGAAGCAGGAATAGACACCTCCAGTTTTGAAGCTGAACTAAAAAGGCTGGAAAACGAAGCCAAAACAGCAATGCTGGCTGCAGCAGATGGTCAGATGCTGGGAATAGTTGCTGTGGCAGATGCTTTAAAAGAAGATTCAGTTAAAGCAATTGCCGAACTTAAAAAATTAGGTTTAAAAACAGCAATGATCACCGGTGATAATCAGCGTACAGCTGAAGCTATTGCCAGAGAAGTAGGAATCGACCATGTAGTGGCAGAAGTTCTGCCAGATGGTAAGGTAGATAAGGTTAAAGAACTGCAGTCTCAATTTGGAATTATTGCCATGGTTGGTGATGGTATCAATGATGCACCGGCCTTAACTCAGGCCAATGTTGGAATTGCAATTGGTACCGGGACTGATATTGCAATTGAATCTTCAGATATCACTCTGGTGCGGGGAGATCTATCTTCAGTCATTACAGCAGTTAAACTATCTCGAGCAACCTTTAAGAAGATCAAACAGAACTTGTTCTGGGCTTTCTTTTACAACCTCATTGCGATTCCGGTTGCAATTATGGGACTATTACATCCTGTTATTGCTGAAATGGCAATGGCTACAAGTTCAATCAGTGTTGTGACTAATGCCAACCTTTTAAGAAGTGAAAATGTGCAGGCTGATTATAAATAAAATAGATTATTAGTTATTTGATATGATATAATTAAATAGAAGAATTGGGAGGGATTTGATGAATTCCTTATGTGATCTGGATAAAAAAGAGCTGATAACTCGTTTAAGAAGAATAGAAGGTCAGGTCCGTGGTCTACAGCGAATGGTCGATGAAGAAAAGTACTGTGTTGATATCCTGCATCAGATAAATGCTGTTCAGGGTGGGCTCAAAAAAGTTGGACTTAAGATTTTAGACAAACATGTCCACGGCTGTGTTCAGAGAGCAGTCAAAAATGAAGAGGGCGATGAGATTATTGATGAACTGATGGATGTGCTGGCCAAGTTTACTGACTAAGAGATTAATTAGCACAAAAACGACTATTTTAATTTTGTCATTATTTAATTAAGGAGGAATAAGCAGTGAAGAAAAAAGTAATATTTATTTTAATTGTTCTTTTGTCACTTTTTGGTCTTGCGGCATGTTCGGGTGATTCTGAGCAGGCAGCCGAGGAGGAACAGGCTGCTGATACGGTAACGACAGCTTCAATTGTAAGTGAAGAAGCAGCATTTAGGGAAGCAATTAGTTCTGATGGCAGCTGGATCATAGCAGCTTTGAATGATTTAACTTTTGAAGAAGCAATAACAGTTGAAGGTGAGTTCTATAATGGTGGTGATTCAGAAAATGATCTCTACAGAAAAATAGCAGCTTATGCTCAGGATGATGAGCGTAATATAACAGATAGATATACAATTACAGCCCCAGAAATGATTATCAAAAGTCCAAACACACGCTTTCAGGCAGGGACATTTGTAGGAGATATTATTGTGGAGGCAAATGGATTTACTCTTTATGATGGAACTGTTGAAGGGAATATTTATTATGCAGCTGAAGAATATCAGGATTCAGCCGAAATTACAGAAGATAGTGAAGTTACTGGCAGTATAGAAATCAGAAATTAAATTTTTGGAGTTAAAAATAGATTTTGATTAGTTTAAGAAATAGAAAAAGCCAGGGGATATCCCCTGGCTTTACTAATCTAAATTAAGTTTCAATTATGCTAAAATAGATCTCACAAACCAGATGTTCTGACTGTAGCCAGCTACATGATCTTCAAAGGCCCCAACAACTTCGAAGTCACCAACTTGATCAGCATCATTTCTGATTTCTGTAGCTAATTTTTTCATTTCTTTTAAATCAGCTAAAACCTCATTTAATACTTCATCTACCCCATATTTTTTAGAATCTAATTCTTCAACTGTTGCAGCTTCCTGGTATTCACTTAGCTTTACCAGCGGAAATTCACCTTTCATTTTCATAATCTCTGCAACCTCATCATACTTTTCAAAGAAATCATCGTAAAGTTCTTCTGTAAAGTTATGAACCTGCATAAACTGTTTACCCTCAACATTCCAGTGTAAATTGTGTAATTTTGTGTTTAAAACTGCCAGGTTTGCTAAATAAGTGTTCATTTTTTTGTAATCTTTCATTATAAATTCCTCCTGTTATATTATTAGTAATAGTAATCATTACTATTAAGTACTATAAATATAATATATGATTTGCTTTAAATAGTCAAGGGAGAACTTCATTTTTAGATTAATTGTATTTTATTTTACAAAAATTAATTGGTTTTTGTCTTGAAATATTTTGCAAAAGCTTGCTGATATTGATTGATAACCTGTATAATGATATTAGATGTTTTTATTAGAGGAGGAAAAGTCATTGCTTAAATCAAGCCGCTTAAATACAATTACATATTATCTAAGCCACCTCTTATTTTTACTGGTGCCGATGTTGATTATTCCTTTAATCATCTCTCTATTATATAATGAAGGAAATCAATTATATCAGGCATATTACTTTGCAATTTTATTTACTCTGCTTGCTGCTTTTCTGCTAAGAGCTCTGGCTCAGAAAAATAAGATTGAAATAAATCTGACTACTGCAATGCTGCTCTGTGCTTTCAGCTGGATTGTTGTCTCTCTATTTGGTGCCCTACCTTTTATAATTGGAATTGAAAAGACATTCATCGATGCCTTATTTGAGTCAACTGCTGGTTTTACTTCTGCTGGGCTTACAGTTTTTAGTGGTCTCAATCTGCTGCCGAAGTCTATTATTTTCTGGCGCAGCTTAATGCAGTTTCTTGGTGGACTGGGAATTTTAACTTTTTTCCTGCTGATTGCCAGTCGCGCAGGAGGAGAGACCTGGCAGTTTTTTAGTGCAGAAGGACATAAATTTAATGTTTCCAGACCGGTTCCCAATATATTTAGAACAGTTAAAATTCTCTGGGGCATTTATATTTTATTTATTATTGCAGAAACAGTAATTCTAAAACTGCTGGGTTTGAGTTTTTTTGATGCCTTAACCCACAGCTTCACTACTATTTCTACTGGAGGTTTCTCGCACTATGATCAGAGTATTGGTCATTTTGCTGCCAGCGGTTTTGAAAACTATATTTTAATCGAATATGTTATTATCTTTTTTATGTTCTTAGGAGGAGTCAATTTCCTTCTACACTACCGTCTTTTCACTGGTGATTATAAAGGAGTTATCAATAACAGTGAATTTAAAACATATTCTAAAATAATAATATATTCAGCAGTCATAATTTCAGCCGCGGTAATTGTTTTAAAGACAGCTGACAGTTCTGCTGAAGAAATTTTTAGGAAAAGTCTTTTTCAGATTACTGCTTTATTAACGACAACTGGTTTTAGCACTGAAAATATAAATTCCAGCTTTTTTCCTGCTGCAGCTAAAATGTTTTTTCTGCTTTTAATGCTGATTGGAGGAAGTGTTGGTTCTACTTCTGGTGGAATTAAAGTAATGAGAATTAAAATTTTGGGGAGACTTTTTAAGAGGGATATCAAAAAAATTTATTACCCGGCTCATGCTGTGCTGCCGGTAACTATAGATAAGCAGATTCTGGACAAAGATGAGATCTTTAAATTAACTGGCTTATTTTCATTCTGGCTCTTTTTAATTGCAGCCGGCGGAATTATAACCGCCTTATTTTCTGATTTAAGCAGCTGGGAAGCTTATTCAACTATGTTTTCAGCAGTTGGCAATATTGGACCTTCCTTTATCTCTGTCAACAAGCTGGCAGATCTATCTCCAATTGTTAAGATAGTACATATAGTGGGAATGATTGCCGGCAGGTTAGAAATAATACCTCTAATTATTCTTTTAAATCCTAAAGCCTGGAAATCATAAAAAATTACAACAAATGCAGGCTGTTTTTTCAGCGGCCGCTATGATGTTAACCACTGGTATGAATAATTTGATAAAAAGAAAGCCATAAATTTTCTGTTTTTGCAGAAGATTTATGGCTTTAACTATTTTTGGATAAAATAATTTACTGTATTATTTGACCTGGCGCAGTCTTTTTATTCTTTCTGCTGTAGGTGGATGGGAACTGAATAATTTAGCCATTCCTTCTCGGGAGAGTGGATTTAAAATAAACATGTGGGCTGCAGCTTCATTAACCTGCATCGGCTGGCCTCCCTGACTGTAGCGCTCCATCTTTTCTAAAGCGCTGGCCAGTCCTTCAGGATTACCAGAGATTTTCCCACCTGTTTCATCAGCAATATACTCTCTTGATCTGGATATCGCCATTTTGATTAAAATAGCTGCCAGCGGAGCAAAGATAATAGCAACCAGCTGCAGTAAAGCTCCAGCGCCATTATTATTGCGGCGGCCGCCAAAAATCATTCTGAACCTTCCCATTCTGGCTAAGAAGGCAAGTGCTCCCGCCATTACAGCGGCCATGGTGCTGATCAGGGTATCCCTATTTTTTACATGGGCCAGCTCGTGGGCAATTACCCCCTCTAATTCATCTTCATTTAACAAGTTAATTAAACCCTGAGTAACAGCAACAGCTGCATGTTCGGGATTTCTACCGGTTGCAAAGGCATTGGGCTGATTTGACGGTGTTAAATATATATCTGGCATCGGCAGTTCAGCATTTTGACTGAGCCTGCGGACTATTCTGTAGATTTCAGGTGCTTCAGCCTCACTTAAAGGTTTAGACTTAGTCATTTTAATTGCAAGCTGATCACTGTTCCAGTAGCTGATTAAGTTAATTGCCAGGGCAAAAACAAAAGCCATCACAATTCCATCCTCACCAGCAATCATTCCTCCAAAAAACATAAAAACAATTATTAAAGAAAACATTAATAAAAATGTTTTTGTGCGGTGCATAAGATCTCCTCCTTAGAGTAAAATATATCTATTTCTAATCTAATTCTACAGCAATATTACAGCTTATACAAATTAAAATTTGATGAGAAATTAGGTTTTCAAAATAGAGGAATTTCTTTCTCTTTGTTTAAATATGGATATAGTGATCAAATAAATAAAAAAGGTGGTTATTATGAAAACAGAAAAAGAAAAGATGTTAGCAGGAGAGATGTACAATCCTCAGGATAAAGAACTGGCAGCAGATAGATTAAGGGCAAAAAAATTATGCTATAAGTATAATAATCTGGCTCCTCAGGAGGGAGAAAAGAAAAAGCTTGTCTTAAAAGAACTGCTGCAGACAGATAAGGCACCCTACATAGAGCCTAATTTTTACTGTGATTATGGTTATAATATCAACATTGGTGAAATGTTTTATGCTAATCACAACTGTGTTTTACTTGATGTAAATACAATAACTATCGGTAATAATGTAATGCTGGGACCGGCAGTCCAGATCTATACTGCCACACATCCTCTGGAAGAAAAGGCCCGCAATTCAGGCCGGGAACTTGGTTTTCCTGTCGAGATTGGTGACAATGTCTGGATTGGTGGAGGAGCTATTATCCAGCCGGGAGTAAAAATTGGTGATAATGCTGTAATTGGAGCTGGAGCAGTAGTAACTAAAGATGTACCGGCCGATCATTTTGTCGGTGGTAATCCTGCCAGAGTGATTAAAGAAATTGATAACAGCTAAATTTTTAAATTAATTTGTAATCTGCTTGAAAAAATTTGGCCAGGGAGGTTAAATCTTGGATGCTACAACTATAACAATTATATTTATTGTTCTTTCAGCACTGGTAGCAGTTGTCTTAAGAAAAATTAAGAAAGATAAATGTCTTAAAGATTTTAGAGATGATATGGTTACTTTAGAACTTTTAAATGGTCAGCAGTACAAGGGAGAATTAAAGTTAAAAAGCTCCGGACTGAAGTTTGACTATCCAGAGTTGATTAAAGATGAACAGAGCTTAAAGTTTTTAAGTTTTTTGCTCTATAAAAATGAATATCCAGACATTCAGGCAGTTGTCCGCTATCATCATGATTTAACAGCGGAAGGTAAAAAATTGCGGCAGGAAGACTTTGAAAAAACTTTTCATCCTTCCCGCTGGCGCCGACTCAGGCGTTCGATCTTGAATTTTTTTAAGATCATTAAGGATGCAGTTATTGAAATTCTTAATTTAATGACCAGTCACCTATCTAAAACAACACCTGTTGGTGCAGCTATCAGCAGTAATGACCGTGAAGTTAATAAAATGAAGAATGAACTTTATGGGCTGGTTGAAACATCTTATGAACCTCTACTGGAAGATTATATTGGTGAAAGAGTAATTTTAGAGCTTAAAAAGGGCAGTGAATGGGTTAAATATAATGGAGTTTTAAAAGATTATACAGCAGAGTTCATTGAGTTGATCGATGTAGATTATGCTCCTGAAACAAGTGGCAGAATTGATGCCGACTTAATAGTTTTAAGGAAATATGGTATAGTTCGCAATTTAAGTGAGTAGAAAAATCTAAAATTTAAAAAGGAGTGTTTTTAATGCCTTATATTAAAGTACAGACCAATCAGCAAGTAGAAAGAAAAGAAGAGTTGCTAGAAAAACTATCAGCTGAGATGGCAGAACAGCTGGGAAAACCAGAATCATATATTATGACTGCACTAGAAGCCGATCTGAAGATGACATTTGGCGGCAGTACAGAAAAAACTGCCTTTATTGAAGTTAAAAGTATCGGTTTAAAGCAGTCAATGACCGAAGAATTATCACAATTTATCTGTGAATTTATGGAACAGGAACTGGAAATAGAACAGGATAGAATTTATATTGAATTTGCTGATGCTCCAGGAGCAATGTGGGGCTGGGATGGAGGCACCTTTTAGCTAGGGGGTATTTATGGCGGCACTGATTACAGGTTATTATATAGAAAAAGATTATATTAAAAAATTTGAAAATTTATCCGAAGAAATTTCTAACAAGAATGAAGATTCCTTTAGCTGGTATCACCTCAATGTGCTGGAGACAGAAGCAAAAGATTGGTTAAAAGAAAAAAGTGGTTTATCTGAGATTGTGATTAAAGAACTGATTTCCGAAGAGACCAGGCCCCGGGTTTTAAAGGATGAGGATGGAATTCTGCTCAATCTGCGGGGCTTAAATTTAAATCCTGATTCAGATGAGGAGGATATGGTTTCTCTGCACATGTGGATTGAGCCCGGCAGAATAATTACCACCCGCAGTGAGCGGGTATTTACCATTGATGATATTGATCAGAGTTATCAGCGAGGGAATGGTCCGCGGAGTACAGCTGATTTTTTAATCAGAGTACTTGATGGTGTAATTGACCGGATTAGTGATTATATCTATGATATAGAAGAACAGATTGATGAAATGGAAGAAGAAGTTTTAACAGCCGAAAGAGCTAAACTGCGCTCAATGATTTCGGAAAAGAGAAGAGAAGCTGTTATTATCAGGCGCTATATAGTGCCTCAGCGGGAATCGATGGCCCGATTATATAAAGAAAAGATTGGCTGGCTGGATGAGGATGATAAAGAATATGTTTATGAATTTTCCAACCGCTCAATCCGTCAGATTGAAGAGTTGGATACTATCCGAGACCGGGCAGCTTTGGTTCAGGAAGAATTAAATAATAAGATCAATGATCAGATGAATAGAACAATGTATATTCTTTCGATAGTTGGTAGTATCTTTTTGCCTTTAGGTTTTCTAACCGGCTTATTTGGAATTAATATTGGTGGGATGCCGGGGACTGAGAGCGGTGCAGCTTTTGGGATTTTTTCAGTTTTAATGCTGGTGATTATTGGAATTGAATACTGGCTCTTTAAACGGAATGACTGGATTTAATCCACCTTAGATGTTAAAATTTTATAATAGCAAATAATTAAATAAGGTTGGTGTATATTAGAATGAGAGATTTAAGTCTTTTAACAGATTTCTATCAGCTGACTATGGCCCAGGGATACTGTGAAAAAGGAAAAACAGAAAAGGCAGTATTTGATCTTTTTTACAGAGATAATCCCAGTGGTAATGGTTATGCTGTTTTTGCTGGTTTGGAGCAGATTATTGAATTTGTAGAGAATTTAGAGTTTAAAGAAGATGATATTGAATATTTAAGAAGCCAGGGATTTAAAGAAAGATTTTTAGATTATCTAAAGAATTTTGAATTTACAGGAGATATTTATTCAGTACCGGAGGGCAGTGTTGTTTTTCCAAAAGAGCCGCTGCTTAAGGTAGAAGCTCCTATTTTACAGGCCCAGTTATTAGAAACTCCACTTTTAAATTTTATTAACCACCAGGCATTAATTGCTACTAAGGCTGCCAGAATTAATGAAGCAGCTCAGGGAAAGAATGTGCTGGAATTTGGTCTACGTCGGGCTCACGGCCCAGATGCTGGGGTCTATGGAGCAAGGGCAGCAGTAATCGGTGGCTGCTCAGGGACTTCCAATGTCTTAACCGGTAAAAAATTTGGAGTTAAGGTCAGCGGAACCCATGCCCACAGCTGGGTAATGAGTTTTGAAAGTGAACTGGAAGCTTTTAGAACCTATGCTGATAATTTCCCCAATAGTGCTATATTACTGGTTGATACCTATGATACTTTAAAATCGGGGGTTCCTAATGCAATTAAAGTTTTTAAAGAGATGAAGGAAAATGGAATTGAATCAAAGCTCTTTGGTATTAGACTGGACAGTGGTGATCTAGCCTATCTTTCTAAAGAGGCTCGAAAAATGCTTGACCAGGCCGGGCTGGAAGATGCAGTGATAGTCGCTTCTAATAATCTTGATGAAGATATTATAACTTCTCTCAACCTGCAGGGAGCAAAGATTGATCTTTATGGAGTTGGAACAAAACTGATTACTTCATATGACTGTCCTGCTTTTGGAGCAGTTTATAAGATGAGTGAATATAATGATCAGCCCAAAATTAAGCTTTCTGATAATATTGAAAAGATGACTGATCCGGGAAATAAAAAACTGATTAGAATTTATGATAGAAAATCTGGAGAAATTAGAGCAGATTTGATTGCTCTGGATAAAGAAAAAATTAGTGCAGATAGTGATTTAGTTTTATTTGATGCCAGAGATACCTGGAAAACTACCACTCTTAAAAAGGGTGATTATGAACTTAGAGAAATGATGGAGCCAATTTTTAAAAGGGGGAAATTAGTTTATGATTCCCCAACAGTGGCTGAAATTAAGAAATATGCAGAAAAAGAAAAAGAAAGTCTGGGGGCAGAATATAAAAGGTTGACCAATCCCCATAAAATGAAAGTAGATCTCTCAGATGAATTATATGAATTAAAGCAAAAACTTATTCAGGAAAATAAAATGGAAAAGTAAGGTTTTAAAACCGAATCAGAGGCTAAGTTGAAGGGGGGACTAATAATTATGGTCAGTAAAAAAGAAAGAGCAAAAGGGGCGCTGATGGGTGCTTTTATTGGAGAAGCTCTTGGTGTTGGACCTCACTGGTATTATGATTTAGAAGAAATGCGGCAAGAATATGGTGACTGGATTGATGATTATACTGAACCCAAAACTGACAGGTATCACGGGGGACTTAAGGCTGGCGAAATTTCTCAGGCTGGTATTCTGCTGAAAATGATGACTGAGCATTTAATCGAAAATGACGGTTATGATCAGACTGCTTTCTGCAAAATGATGGACGATGACTTTTTGCCAAAAATCTCTGGGAAGGCGATGGCTGGCCCGGGAGGATATACAAGTCAGTCGATTCGGCATCTCTGGCGGGCAAGAGTAAAAAATGAGCTGCCCTGGGATCAGGTCGCCGGTAATGCAGATACGACTGAGGCAATTGAAAGAAATATTGCTCAGGCAATTTTCTATGCAGATGACCTTGAGGCTTTGAGCTTGAATATAACTGAAAATACAGCCTTAACCCAGTCAGACAATTTGATTGGTTCTTTAACGGTTGCTTACAGTTCAGTACTTGCTCTACTGGTCAGGGGAGAAAAATTGGATCCCCAAATATCTGCAAAACTTATGCAGGCTGTAGACGATGGTAAATTACCATTCCATAAGGTAACTTCTGATAATTTAAATCCACCTGCTGGAGATAACATGGTCAAAGAATCTGATCTTTATGGTGAGGGAATCTTTGCCTCTCCTGATGGGTTGCTCTCACCTTCCTATATGGCCAGAGCAGCGGTAGATGAAGATATAGAGATTGAACCTGCCTGGAAGGCTGCAGTTGTTTACGGAATGCCCTGTGCAATATATCATATGCTGCCTGCAGTTTATTATCTAGCGGCTAGATTTAAAGATGATTTTGAAGCAGGAGTACTCCATGCCCTCAATGGAGGCGGCCAGAATCAGGTGAGAACAATGCTGACCGGTGCTTTAATCGGAGCTCAGGTTGGTTTTCCCAGGATCCCAGAAAGATTTATTGAAGGATTACAGCAGAAAGATGAATTGCTCAGCTTAACTGATAAACTGGTAGAAAAAATTTAAATAAATGAAACTTGAATATAAAGCTGTTTTGATAGTGAATTTAAGCTGTCAGAACAGCTTTTTTCATTTTAGGTTCTTAAATTAATAAAAAGCTCAAAATATTTACGATATTCTTCTGCAAAAACACTGTCTTTTAAATAGACAAAATTAAATTCTCTTTCAATATTAAAATTCTTAATCTTTAAGGCTGAGATTTTATCCGCCTCTAAATCTCTTTTAGCTGCTGCTTGATACATAAAAGAAATGCCTTTACCCTGGGATACCAGAGCTTTAATCGCATTTAGATTGCCAATTTCTAAAGTTTTAGCAAAGCTTTTTTGATTTAAATTATTTGTATAAAGAATTTGTTCTAAGATTTCTCTGGTTCCAGATCCACTTTCTCTTAAAATCAGGCGAAAATCTAAGAGCTCATCCAATTTTATTTTCTCGCTGCTTAATTTTGATTCAGCAGAGCAGATACCAATAAACTTCTCTCTACTAAAAAGGTGATATCCATACTTAGTCTTGTCAAAAAAACCTTCCAGAATGGCAAAATTAATTTCTCCCGCTTTTAATTTTTGGAGCAGAGTGGCTGTGTTTTCAACCAGCATATCAAAATTAAGCTCCGGATTTTCCTCCATCGCCTGATCTAATATATCCGGCATTACAAACTCACCAATTGAGAGAGTCGCCCCAAATTTTATATTTTGCTTGGATGATTTATTGCTGATAGTTTTTGCTATTTCTCTACTGTCAGCGCGCATCCTTTCTGTATAATGATATAGCTTTTTACCAGCCGCAGTTAGATTAAGCTTTTTGCTGCTGTAATTAAATAATTTAACCCCGTAATATTCTTCTAAATGTTTAATGTGCTGGGAAACAGTGGGCTGTGTAATATGTAGTTTTTCAGCAGTTTTAGTGTAGTTTTTGATCTGACAGAGTTCCAAGAAAGTCTGATGTCTAAAATCGATCATATTTATTTCCTCCCGGTCTATGAATTCAATTATTAAAAGGGTTACTATAATTTAAATTTATATATTTATAAAATATTATAATTTTATTTTATCGATAATCTGTTATAAAATCAAGATTGTAAACTATAAGGGGGAAGATAAAATGAATAAGTTTAGTGATTATCTAGCAGGAATCATCCTTACAATTTTATTAGCTTTGACTGCTAAGGCAGTAAGCACTTACATACCTATGCATTTGATCAGCGGCAGTGTTCTGTCACTAATGCTGGGGATGCTTTTAAATCCGATTATTAGAGAAATTTCTATTTTCAATAGCGGCATCAATTTTGTTTCGAAGAAAATTTTAAAGGCAGGAATTGTACTGATGGGACTTACTTTGAGTTTTTCTCAGGTTTTATCTGTCGGTGGTTATTCATTAATTGTGATGACCTTTACTCTGCTGACAGCCTTTGGAGGAGGATATTTATTTGGCCGTCTTTTTAATATGAACTGGAAACTTTCAAGTCTAATTTCGGCTGGTACTGGTGTCTGCGGTGGCTCTGCAATCGCTGCAGTAGCTCCAACAATTGAGGCAGACAACAGTCATATTGCCTATGCTATTTCTGCCACTTTCATTTTTGATGTGCTGATGGTAATCTTATTTCCTCTTGCAGGCAGATATTTTGGCATGAGTGATTTAGGTTTTGGCCTCTGGGCGGGAACAGCAGTTAATGATACCTCCTCGGTGGTAGCAGCTGGCTATGCTTTTTCGGATGCTGCTGGTTCTTTTGCGGTAATCGTAAAATTAACCAGAACCCTTTCTATTGTGCCTATTGTAATGATTTTTTCTTTGATCAATGCCAGAGAAAATAAAAAAATGGGTTTAAGTTCAAATGAGCAGGAAGAAAAAGTTGAAATTAAAAATATATTTCCCTATTTTATTCTCTTATTTCTAGTAATGGTGGCCGTAAAAAGTACCGGTTTTATCTCAGCTGAATTAAGCAGCAATATTGCTTCAATATCTAAATTCATGATGATTATGTCTTTAGGAGCAATTGGCCTGACAACTAATTTTAGCGAGGTATCTGATTCAGGAATTAAACCATTACTGCACGGTTTTATTATTTCTTCACTGGTAGTTATTGTTTCTTTTACAGTTCAGCTGTTTATTGGCCAGATTTAAATATTTAATTTCAAGAGCGCTTATGTTAAGATAAGGCTAAAGGAAGTGATAATAAAGATGGATAATATAAAGTTTAAGGCACTGGAAGTAAGTGAAGTTGAGGGAGAATATACAAGAAAAGTTATAGAAAAAGAAATTGAGGATCTGCCAGCAGGTGATTTAATAATTAAGGTTAAATACTCTTCTTTAAATTATAAAGATGCTCTTTCTGCAGCTGGAAATAAAGGAGTTACCAGAGAATATCCTCATACGCCTGGTATAGATGCAGCAGGTAAAGTTGTGGAGGATCAGAGTGGAACTTATCAAAAAGGTGATCAGGTTATAGTTACCGGTTATGATTTAGGAATGAATACTGACGGTGGCTTTGAGGAATATATCCGAATCCCTGCAGAGTGGGCTGTGAAATTACCAGAGAATCTGTCTTTAAGAGAAAGTATGATTTATGGGACTGCTGGGTTTACAGCAGCACTTTCGGTTTATAAACTTTTAGCAGCAGATGTTGAACGAGGAAATATCCTGGTTACTGGTGCTTCCGGAGGGGTCGGCAGTTTTGCTTCTGCTATTTTAGCAAAGCTCGGTTATGATGTTACAGCAGCAACTGGAAAAACTGAGGCAGAAGAATATTTCAATAACTTAGGGGTAAAAAATATTATAAATAGAAAAGAGCTTGCTGATGATTCCGGTAAGATGCTGTTAAAAGAAAAGTGGTCAGGCGTTATTGATACTGTAGGTGGCAATCTGCTTTCTAATGCCATTAAATCAACCAGCTATAATGGAGCTGTAACCTGCTGTGGAAATGTTGCATCTGCAAAATTAGATCTAAATGTGTATCCATTTATCTTAAGAGGGATCAGTCTTATTGGTATAGATTCAGTTCAGTGTGAAAGAACTTTAAGAGAAGATGTCTGGCAGAAAATTGCCACAGACTGGAAGCTTGATCAACTGGATGAGTTTACAACAGAAGTACGATTAGAAGATTTAGATAGGCAGATTGAAAACATGCTGGCTGGAAATTCAAAAGGCAGAGTAATAGTTAAACTATAATTTTTAGCCAACTAAATAATTTGTTCTAGAGGAGGGGCTTTTCGTCAGCCGCTCTTTTTTCTTATCAAAAATTAAAATATCTTTATCATTAATTCATATTCTCTTCACATTTCTATCCTATAATTAATTTAGAGTAAAGCTGATAGGAATAGTAGAGTTTAATATTTAACAATTACGATATAAGTCTTGACAGAATTAATCCCGAGTGCTATACTATGTTTAAGATACCTAATAGGGGTATATTGAGAGCTGATTTAAGCTTAAAGGAGGATAACTAAATGAAGAAAAATTTAATAATTACTTTAATTATATTAGCAGCAGTTGGTATTGGAGCTAATCTTGTTTTTGCCCAGCCTGGATTTGGACCCGGAATGATGGGGCCGGGTATGATGAGGCCTGGAATGATGGAATCAGTAAACAGTGAATATGAATTTTTAGTCAAAATGATACCTCATCATGAAGAAGCTGTAACCAAGGCAAAGATTTTAAGAGATAATACTAACCGGGAAGAAATGCGAGAATTTGCTAAAGATATTATAGAGGTTCAGACTCAGGAAATTGAAGAAATGGAAAAGTACCTGGCTGAGTGGTATCCTAATAGATCAAATAACTATCAGTATCAACCAATGATGGGAAATTATGAAGGATTAGCTGGCGAAGAATTGGATTATGCCTTTTTAGAAGATATGATTTTCCACCATATGGGAGCTGTTATGATGTCACAGCAGTTAATTGTTCAGGATCTAGCTGAACATCGATCAGTTTATTTACTTGCTGAAAGTATTAGAGACAGCCAGCGTCAGGAAATTTTTATGATGCGCGACTGGCTTGACAGATGGTACTAAAGATTATTCATTAGTTTAGAATAAAAAGTTGGAATAATAATTAGGAGGTATAATTATGATGGGTTTTGGCCCAGGAATGATGGGCGGAGGATTTTCAATTATTTTTTGGATTGTAATCATTGGTGTTGTCTATTATTTCTTTAAGGAATATAACAGGCACAATCATCACAGTCGTCATGATCGCAGAAATGGTGGTCCACCCTATAGCGGTCACAGTAAATTTACTGACCAGCAAGATAGATTTAACAATAGCAGAGAAATTGAATATAGAAAAAGTGAAGATAGTGCAGAAAAAATTGCCAGAGAGCGTTATGCTAAAGGCGAAATCACTAAAGAAGAGTTAAAAGAAATACTTGATAATTTAAACAATTAGATTCAAAATTCAACCTTAAAATATAAGGAGGAATAATGATGAGTAAATATGGAATTCAAAAAACAGTTGAACTTTCCTATTCTGAGGCAGTAACTAAGGTGAAAAATGAGTTAAAAGAAGAGGGTTTTGGTGTCCTGGCAGAAATCGATATGCAGAAGACTTTTAAAGAGAAGCTGGATAAAGATATGAATAACTATTTAATTCTTGAGGCCTGTAACCCCGCCTTTGCTTTTGAAGGAATAGGTGAGGAATCAGAACTTGGACTGCTGCTGCCCTGTAATGTGATCGTCTATGAAAATGACAGTGGAGAAACAGAAGTAGCAGCGATTGATCCTGTAAAGGCCCTGGGAATGTCAGAAGACAAAAGAGTTAATGAAATAGCAAAAGAAATAAAATCAAGATTAACAAGAGTAATTGAAAATATTTAGACTAATAAATATTTTAACTTAACCTGTATAACGGCAGTGGCCTAATTAGCTGTAGTTATACAGGTTTTCTATTTAATTATCAATGGTGTTGCTATAATTATTTCAGAGTAATATACTATATTTATAGAGAGAAACTAAAAATTTATTTATAAAACCGCTAAAGTTATAGGGGGATAAAAGGTGAAGAAAAACGCTAAAAAAGAATTATCTGCAGAACAGGAGCAGAAATTAATTGAAATTTTAAAAGAACGATTTGAAAAAAATATGGATCGTCATCAGAATCTTAAATGGTCTGCGGTAGAAAAAAGACTTTTATCTAAACCGGAAGAATTGTGGTCGCTAAATGAAATGGAGAAAACAGGTGGAGAACCGGATGCTGTTGATTTTGACCAGAATAGTGGAGAATATATATTTGTCGACTGTGCAGCTGAAAGTCCTGCCGGAAGAAGGAGTTTCTGCTATGATCGGGAAGCACTTGAGTCAAGAAAAAAGAATAAGCCTGAAAATAGTGCCCTTGATCTGGCTGCGGATATGGGGATAGAAATTTTAACAGAAAAAGAATACCGCAAGCTGCAGGAGCTGGGAGCCTTTGATTTAAAAACTTCAAGCTGGATAAAAACACCTGAAGGAATTCGAGAACTGGGTGGAGCACTTTTCTGTGACCGCCGCTATGATCATGTTTTTGTTTATCATAATGGTGCTCAATCATATTATAGTTCTCGAGGCTTTCGCGGATCACTGCGGGTTTAATCCAAAAAATATACCTGCTTATCAATTTAACTTGTTTTATAGGTCTTTAAATGTTAAAATTTGATAAGTAAGTTATTAAGAATTAGGATTTAAAACAACAGGATTTAAAATAACTAGAATATACAAGAGGTGCAAAAATGAAGGAACTGAAAGAAAGTTTTATTGCCGATCTTAAACAGACCGGAAAAAATGGAATTGAAGAATTGTTAGTTTTTTTAGAAGAAATTGATTTTTATAAAAAGCCGGCCAGTATTAGACATCATTTAAATAGGACTGGTGGACTTTTAGAACACACTGAAAATGTTAAGAGAGAATATTTAAAATTAAATGAAGAAATTTCTGCAGGCATACCACGGGAAAATATTATTCTTCAGGCTTCCCTGCATGATATCGAAAAATGTTTTGCTTATACTTCAGAGATGCAGCATACTATTACTCCCGGCCAGAATAATTTTTTAAGAAGTCTGGTTAGAGATAATATGGAAATGTATAATAATTATGGTCTTGATAAATATGTTGAGGATAAGGAATTTATAATTTCCAAAGAATATGCCAGTGATTTGATCAAGTGGTTTAAGGATGGACGGAATGTTGCTCCACCTGATTTAAGAAATGACTGGAATTATAACGAGGATAATTTGCCATTAAACCATTCAATGCGGGCAATTCTTGAAGCATCTAAATTCATTAACTTAGAAGAGAGGGATATCCTTGCGATTACCTATCATATGGGACCTTATGGCCCCTTTGATGAGCGCAAAAGAAGTAAAGCAGAAGAACTCTATCCTGATGTGAGACTTCTTCACCTGGCTGACTCTATAGCCACTAAAAAAGAGGATATTGAAGAAGAATTGAATGGTAATTAAATAGGTAGATTTAGTTAAGATCTCCTTTAATTGAGGTGTTTTTAGATTATGAAAAAGAAAATAAAAATTTCTCAAGCAGAAATTGATCACCTAAAAGTTAAAGACAGGAGGATGTCAGATTTAATTGAATATCTTGGTGAAATAAATAGATATTATACTCCTGATCCTTTTACTTCTCTAACTCAGAGTATTGTCTACCAGCAGCTTTCTGGCAGTGCGGCTGATTCTATCTGGAAGAAAGTAAATAATATTCTTCCTAAATTAACGCCTGCGGCTGTTGCTGCAGTTCCTGAAAGCAAACTGAAAGAAGCCGGTCTATCCGAGCGTAAAGTTAATTACCTTAATAATCTTGCAGAAGCGGTTTTGAAGAATAATGTTCAGCTTGCTAAAATTGAAGAGCTTTCAGATGAAGAAATAATTGAACAGTTAACAGCTGTTAAAGGGATTGGCCGCTGGACAGCAGAGATGTTTTTAATATTTTCTTTAGCTAGAAGAAATGTAATCAGTTATCATGATCTAGGTATTAGGAAGGGGATTCAGTGGTTTTATGGCTTGAAATCTGAGCCGACAGAAAAAGATTTCAAAAAGTTTGAACGAAATTTCACTCCTTACAACACAGCAGCTTCTTTTTATATCTGGGAGATAACAGCCCAAAATCTTGATCAGGTATTTAAAAATGCTGGAGAATTATCTACTGCTAATAAAGTGGCGTATTATGACTCACCAATTGGGTTAATTGAGCTCCAGGCTAGTCAGGGTGAGCTGTTGCGACTTCATTTTCAGGAAGTAAAGCGCTATCAGGAAGGGGAGGCAGCTGTTTTGGCAGCTGCAAAAAAGCAGCTGGATGAGTATTTTGAGGGTGAAAGGAAAAAATTCAAACTTCCACTTAGAATTGAAGGTACAGATTTTCAAGAAAGTGTCTGGAGACAGCTAAGGGAAATTCCTTATGGAGCTACCTTTTCTTATAAGGAAGTGGCAGAAGCAATCGGGAATAATAAAGCTTACAGAGCAGTTGGTAACGCCAATAATAAAAACAGCATTCCAGTTATCATTCCCTGCCACCGGGTAACTGCAAGCAGTGGTAAAATAGGTGGTTATGGGGCAGGAATCTGGCGGAAAAAGTGGCTGCTTGAGCATGAAAAAAAGAATAAATTATGATATTATTTTTTATAAATTATAAAAGAGGTGATATTAATGGATAAATTTGCATTTTTCGCATTTAACGGAGAATTAATGTGTTTTCAGCATGTACTGCTCAATGCACTGGACTTAGCTGAAAAAGGACATGAGGCAAAGATTATTTTTGAAGGTGAAGCCGTAAAACTGGTTCAAAAGCTGGAAGAGTCAAATAACAAGCACTATTTTGAAGCTAAAGAGAAAGGATTAATCGACTGTATCTGTAAAGCCTGTTCTGCTAAACTGGGAGTATTAGAATATAACGAGAAAACAGATATTCCTCTCAAAGGTGATATGAGTGGTCATCCTTCTAT
Organism: Halanaerobium saccharolyticum; assembly: GCF_003053565.1. Classification (GTDB taxonomy): domain Bacteria; phylum Bacillota; class Halanaerobiia; order Halanaerobiales; family Halanaerobiaceae; genus Halanaerobium; species Halanaerobium saccharolyticum_B. The sequence continues at coordinate 5,032 of NZ_QAXS01000018.1, read as the reverse complement.
GGAAGCCTACATAAAAGATGGTTATCAAATTATAACTATGTAGATTTATAAAAGTAATTTAATTATTAAAATAAAAATAAAGGATCTGAGCCCGAAAGAAATAGAATAATTTTCTGTTCTTTCGGGTTTTAAAATTTAAAAGAGGTGAGATAAATGTCAGGATCAGTACTGGGAGATTTATTTAAAATTTCAACCTGGGGAGAATCACACGGTAAGGCTTTAGGTGTTGTAATTGACGGCTGTCCGGCCGGACTTGAAATTTCAGAAGCTGATATCCAAAAAGACTTAGATAGGAGAAAGCCAGGTCAGTCACCATTTACAACTCCCCGCAAGGAAAAAGATGAGGTAGAAATTCTTTCGGGTGTATTTGAAGGTAAGACAACTGGAACTCCAATTTCGATGATTATTTATAATAAAAATCAGCGTTCAAAGGATTATTCTGCTTTAAAAGATGTCTACAGACCGGCCCAATCTGATTATAGTTATGATTTAAAATATGGTTTTAGAGATCACAGAGGAAGTGGACGTGCTTCAGGCAGAGAAACTGCAGCCAGAGTTGCAGCCGGAGCGGTAGCAAGAAAGATACTGGCAGAACTTGGAGTTGAAATTACAGCCTACACAGCTTCGATCGGACCTGTGAAAATTGATTCAGAAAATTTTAATCAGGATGATATCCCAAAAAACTTTTTATATATGCCGGATCTGGCTGCAGCTCAGGAGGCAGAAGCATATTTAACAAAATTAATTGAAGAAAATAATTCTTCTGGAGGTACAATTGAATGCAGGGTAAAGAATATACCTGATGGGCTGGGAAATCCGGTCTTTGATAAAACAGATGCCCTGCTTGCCAGAGCTATTATGTCAATTGGAGCGGTCAAGGGAGTGGAAATCGGCAGTGGTTTCAAAGCTGCCAGAATGACAGGTCATCAGCATAATGATTTTTTTAATTATCAGCAGGGAAAAATAACTAAATTAACTAATAATGCAGGCGGTACCTTAGGTGGGATTACAGATGGCAGTGATATTGTATTGAGAGCTGCTGTTAAACCAACTCCTTCAATCGAAAAAACTCAGCAGACTGTAAATAAAGCTGGTGAAAATATTGAAATTAATATTGAGGGACGACATGATCCGGTAATTGTTCCCCGAGCAGTTGTGGTTGTAGAAGCAATGATATCTTTAATTTTAGTAGATCTGCTTTTAAAGAATATGACAGCCAAAATGGCTAACCTTGAAAAAGTATATGGTGAAAATAAATAATGGAAAGGAAAATGCTGCAGCTGTATTCAAAAATGTCCTATTGAGGCTAAATATATGGATCATCATCATTTTGAAGAAATCACCGATTATTTAATCGAGAATTTTGGCGAGGAAAGAAAAGAAGCTGAGACATTTATTTAAATAAAAAGCCACCTTTAGCTGTTAATATTTAAGGTGGCTTTAATAAATAATATTAAAAATACTTTCTGGTCTTATTAGCTATTTTGACCAGAGCCAGCATAACAGGAACTTCAACTAAAACTCCAACTACTGTCGCCAGTGCAGCTCCGGACTGCAGTCCAAAAACTGAGATTGCTGTTGCTACAGCCAGTTCAAAAAAGTTGCTGGCTCCAATCATTCCTGCCGGTGCAGCTACCGAATGATTGATCTTCCAGAGTTTGGACCAGCCATAAGCTATCGCAAAAATAAAGAAGGTCTGGATAGTCAGGGGAACAGCAATTAAAAGAATATGGAAGGGATTATTTAAAATCACATCTCCCTGAAATGAGAAAAGGATAATCAAAGTTAATAGTAGACCAATTACTGTGAGCTCACTTAAATTTTTAAGAAAAACCCCTTCAAACCATTCTTTTCCTTTGTGTTTAAGCAAATATTTGCGAGAAAGGTAACCTGCTGTCAGAGGTATAACAATATATAAAATTACTGAGAGTAAAATTGTATCCCAGGGAACTGTTAAATTATTTAAGCCTAAAAGAAACATAACCAGCGGAGCATAGGCAAAGATCAGGACCAGATCATTGACTGAAACCTGAATTAAGGTATAAGCTGGATCTCCATCAGTTAAATAACTCCAGACAAAAACCATAGCTGTACAGGGTGCTGCTCCGAGCAGTATTGCACCTGCAACATACTCCTGGGCCAGTCCGGCAGGGATTAAGTTTTTAAAGATCACCTGCAGAAACAGCCAGGCAAAAAAGTACATCGTAAAAGGTTTAATCAACCAGTTGCTGACCAGGGTAACAGTTAATCCTTTTGGTTTTTTACCGGCCTCAAAAATAGAGCTGAAATCAATCTGGACCATCATGGGATAGATCATAAACCAGATTAAGATAGCAACCGGAATAGAAACTTGAGCATATTCAAATTTGCTTAAAGTATTAGGAAAAGCTGGCCATAACCTTCCGATAGCAACTCCGATAACAATGCAGAGTCCTACCCAGACACTTAAATATTTTTCAAAAATACTTAAAGAATTGTCCTCATTTTTCACTTCAATTTCTGTTTTAGAATTTTCTTTTTTAAAATTATTGCTCATAATTATCCCTCATTTCACATTAATAGATTCGGTTTTAATCATATGCCTGCTTAAAAAATAGAACAGCAGCTCAAACGAACAGACTAAGCTTAAACTGCTGTTTTTATTTAATTAGATTTCATCATTCTTCACTTTTTCAATTAGCTCTTTAACTTTCTGATCAATAATTTCTCTGGTTTCTCTAAAAACTTCCATTGGGTGACCGGCCGGATCATCTAAACCCCAGTCTTCTCTAAACTTACAGGGTATGTAGGGACATTCAACACCACAGCCCATTGTAATTAAAATATCCAGTTCAGAAGGGATTTCTTCCAGTAGTTTTGGATAATGATCACTGATATCTATTCCAACTTCATCCATCGCCTTAACAGCATTTGCTTTAACCTCCGGAGATGGATCAGTACCTGCACTGTAAACTTCTAAAATATCACCAGCATATTCTCTTGCAAAACCTTCTGCCATTTGACTGCGGCAGGAATTACCAACACAAATAAATCCAACTTTATACTTCATTAAATATCTCTCCTTATAAATAGTTATTATGTTTTAAATAAAAAATTACTATTTTGAAAATAGATTACTTTCAGGAAGTGTTTCACAGCTTAAAGAACTGTTATTGTATTTTTTAAGCCTTTTTAAATCTTTTCTGGCCTCAGCAAAGTCGTCCAGTTCATCTTCAATTAAAAGTTTGATAAATTTATGCTCAGCCAGCATTTTTTCGTTGAGATGATAGTATATCCACTGAGCTTTTTTTCTACCTTTAATTAAATTGACCTGCTTTAATTTCGCCAGATGTCGGGAGGCATTGGACTGATTAACCTGCATAATATTTTCTAATTCGCAGACACAGAGTTCACTTTTAGCCAAAAGATTTAAAATCCTAATTCTGTTTTCATGGGCCAGAGCCTTTAAGACTTCAATAATCTCCACTTTATGACCTCCTATATTTGGATATTCGATTTTAATCATATTTAAATTATATTTGTATTTTTTTAGATAGTCAAGTCATTTACAATAATTTAACATTTATTTTACATAGTTGCTAAGAGTTAAATTTTGATTGTTAAAGTCAATACTGATAAAAAATGATTTTTTTGTAATAATTAACTTAAATCGAACTCTATTAAATTGGAATTATAAAAAGAAGTGTTAATTATTTATATTTGATAAAATTGAAGGAATACCTTTGTTTTAGATGAATTATACTAAGTATAGAATGAAATATTTTTACTTAAAAAGAATTATTAATTTCATCTGAAACTAAATCAATTTATTGTGGGAGGTAATTATGATGGCTGGATTAATGTCAGGTAAAAAGGGAATAATTATGGGGGTAGCAAATAAAAAATCCATTGCCTGGGAGACTGCAGAGAGATTAAAAAAAGAGGGAGCAGAACTTGCTTTTACCTATCAGAATGAAAAAATTGGCGAAAAGGTAATCCCTTTATTTAAAGAGATTGGAGCCGCAGGTTATCACACGCTAGATATCACAGATGACCAGGAGTTCGAGGAAGTTTTTGAAAAGATTGGAGAAGAGTTTGGAGGTCAATTTGATTTTATAGTCCATGCAATTGCCGGTGGTCCTAATAAACAAGATTTAAAAGGGAAATATATGGATACAGCCCGCAGCAGTTTTCTGCGCAGTATGGAAATAAGTGTTTACTCTTATGTTAAAGCTCTTCAGCTGGCTTATCCGTTTATGAAAGAAAAGGGAGGAGCAGCAGTTACTTTGACCTATTATGGAGGGGAAAAGGTGATTCCAAATTATAATGTTATGGGAGTTGCTAAAGCTGCCCTCGAATCTTCAGTTCAATACCTTGCCGCAGATCTCGGGCGTGATAATATTAGAGTTAATGCCCTTTCGCCAGGTCCAATTCTAACCAGAGCTGCCAGCGGTATTTCTGATTTTAGAGATCTAATGAAAAATTTTAAAGATAAATCTCCGATGAAAAGATTAGTTGAGCAGAAAGAAGTTGCTGCAAGTGCCCTTTATCTACTCAGTGATCTATCGAGCATGGTAACCGGAGAGATTCTTCATGTAGATGGCGGTTATCACACCCAGGGATAATCTTTTAAAATAACATTTTGGAAGATGATTTCCCCTCAGAGAATGTTCATTTTTCCGTTAAATAATGGAGATTTTCTGAGGACTTTTTTTAATAAATCAGGAGGTTAAAATGGAATTTATTTCGATTGTTGACATTATAGGAACTATAGCTTTTGCAATGTCAGGAGCTCTGCGTGCTATAGAAAAGGAGATGGATTATTATGGGGTTGCTGTTTTTGGAATAACTACTGCAGTTGCCGGAGGGACTATTAGAGATATATTAATAAATAAAGATTTACCTGTTTCTCTTGCTAACCCAATCTATCTCATAATCAGTATTTTATCTGCTTTTTTCACTAGCATTGCATAAAAATATTTAAGCATTGTCAAATTTAAGTTATTGAGAACATATACTATCTACAGAATATTCAGTCACTACCTTATCCTTT
>NZ_QAXS01000017.1 GCF_003053565.1 Halanaerobium saccharolyticum | reverse complement strand
TCAAGGGCAATGCGGTCATCCCAACCATTAAAATTTACTCTAAAAACTAAATTCTGTCTTCAACATCACTTTTTCATAGATTTTTTGACATAACCCAGTAATATCTGGTTGAATTCCTTTTCTTTTGGGCATTCCTTCTATTGCAAGTTCATAGGTCAGGGTAGAATAATGGAGGCGCATCCGGGTATTACTTAAAACTAAGTCTTTGGAACTATCGGTACAGACATATGATCCGCCAGTTTCACTTCCCACTATGGTACCAAGTTTATTGTATTTAAAAAAGGCAGCGAAATGAGCGGCTGTTGAAAAATTTGCACCATCTGTTAGAAGAACAATTTCTCCCTCAAAATTATTTTCGGCAGCTTCAATTGGATCTGTAAAGCCTAATAAGCGCTGGAGAAAAGGAAGATCATCAGTAAAATAGTCAGTTTCTTTACTAACTAAATAGGAAAGTAATGTTTTTGACATGAATGGATTACCGCCAAAATTACCTCTAAGATCAATAATTAAATTAGAAATTTCTTTTTCATCTAGTTCCTTGAAAAATTCCTCTAAAAAAGAATCAAATTTTTCGTCTTTTTCCTGCATGAAAACATTTAAATCAAGCAGGGCATAATTATTATATATTTCACTGTCATAATAATTTCCGTCACTATAGTCTGCAAATTGAAGGCTCCAGGAGTTTAAATTATAACTGCTATTTTGTTCTGCATTTAAATCAGCAGTTAACTGATTTCCATTTCCATCAAAATATTCAACAATAAATTTATCTGAATTATCAACAAAATCATAGAAACTGCTGTTAAAATAGTTGCTGATTATATACCGCTGTTTTGCCTCACCATCTCCGTCACCACTAATGTTTTCAATCAGCTTTTCTATGATTTTTTCGCTGTTTAAATCATTAATTGTTTTGATTTTATTACCTGTCTTAATTCCACTTTCTGGATCATCTTCTAAGAAAAAAAGTTCATTATTTATCAGAGTTACCTGCAGAGGAAAAAACTTTGCCTTTTCTTCTCTATTTTTTTCTAATGCCTCTGAAATATACAGATTTGTATGTCCACAGTTGATATTAGCAATTAAAGGATTAATCAATCTATAAAATTCTAACTCTGTCATTCCATCTTCAATCAGATTATATCTTTGAGCAAAATCTGCTTTTAATTTCTCTCTATAAGTAAATATAAGTGGATTTTCATCCATAATAGCGCTTTCTATCTGCTTTAAATCCTGAACTAATTCCTCTCTGCTGTAGTTTTTATCTTGAGCAGCCTGCACATCAATATAAGTGCCGAAAAAACCTGTGTAATACAAGAGCAAAGCTGCCAGCAAACTGAAAACCGTCCAAACCCCAAATATTTTTATTCGTTGGCCCTTTAGTTTCCTTCTTAATGCAATAAATGAAAATAGTAAAATAAGTGAGCAGAAAATAAAGATCACTGCAGATAAAATAATCCTATTAACTGGTAATATACTTGATTGATTTACTGAAAATATCATAAATACCCCTCCTAAAGATTTATTGTGAATTAATAATATATTATTCTATAAACAAATACACCCATCTAAAGTTAGGGTTTTAAGATATTTTTATTCACCAATATATTTAACATTGTCCTCTCTGTCAGAAACAATAACCTCTTCAATGTTAAAAATTATTAAATTAATATCTTCTCCCAGAATAAATTGAGGCATCTCACAGTTTTTCATGTGCATTTTTCTATAGTACTCTTCTTTTTCATCTCCCGTATTTAAAGTTAGAGCTGTGCCTAAAAACATAGCACTTTTATTAGTTGAATTTGAAAATATGAGCAGTGATATATTTTTGTTTTTTTGAATATTAGTATATTTTTTGCTGTTTTTTCTACTGCTTAAGATAACTATATTTTCTGATTCTAGATAGGTATAATTCATCAATGATAAGTAAGGCTTTTCATTCCAACAGGTTGCCATACTACACAATTTATTGTTTTTCAGTAAAGTTTTAATTTCTTTTGGAATTTCCATAATTACCTCCTCTATGCTGGCAAAGATTAATATAATGTTTTATGAAAAATAATCTTCTTCAACTTAAATCTCTTCTAAATACTCTTTTTTGAATTTAAAGCCCCAGCCATTTCTTTCTCTCGGATATATATATCCATCTTCTATTTTCATTTTATTGTCTATTAATTGATCAATCCAGTCAAAAGATTCAGCTCCATATGGTTTCGAAATTGTTGTGAGCAGGGGAACATCATAATCTTTATAATAATGAGGAAGAACAGGAATATTATTTAAAATAGCTAAAGAAGCTGATTTTTTCCATTCTTCAACTCCACCAATTCTTATGATATCTGGCTGCCAGAGATCTATAGCATTTCTTCTAATGAGTTCTTTTAAAGCTGTACAATTGTATTCCCTTTCTCCCATTGCAAGAGCAATATTTGTTTTACGTCTAATAATTTCATAACCGGAAAAGTCATTGTGCAAAATTGGCTCCTCAAACCAGTGAATACCTATCTCTGAAGCAAGTTTAGAGAGTTTAATTGCTTCTGGAACTTCCAGGCCCTGATTTGCATCAATCATAATCTTTATATCTCTTCCAACAGTTTCTCTTACTTTTTTAATTCTTTGAACATCTCTTTCAATATTTTCTGAACCGACCTTTATTTTTACTGCTTTAAACCCCCGTTTTTTATAATCTTTAACCTCTTCTAATAATTCTTGTTCTGAATAAGATAACCAGCCCCCACTTCCATAGACAGGAATTTTGATTTTGCTTCCTCCAAGAATTTTCCAGATTGGCTGCTCTAATTGATGGCCCCAGGCATCCCACATTGCAATATTTAAAACTGCTAAAGCCCATCTCTGCAGACCGGGATTACCAAAATATTCTGTTTCAGCTTCATAATCTTTTTTTAATTTAACTGTTTCATAAATATGATATTCTCTTTCTAAAATAAAATTCTTTAAATCTTCTAGAGCACCTTTTATTGCATTAGGAGAATAATGAAAGGAAAGCAGATAACCCTGTCCTCTAATTTCTTTGTCAGTAACTATCTCTAGAATATGAAAAGAAATATCTGAAATATCATGGGTTGCGTCAGAAATTTTTCGAGAAGTCTTAGATTTTGCCTTATAAATTTTTAGATCTTTAATCTTTGTCATAATAACCTCCCTCTTAGAATTTTTCTCTTATAAATCTTTTTATTTCCTGGGCTATAAGATCAGATTTTTCATGATGGACATAATGTCCAGTATTAAGCATTTTATAATTTCCACTTTTAACCTCATCTAAGTACTTAGATAAATCTGCTGTCCAATTGGGAATAATACTGATATCACTATTTTCTGCTATAAAAAAATACATTGGGATATCTGAAGGTATGCCGTTTCTTTTTACTTGGGAAGCGTTCTCTTCAATATAATCAATTTCGTTTAACATATTTTTTGTCAAAGAACTTTTATAAAAAACTGCAGTAAGTTTTTCTTTATCTTCAACTGTTAAATCTTTAGATTTAAGTAGAGGTAAATTTTTTTCTAATTCTGACCTCCCCATAAATCTGGTTAATCCTATTTTTGACATAAAATACATGATATATAATTGACTTTTACTGGGGAGTTTAAAAGCTGAATTCAAATAATGATCTGGAATTGCTGGATCAAGTCCTATAATTGCTCTAATCTCGTCTGGATATTTTTGAGCCCAGCAAATTGCTTCTAAACCTGACATTGAATGAGGTACAAGTACATATGGCCCATCTTCCCCTGAAAGTTTTAGTGCTTTTCTTGTTTTTTCAAGCATTTTTTCTATGTCTCCTGAGCCTGCTGATTGTTCACTCCAGCCATAACCAGCTTTTTCTACTACTGTAATCCTATACTCATCTAATAATTTACTCCACAAAGGTTTAAAATCTATTGTCGGGCCACTTGTGCCAGATCCTGCCATAAATACAAGAGTAATATCACCCTGGCCCTCAGTAAATACATGCATTTTATTATTATCAACCGTTATTAATTTACCAGGAGGAGGATATTTTTTGGCTTCATTTCTGAGCTGATATATATGATAAAAAGTGGAAAAAATCAAAAGTGCTGCTATTAATCCACTACCTAATAATAAAAGCTTCCCAAATATTTTCATTTCATCCCTCCAGCATATTTTTTTATAATCCCCAAATTAATTTTATCTCTATTTAAATAGATCAACTTATAGATAAAAAATTTACTATTAAAAAAATCGCAACAACATCTGCTAAAAGATGGGGAATCCAGGCAGCAAAAACATTTTTAGTTTTATAATAGATTATCCCATAGATAATACTGTCTATGAAAATAGTGATAATATCAAAACTAATAATAGAAAGTGGTCCACTAGCATAGTGCAGAGAAGAAAAAACAGCTGAAGATATTAAAATTGCTGGTATAATCCCGATATACCAGTTTAATCTTTTCTGAAAAAATACGCGAAATATTAATTCTTCTCCCAGTGTTGCTGCAAATAACATGATCATAAAGGGGATTAAGTGTGAAGGATCAATTAAAGGAATTCTAGATTGTATATGCTGCAGAAAACCAGCAAAAAAATATTCACCAATTATTAGGGTAAGCACCTGGGTAACAATTACCACTAAGATGACTAAATACCAATTATTTTTTAGATCAGATAGTGTTTGTTTAAACTTAAAACCTATATCATTCCAACTTCTTCCCCTTTTCTTGCGCTCAATAAGTAGATAAATTAGGGGTGCTAGATTGACATCCTCCCCGCCCGTTCCTATCGTCACGAACGAGGATTCCTTAAAAGAACTTGCGAGGTTGTCGAATGATTAGAAGGCAGTCTATTTCTAGTAGCCCAATTCGACTTCGACTCGAGGCTGTGCCATCAGCCCTCCTGAGATAGCCGACTATACATTTCAATAGTATAATCCTAGCATTATGCTAATATAGGCACTCAGGCACTTAGACTATTACCATCTAAGCAGATTGTTGCTCTAAATATTTATTAGCTATATTACGACTTGCATTTAAATCAGAGTGGATATGATTACCACACTCGCAAGAGTATAAGTTAGCTTTGCGGTTAGATTTTTTAACCTTAGCACATCTAGAACAACTCTGGGAAGTGTACTTTGGATTTATGTATTCCACCTTAATCCCAGCTAATTCAGCCTTATATTCAATAAATTGTTGAAGTTGATAGAAAGTCCAGCTGTGGATGTTTCTATCTGCTCTATTAAGACTATTAGCAGTATTACGGATATTTTCTAGATTCTCCATAATTATAGTACCAACTTTCTTTTGCACAGCAAAATTAATAAGCTGGCGACTAATTTTATGGTTTAAATCAGTCATCCATCTCTGCTCTTTGTCATTAATATTTTTAATAGCTTTAACTTTTTTTGATTGACCCAGTTTTCTTCTTAACATACGATACTTTTTGCGGATAAAACCTGCCTGTTTACCATTGTGAAATTGGCGATTAATTTCTTTGCCTTGGGGATTTTTAACACTGGCAACCGCTAATTGACGAAGCCCTATGTCAATTCCCATTAAATTAGAGGTAGAAGTTTTTTTAGCCGCAATTCTAATTGTTACAGCAAAATACCATTTGCCTCTTTTGTAGAAGAGACTGGCTTTACCCAATTTGCAGCCACTATTGATATGCTGCTGCAGCTTTTCAAATCTTTCAGTCTGCTTAACAGGAAAAGCAAATCTTTGACATTTAGTTGTATAAAGAGGAATTGAGATTATATGGTGATCAATCTTATAATTTTGATTATTATAGCAGATAGGCTGGTTAGCTTTGAATTCGATATTATCTTTATCAGAACCAGATTTTAAAAATAATTTGTGGAGAGCTTTAACTTCCCTAATATTCTGATTCTTAACAGCAGAAGGTAGGTTTATATTCTTAAAATCAGCAGAACTCAATTCAGTTTTTCCTGCTTTAAGTTTAATAGCAATAGCCTGACGATTTTTAACTACTTCTGCAATATTATTTAAGAATATATTTTCTTTTCTTTTAGTTGGTTTTAATAACTCCAGCACATATGTTAATTGCATAGCAAACACCTTTTCATTAATTATTAGATATCAATGATATTTTAATCCAATGCAAAAAACTTTATTACTAAGTATATTATACCACTAAAAGAACAAGTGTTCAACATATAAATTAGCCGATTCATCCCCGCCCATTGACATAAGCGAGGCTTTCTCGGCTAAATTAGGTAATGAAACTCTTATATTCAGGATAGAGAAACGAAAATATTACAGTCAGACCCATAACAGCAATCATTTCATATAGTAAAGCGTTTGATTTTTTAAGCATTATAATACATATCGTAGACAACATAGCCTTTAATCTCTGCAAGTGACCCAGGATAAGTTTCCTGACACATCATACATCGCGGTTCTTCCATAGGAAAACCACTGGTTGGATAAATATCATAGTTACTTGAAGTCTCAAAACCAAGTCTATTATAAAAATTAAAGTCGCCTTCAACTGTTATTCCTCGGTATCCCAATTCTTTTACCTTGTTAATTCCCTGAGTTAACATAGCAGTACCTATTCCCTGTTTGAAGTGATCAGCATGGACTGCTACCGGGGCCAGCATTATTATTTCAGTTTTAGCATTATTATGATGTCCGCCTTCTTTGGTCGGAGATAAAGGAAAATGTGAGAACATAAAATGTCCTACAACTTTATTTTCAAGCTCTGCTACAAATGATAATTCCGGTATATAATACTTAGAGTCTCTAATTTCTTCAATTAATGCTACTACATCTGTACCATCTGAATATGGAGTCCCTTCCTTAAAAGATCGTAATACAAGTGATACGATATCTTGATAATCTTTATGTGTTTCTGGACGAATTTTAATATCTTTTCTGATTGATTTAGTCATTTTATTTTCCTTCCTATAAAAATATTTAATCAGGCTTAATATATATGACTTCCCAAAATTCTGAATATTTTTCGCTAGATCATCAGTCTTATATCTAAGAAAAATAATAGCTTTAATCTTTATCCAATAAATCAATTATATCCTTTTCAGTTAAAGCATCTTTAGGATTAAAGTTTTCCTTTCGCGCTTTTACTATTCTCTCGATAATAGTGTCTTCTATTTTATCATATTCGCTTTCGAGTAAGTTTTGAAACAGATCAGTAGAAACTGAAAGCACCAGGGAAGCAAAAAGAAAAAACATCCCGATTAGAATAAGCCCTGGAGCATCATCTACTTCTCCAACAATATAAAAAAGCGGCAGGGCCAGTAGATAAAGAAAGCTGATAATATATCCATACCTTTTTATCTTATTTAGAGCATTTAATATTGGCTTAGAAAAAAACTCTTCTGCTCGAACATAGTTTAAAACTTTAAATATCTGAAATAAGAGGGCAAAAAAAGGTGCAGAACTAATATACATTATAGTTAAAATGGCATACAACACATAGGCCATCTTTAAACTGCTGGCTGCAGCATCCTCAGCTATTAAGGGTAAGACAAAGATTAATAGAGCTGTGACGAGGATTCCAATTAGAATAACAGCAGCTTTTAAAAATAGAGCTTTTAGTTTCATAGATAAACCTCACTTTTTAAGTCCTAAAAAATCACAAAAAATTTCTACCAGTATTTTGGGTGATTCAACGCCTCAACACAGTGGGAGGCACCGGTAATTACTGGTATTTTACCATTATTTAAATTCTGGCCCAGCCATCCTTCGGGATAGGAAAGTTTTAAAGGAGCATTTACTATTTCTTCAGATATTTTTTTATAACCAACTTTTGAGTAAAAGTTGATATCACCATAGGTGAAGACAAGTTCTATACCTTTTTTCTTTAAATCTTTGTGGCCAAAATTAATTAACTTCTGTCCGATTCCTCTTCCCTGATATTCTGGAAGTACAGCAACCGGTGATAATAAAAAAGCGTTAAACTTGCCTTTTTCAAATTCTAATCTAGTAAAAATAATACTGGCTATGATTTGGCCATTTGCCAGAGCATTGTAGGCATATAGGTCTTCACTATTAGTTTTGGTCAATAAAGCAGATGCGAGTTCTCCTATTAGCTTTCCTTCTGCCTCGCCTTCTGAATCTGAAAAAGTTTTCACAAATAATGCTTCAATTTTATCTATTTCTTCATTTTTATATTTCCTAAATTCCATTGTTAATTCTCCTTCAACAATTAATTTATAATATTTTTTTGTATAAAAAACCTGGTATAATTTTGAGCAGCCAGGCTGCTAATCTCCAGCGTTTTGTAATATAAGCATGGTCTTTCTTTTTTTCTATAGCCCTGAAGATTTGTGAGGCAGCCGTTTCAGCTGAAGCGACCCAGAATTGATTATCTTTAACTGCCATATCTGTATCTACATAACCTGGCTTAATATCTGTAATCTTTAATGATAAATTTTCTTTTTCAGCTTTAACTCTTAAGCCCTCCATGTAATTTGAGACATATGCTTTTGAAGCGTGATAAGCGGGAGCATCATCTGCTCCCCTCAGAGCAGCAATTGATGAAATCCCTACTATATGTCCTTTTCCTCTTTTACTGAAATATTTATAGGCAGTATTTATTACAGCAGTAAAAGCTGAAACATTAAGGTCAATAGTCTTTTTTTCTTTTTCAAAATCAAGCTCTTGATTAATATAAATACAGCCAGCACTAATTATAATTAAATCTACGCCATCCATCTCTTGAATAAGTCTTTTTAATTTCTCTATACTATTCATTGATGTGATGTCCAAGCTTCTAATCAATGATTTATTGGGCAGTTCCTCCTGAAGTTTTTCTAATAGGCTTTTTCTCCTGCTAACTAGACCCAGAGTATAACCTTTATCAGATAAAATCTTTGCCAGTTCTTTTCCTATACCTGAGGAGGCCCCAACAATAACTGCTTTTTTCATAGTGATCATCCTTTTTTAGAAACTGACTGGATAAGCTAAATCACCACTTATTATCTACTAAACTGAAACTTCTCCCTTGATGGTAGGGTGAGGATCATAATCGATCAGCTCTATATCTTCAAAATCAATTTCAAAAATGTTATCAGTCTCTTTATTTATTTTAATCTGCGGTAAAGGTCTGGGTTCTCTACTCAGCTGTTCTTTTATCTGGTCAAAATGGTTGTGGTATATATGAACATCGCCACCGGTCCAGACAAATTCCCCAACCTCGAGGCCAACTACATGAGCAATCATATGAGTTAATAAGCTGTAGCTTGCAATATTGAAGGGGACTCCTAAGAAAGTATCACAGGAGCGCTGATATAGCTGACAGGAAAGTTTACCGTCAGCTACATAAAACTGAAATAAAAGGTGACAGGGAGGAAGAGCCATCTTGTCTAAGTCTCCCACGTTCCAGGCATTTACAATTAATCTTCTGGAATAAGGATTTTCTTTAATCTGTTCAATAACCTCAGATATTTGATCGATTGTGCCCTCTCTGCCTTCCCAGCTCCGCCACTGGTGGCCGTAAACATTTCCTAAATCTCCATTTTCATCAGCCCATTCATCCCAGATATGTACATCATTATCATTTAAATATTTGATATTGGTATCTCCCTTTAAAAACCAGAGCAGCTCATGAGCAACTCCTTTCCAGTAAACCTTTTTGGTGGTCATTAGGGGAAAACCCTCCTGCAGATCAAACCTCAGCTGATGACCAAAGATACTCCTGGTTCCTGTACCTGTTCTATCATCGCGATCGACTCCATTATCTAAAATTTGCTGACACATCTTAAGATACTGCTTCATTAAAAATCACTCCTAGAAATTTTATTTTTTCGCTGATAAAGATGATAAGAATATGAATAAGGATTATCGCTGTCAGTAGTTCCCTGCTTTTCTGATACTTTATCCCACTTCTGCCAGTCTATCTCCGGGAAATATGTATCTCCAGAAAACTGATGCTCAATGATTGTTAGATATAATTTATCACTGTATGCTAAAAACTGTTTATAAATTTCTGCACCACCGATGATAAACGCTTCTTTGTCTTTCTCCAAAAATTCATCCAGGATTTCTTTCTTTGAATGAACTACTTCACAGCCTTCAGCTGCATAATCTTTGTTTCTGGTCAGGATAATATTTCTCCTGCCTGGTAAAGGAAAACCTATTGATTCAAAGGTCTTTCTTCCCATGATAACTGGTGCTCCCATAGTTGTTTTTTTAAAGTATTTTAAATCAGCCGGTAAGTCCCAGGGGATTTTTCCCTGCTCTCCGATTAATTGATTCTGATCCATTGCTGCAATTATTGATAAACTCATCTGATCACCATCCCAAATCTAGATAAAATTATATTAACTGTAATCATTATAGCAAGAAATTGACTTTGAAGAAAGCAAAAATAATAATTAAGGGTTTTAAAAAGTCCAGGCCCAGGCTGATAATTTAATAATTACTAACAATTTGCATAATCAGCCTTTTAAATGATAATCTAAGAATAGAAATAAAACTACTCAAAAAAAGGAGGAATATATTATGTCAAATGAAACTATTCAAAATATCAAAGAACGGAGAAGTGTCAGAAAGTACATTGATAAAAAAATACCAGAAGAAACACTGAAAGAAATAATTGATTGTGCTCGTCTGGCTCCTACCGGTAATAATAGACAGGCCTGGTCTTTTCTAGTCATTACTGATGATGAGATCAAAAATAAAATCGCTTCTTATGCCCGCTATGGTAGATTTATTGAAGAAGCTGGTGCCTGTATAGCAGTTTTTGTTAATCAGGATAAAGCTACTACTCCAATGCAGGATGCCGCTGCAGCTACCGAAAATATCATGATAGCTGCTAAATCGCATGATCTGGGGACCTGCTGGGTTAATTCTTATCAGAAAGAACATTCACCAAAAATTAAGGAGCTGGTTAATTGTCCTCAGGAGATGGAATTAATGACTCTGATGTCTGTTGGGTATTATGATGAGAATGATGTGAGTATGCCTGCTAAAAAATTTTTATCAGAGGTAATGGTCTGGGATAAATTTTAATAAAAAATTCTTTTTGTTTTCCTGTTAATATATTTTGAAAAACAATTTCTTTATTTACAGGAGCGGCATCAAGTAATACCATCCCTGCTGTATTTTCTGGATTGATGCTTGCAAATAATCTTGAAATCAATCCGCCAAAAGAATGACCTACTAATATATAAGGTGGTCCTAAAGATCTATTATCAAGAATTTTAGTCAGATCCTGGACAATATTTATTCACTCTTGGGGCCATCTCTGCTTTCACTTTTTCCTGTCCCTGCTCTATCATAAGAAAATGTTGAGGTAATTGATTATATTTCATCCTGTATCTCTTTCCAGGTACTGCTGTCATCTCCTAAGCCTGATTCAAAAATTACTGTTGGCTGACCATTTTGACAATGTTTACAGTAGATTCTATGATTATTAATTTTATGATAGCCTTGATTGTATTGAATAATTGACATTAAAATCTCTCCAGTTATAGAAAATAGATTTTAATCTAAATTATTTCTAAAATCCGAAATGTTTATAGATCAGTTCAAATTGTTGATCAACGCTCATTTCAGTAGTTCTTTCTAAGATCTTTATCTCATTTTTAATACAGGCCTTTTTTATCTTATTAGAGAATTTAACCATCGATTTATTGCTGTGCTTAATTGTTTGTTGAGGATTTTCTGTATTATTTTCTATACACTCAAGAATCATTTTATGATCATCTCTATAAAAATATAAGTTTTCAATTTCTTTTTTTGAGGTAAAAAGTCCTATTATATTATTTTTAGAGATAAAAGGTAATATATCTTCTGGCATAACTCCTAAATCTACGATAACTGGCCTGTCATCTGGCATTTTTAATAAATCAACCACAAAAAACTCCATCATTTCCCGGGCAAAATCAACCAGCCACTGTAAATGTAAGTCGACTGGTTTATTAAACCATTTATCCCAGTCTAAATTTTGATTTGGTTTTTGAAGAGCACTATGTATTTCTGGATTAGAAAAAGATCTATATTTTAAAACATCATCTTTTAAAGTTTGAAAGCCTAATTCATTTACAAATTTTTTGGTCATCGTAGTTTTTCCAGCACAGGGCCCACCATTTAGCCAGTAGACATGTTTTAATTTTTCTTTTAAATAATTATTATTTATTTTCATTTATATCTTTCCTCCACTAAAATCTTCAATTTGAATATCTAATACATTAACAAAATGAGTTTTCCAGGATTTCTCCAGCTTCTATTATCCTCATTCTGAATATTTTTTTAAAATCCCCAGGTCAGTATCAAATATCTCACCGTTTTCTGGATTTCTGGGAGAATGAATATTATATATATATCCTGTCTTCCCATATCTCCCTTTTTTATTTTCGTCATAATAGTCTTCATCCATTGCTATATGCTTCATTTTTAAACAGACAACAACGTCATTAGCCCCTTTAAAATGGTCTTTTTTCCATAAAAAATCACATTCAATATTTAAAAAGCATTCAGCTATTCTGGGTGCCTCAACTGTTTTTGATTTTTCAGCTGTTAAACCTGATTTTTCAATTTCATCATCTTCAAAATCATTATTTTGAATAGTTGCCTGACATTTATCATATATATCGGCTGCAGGGAAATTTAAGACACATTCTTTTGTCTTCAAGAGACTCTCATATAAGTGTCCCTTTTTTGAAACTGAACCAATAAGACAGATAAATTCTCCTGCATCCCCAGTAAATGTTGACCAGGACTGCAAACAGGCATTTGGCTTTCTATTACTTTTATAAGTAGTAATTAAAAATATTGGAGATGGAATTGCTGTTAAATAATCTCCCCAGGAAAAAGTATTAAATTCTCCAGGCCACTGATCTTCATATAGATCTGGTTTATGGCTAAATTCTTTTTTCATATATATCAACTCCCTATTTCTAATACAAAAATAATATATAAAAAGAAATTAATAAAACAATTATATAGATCCATTTATTCCATTCAAATATTCTTTTACCACCGAAACTGGCAAGCGGATAGAGTGGGACAATGCTGATCATCATTATAAAAACTGACATTTCTCCCATAATTCCTAGAAATTGTGTTTGGCCCAGCTGGGTTTTAGTTATCAATATAATAGTTATCAGAGATATCCATTGGGCCAGTGCGGTGAATCCCAGAGAACGTTTAAAGTCTGACTCTTTTCTATAAACTTCTGGATACCAGTTTCCTGAAATTAGAAAGATACCATTAAAAAAAGAAGCTATAAACGGTATAATATACCCACCATCACAAACTCTAAAATGCCAATTTTCCTTTGAAAACAGTGTCCCAAGATAACCAAAAGCTATTCTAATTACAATAATAGCTGCAATTGCGGCAATAATAGATAAAGCATTTTCGATACCGTGGATGAATCCTGGCGATAATAATAAAGCTGTGAGAATTAAATATTTAAAAGCTTGGAAAAGGGAATTTCCTTTTCGAGTAGAAAGATCATCAGCCCCTAATTTAAGATAATAATCCATACCAGTTGCAAAAATAAAAGGAGTTTTAAATGTAAGTTTTAACATATCTAGGATACCAAAATTTCTCACTAAATCATCCAGACCAACTCTCTGCAGACCTCGATTAATAAACATTTTCCAGGAGCCAACATTGTCATCTCTAACGAGGGCACTGCAACCATCACAGTCTTCTTTTTCCATTGCTTTTAAACAGCGGTCAACAAGTTTGCTGCCAATACCTTTATCATGAACATTTTCATCTACAAAAATGTAATCAACATAACCAATCTTTTTATCAGCTACAGTGAAGAATTTATATAATACTGCACCAATAATATTATTTTCTTCAACAGCAACAAAACAGTTTTTTGGTTCTGGTATAAAAAGCCCTTCAAACCATTCAAAAGTTTTCTTTCCTAATTTTTTTACTTCCTCTGCTTCACTTTTTTTCATGGCTCTAATTTCAATCATGGTATATGTCTCCTCTGATATCTAATTTAATTCTACCTTAAAATTGAAGATACAAACAAATCTCCCTGGCCATCCTTTATACTCTCAATCATATCATCTATATCCTTTATTTTTCTCTCAAACTGAATTCCAGCTGACTTATTAATCTGCTTCTTATGGGTATCTGAACCTACTAACTTTAATAATTTATAATTGTCAGCATACTCAAGAGCCCGTTTGTTTTCAAAATCAGTTCTGCCGGCATTAAATATTTCAACAGCATCTACTTTGCGGGGGAACAATCTGATCATATCTATATATTCTGCTTCCCGGAATGGATGTGCATGAACTAGAAACCCTCCATCTTCATGAACCAAATCACAGTATTCAACTAGACTAAGACTAAGTAAATTAGGATGCCTTAAAAGCCACTTTTTATCCAAACCATAAGTTAAGATATCTGTCCCGCGATACGAATACTCCCAGCCAAAAAATACATCAATACCAACTTTTTTCCCTTCATTATATGCTCTTTTATAACCATTGTAAAACAATTCAATTCGTTCTTCCCACGGTAGATTTTCGGGAACGGTTGTATTTCCATTTAAAAAATGATCACTTATACATATTCCACTATATCCTATTTTTTTATATAGATTAACAAGTTCAACTGCAGATATATTAGAACATTTACTTCCTTCAGTTGTATGAGCATGCATTTCATATTTAAATGATTTCATCAATAATTCCTACTTTCTATTTGATTAAGATAATAATCTTTGCTCAATAATTTTATCAAAAGCTTGAATGTTTTTGTATTAGATAAAATTATTAGTTTGTTTATTTTTAAAATTAAAAAGATGAGCCTGGCTTTCCACGATATATGTTTCTGGAAAACTGATCCAGTAGAATTAAACCATTGTTTAGGGTCTAATTCTTCAAGTCAGAATTTAAGTATTTCTCTACTTTTATCAGTCATTTTTTTCTTTTGCCTTGAAATTTCACTAACGCTAATAAATTTGCATGGAATGTGCTGTGAACTCTTCAATCTTATCTAATGCGTAGTTTTTAAACTTTTAAAATATAAATTCTAATACTATAAAACGTATTCTAACTGACAGTCATGAGGTTCTTTAGCTACTGAGAATATTTTTTACTTCAAATAAATTAGATATCAGTCTATGATTTATTAGTATTTTTACTTATACACTTCTAAAACTAACATTTCTATCACATCATCTGAATTGTTAATTAAACCATGTGATCCAAATGGCTTATTAGTAATGATATCACCCTTTGTGACATTTTTTTCTTCATCATCAATTTTCATAACTCCTTGTCCCTCTAATATTATATAAAGTTCTTCATTATCACCATGTTTATGATATCCAATAGATGTTTTTGGTGGTAATTCCATATACCTTATAAATCTTAAATTAGTCTCAAAATCATCATCGTCAAGTACAAGGGAATTTCTTACTATTCCCTTACCATTATGACAATTATTCTCCTCTTTCACTTTTGAAGATAAAAAATTCTTTATTTTAATTTTAATCACCTCTTTTTTAAAATAGTTAAGCTGATTGCAAATTGCTTTTCTATAATTTCTTCAAACTTTTCTCGAACAAGTACTTAAGATCATTTCTAAGCTCAACTTTAGTAATATCAAAAGCTTGTTAAACGAAAAGTTCTGTCACCTGATCAGTACAGGACCATTTCTAAAAGTTTAGCTTCTTTTTTTGATGGCCTTTGCTCTTATCTTTATTAATTAAGAACGTTAATAATATAATTCTTTTAATAGAAAAAAATACCTGCATAAATATCAAAAACATTATACATGCATATTTCATGCATTATTGTTAAGATGAAGAAATATTAGATCCTGTAAAATTAGTTAGAGAGGATCGTGAAAGATGAGAATTACAATCGATGTAAGTGCAGCTGTTGAAATAGTGATGGGTGGTAAAAGACAAAAAGATATTATAAATATATTAAATGACGCAGACTGGGTTAAATCTGCAAGCTTTATGACAGAAGGCATGACGCCAATCTCATGTTATACGATAGAGCGGGTTTGCTCTTTTGATAAAATTTAGAAATTTTTATAAATAAAAAAAGGGGTTTATCTCCCCCTTTTCAAGTATTCTTTTATATGCACTTATATAAACAACTTGATCTTCTCTTTTACCAACAGACCAAACCATAACTTCTTCTTCATTCAATATTTGATAAACAACTCTATATTTTTTCCGATAAAAGTAGATTTTTAAACAACCTGATAGATCAATTCCACTTTTATTTCCAAGTGGTTTTCTTAATTCAGGTGATCTTTTAATTTTATTAAGTGTACTTTTAAGTCTCGGTTTAATACTTCCATCTAAATTATCAATATCATTTTTAACTTCAGGATGAAATTTAAGCTTCATCAACTTAAGCTCCCTAAAATCTATTCTTTATCTAATAAATCCATTATCTCTTTTTCGCTTACTGCATCTTTAAGATCAAAGTTTTCTTTTCTTTTGGCTATAATCTCTTCAATATGGGCATCTTCTAATTGATCTTCCAGAAATTCGATTTTTTCTAGTAACATTTCATATTCTTCAATATCCATCATAATACCTTCAATATCATTATTTCTGGTAATAAAAAGCGCGGACTCTTTTGTTTTATCTAACATTTTACTAAAATTACGAACAATTTCAGAAGATGAGACCATATGATCTCTATCAATTCTTAAAGTAACCATTATCTGCACCTCCATAAATTAAAATATTTCATAAATGATTATCTTAATTAAATTATACATTAAATTTTATGTAAAATCAATTGCAATATTTTTAGTTTTAATTTATTTTGATTAATATTTATCGTTTTCTAAGGGATTAATTTGATAGATAACATATTATTTTAAAAGACTTTTTTAAACCAGCTCTTTCGTATAACGTTACTGGGATTTGCGCTCGTGCCTGGTTCCGTATGAACTGGCGGAAAGCTTGCCTTCCAAATTTCTTGCAGTTATTATTGCAAGCTTTGTGACAGAAGGCATGACGCCAATCTCATGTATACGCTGTAGCACAGCTTTACTTATGTACTATCCAGAAGCGACATTCAGTTGAAAACTCTTTTACTTCTTTATTCTCTTTAAATAGATCTTCTCTATAAAAATCTTCTATTAGCTCCCAGCCGGTCTCTTCTAGACATTCTATTATTTCTTCCCGGTTTGGAAAATGTATAAATAAATCTCTATTATCATTATCTGATGGCAGGATCTTATCTCCATATTCATAAGTTCTTTTATCTTGATTACCCGCTTCCCAGATCTTTTCTTCTTTTTCCCAGAACTCTTTAAAGTTCTCGTTATTTTCGCGATCATGAGTTGTAAAAATAAAAATACCATTTTCGTTTAAGACTCTTTTTATCTCTTTTAATACTTTAATTCTATTTTTTCTCTCTGGTATCTGCATTAATCCATTAAATGAGAACAATGCTTGATCAAAATAATTATCTTCAAAGTTTAAGTCAGTTGCATCTCCAACTATAAATTCAATTTCAGTCTTTTTTTCTTTATTTATTGTTTTAGCTGCAGATATCATTTCCGGAGTTAAATCTAAACCGATAATATTTTTATAGCCCATTTCATAAAGGTTAAATGTTGTTCTTCCTGCTCCACAACCGACATCTAATATTGATTTATTCTTATCAAAATACTTATTGATTACATATTTCTCTGATTCCCATAAGCCGATATTTTCAATGGCATTACTATAGTTTTCTGTAGCTTTTTCAAAAGATTTTTTTACAAAGTTCTTGGTTATTTTCTGCATATTATCCCTCAATTTTTTTATCTTTAATAATAAAATTCAGTTTATAAAACATATTCTAACTGACAATCATAAGGTTCTTTAGCTACTAATTCTTCATTATATTCAACCGCCTCTTTACATCCTATCGCCGTATAAAATAATTGTGTCTCTTCAGATGAATGTGCCGATATATAAAGTTTTTCTGCACCTGCGTCTTTTGCTTTTTTACATACTAGTTTAAATAAGTTTTTCCCTATGCCTTGACCACGATAATTATTAGATGCATGAATACTGGAAAGTTGTAAATAGTTATTTTTTGAACCCAAAAATTGATTTTCTAAAGAAGCAAAGCCAACAAGATTTTTTCCTTTAAATGCTCCAAACACTGTTCCACCTGTCTTTATAGTTTTTTGTAAGCATTTCACTAAAAATTCATATTCATCAATTCCCCAATTTTCAGTAAATGATATATTTTTTAATATCCATTTTTTATTTTCTTTTCGCCAACACTTAGTAACTTCCTGATGTCTGTCGAAGTTTGAAAATAATGATAGTTTCATTTCGTCAATTTTCAATGATCTATAACTGATATTGTTCATTTTCTTTCTCTTTGATACCTTAGAAAAAACTTCTATCTGGTTTCCTTCAGGATCTTCAAATTCAAAGACTATATTATCCAGGATTTTAGTTAAAGGAAAAATGATCTTTAAACCCCGGTCTTCTATCTTTTCTTTTGTTTTCTCAGCATCATCAACTTCAAAACTCAATAAACAGTTATCTCCATATTTTACTTTTTCATTCTCATTATTATGATCAAATAAGAAAAGGCGGAATCCATCTACTTCAAAGAGAAATAAACTATCACCTTTCTTAGCTGCTGATCTTTCTAAAAACCATTCATAAAAATTTATTGCTCTCTCAATATTTTCTGCAGCAATGTAAGCAGATTCTAATTTGGGTTTCATAAGTCTTTATCCTTCCTTGAGGGATGTTCTTTATTTTTGGTTAATTAAATGTCTGAAAATATAATGTTTACTTGCTTTATAAATAATACAAATAGTATAATATTTATAGGTGATGAAAATGAAATTTAAAAAATGGTTAAAATCATTTTTACGAACAGAACAAAAATATCATCAAGCTTTAAAAAGACTGGCCAGTCCTGAGGGTGATACTGAAAACTTATATGGTATTTTTGAAGATGAGACAGTCCCGGATAAAAAAGAACTTAGAAAATATTTAAGGAAAAAGATATTAGCTGAAATTGAACAAAATAATGAAAAAACAAATGATCCTAAAGAAATATTAGATCCTGTTGAATTAGTTAGAAAAGATCGTGAGAGTGATAGATTGTATAATCTAATAAATGATGAGAAAAAAGAAGAACTTTTAGAATTATACCGAGAACTAGAGAAAGCTGAAAACGAAAGTAAAGATAGTAAGGTTGGTACTTCTCATGATAAATTGATCAAAAAAATTAGAAAAGAACTCGAGAAGTAATTTCAGTTAAATTATATATCAATTTTATGTAATATAAATAGATTTAATTTTAGCAAGTGAGGTGAAACAAAATGGACTTTATGGATCACAAAGATCTTAAGAACGAACTTTTTGAATCTGAAGAAGTTAAAGAAAAATATGAAAAGCTGAATGTTATGTATGAAATAAAAAAGCAGATAATTAGGTATAGAATCGAAAATAATTTATCTCAAAAAGAATTAGCAGAAAAAATAGGAACTAAACAGTCTGCTATCTCCAGACTAGAAAATGATGGTTATAATCCGGGTGTTGAATTTCTTGATAAAGTTGCTCATGCAATTGGTAAAAAACTTGAAATTAGATTTAAATAACAGTGCTGAAGGTTCAACGGCACTGTTTTTTTGTGTTTTAAATTTTTAGTTATTAAAGCGTTTGCTACGGTTTCATATAATATTCCTAGGGTTCCCATCGTGCTCGGGTCCGTAGGACCTGGCAGAAAGTTTGCCTCAAAATTACTTACCTTATTAATTGTAAACTTTGTGACAGAGAGCATATCACGTAGGGTAGCCCGCTCTTTGGCGTTACGAGAACTCTCTGTTATGTGAAGTAATGGCATCTTCATATACAAATTATTTTATTCAATATTTATTTTATATCTATTTACATAAACTTGATCTTCTTTATCAAATACTTTGTCAACAAATTTACCACTATTTTTTTCTATTATTTTTATGGATCCAATATTGTCTTCATCACATGTTACCATTAATTTTTTAATATTCATTTGTTTTGCTTTTTCTAAACTTAATTTTAATAATTTTGTTCCATAACCATTACCTCGATATGATGGAGGTACATCATATCCTATATGTCCATATATTTTTAATGGCTTGTTTCTTATTCTAATAATTCCTATTATCTCTTGAGTTTTACTAGTGATTAGCCAGTAAGTTGAATATCGTCGCCATCCCTTTGGTAGGTTTTTTCCTTTTGCATGATCTTGTAGATCATTAACAAATTGTTTAAAATTTTCTAAAGCAGGTTTATATAAATTATAGTGAACATTTTCATTTGCATTTTTGTAATCTTTTACAGCTTTTAGAAACTTATCTTTATATTCATAAGATGGTTCAATTAATAATAATTTGTTTGACATATTTATTCCTCCTAGAAAATAATAACATAGTCATTATTTCACATAACGTCTCTGGGATTTGGGCTCGTGCCTGATTCCGCAGGAACTGGCGTAAAGCTTGCTTTTTTATATCCGTTATTGGTTAGCTTGCAAGCTTTATGACAGAGGGCATGACGCCAATCTCATGTTATCTGTTCGTTTACTTCTTTTGATCTTCCCTTAATATAATTACTTATTCTCTTTAATTTTCCTGCTTGCTTTTATAGTAATACAAATGTTATAATATAGTTGAGGTGAATGACTATGAAAACTATAAAATTAAGAAAAGTTGGTAACAGTTATGGCTTTACAATTCCTAAAGAACTTAAAGAAAAATATAATCTTAAAGAAGGAGAAGAACTTCATGTTATTGAAACTGAAGATGGATTTAAGTTAACTCCTTTTGATCCTGAATTTGAAGAATGGGCTAAAGCTTTTGATCGAACTAATCAAAAATATAAAGATGCTCTTAAGGAATTGGCTAAATGAATGACATTAAATTTATTCCTAAAGATATAATTCTTTTTTTCCACGAACAACTTGTTAAAATTTATGGTGGTAGTTTTGATATTAGAGATGAAAATTTATTAGATTCAGCTCTTGAACAGCCTAAAGCAACTTATCAGGGTGAATATTTACATGATTCACTGCTAAAAATGGCAGCAGCTTATGGCTATCATCTTTGTAATAACCATCCATTTATTGATGGAAATAAAAGAATAGCTTTTGTAGCTATGGATACTTTTTTGCAAAAAAATGGTCTAGAAATTACATCTTCTGAGAAAGAAGCCTATAAAATGATGATCCAGGTATCTTCTGGTCAGTTATCAAAAAAAGAACTAACATTATGGCTTAAAAATAACACAAAATTTATAAATTGATAAACCTTCTGAATTAATATATCAGGAGGTTTTTTGTTTCGTAATCTACTAATCGGCAAATGTCAGATAACGTATTCGTATTGCCGAAGTTTATCAGACTTAGGTAGCTCTTATCTTAGTCTGATAGATTTGGATGAGGCAATAGCGAAACCGGCAATATTTTGTTATCGGATGGATGAGGTTTCCCCGTTAAACTGCAATATAATAATGATCTTTTAATCCTAGAGTCTATGTAATCTTCTGATTTGTTAATGTCCCTTGATGAAAAATCATTTTCCAACTTCCCTCTATATATTTCCATATTGAACTACGAATAGAACATATTTTTTTATCTTCTAGCTTGTTATTTTTTATTGCCTTATATTTTGCCAATATTATATCTTCTGCCAAAATATCAATTGAAAAATCTTTAATTTTCCAGATCTGAACATCACTATTGTCTTTACTATTAATAACATCACCTTTTTTATATTTATATATTTTTCCTGAACTACAATACTCAGTAAATTCGTCAGATAATAATCCAGAAACCTTTTCTGCAGATAGACGTACTTCCGGCTTTAATAAACTTTTTTCTAAATTCAAAATATGTTCTTTAAGAAAATCACTATCCATAATTTTTCACCTTTTCTTATAATATAGATATTACTTAACAACTATCCTTTAAACGCGATAGCATCAAGTTGAAATAAAAGCCCTTCCTGTCCGCCACGATGAGCAAACTCTGTTTGTATTGATTTTCTAGCTGGATATTCACCCTGGAATTTTTCTTTTATAATTTTTTCCATTACAGGTATATCCCAAATATCCCTAAACATACAATCAATTTTTACTACTGATTCTAATGTCAAACCAATTGACTCTAATCGGCTATTCAAATGATCAAACGCACCATTTATTTGATTTTCAATAGACTGTCCTATATTTCCTACACAATAATTTATGAAAACAAAGTCACCAGCTTCAACAATTCCAGAATGTGCCCATTTCTCATTTATATCACTTCTTATAATTTGACTCATTTAATTACCCCCTTGAATAAAGTATTTTTTTCTAAAATTTATGATTAATAAAATACTAAAGATGTGTCTGCAATATTTTTTTGTTTTTTAGATTTTCAATTTTTTCGCCTCATCTTTCCGATAACGTCCCTGGGATTTGCGCTCGTGCCTGGTTCCGCCAGGAACTGGCGTAAAGCTTGCTTTTTCGTATTCGTGATTGGTTAACCTGCAAGCTTTATGACAGAAGGCATGACGCCAATCCCATGTTATGCGAAGTACAAACTATTTTTTATTAATAATATTCTTATTCAATCCATTCTATTCTTATTTTGTAGGGAATATTTTTATTATCTTCATTTTCATTAATCAATCTTTGAATATTAAATCTTCCCACATTATAAGCACAATAATTAACAATATTTGCTAATACCTTACATGCTGATGGATTATTATTTATTTCTTTTAATAAATCTATTGCAATATATCCAAATTCATCGTAATCAGGAAAACTTAACTTTTTATTTTTTATTTTCTCAAATAACTTTTCTAATAAAAGCTCTAATTCATGATTATATTGAACACTAAAAATTTCCAGTAATTCATATGCTATTCTTCTATTACTTAATATTAATTCTAGCATAGTATTACCTGCGTCTTTTCGAATTAATAAACTATACATTTTTTCCGTAGAAATATCATTTTCTTTATACATTTTTTCTAGCTCTTCAGATGGCTCAAATGAATAACTAGAATTTTTTAATTCTTTGTATGCATTATACAATTCAGAAATATCTTTGTATCTTCTATCTAAATTTTTATTCGTTGCATTATCTACAATACTTGAATATTTATGTTCTATACTTGCAATACTTCCGCTAAAAATATAATCTATAATTTTTCCTAAAGAATATATTTCTGTTTGAATATTTGCATTTTGAATATTATCCAATTGTATAGGATCCGCGAAATGTGCAGTTCCAACTTGTTTTTCAAATTTAGTTTCGTAAGAATAAATTTGAGTCAAATCTTTACCTAATCCAAAATCAGCTAGTTTTGGATTGTCATTAAACATAAGAATGTTGTTATAACTCAAATCACGATGTATTGTATTATTATGTAATTCTTTCATTCCAAGAATTACCTTTTCACATAATTCTTCTTTTTTAGATAAAGAAATTTCATCATTTTTTTCTTTAATATATTCTTCTAAAGTACAATCAGCTAACTCCATTTCAAAAGAATATTCTTCTTCATTAAAATTGTATACTGACACTGTATAACAAGACTCATTAAAATCTTTCATTATTTCATATTCCCTCTTGAATCTGTGGGTATACTCTCTATTTTTTAAAAATTTTCTTTTAAGTTTTTTTACTGCATACTTGCTACCATTATCATTTTTTAAAAAGACTATAGAGAAATAACCTTTTCCTAATATATGCTTTTCTTCATTCATTAAGTATCCCTCACTTAACTGTAGTTTTGTTTGTATTTCGCATAACGATACTGGGATTCGCGGTGTGCCCGATGTCAACAGACCTGGTGAAAAGTTAGCAATCATATCCGCAATTGGTCAAGTGCTAACTTTTTGCCAGAGGGCATGCCGTTAATCCCATGTTATCTGTCTGTTATGACAATATCGACTCTATTACTTCTCATTTATCTTCAAAACTCCGAACCTCTATCCTCTTTTTTGCAACGGTCTTCCCGCAAAAAACTTAACCATTAGTCGGAAGTTTTGAAGATGATGCTGTAACCTATCATAAAATTGATCATGTTCTCCATTTACGCACCCAGGTTCGTTAATACCCTGCAGTTTCTATTTACTTTCCCCGGAGAAAGTATAATCACTTCATCCAGCGATGACCAAACCCTTTCTCTCGGTCTTATTAGCTGCAGTGACATTGTCATAATGTCAGATAACGTTCCTGGGATTTGCGCTCGTGCCTGGTTCCGCAGGAACTGGCGTAAAGCTTGCTTTAATATTTGTTGCTATCTAATATTGCAAGCTTTATGACAGAAGGCATGGCGCCAATCCCATGTTATGTGACGTACTTCGTTTCTAAAAATATATTGTATTTTAAATATCTACAGTATTTCTTAGTTCATACAATTTGTTATATTTAAAAAACTCAGATGGATTACCGTTTTTAATATCATTTTTATAATTATGTCTTTTAGTACTTGTACATAGTATAGAAGCTTTTCGTGCACGAGTTATTCCAACATAATGTAAATTAATATCCTGTTTAGGATTAGGATAATACTTTTCCCCTTTTTTGATTCTTTTTGATGGTAAAATCCATTCATATAAGTCTAAATGAAACACGACATCAAATTCCAACCCTTTAGATTTGTGTATAGTCATAATCTGAACTTCACTTTCCTTAGCTGGTTTAAAAACATCTAATGATTTAGGGTCTTTTAAAGTTTCTTTTATAAGACTAATTGATTTTTCACACTTATTATTCGGATAAATAATTTCAGCAATTTTTATAAAATAATCTACTAAAAATTTAAAATTACTGCTAATATCAGAAACTAATTCTTCTAATTTTTTCATTAGATCAATTAACTTTTGTAATTTATTTTTTTGTTTTGTAAAATCAATAAAATCTTCAAGCATTCCTATTTTTGTTTTACTATCATCAAATAAAACATATAATAATCTTCTAAAAATTATTGACCATCGATTTATATCTTTATCCAGATCTGTAGTAGTAAAAAATTTATGTTCTAAAACTAATGAATTATCTATTATTTTCCCCGTTCTATTACTTCTAACT
The DNA here is from genome assembly GCF_003053565.1 of Halanaerobium saccharolyticum. Classification (GTDB taxonomy): domain Bacteria; phylum Bacillota; class Halanaerobiia; order Halanaerobiales; family Halanaerobiaceae; genus Halanaerobium; species Halanaerobium saccharolyticum_B. Next base: position 33,972 of record NZ_QAXS01000017.1, on the reverse strand, counting down.
AAAACTGCAAATTTCTTATTATTATCTATATCAAATTTTTTAGAAAAATAAGGAATTGCTACACTCAACCAGTCAGCTATATTAGATTCTAATCCAATTATTTTTTTGTCAAACACTCTTACATCTTCACAAGTTATTAATTTTGCTTTCTTATTTAATAAACGAGCAGAATAATTAACTATTGAAGGATGACAACGATGATTTACTGTTAATGGATAGAACTCAAAGTCATCATTACCCCCCTCCTCACTAGCTAAAGATTCTAGATATTTAGATTTTTTACCAGAATAAGCATAAATAGATTGATCTATATCTCCAACCGCAATAGCTTTTAAACCTAAGTCTTTCAATCTAAGAAACATAAGGTGTTGCTCAAGACTAGAATCTTGATATTCATCGATAATAATATGAGTATACCTAGCTTTTAAATAGTTTCGACAAGCAAGTGAATTATCATAAATATACAAAGCTAGCAAACCTATACTTTCCAGCCCAATTAAACCTTCAATAAATAAATTTTTTAAACAATCTATTTTATCTTTTGTCAAATCCTTATAATTTAAGTCTGTTATCCAATATAATTCATCTAGTTGTTTATCTACTTTTATTTCCGAATTAGGAAGTCCAAAAATTTGTTTTCCAAAAGGTATAATAATTTCAACAAGTAAAAAATTATGTATTGTTCCAAAAAAAGAAGCTTTCTTATCCAAACCATCTTTTAAACATCTGTTTTTTAATTCATCACTTGCTTTATTAGTGTAAGATATTGCAATAACACCTTTATAATCTAAACCTTCAGGAAGAATTTTACGTATTTTTTTTGATAGAACATAAGTTTTTCCACTTCCGGGTTTTGCAATTACAACTATATTATTTTTTTCATTTATTATTTCTTTTTGTTGTTTAGTAGGAGTAATCATTTTAATTCACCTTTAATAATTTTCTTAGAACAGTATAATGGTTTGGCAATATCATTATTTTCTAATTTTGATAAACAATCGCTATTTCTTAACAAGAAATCAAACATAAAAGTTGCTTTTTTATCTTGCATTTTTTTCAATGCATCAGTTACATCACTAGTTTCTAAGAAATCCATTATTTCATCTTTTATTTCACTGACTAACAAATCATTTTCTAAATCAGTTTCTGCTAAAAATATTTCATATTTTTTTAGTTGATCAATAAATCTAGTTGCCGATTCAACACTTTCATCAGGTGGGTTTTTAGTCTTAAAACAATTTATTAATTCTATTTCTTTTTCTTTTAAACTCTCAATAACTTCATCTTGTTTACAAAAATCATCGTATATCCCTAATGCTCTTTTAATTCCGGCAAATCTATATCTATTTTTATTTTTGATTTTAAAAATATCGTTATCTGTTCTAACTAACCATTCTATGTTTAATGCATTTAAAATATTAATATAATTTTTAAAACCTATTCCATCAACCATTAATATACTGATATTCAAACGGTCTAAGTCTATATTTAATTCTTTTGCCAACGTTTTATAAAATATAACTTCTGATTTTCCTTCTACTAAAAAAACTAAATCTGCAAAAAATGCTTCAGCTGGTATAATACTCATTCTATGACCGAATTCCTCAAATGCTTCATTTATTTTTCTTCCACATCCTTTATTTGCAGCCATAGTCTTTAAATTATCTTCATATAATCTTATTATTGAATTAGGAGAAAATTCAGAAGTAATCTGTGGTGAATGTGTAGTTATTATAACTTGTCCATTCAAAGTATTATAAAGATATCTAGCTAATTTTCTTTGCTGGTGAGGATGGAGATGAGCTTCAGGTTCTTCAATACAATAAATTACAACTTCAAGAGGATTAGATTCTTTTATCTCATTTTTAGCTGCCCATAATGCTAAAAATATTTGATTATTACGACCATCTCCACCAATTGTCAGACTTTTCCCATTAGCTTTAGAAGATAATTTAATATTATCTACAAAATGAGATACATTGGAAGCTCCAACATCAAATATAATTTGTTGATTTTCATGATGAAAAGCTAAATCCTCTAGTTCTTCATTTATACTAGTAGTAGCTTTTTTAATAAAAGATAAATTTGTAACTTGGTTATTAACTTGATCAAGGCTGCCTTCTATCTCATTTAATTTTCTATTATCTTGACTTATTTCTGATTCTACTCTTTTTTCTTTAGCTTCTTGTAGTAGATATTTTTTTTCTCTGCTAATATATGAAAATAAATCTCTATTACTGCTAATATATTTCAAATGCAAAAAACGACGATAAAATCGTTCTCTTAATTCTTCCATTTCATTTTCCTTATGTCCAGCATAAAACTCATAACTTTTTGCGTTTGTTTCTGGGTCTCTTGTAGCCTTATATTTTAAGTATAGTATATCATTATCACTTATATAACCTTTCATCTTAGAGATAACACATTCTTCTTTAACTTCTTCAAATTTTATTAAAATAGACAATTCATTAGTTTCTTCATAAGCATAAAAATCGCTGTCCTTTGGTTCTATATCAACTTCTGAAAAACTTTTATCTAACAAAATTCTCAAAGCATGTAATAAATTTGATTTTCCAACATCATTAGCTCCCATAATTAAAGATTTTTGATTGAAGTTAATTGTTTCATTTTTAAAATTTCTAAATCCTTTAAGTTTCACTTGACTTATTATCATATTATCACCTTTCTCAATTTTTTCATATAATATTATAGAAGACTTGTATAATTAATATAAGGCAGATGCTAATCAAGAAGTATGTCACATAACGTATCAGGGATTTAAGAAGTTCATGAACCTTAGCGCGACGCGCTTGGTGAATGAATTTGGATGGAACGTAGTGGAATCTTAAATCCCATGTTATGTGATGTATTAAAACTCACCTTTTAAATCATTATCTTTCTTCCAATTAATATCGACCAAATTTACTTCCAATTCTCGATAAAGTCCTTTATTATCTTTAATATATATTATTTGTTTTTCGTTTATTTCTTTCGGTATTATTCTTCCATTTTTGTTTGTTGCAACTAACCCATTCATATTATTATTTAAATCAAAAATAGTTAGTTTTACAATTATATTTTCTAAAGCATTTATAAGTTCATTATTACTTGAATTATTTGTAAACCATTCTTCAATAATAAAATATCTTGAACATAAAGACCATTTATAATTACTAGAAAAGTATCTATTACTAATCCTCTTTTGATTTACTGATATTTTATAATAAGGTATAAAATTATCTGCTTTGCTTGGCATGAGTTTTGGTTGATACATATCAACTAATTCTAACTCCACTTTGTATTGTTTGTTCGGGGCAAATATTAATTGGTTTTTCATTATTATTTCCCTCTCTTAATAAAACTCCCTTAAATAAGTTTTTAATAATCTAAGTTTTAATATTTCACATAACGTAACCGTATTGCCGAAGTCCATCAGACCTTAGATAGCTCCTATCTTGGTCTGATGGATTTGGACGAAGTGACGTAGGAGCGGAGTCGGCAATATATTGTTATATGATGTGGAGCGCTATCCCACGTTTATAAACCATAATTTAATTATTATGAATTTCTTTTATTTCTATTTAATTGATTTCATAACCTTACTATAGGATAAACTTCTATTTACCAATACTAATACAGACTTATTTATTTATCATTACTTTTTTTATACTTTATTACTAAATAACTCAATAATATTATACTAATTATAATAAACTCAATAATAAAGTCTCTTTCAACACCAAACTTTTCTAAAACTGTAGATATCACAAAATAACTTAAGACTCCTAACATAAAACTTATAATACTATTTTTTTTTAACATATAGGTTGTCTCCCTTTTAATTATATTAATTTATTATTTCAGCGCACCATTTCATATAACGTTACGAGCATTTGCGACGTGGCTGTCCTGCTCTTTAGGTTGGCACATCTCTTGCCATTAATTCGCATTTTTAGCTTAAGCTGCTGCAAGAGATGTGACAAAAGCCATGTCCCGAAGGGCACGGATGTCTTGCTGCTCAATTTTATACCCAGTAGCGCCAATGGTCTGTTATATGCTGTAATAACTTGCCGCGTAAAAAGTTTATCTCTGCTTCAACTTAATGAAATATCACTATTCTTCCTTAACCAGCAGATAAGTTCATGAATTCTGTACTATATTAAATCTTCACGAAGTGCGTGAAGATAAATTACAGTGACTAATTTACCTTCTGATATATGTAAATAATTTTGTAAATTATAATCGCCCAGGTCTATTGTTAAAACCACAGAAATCTATCAATTACTATTTTCTTCATTTGCAGGAGTTAGTTCATGCCAGTTAGCGATGCCCCAACCCTCCTTTTATCTTTTTCTCTTCTTTGCCGATGTTCAGTTATTATTGCATATAACGATACTGGGATTCGCGGTGTGCCCGGTGTCCACAGACCTGGCGCAAAGTTAGCTATCATATCCACAATTGTTTAAGTGCTAACTTTGTGCCAGAGGGCATGCCGCTAATCCCATGTTATCTGTCTGTTATAGCAACATCGACTCTATTACTTCTCATTTATCTTCAAAACTCCGGACATATATCCACTTTTTTGCAACGGTCTGCCCGCAAAAAACCTTAACCATCAGTCGGAAGTTTTGAAGATAATGCTGTAACCTATCATAAAATTGATCATGCTCTCCATTAATGCACTCAGGTTCGTTAATACCTGGCAGTTTCTATTTCCCTACCCCGGAGAGAGTATAAAAATATCATCATGCGATAACCAAACCCTTTCTCTTGGTCTTATTAGCTGCAGTAACTTTTGCTATAATGTCAGATAACGTCCTGAGAATTGACGACGTGGCTGTCCTTGCTCTTTAAGGTTGGCGCATCTCTTGCCTTTCCTCTGCATTTTCAGCTTAAACAGCTGCAAGAGATGTGACAAAAGCCATGTCCCGAAGGGCACGGACGTTTTAATGTTAAATTTTATACCCAGTAGCGTCAATGCTCTTGTTATGTGCTGTAATAATTTGCTGCGTAAAAAGTTACTCACTACTTCAACTTACTAAATGCTGATATTAACTCTTAACCAGCAAAAAAGTTCATAAATTCTGTACTATATTAAATCTTCACGAAGTGCGTGAAGATCTAACAGTGACTAATTTGCCTTCAGATATATGTAAAAAAATTTGTAAATTATAATTGCCCAAGTATATTGTTAAAACCACAGAAACCTAACAGTTAATATTCTCTTCATTTGCAGGAGTTAATACATCTCAGTTAGCGATGCCCCAACCCTTCTTTTATCTCTTTCTCTTATTTGCTGATGTTCAATTATTATTGCACATAACGTTACTGGGATTTGCGCTCGTGCCTGATTCCGCAGGAACTGGCGTAAAGCTTGCTTTTTCGTATCCATGATTGGGTAATCTGCAAGCTTTATGACAGAAGGCATGACGCCAATCCCATGTTAGACGACGTAGAATTTCATATTTTACTACCATTCATTATCCACTTTCTTAACCAATTAGGTTTTAAACCTTCATATTCTAGCCACATCAATATTTCTTTATAATTTATATCCTTACTACATTTCTTTATAATTTTTTTTGATTTTCTTGCTAATTCATTATCTTTATCATCAGCAAAAAATATTGTTAAAATCGCTAATTCATTTATATTTTGATTATTTAAATTGATTTTTTTAATTACATTATTTAATGATTTTTTTATATCAATGTAATTTAATTTTCCTTTTATATAATATTCAGTAATAGCTGCGAGAGATATTTCTTTATTATCTTCTTGGAAAAATTCATCCTCAGAAATTTTCATATAATCTTTATTTTTTATGAAAGAACGAACTTCTTCAACACTAGAATACAGTTCATTATGTATTTTATTCCACCTATTTTCCCAAATGCCTAATCCAAGTTCCATTGATATTGTTCTAGCTGTTAATGTTTTTATAACCTGTATATATGAAAAATCAATATCAGTGAGAGGAAAAAAGGGAGGTAAAGGCCATATAACTTTATCTTGATAAACTTGTCGTCCATGAGCAACTTTATTTCTTGATTTGATTAATATCTTCACTAAATTTTGCACCTTTTTATCTAGCAAATTAAGATTATCTAACATATAACATATTTTAGTATAAACAGATAAATTATTTCCCAATAAAGCATCATTAAAATAATTTATATTTTTGTTTTTTTCCTGTAATAAATGATCACCATATAAATTAAACATATTTTCTAATATATCATTAAACACTTTTTCTATCTTTTTATTAACCTCAAATTTCAATTGTTTTTGATACTCTGTTGAAAGAAGCTCTAATATATGAAAAAAAGACAATAAAGCTTCATCATCGTGTAAATAACTTCTCTCTTCTGTTTCTTTTAACAAATATAAGGCCTTTCTCCATCTATCTAATAATGATGACACTAGCCTTTTTGTTGATTTATTTTTGGAAGAGACTTTTTCTAACAATATTTCAGCATCATTATTTAAATTTTTACCATCAAATTCAAAATTCATTACTTTAACATTTTCAATTTCAGCAACTCTATCTCCTTCACATAATTTTTCAGCTTCTGTACTTAAAATTTCATATGAAGTAAATGGATATTCTGTTAAAAAACTTAATACACTAAGTATGATTAACAAACGTGGTCTGACATACCTAGATATTTCTATAACTGAATCAATTTCATATAATGGTGATTCAATTTCTATTAATATATATTTTTTTATATCTTTAGATAAATAATCTAACCCTTCCGATTCACTTTTTATGTTAGGTAATTCCTTTATTGTTTTAATATGTGAGTTTAATACAAAAAAATTAACATTTAAATTAAAGTTTATTGGCAAATAGTATCTTTTAACTCCTCTTTTTAAATTAATATTATTGTTACATTTATTCATAATATGCCTCCAATTCTATGTCGTCTAACGTCCCTGGGATTTGCGCTCGTGCCTGATTCCGTCAGGAACTGGCGTAAAGCTTGCGTTTTCATATCCGTAATTGGTTAAGTTGCAAGCTTTATGACAGAAGGTATGACGCCAATCCCATGTTATGTGAAGTATTATTCGGCCTCTATTTCAATCTGACAATAACTAGATCTCAATATTATTTTTTCATTATCTCTAACTGCATTCACATAGGTATTTAAATCATCTAATGAAAAATTAACTAAAAATTCTTTTGCAATTATTTTAACTGGTTGTCCATTTCCACGTACAATAATATCTCTACTCATCATTAAATATCTAATTATAAAACCTAAATGTTTCTTTTTTAATGACATCAATTCTGTTCCACCATGCATAATACTTTTAATTAAAAGTCTCGCAACATTTTCTTTTTTGTTAATTAAATCATAATATAAATCAAAACTTATAGATAACATATATTCTTTAAATTTTTTTGTGATCTTTCTATTATTTATTAGTTCTGCTAGCATACGTCCTAATAAAATTATACTACTAATAATTATATTATCATTTTGATGTTCTACACGATCAATTTCAATTTTAGCATGATTGTTTTCTTCATTTAAGTATTCAATAGACTTTATCCAATCCCTAACATCAGAAAATAATAAATATAAAATATAATTATATTTTGTGGGAAACTCGTCATCTAAATTCACATATTTATTAGGGTTATAATTAATACATATTTCTTTTACAAAGTAGTAATAATAATATAACCACATATGCCAGTCAATTTCTTGAAGAATAGAATTATAAATCATGTATACAAAAAATTTTCTTCCTTTAACAATAGGATTTTTTTCTAATAATTCCTCATCTTCATTTTCATAAGGTTCATTGAATTTATCATTATCAGTTCGCCTCATTTCAAGTAGAGTACTAATAATTCCTTCACCAATTGGTCTATATACCTCATATTCTTTTGCTACACTGATATCATTAAATAAAAAGAATAATATTTCATTATCATTATTTGGCTTTTTCTCACATTGATCATAATCTAAAGTACTTATATAAGAAGTTTCGTCTAATTCTTTATATAAGATACTTTTAGGATCAAGTATACAAAAATTTAAGAATGTTTCAAGGAAATTATTTGTATAATAATTTTTTTCTAATTTTACCAAATCTAATGCAAAATAAGGTTTAATTTTTATAAGATTCCTAATAAAATTTTCATCTGTAAAAAGTATTCTCAATAGTTCTTCAACACTTTCTTGTTTTTTGATTTTATTATCATTAAAAATTTTAAATAAAGAGGACTTAATCTTATTTATCTTTTTGTTTTTTGTCTTGGAGTTCTCAAAATCGTCTGAAAGAAAATCTTCTAGCTTATTTTTCTTTTTAGAAATGTTAAAATTTAATATTTTCCTCAATACATTCATATTACTACTTAGCAAATAAATTAATTCATTATAATTTTCTTTAAATTGCAATTCTTCTAAGGTTAATTTTAAAACATCTATTTTATAGGTAGGTATTTCTCCATATTTTATTCTCAAAAATAAATATAAAAACATAATTATAAACAACATATATAATGAATTAGCTGGTGTAACTCCATATTTCGATAATCCAAATCCCAAATTTAAATTGAAATTTACAAATATATTATAATACAATAAATAGTGAACTACTAAAATAAAAATAGTGAAAATTATAAAATCTATTCTCCTGCTTTTGGTTTTTAATTCCAATTTTTTATATTTAGGCATAATACTATATATTGCAATTATTATAGATCCCACTGTAAGTATACTGTTAAAAGACATAATTACTCCCCTTTTTTAGAATAATATTTCACATAACGTCCCTGGGATTTGCGCTTGTGCCTGATTCCGTTAGGAACTGGCGTAAAGCTTGCTTTTTCATATCCGTTATTGGTTAACCTGCAAGCTTTATGACAGAAGGCATGACGCCAATCCCATGTTATCGGATGTACGGACGTGTTTTTAATATCATCTCATAAACTTTCTAGAAAAAACTGAAATGAATGCAGCAATTAAAAATGCTCCAATTAAAGCTTCAAAACTAGCAAATAATTTTATCCAAGATTTTGTTGGTACAAGATCACCATAGCCAAGAGTTACAAAAGTTACCATACTAAAATATAAACTTTCTAAAAAAGTTGAATCTTTTAAGCCTCCCGAAAAGAAATAAATAAAACTTGAACCTAAAATTGTTGAAATCCATAAGAATAAAATCCGTAACCAACTTGTACCATATTCAGTAGTAAAGTCGGCTAAACAAAACTCCAAAAATTTATGCAAATAAGAATTATATTGATTTCTTTTAGCTCTTCTTTCTAATTTAAAATATTTATCAGCTTCTTCTCTATCACCAGTTTCCTCACAAAACAATCTAGCTTTTCTACATAAAAACTCTTGCACTTTTTTATCTTCAAAAAATGTTTTTTTACATGTGACTTCCTTAAATTCAGATCCTGAAAATTTAACAGAATTCTTAAATATAGATCTATCAAAGTTAACATTATTATGAAATTTTGTATTATAGAAACGAACTTCCTTTTCAAATATTGAATCAGAAAAATTTGCCTTTAATACAAATTTTGTATTTGAAAAATCTGCTAATGACATAAAAATTGTCTTTCCACAATCTGTAATATCCAACATTTTGATTTTTGAATTTTTAAAGTTGGCTCTTCCAAAGAATTTTACATTTGAAAGATATATTTGATAAAAATCAATCGAAGAAAATTCGCAGTCTTTTTTAAAGACTACATTTTTAAAAGTTATACTTCCTTTGGGAGATTTTACGTAAGAAAAATTGACTTTTTCTTTAAAAAGAGTTCCCTCAAAAACACATTCATTAGTAAAATAGCTGTTATTAAATATAATTCTTTTTTTAATTTCTCTGTTTTTAAAAATTGATAAATCACAAAAATAAACCTCTGTTAAATCGAGTTCTTTATTTTTATTATTTTTAATTTTTTCGTTAAGTTTATCATTAAACAGTTCTTTAGGTTTTTTGTTATTTTTAGCATGTAATATGCAATAATTTTTTTTTGAATTCTTCCAAGCTTTATTATTACATTCATGGTATTTCCCGAAATCGTCTTTATAATTATGTTTGCATTTGTTTTTTTCCATAATTTCACTCCACATTCTTTAAAAAATAATATGAGTTTAATAAATGATTTAAAAGAAAATCTACCAAGTATTTCCGATAACTATCAATTTGCGAATAAAAGTTCATTATTTGTAAAAATGCTGGATCTTCACGTAGTTTTTTTCGTTAAAATCTGTATATATCATAACTTATCAAAAGGATTAGTTATTTCAATCAAATTTTTATTACTTACATGAGTATAAATCTCAGTTGTGGTCGAGCTCTTGTGCCCCAGCAGATTCTGAATATATCTCAGATCAACTCCCTGCTCCAGCAGATGGGTGGCAAAAGAATGCCTCAGCGAATGAATCCCAACCTCTTTATTGATCCCGGCTTTCCTGCAGGCGCGCTTAAAAACCTTCTGAGCACTCCGCTTTGAGAGATGCTTATCTTGGTTTTGCCCAGGGAAAAGCCACTGTGCATCATATTTATGCACCTGAAAAGCCTTCAAATAGAGCCTAAGTTTAGTTAAAGCACTTTTAGACAGCAGAGTATAACGATCCTTATATCCCTTTGCAGAACGGACATAAATCAGCATTCTATCAGAATCGATATCAGAAATTTTTAGTTTTACTACTTCACTTACCCTCAGGCCGGCTGAATAAGTTAAAATTAGGAGTAACTGATGTTTTAAATTATCAACAGACGCAATAATCTCCTTAACCTCTCTCTTATTTAAAACCTTGGGCAGCTTCTTTTTCTTTTTTGGGCGCAGCAGTTTGTTGTTAATTCCATCCAGTTCTAAAATTAACTTATTAAAAGTTTTAAAAGCACTGATAAACTGATTGGCATAAGAATGGGTGTTATTTAAATCCTCCAAAAGATACAGCACATAATCATTAATATCAGCCATTTCTATCTCAAAGAGATCTTTTTGAAGATATTTAATAAAGTTTTTATTGTGGTTTAAATAAGCCTTAATCGAATTTTGGGAATATCCCTTTAATTTCAGCTTCTTTTCAAATTGAGGCAGATAATGATGATTAAAATAGTCAGCAATTAATTCTGGAGCAGAAAAATCTTCTAACTTTGAATCAAAAAGTAGATATTCTCCTTTGAACATCTCTAAAAACAGGGCTAGATTGCTGTAGTTATTTTCAAAAGTCCAGTGCTTTCTTCTTGGATTCCAGCGGCTCCCAGGAATTGAGTTCATTTTTCTGATCATAACTTCATCATAATCAAAACTCACACAAATTAAATTTTTATTTTTATCTAACTTTAACCTCATTTAGTAAATAAGCTCCCATCTCTTATTGGTTTCCATATTCTTATATTTCTTTATCTGGCTTATTTTTCCTTTATTTTTATTAATTTATTTTTTTATTTTAAGCTGCTGAAAATTTAACAGGGCGAGGGCCAGAAAAGATAGAGATAGTATGAGATAGAAAACAGCAGTCACCAGCCACAACTTTTTATTTAACTCCAGATTTTTAATCATTAAGTCTCTCTCCTTTATAGGGCTGATCATTAATCTTTCTGTAGACACCATTTTTAAAGGCCTGAAAACGCCAGTTTAAATTGCCGACTAAGGTATAAAGCCACTTTTGAGAAATTAAAGGTTTAGAGGTCTTTTCAATTACAGTATTTGATAAATAATGATTTCTTACAATATCATCAGCTGCCTGATCAAGGCCTTCAATTAGATCTTTAGCCATTCCTCCCATCTCTGAGAAGGCTTTACCGCTGACTGCTCCACCCATGCCAACTGCAATTCCCCCAAGATATTTAAGTTTAGCTTCTCTGGCAAATTCCTGATAGACTTTAAGTGCGGTTTTATTCTGCTCAGCTTCTGGAAAACCGCAGTTAACTATTACAGCAAAACTCTGATTTTTAGCTGATTTAATATCATCTACATATAATTTTTTTCGTTGATCAGCAATTAAGCTTAAGGCCTTAATTACTTTTGCCGGCAGGGTATCAACATAAAGCGGAGCTGCCAGAATAATTAAATCGGCTTCCTCTACCTTTTCCAAAAATAGAGTCTGTTTCGCGTCAGTTCTTATTTCAGAATGAAGATGGAGGGCTTCAGTTTCAATATCATATTTTTCAAGTTTGGAAAGTAGATAAGATCCCAGGCTGGCTGAAGAACTATTGTTACCCTTTGGACTTCCAATTAATAATACTGCCCTTTTAATTGTCATTTTTTTCACCTGCTTTTTTTGAAAATTGATTGACAGTATCTTTTAATTCCTGATAATCCAAATCTGTTTCAGCAAAAACTTCAGTCTGGAAATGTGGAGAATGAAAATTAATGCTATTTCTTTCCACCAGATTTTTAAAAATTCGACTTGTCTGCTCATTAGTTTCTTCAATTATTCCAATAGCTAAAAGAGAAGGATATTTAGGATAACGCTTTTTGTGGTGGATTTCTCCTTTAACTTTCTTGAAATAGGGAGAAATAAGTGGAATCATTCTATCCAGAGCCTTTTTAAGCTGATAGGAATAACTGCCAAAGACAACTGGGGTCAGAAAAACCAAAAGATCAGAATTAATCAGCCTGGCTGCAGCCTCTCGGCCGTAATCATCAATTATACAGATTCCTGGTGTCTTTACCCAGCAGTCAAAACAGCCCAGGCAGTCAGCAATTTCTTTTTCTTTTAGTAAAATCTCTTCAACCTCAAAATCATTGGCCTGCAGCTCTTTACTGATTGTTTTTGAAAACTGCTCCAGAGTAATACCATCCAACTCTTCTCCATTTAAAATTAAAGCTCTCATTTTTTTCTCCTTTTAAATGCCGCTAAACAATAATTTCTAACTAGTCTCCTCTTTTTTCCAGCCAGTCAACTGCAAAATCAACTATTTCTTTCTGCTTAAATAATTTAGCTTCTGTTAGTCCAATTTTGGCGGTGCTGTAGTCATGTTCTGACTCAAAATCTTTTCCGATTGCAGGAAAGAGATCATCATTAAATTCTAGATCCTGATATTTTGTCCAGACATTTTTCCCGTTCTTTAAAACTGATGAGCCAAAGATTTTGATTTTAAGATCATGCTCTGCTCTGTATTCAGCAAGATGCAGTGAAGTATTACTGTCATGACCAACACCGATTAAAAGTATTTTTCCTTCTCTCCTGTAGATTTTAGCCAGAGGCGAGTTTTCTCCAAGAGCATAATCCAACTTATGATCGGCTGTTATCGCTTCTGCTTCCTTCCCCCAGGCTGCAAATGAGAGGCAGGGATGATCACTTCTTACAACTCCTGGAAATTTACGAAAAATTTCTGGAGTAACACCTAAGCCGCGGGTTGGAGTGACTTCTGGTCTGTAGGCCGGCATCTCCTCTCTAATTGTCTGATACCACTCTTCTGGCACCGGTGGATTGCCCCAGTATTTGGGTTCCGAGTAGTCTCCACTGTGAGCAGGCATGATCAGCGTTCCTTCTAAAGTAATAACCTTCTGCAGCGCTTCAATGAGAGCTACTGCTCCTCCACAGACCCAGCCCAGTTTGCTGAGGGCGGTGTGAACAATTACAACTTCCCCTTTTAGGTTTAATTTACTTAATTCGTTAATTAATGTTTTCTTTGTAACCGGTTCTTTGGTTTTTTCAATAATATCTGCTTCCTTCATTTTAACTGCCTCCATTATTTAATTATTCCACCGTGAAATCTACATTCGTAGACTTTATTATCTGCTTAAATTGCTCCTTTGTTAAGACTATTTTTCTTTTAGTTTAATCCAGCTGATCATTCTGTCAAATTCAAAGCCCAGTGAACTGAATAACTTTTTTGCTTTAAAATTATCAGGCTCGACATTTAAGAAAATATCCTTCCTATCTTTCCTTTTGTCGCTGATCAGCTTCTGCATAATCAGGCGGGCAAAGCCTTTTTTTCTAAAAGCTTCTCTAACATGAATAAAACCTAATGCGCCATCATCATGAGTCAATCCCCAGGCAGCAAGCTCTCCATTGATAATAATTCCAGCTGAGCAGTCTGCTGCTATTCTTTCCCTGATATAGGCTTTAGAAGTAAAATCCTGATAGTGGGAGTGAGCAAAGATAAAATCAGCATCTTTAGCTTCAAGGTCTCTGATTTTAAATTCAGACTCTATACTTCTTTCATTTTCAATCCTCTTATTATGCTCAAGTTCAGCTTTCACTGCAGCATTTTCAGCTAAAATTAATCTTTCAGTCTTTAATTCCCATTCGATTTCTCTCTTCTGACTGATAACTGGAAGCATCCAGTTTTCCAGAGAGGCAAAATAAAGAGTCCGATATTGAAATTTTTTCAATAATTCTTTTAATTCCTCTTTATTTTCGGCTGCTGGATAGCACCAGAGATGGTCGGTATTAACAGTAATCAAAATCGATTCTCCAGCCTGAAAACTTTCTTTGAGTCCATAGTTCTCGATTATCCCGATTATACTTATATTTTTAGCCCAATTTTTTCTCAACTTTTTTAAAATTTCATTTTTATTCATTATTATCTTCCTAACTCTGTCTACTAATTAATTTTTTACATTTATACCTTTTCAGCTTTATAAAAGCGGCTCAAGACTGCTCCCAGAATTCCTACCAGACCGATCATCCAGAAACCCATTTTGAGACCGGCCAAATCACTGATAGTTCCGACAAAGATTGGACCGGTAAACATGCCCAGTCCGTAAATTGCCTGGAAAAAGCCCATTGCAGTTCCCCGCTTGTTGGCCTCTACATTTTTGATGCTCAGCCCCATTAAAACCGGAAAGATCATTCCCTGAGCAAAGCCGTTCAGCATCTGGTTGAAATATAATAGATAGAGGTGATCGATTAAAGGCACCAGCAGACAGGATAAGGCAAGCAGTGAAAAGCCAACAGTGACAGTATTTTTTTCTCCCAGCCGCTGGCTGAAATAGCTGCCGCTTAAATAGGAGGACAAAATCCCGGGAATAGTTGTGATGGTTGTTAAAAGCCCCAGGTGAAAACTAGTTGCTCCCAGATTTTTGGCAGCCACCGGAATAAAACCAAAGGTGGTAGAGTGCGAAATCATCATCATTAAAATCGCCAGAAAAGAAACGGTTAAGAGGCTCTTGTTTCGGCCCACTTTTAAAATTTCTTTAAAAGTAATTGCCTGATGATCAACATCTTTCTTTTCATCAACTTTAAGACTTAAGCTAAAGCCAACTACTGCCCCGGCTGCAGCCAGTAAAAAGGGAAACTGCTGGCCCAGTGCTTGAGCTATTATCCCGCCCAGGAGCATTCCAACAACCTGACCCGATTTATTAGAAGCATTGATCAGACCAATTGCGTGAGCAGTATCATCTTTTTCAAAATAGGAAGAAAAAAGCACGGTAAAGCTGACCCAGGTGGCGGCAGATGCTCCTGCCAGAGAGCGAAAGACTAAAATTAAAGCCGGTGTCTCCGCAAACCACATCCCTGCGGTGCTTAAGAAACTCAGCAGAATACCAATATTGACAAAAATCTTTTTTTTATTAATCCTGTCCGAATATATTCCCAGTGGAATTCGAATCAACATCTGAGTAAAGCCATAGGAACCCAAAATTAAGCCGATCATCTTATGTGAGGCCCCAAGTGATTCTATGTAAGGAGAAAAAGTTGGAATATAGGCATACATTGAAAACCAGTAAAAAGCGGTGACCAAAATAAAGAGTCGAATATTATTCTTATTCTTTGACATTTAAATACCTCGCATTTTTAGATTAATAACTTCATTTAACAAATAAATTATGTCCAGTAGTTATATTTCGTGATAGAAGAATATTTTCCTTCATTAAAAGCAAAAAGCAGACCAGTAATTAACCGGTCTGCACTTAGAATTATTTTTATTTACTCAAACTCTGTTGAATTAATTATTAAATTTAAATTCACCATTTTCAAAATCGACTTCTACAGTATCTCCTTCTTTAATCTTTTCTTCCAGTAAGAGCATAGCCAGCTCATCTTTAATCTGATTTTGAATAACTCTTCTTAAAGGCCGGGCTCCATAAGCGGGATCAAAGCCGAGTTCTAAGAGCTCCTCTTTGGCTGCCCTTGTTAAATCAATTTCTATATCCTGTTCAGATAAGTTATCCTGCAGATAGGAAATCTGAATATCAATAATCTTAAAGATATCATCTTTGCTTAAGGAGTGGAAAATAATCTTTTCGTCGATTCGATTTAAGAACTCAGGTCTAAACTGCCCCTTGAGGGCTTCGTCAATTTCTTCTTTAATTTTTACTTCATCATCTAAATCCTGAATATACTGGGAGCCGACATTGGAGGTCATAATAATTACTGTGTTTCTAAAGTCAACTTCCTTACCCTGACTGTCAGTTAAGACTCCGTCATCAAGGATCTGGAGCAGGATATTGAATACATCCGGATGAGCTTTTTCGATCTCATCAAATAAAATAACAGAATAAGGATTGCGTCTCACCTTTTCTGTCAGCTGTCCACCTTCTTCAAAACCGACATAACCGGGAGGTGAACCGATCAGTTTGGAAACTGCATGTCTTTCCATGTACTCAGACATGTCAATTCTGGTCAGCGCTCTTTCGTCATCAAAGAGGTATTCCGCCAGAGTTTTGGCCAGCTCAGTTTTACCGACACCGGTTGGTCCCATAAACATAAAGGAAGCAAGTGGTCGATTGGCATCCTGAAGACCTGTGCGGGAGCGGCGAATTGCGTTGCTGACTGCTTTAACGGCATCATGCTGTCCAACGACTCTTTTTTCCAGCTCATCTTCTAAATGAATCAGCTTTTCTTTTTCCTCTTCCATCAGCTTCTGCAGTGGAATATCGGTCCAGAGAGAGACAATTTCTGCGATATCCTCTTCTGTTACTTCTTCTTTAACCAGATGGCCGACATCTTTTTGTGATTCTTCTACCTTTTTACTGACCTCGGCCAGCTCCTTACGCAGCTCATTTAACTCACCATAGCGGAGGCGGGCTGCTTCCTCATAATTGGCCTCTCTTTCGGCAGCTTCAGCTCGGTATTCAATCTGATCTATTTTTTCCTTCAGCTCCTGCATCTTAGCCAGCTGGTCTTTCTCGTTTTTCCATTTCAAGCGCAGGGGATCACGCTGATCCTTTAATTCCTGCAGTTTTACTTCAATCTCTTCCAGCAGCTCCTGAGCCTCATCTGTATCTTCATTTTTTAAGGCCTCTTTTTCTGTTTCCAGCCTTCTAACTCTGCGGTCCAGCTCATCAATCTCTATCGGCATCGAATCAATTTCAATTCTGATTTTAGAAGCCGCCTCATCAATCAAATCAATTGCCTTATCCGGCAGAAATCTTTCTGTCAGGTAGCGGTCCGAAAGTTTGGCGGCAGCTACTATTGCATTATCCGTAATTTTTATTCCGTGATGAATTTCATACTTTTCTTTTAAGCCTCTTAAAATTGAAACTGTATCATCAATATCGGGCTCTGAAACCTGTACCGGCTGAAATCTGCGCTCTAAAGCGGCATCTTTTTCGATATGCTTTTTATATTCAGCTAAAGTTGTTGCTCCAACACAGTGCAGTTCACCCCGAGCCAGGGCTGGTTTTAAAAGGTTGGCTGCATCCATAGAGCCTTCTGTAGCACCTGCGCCAACCAGGGTGTGCATCTCATCGATAAAGAGAATGATCTGACCTTCAGCCTTTTTAATCTCCTTTAAGACTGACTTTAATCTTTCTTCAAACTCACCTCTAAATTTGGTTCCAGCAACCAGAGAACCCATATCAAGGGAAATCACTTTTTTCTTCTTCAAGCCTTCGGGAACATCACCATTAATAATTCTCTGGGCCAGTCCTTCGACAATGGCAGTTTTACCGACACCCGGCTCACCGATTAAGACCGGATTATTTTTGCGGCGGCGGGATAAAACCTGCATCACCCTTCTAATTAAGTTATCACGGCCGATCACCGGATCCAGCTTACCATTTTTGGCCTGCTCGGTGATATCAATAGTATATTTTTCTAAAACATTAAAACCTTCTTCTCCCTGCTGGGAATCGATTTTATCTCCTCCCCGGACTTCCTGAATAATCTGCTTTAAGTCATTGTAATTTAAATTTTTCTCATAGAGCATTTTCCCCAGCTCAGTTTTGCGGTCTCTCAAAATTGCCAGCAGAAAGTGCTCGGTTGAAATATACTGATCCCCCAGAGCATCTGCCTGTTTTTCAGCTTCCCGCATAATATCATTGAGCTGATGGGACATGTAGGCCTGCCCACTCTGCTCTGAATATACCTGTGGCAGTTTTTTGAGCAGTTTTTCGTTTTCAGCCTTCAGCTCTGCTAGATTGGCTTCTGCCTTCTGCAGCAGGGGAATTACAATTCCGTCATCCTGATTTAATAAAGCTTTAAATAAATGGGAAGGAAAGATTTCCTGATGCTGATAATCTTTAGCAACATTTTGTGCTTCTACCAGACTCTGCTGTGCCTTGCGTGTAAACTTTTCCATATCCATCTTTTTATTCCTCCTTTGATTCTAAATATTCAATTTTAATATATTTTTTAAATTTGCTTTCTATAATAATTATAATACAAAGGTCAGAGAAGGTCAAGAGACAAAATAGAGGAAATTAACCTTTTTAATTGAATATAATATATATAGGATTGGACCTGGTTAAAAAGAAAAAAAGCACAAAGTAAAGGAAGTGATTAAGATTTCTCAATTAGATTTTTTACAGGCTTTAAATAAATTTAAAAAATATCTTGATGTGGAAAAAGGATATTCACAGCTGACAATTAAGGAATATGACAGTGATCTGCATCAATTACATAAATATCTGAGGGAAGAATTAGATTTTGAGGAAGGTTTTGAGCCGGATGAGGTTGATCGACTTGATATCTCAGAGTTTCTGGCTGATGCAGTGATTATTAATGACAATAAGGCAGTTACTAGAAATCGGAAGCTCTTTGCTGTCCGCTCTTTTTATAAGTATCTCCTCCACTACGGGATTGTGACCAAAAATCCGGCTGAGGCGATTGAAAGCAGCAAAACTGATAACAGGCTGGAGCCAATTTATCTAAAACTCAAAGAAGCTCAGAAATTTATTCAGGCAATTGATGAGCATGGTGGAATTAACCGCCTGCGTGATCTGGCGATAGTTAAGCTCTTTCTCTATGCCGGCCTCCGAATTTCTGAACTCGTTAATTTAGATTTTGACAATATTGATTTTGAAGATGGTTCAATTAAGTTTTACGGTAAGGGTAAAAAGGAGCGCTATGTGCCGCTGCATAATGATGTTGTTCTGGCAATCAGGCGCTATATGCGGGAGAGAAATTCGATTAAAATTAAGGACAGTGATGCCAGGCAGGCAGTCTTCATTTCCCGCCACGGCAGAAGGATCAGTCCGCGGACTATTCAGCTTTTCGTTAAAAAATATGCTAAAAAAGCAGGTTTAAGTAGAGCTGATAAAATTACTCCCCACAAACTCCGCCACACCTTTGCTTCTACTCTTTACAGACAGACAAAGGATATCAAGGTACTGCAGGACCTTTTGGGGCATGCCAATCTGTCTACAACTCAGATCTATACTCATGTCGACACTGAAGAAAAGAAAAATGCCATTGATGAAATGCCTGATTTTTAGAACTTAAAAACCAACTAAATTCAAAAAACCGGGTATCTGGAAATATTCTCCAGGTACCCGGTACCGTTTAAATTATTTTTTTCAATTTCTCTACCAGCTCATCAATTTCAAATTTAGTAATGTTAAGGGCCGGTAAGAAGCGGATCACTTTACCTTTAACAATATTCAGCAGAACCCCTTCTGCCTGAGCCTGATCTCTTAAATCAGGGATTTCTTCTTTTAGTTCAATTCCCAGCATTAAACCGATTCCTCTAACCTCTTTAATTTTATCAGATTCAAGCTCTTTTAATTTATTTAAAAAATATTCTCCTCTTTCAGCGATTGAAGCTTCCATTGTTTCTAATTTTTCCAGGACTACTTTGGCCCCTCTTAAGGCCAGTGGATTGGGAGCAAAGGTTGAGCCGTGATCACCGGGTTCTAAAACCTCGGTCATTTCTCCCTTCATAACTACAGCACCTAAAGGCAGACCACCACCAAGTGCTTTAGCAGCAGTAATTAAATCAGGTTTAAGATCAAAGTGCTTGTAGGAATATCTCTCTGCTGTTCTGTAAAGACCGGCCTGAACCTCATCAACTGCCAGAATCCAGTCATTTTGCTCAATCTGCTTATTTAATTCAGCCACAAATTCTGCTGATGCCGGCTGAACTCCACCAGATCCCTGCAGCGGTTCAAAAAACACTGCCTTGATCTCAGGATTTTGAGCTGCGGTCTCTTTTAGACTCTCAAGATCATTAAACTCAGCTTCGATTGTATCCGGCAGCAGCGGCTTAAACTGATCTCTGATCCCGGAGAAACCATTAACCGAAAGTGCTCCCAGACTTCTGCCGTGGAAGGAATTACTGAAAAATAGTATCTTACCTTCTCCAATTTTCTTTTTAATAATCTTTAAAGCAAGCTCAGTTGCCTCGGTTCCGGAATTAACAAAAAATGCTTTATCACCAGGGTCAGTTATTAACTCAGCTACTCTTTCTGTATCCTGGTCCAAAAAATAATTAGATGTATGTGCATATTTATGCAGTTTATCACTGATTGCATCCACAACTTCAGGGTGGCTGTGGCCTAAGGCCATTACTCCAATTCCAGCAAAGGTATCAAAATATTTATTGCCTTCCTGATCGTAGATATATACTCCTTCTGCCTTCTCGATTGTAAAATCATAACTGTTATAAAGTTCTAAATAACGCATTTTAATACACCCTTTTTAAAATTATTTGGGAAAAATTTATTTTCCTGCCTATTTAAAAGCTGACCGGAATAAATCCAGCCAGCTTAGAATTTATACTTTTAAGTTGTTATACTTAGTTTAGAATTATTTTTAATAAATCATATCAAATCTATTTTGATTTATAGCTGCCTCAGACTGGCCATTACTTCAGTCTTCTGCTTTGTCTTGTCATCTACATCTTTAATCTTTTTAGCAGGAGCACCAGCATAAACAGTACCTGCAGGTACATCATCAATTACAATTGAGCCGGCTGCAATTACAGCACCTTCACCAATCTGAACTCCTTCTAAAACAACTGCATTGGCACCGATAAGTACATTATCTTCCACAACAACCGGGTCAGCACTCGGCGGCTCAATTACTCCAGCCAGCACAGTTCCTGCACCGATATGGCAGTTATCACCAACAGTTGCCCGTCCTCCGAGCACTGTGTTCATATCGATCATTGTATTCTCGCCAATCTTAGCCCCTATGTTGATTACAGCTCCCATCATTAAAACACAGCCGTCACCAATTTCAACCTGATCGCGGATATGTACCCCTGGCTCTATGCGACAGTTGTACTGGCTGTAATCAGCTAAGGGAATAGCAGAATTTAACCTGTCCATTTCAATTCTGGACTGAGTTAATTTATCGCCCAGCTTTTCTTTTAAAGCTTCTGCTTCTTTCAGCTCACAGAAAACAACTCCTGAGCTGTCATCCCCATAATATTCGTAGCTGCTTAAAACTTCTTTTAATCCTTCACCCTTTAGATAAAATTTAACAGGTGTTTTTTTAGTCGAATTTGAAATATAGTCAATTAAATCGTAAGAATTCATATTTTTTCCTCCACTTATATCTTTTTATTAAACTTTATCATTTTGACTTAAGTTTGATCACTTAAAATTTGACTGAATGTATAAAAACCTGGATCCAGGTCTAAAATCGCCTCAGCACTCATCAAGACACCTCTGGTAAAAGCCTCTCTCGAGTAAGCTCTGTGCTTTAAAGTCAGCACCTCACCGGTACTGGCAAAGTCGACTTCATGTTCTCCAAACTCTGAGCCCAGTCTTTTTGAATGCATTTCTACTTCTCTATCCAGAAGATCTCCCAGCATAATCGCTGTTCCGGATGGTTTATCCTTTTTAAAGCGGTGGTGGGTTTCGGAAATTTCGATATCCCAGTCCTGGTCCACATACTGATTTACCTTTTTGATCAGTTCAGATAAGATATTAATACCGATCGAAAAATTAAAGCTCTGAATCACCGGTACTTTTTCTGCCAGTTTATCTAATTCAGCAAAATCATTTTCATCTAAGCCTGTAGTACCGATTACTAAAGGAACTTCTTTTTCTTCAATCACCCTGACTGTATCCGCAAAGGCTTCTTTTAAAGAAAAGTCAATAATTACTTCCGGTTTTTCAATTTCCTTTTCACCATTTTCATCCTTCTGATAGACCAGCTCGTGACCGGCTTCAGAAAATAATTCTTCTATTGCCTGGCCCATCCGGCCTGAATATCCTATAATTCCATATTTCATACTAAATCAAGCTCCTTCATTTCAGTTAAGATTAACTGCTGATGCTCTTTACTTAAATTAACTAAAGGTCGGCGCAGATTATTATTAGAAAGTCCTAGCTGCTGCATGGCAAATTTAATTGGAATTGGATTAACATCGACAAAGATTAAGCGCATCAGTTTTAAGTATTTATAATGTAAGTCTCTGGCTGCCTGATAATCCTCAGCTAAAATATGAGAAGTGATTTTTTTCATTACTCCCGGCAGTAAATTAGAAAATACAGAGATAACTCCACTACCTCCGGACATCATAAGCGGTAAAGCCTGATCATCATTGCCGGAAAGAATAGTTTTATTGT
The DNA here is from genome assembly GCF_003053565.1 of Halanaerobium saccharolyticum. Lineage (GTDB taxonomy): Bacteria > Bacillota > Halanaerobiia > Halanaerobiales > Halanaerobiaceae > Halanaerobium > Halanaerobium saccharolyticum_B. Next base: position 11,297 of record NZ_QAXS01000017.1, on the reverse strand, counting down.
CTCTGACCAGTTCAATCACATTTAAAATCTGGCTCATATCTCCACTGGCCTCTTTGATGGCTACAATATTGTCCTCCATTTCAGCCATTTTCTTAAAAGTTTCCGGCTCAATGTTAACTCCAGTTCTGGAAGGGACATTATAGGCAATAATCGGCAGCTCAGTTTTGCTGGCCACATATGTGTAGTGGTCAACTAAACCCTGCTGACTTGTTTTATTATAATAAGGAGTTACTATTAAGAGTCCATCAGCACCATTTTCTGCTGCCAGCTCATTCATTTCAACAACCTTAGAGGTATCATTTGTTCCAGTTCCAACAATTACCGGCACCTTACCATCAGCCTTACTGACTGCCATTTCTGTCAGCAGTCTTCTTTCTTCTAAATGAACGGTAGGTGATTCACCAGTAGTCCCCAGCACAACCAGGGCATCAATTTCATTTTCTAACTGGTGGTCCAAAATCTTCTCAAAGAGCTCATAATCAACTTCACCGTTTTCTTTAAAAGGAGTAATTAAAGCAGTACCTACACCTTTAAACATATTAATAGCCTCCTATTACAGTAGTTGTATAATCTTCAAAAGTCTCATCCCGCCTGATCTGTTTAACCTCAGCGTCAGTTGTGTATAAAAATTCTCCGTTCCTCAGCATGCCGTTGTAATTAAAACCCATTGCGTGTCCGTGAGCCCCGGTATCGTGAATAACCAGCAGGTCTCCCAGTTTACTCAGCGGCAGTCTGCGGTCAATTGCAAACTTATCATTATTTTCACAGAGGGAGCCGATTACATCATATTCTTCAAATTTATCTTCTCCTCTGGCTTCTGCATCAATATTTGTTAAATGGTGGTAGCTTCTGTACATGGCCGGCCTCATTAAATCTGACATTGAGGCATCCACGCCCAGATATTTTTTGTAGGTTTCTTTTTCCTTAATCACCCTGGTTACTAAATAGCCTGACTCTCCGGTAATGTAGCGGCCTGACTCCATAAAAATCTTGGGCTGCAGTCCATTTTCTCTTAAAACTTTATCATAGGCTGCGTTGACTGCACCTGCAATCGCTTCGACATCAACCTCTGTCTCAGCCTGATAGGGTATCCCGATTCCTCCCCCAATATTAATGAAGTCAATTTCAACTTGATATTCTTCAATTATCTCTCTGGCAAAGTTGAAAAGCATCTCTGTATATTCACCAAAAATCTGCGGGTCATTTTCATTGGAAACTACCATCGTGTGCAGTCCAATTGAGTCGATTCCCTGCTCACTCAAAAAAGCCACCGCTTTTTTAATCTGTTCTGCAGTTGAGCCAAACTTTGACTCCTTGGAATCACCCATAATCTCATTTTCAATTGAGCCGGGGTTTAGTCTAAAACAGATATTATCCGGTATTATCTCATTTTCAAAAAGCTCATAAATATCTGCAGCCCAGTCAATATTAATGATACAGCCGCGGTCAACTGCATACTGATAAGCATCGATGGTGGTCAGATTGGAAGTAAACATTATCTCCTCACCATTAAAGCCGGCAGCTTCTGCCAGTTTAATTTCCGGCACAGTTGCTGCATCAACTCCACAGCTGTTTTCCTTCATCACCTTTAAAATATGAGGGTTGGGATTGGCCTTAATGGCAAAATACTCCTTAAAATCTACCCAGCTAAAGGCACTGATCAGTCTATTTAAACGGTCTACAATTGTCCTTTCGTCATAAATATGAAAAGGAGTTCCATATTCTCTAACTGTCTCTCTAATTTTTGCTTCAGGTATAGTTATTGTTTTCATAAATCTACTCCATTTTTAAATTATTGTCTAAAATTATTTTATCACAATTTGCTGGCAAAAGAAAAATATCTATAGATAACAAAAACTCAGCGAAATCGCTGAGTTAAATACTAATTCAGAGAAATCACCTCTTCCATCTTTTGAGATAGCTCAACATTAAAAGTCTGGATAAACTTTTAATGACAGTTCTGCATATTTTTTATACAGACCCAGCAGACAGCCATTAAACCCTGACTGAAAACTTCGGCAAATTAGCCTTTCTTCTGCAGCAGCGGTTTAAGCTTCAGCAGGCAGAATACTGATCAAAATTTGCGCCTCTACCTCACCAGAAGTGATGAGGCATTTTCCTATTGAAATTTATTATCTTTTAGCTTTGTTTAAGTATATATAATTGAAGAAAAGTTGTCAAGAAATAACTGATAATTTTTCTCACTAAATTTTCAGCTTCAGCTATTAACCTTTAAAGCCTCTTATCTATTTCCGGGATAATCAAAATAAGGGCAGCAGCAACAAAGCTAGAAGTAAAACTGTAAAGTAGTATTAATAATATTGAATTGCCTGCAGCCACTGAAGCCAGCACATTTCTCAGCGCCGTTCCTAAAATTGTATCGGTTAGAGTTAAAGTAAGATAAAAACCGCCTCCAAAGCCGACAGCTAAAATTAAAAAACTAAAGAATTTACTGTAGTTTTGCCTTAAAATTCTTTTGATTAAAACTGCCATTACAGCGTAGAAAAAAATAAAAAATAGCTGCTGAAAAAAGAAAAGCAGGGCCATAATAAAGCTAAGTAGAACTAAAGTAGAATATTCTCTGAGACTGAATTTGGAATAATTTAAATATAGAATTGTAGGAATAGTGACTGCATTAAAGACATTGGTCGATCCTTTAAAAAGAATAAAAGAAATAGTAATTAATGATAAACTGATTGCTGTATGGGTGAGTTCTCTTGTTTTCAAATTTTATCCTCCCAGGTAATATATTGCTCTTACTCGTTGATTATATTAATCTAAAGCTCGACTGTCAAGTTAAAGCGCTAAAGAAGTATCCTTGTATACACTCAAAACTTTGGCTGTTTTAATTGATTTTAAGTGAAATTTATATTAAGATTAATTTGTGATAGTTTAATGATAAAAAATTTTTGAGGAGTGAGAAGCATGAGCAATTATACTGAGCGAGTTTTAGAAATGGTAAAGGACAGAAATCCAGGTGAAGTAGAATTTCATCAGGCTGTCGAAGAAGTTTTAGAATCTTTAAATCCGGTTTTTGATAAACATCCTGAATACGAAGAAAATGGTATTTTAGAGAGAATTGTTGAGCCAGAAAGACAGATTATCTTCCGGGTTCCCTGGGTTGATGATGATGGTAATACCCATGTTAACCGCGGTTTTAGAATTGAATTTAATTCAGCCTTAGGACCTTATAAAGGTGGACTAAGATTTCATCCTTCTGTGTATACTGGTATAGTTAAGTTTTTAGGTTTTGAACAGATCTTTAAAAATGCTCTAACCGGTCGCCCTATTGGTGGCGGTAAGGGTGGAAGTGATTTTGATCCTAAGGGTAAATCTGACCAGGAAGTTATGCGCTTCTGTCAGAGTTTCATGACAGAGCTTGCCCGCCATATTGGAGATAAGACTGATGTTCCGGCTGGAGATATTGGTGTTGGTGGTAGAGAAATTGGTTATCTCTTCGGTCAGTACAAGAGAATTAAAAATAGATATGAAGCTGGAGTTTTAACTGGTAAGGGTTTAGACTGGGGTGGAAGTCTGGTAAGGACTGAAGCTACAGGTTATGGTCTGGTCTACATATTAGAAGAAATGCTTAAAGATAATAAAATTTCTTTAAATGATAAAAAAGTTGTAATTTCCGGTTCCGGTAATGTTGCTATCTATGCTAACGAAAAAGTAACTCAGCTGGGTGCCACAGTTGTAGCAATGAGTGATTCCTCCGGTTATTTTTATGATGAAAATGGAATTGACCTTGATCTGGTTAAAGAAATCAAGGAAGTTAACCGCGGCAGAATTAAGGAATACTTAGAAGAATATCCTGAGGCCGAGTATTATGATAACTGCAGTGATATCTGGTCAGTTGACTGTGACATAGCTCTTCCCTGTGCAACTCAAAATGAAATGGACGCAGCTGGAGCTCAGAAGTTAATTGATAACGGAGTTATCGCTATTGGTGAAGGTGCCAATATGCCCCTAACACCAGAGGCAATTAAACTGGTTAAAGATAATGACCTCTTCTATATTCCCGGTAAAGCTGCCAATGCTGGTGGTGTTGCAACTTCTGCTATCGAAATGACTCAAAATGCAATGTTCGATGAGTGGACATTTGATAAGGTTGATCAGGAGCTGCAGAAAATAATGGTTGGTATTTATAAAGATGCGAGTGCAGTTGCTGCAGAATACGGAATGGAAGGTGACCTGGTTGCAGGAGCCAATATTGCTGGTTTCTTAAAAGTTGCAAATGCAATGTTAGATCAGGGTGTAGTTTAAATCATAGTTTTCGATTATGAAAATCAAATAAATTAAAATACTAAAATCCCGCCCGGCAAATTAATGCTGAGCGGGATTTTTTTATCTGAAATAATTTATGATTTTAATGATTTGCTTTTAAATCTGCTTTTAACTTAATTTCAGCTTGATTATGAATCTCTACCAAACATTCTATCCAGTACCATAGCTATGATTACTACACCAAGACCAGCTTCAAAACCTAAGCCGATATCTACTGTATTTAAAGATCTTAAGACAGGTTTACCAAGTCCACCTGCACCAATCATGGCTGCAATAACTACCATGGAAAGTGAAAGCATAATACACTGATTGATTCCCATCATAATTGAAGGCATCGCCCCCGGCAGTTCAATTTTGAATAAAATCTGCCACCAGTTGGCACCAAAGGCATGACCTGCCTCTTCTAGCTCTTCGTCCACCTGTTTAATTCCTAAGTAAGTTAATCTTATTGGAGGTGCAATCGCAAAAACAACTGTTGCAATTACTCCCGAAACATTTCCCAGGCCGAAGAACATCAGGGCTGGAATTAAATAAACAAAGGGTGGAATTGTCTGCATAAAGTCTAAAATTGGTCGAGTTATTAAGTCGACAATTCTGTTATGAGCCTTTAAAATACCAATTGGAATACCAATTACAAGTGCCACTAAGACTGAAGTAATAATTGAAGCTAGAGTAACAATTAAGGGATCCCACATTTCAATATTTAATACAAGTCCCAGTCCAAGTGCAACAAAGACTGCCATCCTCTTTCCTTTAAGCTTCCAGGCTGCGGCAGCAAAGATTGCAATTAAAACTAAAGGGTGTGGGTAAGCTAAAATCATTTCTGCCGTACCAACAATTGATTCTATAATTGAAGAAAAACCATTTAAAGGGCCACTAAAATTAATTATTAAAAAATTAACCAAATTTTCTATCCAGTTTCCGAGAGGGATTTTTGTAGTTAAAAATTCAGTAATACTGTTAATAATGATCACCATCCTTATTTAATTTTAACTGGCGGCATCAAAATGATACCACCAGCTTTTATTAAATCTATTTAATCGAAATTATTTATTTTCTCAGTTATATTAGCTAAGAGTTTAATTACTTACTTTTTCTACTATTACTTTTCTGGCCATTCTACCATCAACACTATCCATTCCGAATACCCACTGATTAACAATATCTATATTATTAGCAATCCATTCTTCTGCAACTACTTCGGGATCACGTTCTTTATTTTGATATTCGTCAATCCAGACATTCTGAATTGGAGCAGTAACAGTAAACTGTTCCAAGAATTTATAGAAATTAGTGTTTTCATCCTGATATCCTTCTCTGGCTACAGTATAAACACTGTCTTCTTCTCCCCAGATTCCTTCAGGGTCTTCAAGATATTTAAGGTCAAACATTAAGTTCATATAGTGAGGTTTCCAGCCATTGAAAGCAATCCACTCTTCGTTATTAACAGCTCTCTGAACTGCAGAAAGCATTCCTGCTGTAGAGCTGGACTGTAAAGTCCAATCTTTTAAGTTATAGTTATTGTTCTTAATCGCATCCTGAATAACAATATTTCCTGCATTACCGGGTTCAAGACCATAAATCTTACTGCCAAATTTATCGGCATTTTCCTGCAGGTCTGCCAGTGATTTTACTCCTGCTTCATAAACATATTCAGGTACAGCTGTTCTATATACTACATCTTCTAAATTAACTCTAACATTATGAACTACACCTTTTTTCTCATACTCGGCATAAGTTTTTTCCATTGTCGGCAGCCAGTTACCTAAGAATACATCCAGATCTTTGTTTTCTAAACTTTTAAAGATAACTGATTCTGGAGCTGCTGTCATTTCAGTTTCATAGCCTAAATACTGAGCAATTTTAGCAGCAACATGAGTTTTAACTGTAACTCCAGGCCACTGAACATAACCAAATCTAACTGTATCTTCTGCTGCCTGAGCCTGTGGTACTGCAGCGAATAGTCCAAATCCTAGTAGAACGATTAATAAAGTTGAAATTAATTTTGTCTTATACATTTATATCCCTCCAGAGATATTATTAATTAATTTAACCTAAACTGAATTAGCAAATTTATATAAAAGTTTAAAATTAAGCTAAATTAAAGTTTAAACTTTTTCTGATGCCAGATTTGCTACCACATTTGTTTTAACAATTATTCCCTTTAATTTATCATTTTCATCAAGCACAGGCAGAGGTGTATCTATATCTGCAATTTTTGAGAATAAATCGTTGACACTTTCTTCTGGCTCAGCAATTGGAACCTCTTTAATAATTTCATCTAAATTTTCCTTGTCTTTATTCAAGGATTCAACAACATCTTCGATGGTAACAATTCCTCTGTATTTTCTATTTTCACCGAGTACAAAAATGCTGCCCAGCTCATTATGCCTCATTTTATGGAGTGCAGTCCTTAAACCATCCTGTTTATAGAGGACAGCTCTCGGTTTATCCATAATATCTTCAGCAGTTAAAACACGAGAACGGTTAACATCCTGAACAAATTCAGCTACATAATCATTTTCAGCGTTTGTCAGAATTTCTTCGTGATTACCTACCTGAACAATTTCTCCATCTTTCATGATTGCAATTCTATCACCAAGTTTTAGTGCCTCATCCAGGTCATGAGTAATAAAGACAATGGTTTTATCTATATGTTCATATAAGTCTAAAAGCTTATCCTGCATATCTTTTTTGATCAGTGGGTCAAGGGCACTAAATGGCTCATCCATCAGCAGAATATCTGTATCTACAGCCAGTGCTCTGGCAAGACCAACTCGCTGCTGCATTCCACCACTGAGCTGATCAGGCTTCTGGTCCTCATAGCCTTCCAGTCCAACCTGCTTGAGAGCGGTCATCGCTTTTTCTCTTCTCTGTTCTTTGTCCATTCCCTGAATTTCTAAACCGAATTCAGCATTTTCTAAAACTGTTCGGTAGGGAAAGAGGGCAAAATTTTGAAAAACCATTCCAAACTTTTCTTTTCTAAACTCACGCAGCTCGTTTTTATTCAGCTCCATAATATTGGTTCCATCGATCTCTACACTGCCGGCTGTTGGCTCAACCAGTCTGTTTAAAGTTCTAAGCAGAGTTGATTTACCACTACCAGAAAGACCCATGATTACAAATATCTCGCCTTCTTCTACTTCAAAACTGGCGTTATTAATTCCGACGGTAGCACCTGTTTTTTCTAAAATATCATCTTTACTTTTTCCATTTTTCAGCATTTCAATTTCTTTTTGGCCTTTACCGTCAAAAACTTTATAAAGATTTTCCGCTTTTATTTTCAATATTTTCACCTCTTTATTTGGGTTTTTGCCAGAAAATTTACTGGCATTAAAAAAGGTTTAGAAAATGTTCTCACAGAACAAATTCTAAACCTTATGATTAAAATTATCGTTCATTTAATTATTATCAGCAAGCAAATGACTCTGATAATAACGCGGGATAAAATCAACCCGCTTGCTTAACTCCTTAACAAGAATAACAAACTCGCTGTAGTCTGTCAAACCGATAGCTAAATTAAAAATTGTCATTAAATTTATAATATATTTAACTGTTTAACTCATCCAGACTACAGCAGTCCATAAGCAGTTTATTTTTTAAGCGGCAGCCAGTCAATTACAGTCTGAATTTTCTTATCCCAGTACCACCACTCATGGGCAGCCTTTTCTTCTTCATATTTTAATTTAATATTATTTTTGCTGCAGAATTTTTTAAATTTTTGATTATCCTGATATAAAAAGTCTTCAGTCCCACAGCACTGATATAATTTTGGAATTTCAGCCTGGCGTCCTTTTAACCTTTTGAGCAGATAAAATAAATCATTATTTGAATTCTTTACTTTCTCTAAATCTCCAAAAATCCATTTAAATTCCTCATAAAGTTCTCCTGCTTCATTTTTATTTGTAACATGTTCGGCCATATTTACAGCGCCTGATAAACTGGCAGCAGCGGCAAAACGCTCCGGCTGATTTAAGGCGAGTTTAAAAGCACCATAGCCTCCCATTGAAAGTCCGGCGACAAATGTATCTTCTCTTTTATTACTGAGCGGCAGTATCTTTTCCAATTTCTGCGGCAGCTCCTGACTGAGGTAAGTAAAATAATTCTGCCCCTCTGCCATATCAGTATAAAAGCTGCGGTGAACATTGGGCATAATCACAGCCAGTCCAGCATCTTCTGCATATCTTTCTATTGAACTCCGCCGCATCCAGGAGCTGTGATCATCAGATAAACCATGGAGCAGATATAAAACTGGATATTCATCTTCAAATTCTCGGATAACATCTCTTTCAGATTTACCTACTTTTTTGTATGTCTCAGGTAAAATAATATTAACTGGAGAAGCCATACCTATACTATCACTAAATAAATTTAATTCTAAAAGTGCCATAAAAATCCTCCTATTCGGTTCTTTTATTTATTATTATAATTATTCTAAACTTTAAATATTCCTGCTTAAAAATTTAATTAATATGTGAATCATTTCTTTTAAACCAGGTCCAAATCGGGCGTTTTGGACCTGGTTTAAAAAGATTTGACTTTAGCTCCAGGCTGGGATATACTAAAAGAGCTGACTAAAAAAATTAGTGTTTTATAACTTAATAGATAATATAGCAACTAAGCCCTGACTATATGAAATGTAGTCGGGGTTTTTTAGCGTCTACTTATATAAGTATAGATTTATCAACCGGATGCAGTATTATTTGTTAAGAAATTTGTGTGGTTGGTAGATTTAGTATAAGAATATAATTAAAAAAGGAAGTGGAAGTAAATTTGCAAAAGATTAAATTTAATGAACTAAACGTATCAGATGAGATTTTAAAGGCAGTTGAAGAAATGGGTTTTGAGGAAACTACCCCGATTCAGACAAATGCTATTCCGGCTGTACTTAATGGTAAAGACATCGTAGGTCAGGCCCAGACAGGAACCGGTAAAACAGCAGCCTTTGGTATCCCTCTTTTAGAAGAAATGGATGCTGAGAACAAAAATCCTCAGGCAATTATTCTCTGTCCAACCAGAGAACTTGCTATTCAGGTATCAGAAGAATTAAAAAGACTGGCAAAATATAAGAGAAGAATTTATACTCTCCCGGTTTATGGTGGACAGTCAATCGGACGCCAGATCAAAGCTTTAAATAAAGGTGTACAGATTGTTATTGGTACTCCCGGTAGAGTAATGGATCACATTCGTCGTGGTACATTGAAACTTGACAATATAGATTATTTTGTCCTTGATGAAGCTGATGTAATGCTCGATATGGGCTTTATTGATGATATTGAAACTGTGTTAAGAGATATTCCAGAAGACAGACAGACTCTCTTCTTTTCTGCTACTATTCCCAAATCTATTAAAAGATTGAGTAAAAAGTATCAGAAAAACTCAGAGTTTTTAAGAGTTGCTCACGAAAAATTAACCGTTCCTTCTATTGATCAGTACTACTATGAGATTAGAAGACACGATAAACTTAAAGCTTTAACCAGAATCCTTGACTTAAGCAGTCCAGAACTGGCTATTGTTTTCTGTAACACCAGAAAAATGGTTGACGAGCTGAATATTAAGCTGCAGGCTCGCGGTTATTTATCTGATGCTATCCACGGTGGTTTAAACCAGAATCAGCGTGATCGAGTAATGGGTAAATTCAGAAATGGAATTATCGAAGTACTGGTAGCTACAGATGTAGCAGCGCGCGGGATTGATGTAGATGATGTAGAAGCAGTATTTAACTATGATCTACCACAGGATACTGACTATTATGTACACAGAATTGGTCGTACAGGTAGAGCAGGAAAAAGTGGTGAAGCTCACAGTTTTGTAGTGGGTAAGGATATCTATAAGTTGAGAGATATTCAAAAATATACAAAATCTAAAATTAAAAGATCAGAGATTCCTTCTCAGTCTGATATTGAAGCAGCTCAATTTGAGCAGTTTAATGATGAACTGAGCAGTTATATGGATTCTGCTGATTTAGGAAAATATATTGAGTTAATTGAAGACTTAGTTGATGAGCAGTATTCTGCCCTTGAAATTGCAGCTGCTTTAATGAAAAAGTCAATGGAAAGAGAAGATAATGATGATAATCAGGCCGAAAATTCAGGTCAGAGCTTTGGTGATACTGGAGCTGAGCCGGGAATGGTTAGATTATTTATCAATATTGGTAAAAAAGATAGAGTTTCTCCCCGCCACATTGTAGGAGCTATTGCTGGTGAAACAGGAATGCCCGGTGGTTTAATTGGAGCAATTGATATCTATGATAACTTTACTTTTGTGGAAGTTCCCAGAGAAAAAGGTCATGAAGTATTACAGATCATGAAGGACAACTACATTAAAGGAACTAAAGTTAACATTGAAGCTGCAAGAGCTAAGTAAAACTATAAAAAAATAGAATAAATAACAAAAAGGTACTGAGAGCAGTTTGCTCCCGGTACCTTTTCTTTTTGTCTTTAGTTTTTAAAGATTTTTTAAGGAACAGCAATTAACATAGATGTTAGTCCAGTTTGTACAGATTGTTGATTAATTAACTCATCATGGTTAATAACTAGTATTGAAGCAAAATGAGGATCATCTAAAGTTAAATTAGTATTTAAACTTAATTGATCAGTATTGATTTCTAAAACTTTATTTGGATCTGATAAATTTTTATCTCCAAGAGAAATCACACCCAGAGAATCAGCTGAGTAGTTTTTAATATTTGCTGTAAAGCTAAATCCATCACTATAATTTGGTTCAAACTGAGAAATTTCTGGTGATTTTGATGGAGATTCAGCCTGATAAGTTGTTGTCATTTTTTTCAGTTGATTTTTATTATCATCAAATATTAATTCATCAATATTATAACTTATTTTTTTCTTTCCTGTATCAATAGGCTCTAAATTACTATCTGTTGGTGGTTTTCCCTTAATTTGATATTCAAAAACTCACTAGCATTGCATAAAAATATTTAAGCATTGTCAAATTTAAGTTATTGAGAACATATACTATCTACAGAATATTCAGTCACTACCTTATCCTTT
>NZ_QAXS01000016.1 GCF_003053565.1 Halanaerobium saccharolyticum | reverse complement strand
TGTCTGAAATGAAGAGTTTTAATTATTATTGGAGATATTTACTGCAAATTTTTTATTCTTTTTTAAGAAAAAATTGTACAAAGCAAAAAGCTCTAAATATAAAAATATTGAATTTATACTAAGTTCTTGATATAAAAAAGTCAGGAAATTTATCCTGACTCTTATTCAAGCTAATATTTATCATTCAGCTCCAGTAAATTCGGAAGTATCAATTATTTTTTCCATCAAAAGACCAATAATAAAAATTGAAATAAGTGTAAATATAAACCGCAGAATTGAAAATTTAAGCCCTACAAATTGAATTTCTACTCCCAGTTGAGGTACTTTTAGTGAAGCCCAAACCCCTAAAAAAATTATCACATTGGAGAGACTTGCTTTTTTTCGCAGAAGTTCTGCAGCAATTGGAAAAGCGACATACATTGGTCCTGTTGGTAGTGTTCCTAAAAATACTGCTAAAAATTTACCCTGAAATGAGGAATTATGCCCCAGATATTTCTCTACCATTGACGTTGGTACCCAGCGATCAGCCAGCCCCATGATTACTAAAACAGCTGGAAAAACAAAAATCATCTCTTTTAAATAGCGGGACGACATCGAAATAGCTGCGGGAAAGCGATCTGGAAATATATATCTAAAAGCTGCCAGTACTATTCCCCAGAAAATTATAGTCTTAATTGTCTTTTTAATATTTTGATTAAATTTTTGTTGTTTTTTTTCAGCCGCCATTTTTTCCTGTTTATTTTTTTTGTTTTGATTCTCTAAATTATTTGCTGCTGCCATTAAATAAACACCCCAATCATAAAAGCAATTATCACTGCAAAAATTAAAGCCAGTCCATTCCGATAAATTGTTATCTTTTTACCTAATTCTTTTAATTCAACTGGTATTGTCACAAAACCAACCATCGTTAAAGTAGTAATAAAAGCTGCTACCGGTGTATAAGATGCCCCTGCATCAATTAAAGAGCCTGCTAAAGGTAAGGCTATCAGACTTGGAATCATCATAACTGCTCCAAATAATGCTGCTCCCCCAACCTGTATCAAAGAAAAATCTCCTCCTAAAAATTCTTTAATTAACTCCGGCGGTAAAAATGAAAAAATAATACCAATTACTGCAACCAAAGAAATAAGCTGAGGAGCCAGGCCTAATCCTTTTAAAACTGCAATTTTTAACGCCTGTTTTGATTTTTCTTTATCTTTAATCAATGAAAATAGAACTAAAACTAAAGCAGATATATTAATCACTGCTGCTATCATAATTTAACCTCCTGCTGACACCTATTAACAATATTTTATCTTATAAAATTATTATAATCAAATGTTCAAAAACAGTCAGTGAGGCAAATCACAAATCTGCAACTTTATTTTTTAAATTTAATTAAGTATTAGGATTACCACTCAACCAGTGTCTACCTGCAGTTTTAATAGCTGCAGCGCCCAGAGGTGCTGTTACCACAATCGATAATACAGCCAGTGCTAAAATTAATTCTCCAGAAGCTACTCCAGCAGCCAGCGGAATTGCACCAATTGCCGCCTGAACTGTTGCTTTTGGTGTATAAGCAAGAACACAAAACCCCCGCTCTTTTAAATTAAGTTCTGTCCCCATCAGAGAAATTAAAACACCGACCGATCTGGCAGTAAGACCAACTGCAATGATGATTAAACCTAAAAGTCCTGATTCAAATGCAAGCTGAATATTAACTTCAGCCCCTATTAAAACAAATAACATTAGTTCTGCAAAAACCCAGATTTTATTGAATTTAGAAGAAAGTCTTTTCCCTAAAACTGAATAACGCTCCTGAATCACAAACCCAATTACCATTATTCCAAGCAGAGTAGCAATCGGAATAATTCCTTCTAAAAAATGTTCCAGGGAGTTCATTAAAATACCAAAACTTAAAATCAAAAGTGCTTTTTTAGTATCACGAATATGATATTTTTTAAAAATATAGATTAAAAATAAGGCGATTACTGTGCCCAAAATTATTCCTAAAAATATGGCGAGAGGTACATTTAATATCTGTCTATAAATATTAATCTGCTGCCCACCATAAATACTTAAAAAGGCTGAAAATATAGTAATTGCAACTACATCATCAACCGAAGCACCTGTCAAAACAAGTGTTGGAACTCCTTTGGCTGCCCCCTTCCCCTGTTCGATTAAGGACAACATCTGAGGAACCACTACTGCTGGTGAAACTGCAGCAATGATAAAAGCCAGAATTCCTGCTTCAATGAACTCGAAATTGAGCAGGTAAACAGCAGCTACTATTACTGCTGCACCTTCCATTAAACCAGGAATGAAACTCAACTTAACTGCAGGTACTCCTACTTTTTTTAGTGTTTCTTTTTCTATCCCCAGACCAGCTCTAATCAAAATCACTATTAAGGCAATCATCCTCAAATCTGAAGAAATATTTAAGATATCCTGACTGATTAAATCAAAACCATAAGGCCCCAGTAAAATACCAATTAAAAGCATTCCCAGTAAAGCAGGAAGTTTTAAGCGATCAAAAAATCTCCCAAATAATAAAGCAAATAGAATAATTAATGCTAAACTTAAAGCCAAAGTAATCTCTCCTCAATTGTGAATTTTTTATCCTGTACCAGGTACAAAACGGCCGTTTTGTACCTGGTACCAACGAATAAGAAATAAAAAAAGGCTCCCATCCAGATAGGGAAATCCCTAACTAGATAGGAGCCATCAACTGTCATCATCTAACAGTGGTTAAAGGGGGTGCTCCATCCCCTTAATCCATTTCATTTACAAAAATTTTATGTAGTGCTACATTTAGATCAAAGCCAAGCTCTCTTAAACTATGATCAAATGCTTTTAAAGTTCGATAAAGTTTGTCTTCATAACAATTTTCTCCCATATGACCAATCCGAATTAATTTATCTTCGAATTCTCCCAGTGAAGCTGCAATCATTACATTATGACTTTCTGTCATCAGCTGATTTAATTCCTGATAGCTTATCCCCTCAGGTATTTCTATCGCTGTTACTGTGTCAGAATAACCATTTTCTGCATATAAACTTAGATTGGATTCTTTTATAGCACTTCTTACTGCACCGGCAATTTTACTGTGGCGCTGAAAAACTTCTTTATCTGCCAGCCATTTATTTAAAGCAGCATCCAGAGCATAAATATCACTAATTGCCTGAGTATAGGGGAAATATTTTTCCTCATACCAGTTCTGCCAGAGTTGAAGATTGGTATAATAACCTCTAACAGCTGTTTCACGATTATTAACTGCTTCCCAGGCTGCATCACTAACGCTCATAAATGTAAGTCCTGGTGGTACCGATAAACATTTTTGAGAACCACCAAGTATAATATCAATCCCCCATTCATCAACTTCAATAGGTACACCACCAATTGCAGAAACAGAATCTACAACTGATAAAATATTATTTTTATTTAATAAATTAGTAATTTCTTCTGCATTATTTATTACCCCAGTAGGAGTTTCACAGTGAACAAAGGTAGCAAATTTAAAATCATTTTCTTCTGCCAACTTTGCTTCTAATTTATCTATATCAATCTCTTGCTTATATGGGAATTCCCACCTTGTAACATCTGCACCATAAAGATCAGCAAAATCTGCAAAACCTCTGCCAAAGATTCCATTATCCAGGACCAGAACCCTATCCCCTGGTTCAATTAAAGAAGCACAGGCAGATTCAAGACCTAAAATTCCCTCCCCACTCATAATAATCACATCATTTTTTGTCTTCAATACCTGCTGCAGTTTTGAGCTGACATCAAGGTAAAAATCAAAAAATTCAGGATCAAGATCTGGGTTGGTAATTTTGCGGCTCATTGCCCGTCTAACCTCTTCGCTGACCTCAGTTGGGCCGGGTGTCATTATTAATAAATCACTCACAAAAATCACTCCCACAATTTTACGGTCTAATATAGATTTTATAACTTTTTATAGGAGATTGTCAAGCTAATTGTTGAAAGAGACTGCACTTAATTTTGTGATTTAAAGTGATTATCGTTAAATAAACAGTACAGCCTCTTTTTTTGAACTATTAATTAATTTTTAGGATTTCAGTAGAATAACCTTCTAATTTTAGTCTTAACTCTTCTGAATCAGATTGATGTTCTTTTCCAGACAGTAAATCTATAGCCCGCACTTCATTTTTAAGCTTTAAATTTATCTCTTTAGCTGTTTGGGATGTATTTAAAACTGTATATATTTTACCATTTTCATCTTCTCGTTTTACAATCACGACTTTTGGTTCACTATCTACAGCTTCAAATTGGACTCCTGCTGTTCGTAAAACCTTATTTTCTTTTCGTATTTTGGCTAATTTGCTGTAATATTGATATAGCTCCTGATCAGGACTATTTCCATTTGGTCTTTCTTCCCAGAGCATTGTACGGCGTGTATCCGGGTCTGAAGCGCCACTTAAGCCAACTTCAGTTCCGTAATAGACCATTGGAGCCCCTGGATAGGTAAACTGGAGAGCTGCAGCCATTTTAAGCTTTTCTTTATTACCCCCAGAGCTGTATAAAAATCTTTCCGTATCATGACTGTCAATTAAATTCTGAAGACTGAAAACAGCCTGAGTTGGATAATCTAAATTTGGTTCATTAATTCTATTAATAAAATCCTGAGCATCTATTCTTTCTTCAGCGATAAATGCAAGGACTGCCTCTCTAAAGCGGTAATTCATAACAGCATCAAATTCATCACCCTGCAGATACTGAGCAGCATTATTCCAAATTTCACCTGTTATATAGGCAGCTGGATTTATTTCTTTAACAAAATTTCTCCACTCCTGCCAGAATTCCGGGTGTCTGGCTTTAACGTCATTTGCAACATCAAGCCTCCAGCCGTCAATTCCATCACTGGGATCTCCATCACCATTAGGATCCATCCATTTTTCTGTAATTTTATAAATATAATCTTTTACTTCGGGATTATCTAAATTCAGAACCGGATGATTTCCATAGCCTGCCCAGCCTTGATAATTTGGCTCTATGTTTTCAGTGCGCTGCTCATATAATGTGGTCACTGGATAATCTTCAATATAAAACCAGTCACTATATTCTGAGTCTTTTCCGTTTTCTACCACATCCTCAAAGGCAAAAAACTCAAAACCACTGTGGTTAAAAACTGCATCCAGTACAATTTTAATTCCATTTTGATGTGCGTTTTTTATAAACTTCTCAAAATAAGCTTCAGAAGCTTCAAAATCTCCCTTTACTGTCAGATTATCATCTATTTTTCCATAATCAGCTGTATTGTAGCGGTGATTTGCAGTTGCTTCGAAAACTGGATTAAAATAAATTGCATTAATGCCGAGCTCTTTTAAATAATTAAATTTCTGCTCAACTCCCTGCAGGTCACCACCATAGAAAACATGCCAGCCTGATTTAGGGTGAATTGATGGATCTAAATCAGTAAAATTATCTGGGTTAAGCTGATGACTCTCACTCTCTTTAATTCCCTGATACCATTCTGGAACTATATTTTTATATCTTTGTTCGTTGCTTTTATAGGTTTCAATTAATTCTGGATCATTAGCTGGATTTCCATTATAAAATCTATCAGGGAAAATTTGATAAAAAACAGCATCCTGCACCCATTTTGGAGTTTTAAAGCTCTCTACTTCAGAAGGATCATAGAAAAAATATTTTAAGTTATTAAACCCGCTGCCATTTTGATGATAAAGCAGCTCGGAATCAGCATCTTTAATTAAAAAAGTATACTCCAGAGCTTCATCCAAATTGTCGAGCGAAACTGTCCAGTAGTCAATTTTATTATCTGCACTGTAATGACTCATCTGTTTTTGGTTTCTCTCAGTACCAATTTTGGTCATTAAAGCTACAGTTTCTACATCATTTTTTCTGGTTTCCAGCCTGATCTCAACTTTATCCTCATTAAATTTATTTAAATACACTCTATTTTCGGGATTATGTAAAACAAATTCTTTATTAATCTCACCATCACCGACCTGAGCTTCTTCTATGTCTTTTTCACCAATATTAATGATTGAGTTTTTTCCTCCGTGTCCATCAGCTGTTGTCAGCTCATTAGTTGGATCATGAAACCAGTGTTCACCATTGATGACAAATTTGTACTGATGCTCACCCGGGCGCAGATTATATTCTAAAATATAATTACCATCTGCATCCGGCCCTTTCATCTTTTCAGCAGCTGGCTGCCAGTCATTAAATGAACCAGCAAGATATACTGCATTCACTTCCCCCTCAAAATCAACTTCTTCTGGATTAAAAGAAAATTTAACCTGTTCTGCCAGTACAGTTGTTGAAAAACTAAGCAGAAGCATCAGAATAATAGCTAAAATTAAATTTTTAAATAAATACTTTCTAAATTTTTTATTCATCTTGGCCCTCCTTGTTTCAATGCGCAAACGATTGCACAAAATTAAAAAAATAATATCATAAAAATTTTGAATACTGTTATTATTTTATATAATCAGCGGTCAAAAGTCAAGAAATTCCAAATAATCAAATTAACAGATCGGGTTAAATCACTTTTTAATCTTAAATTCCAGTAAAAATAAAGGCAGCAAAAAAGCACTCAGCATAATCACTGCCAGTGCGATTGCCTGTGAAAGGTTGGTCTGGCTTAAACTATAAATTGCAGTAGTTAAAGTTTGAGTTTTTCCACTCATATTACCTGCAAAAATAATTGTTGCCCCAAATTCTCCGGCTGCTCTTAAGATTGAAATAATTAAGGCAGTAGTAAACCCCCGCCGGCTTAGAGGTAAATATACTTTAAATAATAGATCATTTTCTGCTGCCCCCTCCACCATAGCCGCTTCTATAAGATTCTTATTGATTTCAACAAAGGAATTTTTTAAAGTATGAATAAATAAAGGCAGCATCACAAAGCTTTGAACAATAACTAAGGAACCAAAAGTGAAAGCCAGATTTCCAGTTAAATATGACAAAACCCCTCGATTCCCAAAGGTTAAAAGCAAGGCCAGCCCTGTAATGCTGGGAGGAAGAAGAAGCGGAAGACTAATCAAAATATTTATCATTTTATTAACATATCCATTTTTGCGGCTGCTCAAATAGCTAAAAGGAACACCTAAAATAATCGTCAGTAGAGCAGAAATACTAAGTGAAAAAAAAGTGATTTTAAAAGCAGATAAAACATTCATATTCTTAAATATATTTAGGATATCCACAGCTGAGCTTTCTATAAATAATGAAAGTATTATAAGAAATATAAAGGAAATGTTTAAAGCTGAAAGTATATAAATTGATAACTGAACTGGAAATGACGAATCTGCAGACTTTGAAAAAAAGGCTGCTGGTAGCAGAGCAGATTGTTGATATTTTTCACTTTTACTTTTTTGCTTCAAAACTGAATTATCATTCATATTTTTTCACTCGCTTAAAATTATATTTTAAAAATATTTGTTGTGCTGAACTACTGAGAATATAATTGTAAATTTTCTCTGAACCAGCTGAAGAATTTTTATTTAAACCCATATAATAATTTGCTTCCACATTAAATTTTTTTGGAATCTTAACTTGATATAAATCCTGATCCTGATTGTAATCACTTAAATAAACAATTCCTGCATCCGCTGCTCCAAGTTTAACCTTGTTCAGTACACTTTTTACATCAAATTCTCTGGAAACGACTAGGGAATTGAAATCTGACTTAAATTTATCTTTTTTTGCTTTTTTAGAAATTGAATTAACATAGTTATCAACCATTTTAATTGTATATGAGCCTACCGGAACAGATTCTACACCTATTAATAACGAATAACCTCTACTCATTAAATCTTCCAGATTATCAACTCTATTTTTTTGCGAATTTATTATTATCAACAACTCATTTTTTGTAAAGATAGTTTCTGCTTTAATTCTATCTTCCTTTTTTAACTGTTTTAGATAGTCATGATTGGCAGATAAAAACAAATCAAAATCTACTCCCATTTTTATCTGACTGAAGAGAACCTGACTCCCGGCATAATTAATGTCAAGCTCATAATCCCTATATTCTTGTTCATATTTTTCCTTTATCTCATTTAGTGGCTCCTGTAGACTTGAAGCAGCCATTATTCTATATGTTGAAGCAGCAGTTAGTTCTATGGTAAAGCCAATTATTAAGATAACAATAATAAAAATTACTCTTGGTAACCTTTTCTTTAACACCTAGCTCCACCTCACTAAAAATAATAAACGTTATACTTAACCTCACATAACGAAATCAAAAAAATATTTTATCTTTTTCAATATCTCTATTATTTTATATTCTTGGTTAATAATTATTTTCCTCTATATTATGTGTTTAAACTAAAGTCTTTTTTAAATCAACAGCAAATTTTTCAGTTAAAGACCTTTTCGTTCACAAAAACTTAATATAACAATGTTCAAATAAACTTGAAATAAAATATTCTTTTTCTTATACTTAAAACAAGTTAAATAAATGGAGGTGATGCCAATTACTAATCAACAAAAAGAAAATGAAACAAATAAAGAGAAAGATAAATCAATTCCATTTATTATTAGCAGTGCATACCTTCTGTCCTTTCTGTTTATTAGACTGGCTGTATTAATAGCTGGCTCAGCGGGTAGTGCAGCATCTACCGCTGCTAAAGCTGGTGATATACAATTTTATATCGGTTCAAACATTATACTTTTTGGTTATCACATTCATCATCTATATATTGGTATTGCATTAATCGCTCTTGCAGGCTGGTTTTCAATTACCAGAACAAAATTTATTGACCGCAGAGATAATGCCTTAATCTATGGAATTGGTCTCGGATTATTTATGGACGAAATCGGACTACTTTTAAGCTGGGGAGACTACTGGCACAGTACTACTTATCTGCTCAGTCTGCTGCTTGGAGGAATATTTTTAAACATCATCTTTTTCCCAGATTTCTGGAAAGATCTACGAACTCATTTAGGAGAATTCAATCCTAAAAATAAAATTTTAAGACATTATAATTCAAATACTATAATTTCGGGGGTGGATAAATTGGCCCAAGAAGCTGATAATACCAGTAAGATTACCTTGATTTTTTCGGGGTTAATTTATATTGTTGTTGGAATGTTAATTATATCTAACCCGGAACTTGTATACTACTGGGTTGCAGGCGGATTTTTCCTGCAGGGATTAACAAAATTTGTTGAAGCCTGGAAAGAATAAATTGAGTAAAAATTATTATCAATTATACAGTCACTAAAAATGAAATTATGGAGCCGGTGACAGGACTTGAACCTGCAGCCTTCGGTTTACGATACCACTGCTCTGCCTTTGAGCTACACCGGCTTTCTTTTTTAAAACGCCAGAACTATTCCACCTTCGTTAGCATAAACAGTACTGATTCCGGCTGTTTCCACTATAATAATTTCTCTAAAGTTATATTTTTCTGCTGCTTTTTCTTTTATATATTCTGCTTTCTCTAAAGCATTACAGTGGGCAATACCAAGAACTTTTTCTTCTAAATTCTCACCTTTTTCTCCAATTTTATCTACAAGTTTTCTGATAGCTCTTTTGCTGCCTCTAGCTTTATCAACTAGAGTTATAGTACCTTCTTCAGTTGCACCCAAAACAGGTTTAATATTAAAAAAGGAAGCTATCTTACCTTTTAATTTTCCCATTCTTCCTGCTTTGATTAAATTATCAAGCGAATCAAGCACAAATAAAGTCTGCATTTCCTCTACATATTTTTCAACTTTTTATACAATTTCTTCTCTATTTAAACCGGCCTCAATCAACTCACCCAGTTTATAAGCAATCATTGTTTCTCCAACAGTAGCACTGAAAGAATTAAAAACTTTTACAAATTTATCTTCAGCTTCTTCCATTAACATCTCTTTTGCCAGAACTGCATTCTGGTAGGTTGCACTTAATTCTTTAGATAGAGTCACCACAAAGATATTTTCATATTTTTTGTATAAATCTAAAAAAGGTCCCGGACCGGGGCTGGCAGTTTTAGGTGCCTGATCGCTGCTGCGCATTGCAGTCAGCAGCTCTTCTCTATCCAGTTTTTCATCATCAACAAAATGTTTATCTCCAATATCTATCGATAGAGGAGCAGTTGATATATCAAATCGTTCTCTGATTTCATCTGTCAAATCACAACAGCTGTCAACTATTATTTTGAATTTCATAATTTACCTCCAATATTTGTTTTTAAGTCATCATTTTATTTAATTATCTTTATACAATTTTATCTTTATTAAAAATAAAAATCAACTAATATAATAAATTATCTATAAAATAAAAAAACCCCGACTAAATTAATAGTCAGGGTAATTTCCGTAATCTTTAATTATATAACATCAACATTCTCTGCCTGAGGACCACGGTCTCCTTCAACAATTTCGAATTCAACTTCCTGACCTTCTTCTAAGGTTTTAAAACCTTCCTGCTGCAGTGCAGAGAAATGTACAAATACATCGTCGCCATCTTCTCTTTCAATAAAGCCATAACCTTTTTTCTCATCAAACCACTTAACTTTTCCTGTGTAAACCATATTAATATCTTCCTCCTAAAATTTAACCTGAGTAAGTGTAACTAGTTTAGAATACTCAGTGATTTAAATATATCATCAGTTTTTGCATTTGTCAAATTTTTCTGACTCAATTGCTTATTTTTTTCTTTCAGTTATTTAACGCTTATGATATAATTTTGACAGAGGAGGCAGTTATATGCAGGTATTTATTTCCAGTAATTTTATCTTTAATAATATTAATATCTTATTTTTAAGCACTGGCTTTTTAGTAACTTTTTTCACTCTAATCTCAAACTGGAGAAAAATCAAAGAATACCGGTCCTTATTTTTTTTAGTTACAGTATTTTTTGTAATCAGCTTTAGTCTTGTAGTCACTACAAATAACTGGTTTATTTTTATGATTGGCTGGGAACTTGCAACATTAACTACTTCTCTGATGCTGGCCTGGGACAACAAGAATATTGCCTGGGAGTATTTTGTGATTCAGTTTATAGGTGGGAGTTTTTTAATTCTCACTGTTTTAACCGCTTATACAAATGGTTATCAAAATGTAGGGGAGGTTAAAGAATTCTGGCTGCAGCTGATGTTTATTGTTGGTCTGGGAGTAAAAAGTGCTGTTATTGGCTTCCACTTCTGGGTTCCTTACATTTATAAACAGGCGTCAACAGCATTTTGTGCACTTTCCTCTGGCTTAGTTGCCAAACTTGGTTATATTTCACTCTTAAAAATTATTGTTAATGGAAATAGATTGCTTTTATATCTCGGCCTGATTATGATTTTTTATGGTGGAATTAAAGCTCTGGAAGAAAAAAATTACAAACTTATTTTAGCTTATAGTTCGATCAGTCAGTTTGGATTTATAACTCTGGCCATTGGCAGTGGAAATATTTACGGATACTATGGTGCAATACTCCACATTATAGCTCATGCATTGGCAAAGTCAACACTGTTTAATGGTGCCGGCAGCTGGATTAAAGAATTCAAATCAAATTCCATCTTTGATTTTAAACGCTGTGAACTGCGGCAAAAAATTAATGCATTAAGTACTATACTTTCTTTTCTATCCTTAATGGCTTTTCCTTTTTTTATTGGTTACAGCAGCA
This sequence comes from Halanaerobium saccharolyticum, assembly GCF_003053565.1. Taxonomy (GTDB): domain Bacteria; phylum Bacillota; class Halanaerobiia; order Halanaerobiales; family Halanaerobiaceae; genus Halanaerobium; species Halanaerobium saccharolyticum_B. Next base: position 47,522 of record NZ_QAXS01000016.1, on the reverse strand, counting down.
AACATCTAATTAAATATTCGCTTAGTGCCATTCCAATGTTTGAATTTTTGCTGCATCTTGGCAGTATTTTAACAGTTGCTTATTCTTTAAAGATATTATGGGTAATAATTTTCAAAGACTTGAAAGAATCTAATTTCAATTTTAAAACAAAAGTAAAAAGTAATTATCAACCAGGTATTTTAGAAAATATTTCAATCTTGATTCCTGCACTGTCGCTTATTTTACTGGCTGTGACGACAAATATTTATCTGGGACATCAGTTTGATTTTCATTATCTAAGCGGCTTAACTACAACAGCAATTTATTTAGTTGTTGCCTATCTAATTCGTTTTCCAATAATGTCAAGAATTGAACATTAGTTATAACTTGAAAGTTAAATTACCCAGTTATGCAAAAGGAGCCCAAAAGGCTCCTTTTTTTAGTATTAACTTTTAATAAGAATTAAGCAGCAAGTTTTTAAAGTTTGAACTTAGAAATCGACTCTGATAATTCTTCTGCCATTTCAGCCAGTTCCTGTGAAGCAGTAATAATCTCATCTGTAGCTGCATTCTGCTCCTGGCTGGAAGCTGCAACTTCCTCAGCATTAGCAGCTGCAGTTTCGCTTGCAGAGGCAATTTCTCTGATCGCTATTTCTACATCATCACTGTTGGCAGCCATTTCTTCAGCCTTACTATTTATATTTCCAATAATTCTACTTAAAACTCCAGCAGTATTTTCAATTTCTTCAAATGCTTTTCCACTCTCCTCAATGGAGCTAACACTTGACTCAACTACCTCTCCAGTCTCTTCCATATTTTTTACAGAAGCATTTACATCTTTTTGAATACCTTCAATTAATTCAGTGATTTCATCTGTAGCCTTGTTTGATTCTTCTGCAAGTTCTCTAATTTCATCAGCAACTACCGAAAATCCGCGGCCCGCTTCTCCTGCTCTGGCTGCTTCAATTGCTGCATTCAAAGCCAGCAGATTAGTCTGAGAAGATATATCTTTAATCATGCTCACTATTTCTCCAATTCTCTGTGAAGAATCTGCCAGAGAGTGGACCGACTCTTCCACACTCTGCGAATTGTCTTTAACTTTATTAATTTCGGAAGCAGATTTGTCAATAGACTGATTACCTTTTTCAATATTTTTTATTACATCTGCAGCCTGTCTATCCATGGCCTCAGAGGAAGTATTGATCATTGTAATCTGTTTAATTAACTCATCCATTGTAGCTGTAGTTTCTTCAACCTGAGCTGACTGTTCCTCTGTATTAGAGGCTACTTCCTGAATAGCTCTGCTAACCTCATCAGCACTTTCACCAACCTGGTTTCCACTGGCTGATAATTCTTCGCTGGAGGCTGCAACTCGATCTGAAACATTCTTAACATCTAAGATCATTTCTTTCAGATTAGTAATCATCTCTGAGAATGAATTTGTTAAGCTTCCAATTTCGTCCTTACGTTTTAAATATTTATCATCAATATTTAAGGTAAAATCTCCTGCTGCAATTTTCTCTGCAGCAGCTGTGACATAATTAAGAGGATTTGCTATATAGGAGGCAATAATTATTGTAACAATCATTCCAAAAATTAGAGCAATAACTGCAATTACCAGACTAGTATTTCTTAAATTATTTAGTCCACTCATCACTTCAGCTCGATCTGCTGTCATTGCTACGGACCAGCCATTAATTTCTACAGGATGATAGGCCATAATTTTTTCCTGATTATTAAAGTTATAGTTTACTGCATCACTCTCTCCAGCCACCATATTTTGACTAATATTTTTTAAATCCTGATTACTATCTGCAAGCTCACTATTTGCTATGTAATCTTTTTCCGGATAAGCTATAGTATTCTTATTTTGATTGATTATCCAACCATAACCAGCTCCGTTAATATTCATTTCAGTAATTAACTGCTGCAGATATTCTGTAGAGACAGTACCAATTAAGACTCCAACCTGTTCTCCCAGATCAATTATCGGGACAGCAATTGAGATAACATTTCCCTCTGTTAACTCACTGGGCCTGGCATTCGAATATGTTATCTTTCCTGTTTCCATTGCTCTATTAAAATATTCTCGATCAGAAACATCGATATTTTCTCCACCAACCACATTTGCTCTACCATCATCTCGGGCAACTATAATATTTTCTAATTCAGGATGATCGGCCTCTTTGAGGAATCTTTCCTGACTGCTCCACATCATAGTTTTAACATCATTTGAATTTGCTAAATCTTTTAAGAAAATTTCCATTCCAGTTAGCCACTCATTAATTGTATTAGAATTTTGACGAGCGCTTTCTTCAGCACCTGACATAATAGTAGCTTCCATAATATCTGTTGACTGATTATATAATGTTAAGGCTGTACCACCAACAATTAATAAAATTAATATTGAGATTGCAAAGAGCATTTTAGCTTTGATTGACTTTAACATTTTAACCCCTACCTTTTTTACTTATTATAGTAAAATTATATCATAAATGCTGTATATTGCAATCATAGCAGATGATAGACTCAAGTTCAGCAAGCGGCTTCGGACGGTAATAATAATAACCCTGGACATAATCACAATTGAGATCTTTTAATATCTCCAGTTCAATTTTTTCTTCTACACCTTCTGCTACAACCTGAAAATCAAGCTCATGAGATAATTCAATAATTTTTTCTATCAAAATTCTATTTCTTTTCTGATCTAGATTACGAATAAAAGACATATCAAGTTTAAGCATATCAATTGGAAGTTTAGCCAGATAAGAAAGTGAAGAATATCCTTTGCCAAAATCATCGAGTGAGATATAAAAACCTGCCTCTTTTAATTTATTAAGATTTTCTAAGTCTCTTTTTTCAGCATCCAAAAACACAGATTCTGTAATCTCAAAATCAATCTGATGAGGACATAATTTTCCGTCAGCGATTAATCCCTCTAAAAAGGTTATTAGACTGTCATCTTTTAAGTCATAGGCAGATAGATTAATCGAAATAATCTTTTCTGATTCCCGTAAAATCCTGTTCTCAGAGAATTCTTTAATGACCCTTTTAATCACCCAGCGCGTTATTTGAGTAATTAAATTACTCTGTTCAGCAATCGGAATAAAATATCCAGGTGAAATCTGACCAAATTCAGGATGCTGCCAGCGAAGTAAAGCCTCAAGAGCAACAATATCATCATTTTTTAGATCAATTTTAGGTTGATATACAAGACTTAAGCCCTCTGATTCGACAGCCTTTCTTAAATCATTTTTCAACTGTATATTATTCAATTTTGCATAATAAATTTTCTTATCATAAATTTGATAAAACTGATTACTAGCTTCAATTGTATGAAGGGCATGGTGAGCTCTACTAATTAAAGTTTTAGCATCTTTTCCATTTGAGGGATAAACAGTAATCCCAATTTTAAAATCTAAAAAATAATCGATTTTATTTTCTTTCCAGAGCATTCTCACTGACTGATAAATTTCTTCTGCCTTAGCTTTGATATTTTTCTGTTCTGAAATTCTGTTATATAAAAGCAGGAATTTATCTCCATAATAGTGGCTTATTAATTCTAGTTCTGGATCCCTATTTAAGGTATCAGCGATTTTTTGTGCTGTCTCTTTGCCGTGAAGTGAGCCATCTAGATTAGATATATTATCCATGTCCATAATCTCAATATAAAAAACTGAAAAGCCATCCTTATTTTGACTATTTTCAACAGCTCTAATCTGCTGTTCCAGTTTATCTAAAAAATATTTTTCATTAGGCAGACTGGTAAAATCATCATAATAAGCAAGCTGATATAATTTATCTTCAAGCTTCTTTTCTCTGGTAATTTCGGTTGTAGTTCCAATTACTTTAACTGCTGAATCATCACTATCCTTTAAAAAACGACCGCTGTGTTTGATATATATATATTCTGAATTGTTTTCAACTCGAAATATATTACTGTACTTTTTATTTTTATTCTCTAAAAAAAGTTCCCATTTGTTTTGAGCTTCCTGCCGGTCATCCGGGTGAATATATTCTTTTATTGATTCTATTGGTCCCTGACTGGTATATTTTTGATGGATATTTAATTTGTTTTGAGCCCAGAAAGAAAGATATAATTCACCACTCTGAAGATCATATTCCCAAATTCCAACATCTATCATATCTTCAATTAAATTAAATTTTTTAATTTTATCTTCTTCATTTTTTATTTCCTCAGCCTTATCTATAATACTTTTACTTATCTTATAATTAGCATTTAAGGTCCTGCGTATTAAAAAATAAATTAGTACTGCAGAAAAAATAATAAAAATAACCTTATTTGCAAAATGAAAAAAACTGTGTATTTGATCAGCAGGTATAAAGATGTCAATAAAATATTCAAATAAAGCAATCCAGATAAATCCAACAATTAGATACTTTAAAATCAAAATAAAGCTGGCCTGAGATGGGTCATATTCTTCTATTTTATTTTTTAATTTTTCGATAACTTCCATTGCTGACCCTCCTATCCTAATACCGACTGGTGGTATATTTTTGGTAATAAAAAAACCGACCACAAATGGCCGGGCACTAAAGTCTGCAGCCTGGCAGTCTCAGTAAGACCCATAGCTTTGCGTCACTGCTTTACAGCAGTTTTGCCCTCAATTGAAATATTTTCTTCTATTTGTAATTATATTGTACTAAAGGCAGATAAATAATTCAAGTATTTAACTTAAAGTTTATAATTTAATTTTAAAATGCTAACTCTTGCTTTTAATAATTTTCTATGTTAAAATAATTGGTGTTGATGCCGAAGTGGTGGAATTGGCAGACGCGCTGGATTCAAAATCCAGTGGCCCTTGCGGCCGTGCGGGTTCGACCCCCGCCTTCGGCACCATTTATATATCAACGATTATAGCAATTTTTAAAGTCTCCTGTTTGGGAGATTTTTTTAGTTTGAAAAGTAAATTTTGATAATACATTTAAGAATATGGGGGCAGGAAAATGAAAGCTGACTTAATTATTGCAGGTGCTGGACCGGCAGGACTTTTTGCTGCAGTTCAGGCTGCAGCAAATAATAAGTATAAAAAAATATTAATTTTAGAAAAAAATTCTAGCGCCGGCAAAAAGCTTCTGATCAGCGGCTCCGGTCAGTGTAATTTGACACATGGAGGAGATATTTCACAATTCTTCGACCACTATGGAGAAAATTATAATTTTCTAATGGGGGCACTTTATACTTTTGATAATCAAAAGCTGATGCAGTTTTTTGAAGATAGAGGAATTAAATTTCGAGAAGTCAGAGGCGGTAAAATTTTCCCAGAATCAAATCAGGCCTCCGATATTTTAAATGTTTTATTAAAAGAAATTAAAAATAGAAATATAGATATAATATATAATTCAGAAGTAAGAAGAGTTAAGCAGCAAAATGAATATTTTGAAGTTCAAACAGCCGCTGAAACTTATATAAGTAATTATTTTTTACTTACAGTGGGAGGTAAATCTTTCCCAAAAACTGGCTCAACGGGAGATGGTTTTCAGATTGCACGCAGTCTGGGCCATAAGATTATCGAACCCCGTCCTGCCCTAGCACCTGTGGTTATTAAAAATTATAAATTTAAAATGTTGAGTGGAATTTCTCTCAGAGTTAAAGAAATTTCTCTCTGGAGAAATAATGAGCTATTAAAAAGCTGGAAAGATGATCTACTTTTAACCCACCAAGGTCTTTCAGGTCCCGGTATAATTAATTATTCGCGCTATATGGAAAAAGGAGATATTATAAAAATAAAACTCTTAAATTATTCTAAAGAAGAATTAGAAAATAATTTAATCAAAAAAATTGAAAGAGAAGGCAGATTAAATCTGCTTAATCTTCTCATTAAATATCCGCTGGCCCAGAGGCTGATTGAAAAAATACTTGATATTGCTGATATAGATGGCAGTCAGAATGCTGCTCACTTAAGAAAAGAAGAAAGAAGAGAAATTATCGACCTATTTTCTAGTTTAGAATTTGAAATTAAGTCTCTAGCTGATTTTAATCGGTCTATGGTTACTAAAGGAGGGATCGACCTCAGTGAGATCAATCCCCAGACTATGGAATCCAGAATCACCAATAACCTTTTTGCAGCCGGAGAGGTCTTAGATATTGATGGTGATACCGGCGGCTATAACCTTCAGGCTACCTTTGCCACAGCATTTATGGCCGGGAGTGAACTTAGTAAGCGATTATAGATTGAACTGAGCTATAGCTTTTGTAAGCTCATCTGCCATATTAGAAAGCTGATCAGCTGCGTTAACAATTTCTGCTGTAGACGCAGACTGCTCTTCGCTGGCGGCGGCTACTTCTTCTGAATTACTGGCCGCCTCTTCACTGACAGCTGCAATTTCAGTAATCGTAGAATCAACAAATTTACTATTTTGATTAACCTGTTCTGCCTTTTGAGTAATCTTTTCAATCTGGTTTTGTAATTCTGCTGCTGCCTGATTAATTTTTGTAAAAGAACTTCCAGTTTGATCAATCGCTTCAACACTGTTATCTACAACTTTTTCTGTATTATCCATTTTAGAAACTGCGTTATCTACACCACTTTGAATTTCTTTAATTAAGGAATTTATTTGATCAGTTGCTGTTGATGATTCTTCAGCTAATTCTCTAATTTCATCAGCTACAACTGAAAAACCTCTACCTGCTTCCCCTGCCCTGGCAGCTTCTATAGCTGCGTTTAAAGCAAGCAAATTAGTCTGCTCGGCAATTCCATTAATTAACTTCACTATATTACCTATTTTTGTAGAAAGCTCCCCTAAATAATTAATATCATCTGCAACCTGAGCAGAATTATCCTTTACATTTTCTATCTGCTCAACTGAATTCTCAACAGAACTACTTCCCGTTTCTATATTGTTCATTACGGAATCAGCCTGTGAATTCATAGCAGTAGAAATGCCATTAATCTCAGAGATCTGATTTATAAGCTGCTTAATAATACTTCCTGCTTCTTCAACCTGGGCGGACTGTTCCTCGGCACCAGAAGCTACCTGCTGGATTGAATCTCCAACCTGATCTGCAGAAGCTGCCACTTCCTCACCGGAAGCAGATAATTCCTGACTTGAGGCTGCAAGATTAGAAGCTATATCCGACACATTTTTGATTATTACTTTTAAATTTGTCAGCATCTTATTTAAAGAGTCTGCCAGATCACCAATCTCATCGTTACTTTTAATTTTAAGCTTAGAAACAGATAAGTTACCGGCAGAGATTTCTTCAGCCATCTCAACCGCCTTTGAAATCGGATTTGTTATTTTCTTAGAGAAAAAATAAGCTATAATTATTACCAGCAGAGCTATAATTACTGTCATCATTAAGGCATTATTATTCATCGCAGTAATCTCACTAAAAGCTTCAGCTTCATCAATTTCGGCAATAATTGCCCAGTCAAACTCTGTAATATCAAGGCTGGAATAAGAACTTAAAACTGATATCCCCCGGTAGTCATTAATTATTTGACTATCTTCACTACCGGCTAGAGCCTGATTAACAGCTTCAGTGTCAATTTCCTCTGCTAAAATATCATTTGAATCAGTAAATCTAGAATCAGAGCGCATTAACTTATCTGCTCCAACAAGATATGTTTCTCCACTTTCTCCTAAACCGGAAAGTTCACCCATTATCCTATTAATCGGCTGATCAGAAATCTGCAGAGCAGTAACTCCAATTATTTTTTCATTCTCAAAGACTGGAGCAGCCACAAATTGAATTGGAGCTTCCACCGGTCCATAATATTTGAAATCTACCAGAGAAACACTACCTTCCAGAGCCTCATTATATGCTCTGGCAAGATTTGTCTCTGCTAAATCTCCTTCAATTAAATTCTGTCCTAGATCACTGTTCTGAGCCTGAGAAAAAATAATATCTCCTTCTAGATTAATTAAAAATAAATCTTTATATTCATTTTCCTCAGCATATGTATTAAAATAGGGTCCAAACTGTTCTATGTAAATATCGTACATTACTCCTTCAGTCCCACCCGATGAAAAAGCATTATTAAAATTATTAAAAGCATCTATTACAATCGGGGTATTACTTAAAACATTAACATCACCCTTACGATCACTGTAAAAGCTTTCAATTTGATTTGCTTTATTTATCCTGATTGAATTGAGCTGATTAAAATTTGCTTCTCTAAGTGCCTGGCTGCTCTGATTAGTAATTATATATCCCAGCAGTGCAATTGGAATCAAACTAATCGCCAGCATGATAAATATCAACTTATAATTTAAATTAAATCTAAAACTACTCTTCTCCTCTGTTTTTTTAAACAAAACTTATCCCCCCCATTATTTATTCTATAAGCCTATTTAATCATAATTTTGAACTTTAATCAATTTTAAGAACTATTTAACTACTAAATAAGAAAAAAAATTAAAAAAGCATCAGCTGCCAGGAAAACCTGAAGCTGATGCTTCTTATTTAAAGTTTAATTTTTATTTTATAATTAGAATAAAACTATTACAAATTAGTATCTAAAAATAGCAAGCACATCACCATCTGCAGGCATTTCATCACTTTCTAGTGGGTAAACTTCTCCACCGTTAATCAGGGTCTCAACTGCAGCGAAATTATAAAGATCATAATCTTTATTGTTATTCATTGTTTTAATTTCATTTTCCTCTTCAACAAAGATACCATCTTTTTCTGCCCGTTTATTTAAAAATAAGGTATCAATTTTACTGTAATGTGATGCTTCCACTATATCTTCCAAATTATCAGCTGTTTTTTCAGTTGCCTGAAGCTCAAGATATCTTTCTTTATCCTTGTTTAAATAGTCATGAAGGTGGGGCTCAACAATCTGCCAGCTTTTTTCGCGAAGCTCTTTTTTATTCATCTGTCTGGAATTCCCACTCAGATTATCTGCAAGCAGATTATCATAATTATTGATATTTTTATAAAAACTAAATAGACTGTCATCTGTAGCTACTACTAAATAACTGTCTGATTCTTTTAACTCCTGATTAATTACTCGGTCAATTTCTTTAAGATAATGAATTAAATCTTCGTTATCATCATCAGAGGCTGCCCCCTGACCGTGAAAAACTGATGACCCACCTGCTGTATTAACTGACTGATATTTTTCAGCTGCCGCTTCATCTAAATTTAAATAGTCCTTAATACTTGCAGGCATCTCTTCAACACTAATTTCTTTAATATTATTGCGATCAGCCTGATAAAGCTGGCTGTGATTAGGGCTTAAGGCAAGTAAATAATACTGCTGATTATCTTTTAAATCTGCAATTAACTGTTTTAGATTGAAGCTGTAGCTTACATGAGATTTATCAAAGGTATCAACAGCAAGTTTAAAATGTTCAAATCTATCAGGTGAAATAAATACTGCCAGGCCTTCTTTCTGCTCCTGCCAGAAATTGCTGTCAGCTGCAAGTGTATAAGCTTCATCTAAAAATTTATCAACATCCCGCTGCTTAAAATCCCAGTTTTTTTCTAACTTCTCCTCAACTTCCTGCAGCAGATTTTTAAACTCAATTTCTAGCTTTTTAAATTCTCCTTTATGAACTGCCTTAGTTGACATATAAATTGAAACACAGGGACTCTCCTGACATTGAATTAGATCCTTTAAAATATCCATTTTAACTTCTGTCATCTTTTTAACCCCCTATTAAATTTAAAATATACTGCTCACTACTTATTAACTTTTACTAAGACAAAACTAAAAAAGAATTTAATCAACTTTCTATAATTATATTTTATCAAATTTTTTAAAAATATAAAGTAATTTTTTAACTGATAAACTGCCAGTAAACTTTAGCCAGGCTCATAACTCCCTGTTTTATTGAGAATTGTGTTAAGGTAACTGGAGAAATAATTAATTCACTGCTTTCAGCTGCAGCGGCAAAATTTGAATAGTCAGGTAAGAGAATAGAATTCTTCTCAGCAAAGACTTTAAAATCATGCTGATTTATAGGCTGATTCAAAACTAATTTTAGATAAAATAGCGAATTATTTTCTACAGCCTGTACTCCCTGAAAATGTTCTTTTACATTTTCTATCAGCAGCAGTTTTTTATTTTTTAATCTCTGCTTTAAGAACTTAACTCTTTTACTTAAATAATCATTTTTAAAATAGTAATCAATTAAGTTATAAACCAGATTATCCCCGGCAGAAAATTTATTTTCTGTTAAAATTTTATTTAAAGAATAATTATTTATAATCTTTTTGCCTGACTTTTCATTTAAAAAATCACTTTCGTCTAAAACAATAAGTCCTGTTTTTAAACCAGGGAAAATTCTTTCTGTTAGAGCCTGAATCAGAATAATCTGATCTCCAAATTTCGAGTTTAATAATTCTTTGAGCTTCGGGTTTTCAGAATATAGTCCAAAAAGCTCTAAAATTATAAGCTTGAATTTTAACATCTGGGCCAGCTCCAGCAGCGATTTTAATTTAGAAAGGCTCCAGTCCAAAATTCCAGCTGCTGTTGACTCATCACTGACCAGCAAATAATCAATTGTATTTTCCTCCAGATAATCCATTAGACTATCATAATCAGCAGGGCTCAGATGAAAATTAGATTTAGAATCCTGACCAGAACTAATCTGATTAGATTCAACTTGAAAATCAGAATTTGAAAAGATCTCTCCTTCTGAATCAAAAAGAGTATTAAATCCTGAAATATTATTTCCGCTGGTAAAAAGCAGCTCAGCTTCATTTGTAATTACAGAATTAAAAATCTCCTTTAATTCCATTTGCGAGCTGTAAAATAATTTCTTTTTATTTAAATCTGAATATTGATCCTGCAGCAGCTTAAAATAGGCATTATCTGGATGACACTCTGCAAAAACATTCCCCTGGAGATTGGAGTAGAAACGATCAAAGATTAAATCCCAGGAATACTCCTCTAAAAATTCTTTTTCACTTTCTGCACCACTGAAGTCAATAACTTTAGTTGGAGCAGAAAAGTTTTTAGAACTTAAAATCCTCAGGCGCTGGTCATCTCCATTACTTTTTAAAGCTGCAGCAGGAGCTATATAGCTCCCACTGCCTTCTTTTTTATAAATTAAATTCTCAGCAGCCAGTAAGTCATACGCTTTAACCACTGTTTCTGCATTAACGCTGAGTCGGGAAGCAAGCCTTCTAATTGACGGCATTTTAGTATCTGGTGTATATTTATCGGCTAATATCTCAGCTCTAATTGCCTCATAGATCTGAGTATATAAATTTTCTTCTCCATCTCTTTTTAAATCAATATCGAACATCTAGCTTCCCTCCAGTAATTTAGATTTTTTAGTCAAACTCGTGTCGCTTCTAAATATATTATTTTAGCTTAAATATCTTTTAGATTATACAGTTTCATTTTTTCTTTTAAAGAACTTAATTCCTTCATGACCTAATAAGAAAATAGCTCCCGCGAGTACAACTCGACCCCAGTCGGCTAGAGTTACTCCGGCAAAACCAAGGAAAGAATTAATTGGTGAATAAATTACCAGTAAGACCATTACAATTGAAATTAGGATAGAATAAATCATCTTTGTGTTACTGAAAAAGTTCTTGTTGAAAATACTCCTATATTCATAACGGCGGGACATAATATTAACCCACTGTGAAAAAGCAATTGTTAAAAATGAAATTGTTGTACCCCGAGCATAAAGCTGAGTTCCTTCTCTAACTGCTTCGGATTGACCATTAATAAATAAGTAGAAATTGGTAAAAGCCAGTCCACCCATCAGGAGAGCTAAAAACATTATCTCACTAAAACTGTGCTTGTTTACTATATGCTCATCCTGTTTTCGCGGGGGGGACTTCATTAAATGCTCAGAAGCAGGATCAAAAGTCAGTGCTGTCAGCGGTAAAATTTCAGCTATTAAATCAATAGACAGTATCTGAATAGCCAGAATTGGAATTGGTGTGCCGAGCAGAGCTGCAGCCAAAAGACCAAGTAATACAATTGTTAATTCAGCCCCGTTAGTAGTCAGAGAGGCAATAACAGTTTTCTTTAAGTTATTATAAATAGTTCTACCCTCTTTAATCGCATAAACTAAAGTTGGATAGCTGTCATCAAGCAGAATTAGTTCTGAGGCCTCTTTGGAAACATCTGTACCCATCTGGCCCATAGCTACCCCAATATGAGCACTTTTTAAGGCTGGAGCATCATTTACTCCATCACCGGTCACAGCCACAATCTTCTGCTGTTCTTTTAAATTCTTAACAATTCTCAATTTATTTTCGGGTGACACCCGAGAAAATATAAGTGATTCATTTTCTTCCATAGTCTGCCGCAGCTCTTCTTCACTCATTGCTTCTAAATCTTCACTGGTAAATACAGGGACATCCTCATCATCAACAGAAAGGCTGATTTCTTTACCAACCGCCTGAGCTGTGATTGCATGGTCACCTGTCATAATATAAGTATCAATATGAGCAGCATGTGATTCCTGAATAGCCTCTTTAACTCCTTCTTTAGGAGGGTCGATCATGGCTACCATTCCAAGAAAAATAACATCTCTTTCAATCTCTTCTAAGACATAGTCAGTTTCATCATCTTCCAGTTTGCGGTAGGCCACTGCTAAAACCCGCATTGCATTTTTAGAATATTTTTCATTTAATTTATTTAATCTTTCTTTATCTTCCTCAGTGATTTCTACAACTTCACCATCTTTTAGAATATGCTTAGAGACAGAAAGTACACTCCCTAAAGCACCCTTCATTTTAAGATAATTCCCATCTTCAAATTCTCTAATCGAACTCATCCGCTTACGGTCAGAATCAAAGCTGAACTCATGTAATTCAGGATTTTCTTCATCTTCTTTTGGTGAGCGGGTGCCCAGCTTAGTTGAAAGTGTAATTAGTGCAGCTTCAGTTGGATCTCCAATTGAATACCAGCCGGGGTGTTCTTCATCAGGCTCATGAATCTCTGCGTTAGAAGCCATTGTGGCAGCATCAAAGATAATTTCCATTTCTGCAATTTCCTCTTCAGTTAGTGGCTCTCCATCTTCACCCAGTAATTCCCCTTCGGGTTCATAACCAAGTCCGGTTACCTCATATTCTTTGCCATCAAAATAGACTTTTTTAACTGTCATTTCATTTTTAGTCAGGGTACCTGTTTTATCTGTACAGATAACATTGGTTGAACCGAGGGTTTCAGCAGAAGACAATTTTTTAACTACTGCATTTTTGCCAGCCAGGCGGTCAACTCCCTGGGAAAGGGCAACGGTAACCTGCATCGGCAGAGCCTGCGGCACAACAGCAACGGCTATCCCCAGAGCATAAATTAAAGCAAAATCTAAACCATAGCCCTGATAGATACTGACTCCGAATAAAGCCAGAGCAATTATTACTGCAAAAACAGCAATTTTATTGGCTACTGACTGCAGCTCAGACTGCAGGGGAGATTTGGACTTATCTTCTTCCTGAGTCATCGAAGCAATTTTACCCATTTCAGTTTCCATACCTGTTCTGACAACAACACCCTTCGCGGAACCAGAGGCAACTGTTGTTCCCAGATAAGCCATATTATCCCGGTCAGCCAGCGGTCTTTCTTCTTCGATATGATTGGACTCCTTCTCCTGCGGCATTGATTCACCGGTCAGAGAAACATCGTTTGTCCGTAAATTAAAGGCTTCAATTATCCTTAAATCTGCTGGAATTTTATCTCCTTCTTCCAGGCTGACAATATCTCCAACAACTAATTCTTCCTGTGGAATTTCTCCAATCTGATCATCTCTAATAACCTTAGAAGGAGACTTAACCAATTTATTTAAAGAATCCATAATTTTTTCAGCTTTATATTCCTGTCTAAAACCAATTACTGAGTTGATTACTGCAATAATAACCATAATTGTACCATCACGGTAACTACCAATTGCAAATGACATCACCGCTGCTATTAAAAGCAGAATAACCAGTACATCTTTAAACTGCATCAGAAAAATTTTAACTAAAGATTTTTCCGCCTTAGCCTGCAGAACATTTTTTCCATCTTTTTCGAGACGCTTTTTTGCTTCTGACTGCGAGAGTCCTTTTTTAGATGTTTCCAGATCTTCTAAAACATCTTTTGCTTTTTGTCTGTAAAACTCTTTTTCTGCCATATGATCACCTCTTATATATTTTGAAGTAACTTTTTTAAAAATTTATTTAGAAATAAATAATTTAACTTAATTATTCAGCCAGAGCTGAAACTAACTCTCTGCAGTAGGCAGGAATGTCTTTAACAACTCTGCCCCAGACAATATTCCCATCTCTAAAGGCTGGCTTATCAACCCAGCTCCCCCCGGCATTGATAATATCATCTTTAATTCCTTCAGAACCTGTTGCTTTGCCGTCAACTATTCCAGCTGAAATCCCAACCAGACCAGCGTGACAGATTAAGCCAATGATTTTTCCTGCTTCATAATTTTTGCGAACCAGTTCCACTACATTCTTATCTCTTCTAATTTTATCAGGAGTCCAGCCGCCAGGAACTAAAACCCCATCATATTCTTCATCCAAAACCTCTGCTGCGGTAAAATCAGCTTTTTTGGTCAGGCAGCCGTGTTTGCTTGAGTATTCCTTATTCTTTTCCATTCCTATCACATCAACATTGGCTCCTTCTTCCTTCATCCGCATATATACAACCCAGAACTCTAAATCTTCATAGCCCGGACCAATTAACATTGCAATATTTTTTCCTTTTAATTTCACTTCAAACCACCTCTCTAATGTATTATTTTAGTATTTATAGATAATAACATCAAACATTAACTATTTAAGTTAAAAGCTTACTAATTTATCTTAAAATTTTCCACCTGAAAATATTTTTCTCGCTCTTCTTTATTTCCAGTTTCCTTTGCCAGTCGATAAATTTTGTGGTTTAAAAACTTTTTATCTTCCTGCTCCAGTACATTTTTATCAAAACCACCTAATATATAGTGGCTGAATTTCCAGACCTGTTCTTTAATCTCTTTTGGACTTCCTTCAGCAATAATCACCAGGGCATCAATTATTGAACCGGCAACAGATACATCCTGATTACCGTAGTGACTGAGCTGATAAAAAGTTTTGTAAAGCAGATCCCAGAAAGAAATATCCTCCAGAATAAAACAGAGCTCATCTTTTTCATTGTAATAATAAGTGTTTTCTAAGTTGGCAACTGCAATTCTTGATAAAACCCAACCCAGTTGATTGATACAAAAAATAGCTGTATTGGGATCATTAATCCCGGGGGAAATTGCTCTTAAAGCAACTTCAGTTAATTTTAAAAGACCAAATTCAATATCATTCTTTTTGCTTCGCTCATTACTAATTACCAGATTACCTCTGATTTTAGTTTTAATTTCTTCCAGTTCTTCCTCAGTAAATTTTTCCTGTTCTTGATTGAGCTGCCATAATTTAAAAACTATTGTATTTTCAGTTACATAATCTCCAATCATTTTTTCGGCCCTGATTATAATGTCATACTCATCTGCCAGTTTGGTCAGTTCAATATCATATATTACCTGAATGTAACCACTCTGTTCTGGATGAACCTCACAAACTTCTCGGTCATCTAGCATCTCCTTTAAGTTATCAGGTGCTTCATTACGAATCTGATCATTACTGTTATTTCTTGCCTCGATTTTATCAACAATCTCAATAACTTCTTCCTTTAAGCTCTCAATTAAAAGATTAACCTGAACAGAGTTTGCAGCATGGTGAATAAAATAAACAAAATAACCGAGACAGACAATCGCCACAATAACACCAATCATTGCTGAAAAAATAATCGACTCTCCACTTCCCTGCAGGCTGTCATCAATAAATAACAGGGTTAAAATTGAATAAATAAAGCCAGCAATAAAAATCCCCAATACCTTTAAGGTCACTTTATTTTTGAGAAAGTCCTGCATCGTTCGCGGTGAAAACTGAGAAGAATACATAGTCAGCACTACCATAATTGTTGAAAAAGAAACTGTAATCATCGCAAAAAGTGAGCCAGCTATGGTAGATAAAATTGTTTTTGAAAGATCATAAGATGTAAAAAAATATGATGGCAGTACATTTATCAAAGTATTTGTATATTTATATTCAATAAAGATTACCACTATTGAAAGTAGAGTAGCAGAAATAGCATAAATTGATGGGATAAAGTATATTTTATTTTCTATATTGTGCAGGAATTTAAGCTTCAAAACTGCCACATCCTCTTTTTAATTTATTATTAAAATAATTAGTTATACCTTAGTAATTCTAATTTTCCTTCTACCATTTAATTTCAACATAATTACTAAATCTCCTTTTTTTCTTAGTAAAAGTTGATAATAATTATTATTTTGCTTATAATTAATTTAAAGCGTAAATTAAGATAATAAATTGGAGGCTGATAAAATGAAATATGTTAAACTAAATTCTGGAGATCAGATGCCGCTTTTAGGTCTGGGAACCTGGCAGTTGAGAGGACAGGAATGTACAGATTCAGTTAAAGAAGCTATCGATATCGGCTATAATCATATCGACACTGCTGATGGTTATGACAATCATCAGGCAGTTGCTAAAGGTATTAAAGAAAGTGGTGTAAATAGAGAAGATCTATTTATTACCTCTAAAATCAAACCTGAAAACTTACATTATGAGGATATAAAGGCAGATACCCAAAGATTTTTAGATGAACTGGGGATTGAGTATCTTGATCTGATATTAATTCACTGGCCAAATAAAGATATTCCTTTAGAAGAAAGCTTAAAAGCTCTAAAAGAAGTTAAAGAAGAAGGGTTGGCTAAAAATATTGGTGTCAGTAACTTTACAGTAAATCACCTTAAAGATGCAATAGAGATTGAACCTGACTTAGTTGCAGTAAACCAGGTAGAATTCCATCCTACCCTGTATCAAAAGGACTTGCTTGATTTCTGTCAGGAAAATGGAATTGTATTAACAGCCTACAGTCCTCTTGCCAGAGGAGAAATATTTGAAAATGAAGTAATCAAAGAGCTGGCAGATAAATATGAAAAATCAGCTTCAAAACTAGCTTTAAAATGGCTAATTGAGAAAGATGTTGTGGCGATCCCTAAGGCCAGTTCCAGAGCACATTTAGAAAGTAATTTTGATCTTTTTGACTGGGAGCTTCCGACAGAAGTTGTAGACAAAATGGATCAGCTAAATCAAAATAACCGTTTGATTGATCCTGACTGGGGAGAATTTGATTATTAAAAACAATTGGTACCGGGCACCTGGAAATCTTCTCCAGGTGCCCGGTACCAATTACCAATCATTAAGACAGCATAACCTTTGTTATTTCAGCTTTTAAAGTTTTAAACTCCTCTTTTCGATCCTGCTTTTCCACTCGATAAGAATCATTGACCCTTATATTTATCTTATTAAAAGGCAGCGGAATCTTTAAATTATCCCATCTATTTTTCAACTTAATGCTGTGCTTTACATCTATAGTTAGAGGTAGTATCTTTCTTTTTGAAAAAAGTGCCATAATCAATGCAAAATCCTTAATTTCTTGAGCAGGTCCTAATGGTCCATCAACTGAGAGCACAAGATTGGCATTATTTTTTTTATTAATTTTATTTTTTAACTGAAATATATAATTGCCATCACCGGCCAGATCAGGTAACCTCATTACATCATAGCCAAAATATTTACTAATTCGGCTGATAACTCCTCCCCGCTTATTTTGGGTTGTCACAATGTTTAACTTCTTTCCTTTTAAAAAGGGATAATAAGAATAGCTGTCACCATGCCAGATAAAAAGAATAAATTTGTCTGGATGCTCAGTTTCTAAATATTCCAGTTTCCCACTTTTTTCAATTTTACTTGTTTTATAAACAAAATCAATATAATAATATAAACAGGCACTAATAATTTTTTCTTTTAACTGACTTAAAATATCCATAACAACACCTCTGTTATGGATTATATTACATATTTGAACCAGGTACAAGTGATTTTTATCACTTGTACCTGGTTCAAAAAAATAAAAAAAATACAGCCTTCAGTCCAAATACACACTTGTTAAATATCGGCTGATTTTATATAATAAAATTAAGTCAGATTAAATTTTTAGAATATTTATAAAATCTTATTTAACTAAGAGAGGGGTTTTAGCATGTATGGTCAAAAAACTATAGAAGAATTTTTAGATGACTTAAGTTCAAGCAACTCAATTCCTGGTGGCGGTAGTGCAGCTGCTTTAAGTGGAGCGCTAAATGCGGCAGTTGTCAGCTTTATTGCCAACCTAACAATCGGTAAGGAAAAATATAAGGAAGTTGAGGCAGAAGCTAAGGAAATTCTAGCAGAAAGTGAAGAACTAAAAAAAGAGATGCTTTTAATGATTGATCAGGACAGCAAAATTTTATCTGATATTCTGGACAGCTACAAGGCTGGAAACCAGGATAAAGTGAAATCTGTCTGTCAGGATGCAGTTGAATTTTCAATGGATATGACAAAAAAAGCAGTCAGATTAATGAGACTCAGCCTGGAAATTAGTGAAATTGGAAACAGAATGCTGGCCAGTGATTTCGAAGTAGCAGCCTACATAGGAGATGCAGCAGTTGGCAGTGCAATTGCCAATGTTAAAATCAATCTCAAAAGTTTAGATAATCAAGAATATAAATCAAATATAGAAAAGGAATATTTAAAGTTAAAAGCTGAAAGTTCCCGCCTTAAAGAAGAAATTATAGACCTTGCTAATTAAATTTAGTTTTTAATCGTCTGGATAGATTATAAATAAATCAAGCAAAGGAAGTGACATAATGAAAGAATTAAGCGGCAAAAAATTGGCAGCAGAAATTAAAGCTGCTCTTATTAAAGAAGTAAAGGAACTAAAAGCTCAAACAGGAGCTGCTCCTCACCTAATTGTTCTGCAGTATGGTGAAGATGCTGCCAGTAAGGCCTATGCAGGTAGAATAGAAAAAAATTGTGAAGCGATTGGGATTGAATTTGAATATCAGCAGTTTATTGATCAACCAGAAAAATTTAAAGCCCGTCTTAAAGAAGCAAATGAAGATGATCAGATCACTTCAATTATGGTTCAGCAGCCTCTTCCTGCTGAATTAAAGGACAGCCTGGAAATGATAAATCCTCAAAAAGATATAGAGGGTATAACTTCTGCTTCACTGGGAAAACTTTTTGTAGGCTTAGAGACTCTAAATCCTGCTACAGCTGAAGCCTGTATGGAGATCCTGGATTACTATGATATTCCAATTAAAGGTCAGCGGGCTGTAGTTGTCGGCAGAAGCAATATTGTCGGTAAACCGGTCTCAATTTTATTACAGCAAAAACACGCTACTGTAACAATGTGTCATTCCCGCACTAGAGATTTAGAATGGGAGCTAAAAAATGCTGACATTGTAGTAGCTGCAGTTGGTAGAGCAGAGATGATTAAAGGTGAAATGTTAAATAAAGACTCTATAGTTATCGATGTCGGCACCAATTTTATCGAAGGTAAACTACTTGGTGATGTTGATTATGATTCAGCCGCTGAAAAGGTAAAAGCAATAACTCCTGTACCAGGTGGAGTGGGAACTGTCACCAATCAGGTTTTAATGCGCAATATTGTTAAATCATTTAAAAATCTGCATAAAATTAAATAATAAGTAACTTAAATATTTAAAAGACCCTGCTGAAATTCTAGCAGGGCCTTTTTATTTACCTGGTGCATTTTTAATACATGTCCATTGAATTAAATCCAGGTATTCAGACTATATAGTTGATTTCTCACTATATTAATTTACTACTCAGTAATTAACTCTAAAGGTACTGGAGTATATTCGTCAACTTCTTCTCCATTTGCTACCTTGATTGCAGTTTCCACAGCCATTTCTCCCATTAAATCTGGTTTTTGAGCAACAGTTGCTGCCATTTTACCTTCTGCTACAGCATCTCTTGCATCATCAATAGCGTCAAAACCAACAATCATAATCTCATCAGAACGACCGGCTGCTGCAATAGCTTCCATTGCACCTAAAGCCATATTATCATTATGAGCAAATACAGCGTCGATTTCTGGGTTACCCTGCAGAATATTTTCCATAACTGTCATTCCTTCTGCTCGGTCAAAACCAGCGGGCTGTCTGGCTATAACTTCCATACCAGAATATTTATCCATGGCTTTATTAAAGCCTTCACCTCTATCTCTAGCAGCAGATGTTCCAGGAATACCCTGTAGTTCTACAACTTTACCTTCTTCACCTAACTGTTCAGCGATAAAGTCTCCAGCCATTTCTCCACCAGCAACGTTATCAGAAGCAATGTGACTTACAACATCTCCACCTTCTGCACCACGGTCAACTGTAATTACAGGTACACCGGCGTCATTGGCTGCTGTAATTGCGGAAACAACAGCATTTCCATCAACAGGGTTTACAATTAAAACGTCAATTTGTTTAATTAATAAGTCTTCAACACTGCTTAACTGACTTGCAGCATCATCCTGAGCATCTACTGTTAAAATTTCTACTCCCATTTCTTCGGCCATAGATTCAGCACCATCTTTTAAGTCAACAAAGAAAGGGTTATTTAAAGTAGAAACAGCCAGTCCAAGCTTTACATCCTGAGCTGCAACACCTGCAGAAAGTCCAATTACCAACATTAAAGATAAAGCTAATACAATAAGTTTTCTCATTTTTTTATTCCTCCTTGAATTTAATTCTAATAATGAATACTGTCCAAAAGAAGCTGGTGAAAACTCACCTCCTATTGAATTAATTATTTTTCTTTATCTATATTATTACTGCTGCTGACTCTTACGATCTAAGAAGACAGCAAGCAGAATAACGCCACCTTTAGCAACTAACTGATAGAATGAAGATACATTTAAGAGATTTAAACCATTATTTAAAACTGCAATAATCAAAGCACCGACAATTGTTCCAATTACTGTACCACTACCACCTGAAAGACTGGTTCCACCTAAAACTACAGCTGCAATTGCATCTAACTCATAACCCTCACCGGCCATTGGCTGGGCTGAATTCAGGCGGGAAGTTAAAATAATTCCACTCACAGCAGCTAAGAAACCATTTAAAGCATAAACAGCTATTTTAATTTTATCAGTATTAATACCGGAAAGCTTAGTAGCTTTCTCATTGCCGCCAATTGCATAAATATAGCGTCCAAGTGGTGTCTTCTTAAGCAGAATGTAAATAACTATCAAAAGTAAAAACATGATAATAACTGGAACCGGAATAGCTCCTATATAACCAGCACCAAAAAATCTAAATGTTTCATCAAAACCAGAAATTGGCCGCCCATTGGTGTAAATTAAAGTAAATCCTCGGGCCACGGTCATCATTGCCAGGGTAACGATAAAGGCGGGCAGTTTTGCCTTTGCAACTGCCAGACCATTAAAAAGTCCAAGGGCAGTACCAGCTGCCAGACCAATTAAGATTGCTAGATAGACATTCAAACCTGTATTAACAATCATCCCGGCCGAAATTGCTCCCGCAAAAGCAAGCATTGAACCAACTGAAAGGTCAATACCCCCTGTTAAAATTACCATGGTCATTCCAAAAGAAATAATTGCTATAATTGACACCTGTCTAACTACATTTAAAAGGTTGGGAACAGTTAAAAAATAGGGGCTCATAAACGATAATACAATTACAAGGGCTAAAAGTCCAATCCCTGTTTTAAATCTATTCAAAATTTCTAAAAAACTTTTATCTTTAATACTGCTTAAATTATTCACTTTACTGACTCCTCCTTCCGGTTGCCAGCTTCATAATTGCTTCCTGATCAGCTTCAGCGGCATCCAGCTCTCCCATAATTTCTTTTTCATGCATAACTAAAATTCTATTGCTTAAATTTAAGACTTCAGGTAATTCCGAAGAAATCAGAATTACTGCTACTCCTTCATCTATTAAATCCTGCATTAGGTTGTAGATTTCTCTTTTAGCACCAACGTCAATTCCCCGGGTTGGTTCATCAAAGATTACTACTTCTGGTTTAGTAGAAAGTAGTTTAGAAATTACAACTTTTTGCTGATTTCCTCCACTTAAATTTTTAACCAGCTGTTTTTCGGAAGGAGTTTTGATATTTAAGTCCTTTATATATTTTTCTGCAAGATCTTTTTCGGCAGCTGCATCTATAAAGGTATTAGCATTTAAAATTGTTTTTAATACAGAAATGCTTATATTATCAGCAACTGACAGGCCGAGGATCAGACCTTCTTCTTTCCGGTCTTCACTGAGATAATAAATTCCATTATCTATTGCATCAGCCGGAGAATTGATTTTTAATTGGTCACCTCTGTAAAAAATTTGACCTGTTTTTTCTTTAAAAACTCCAAAAATTGCTTTGGCAAGTTCGGTTCTGCCTGAACCCATCAGACCAGCAATTCCAAGAATTTCACCTTTTTTTAGAGAAAAAGAAGCATTTTCTATTTCTTCAGGGACCGAAAGATTCTCAATCCTTAAAATTTCTTCACCAGGGTTAAATTTCATTTTTGGAAAACGATCTTCAATTGTTCGGCCGACCATCATTTTAATTAATTCATCTTCATCAGTTTCAGAAGTTTTAACCTCTCCAACAAACTGACCGTCTCTTAAAACAGTAACCCGATCACAGATTTCAAAAACTTCCTCCAACCGGTGAGAAATATAGACAATTGCAATTTCCTGCTCTTTAAGTCTTTCTATCAACTCAAATAGAATTTCTATTTCCTGGTTAGTCAGAGAAGATGTCGGCTCATCCATTACCAGTATATCAGCGTTCTGAGAAACCGCCTTAGCAATCTCAACCATCTGCTGACTGCCGATGTTTAAATCCTTAATCTTTGCTTTCGGATCAATATCAACTCCCAGCAGATCTAAAACCTCTTCGGTTTTCTGATAGAGCTTTTTGTAATTAATAAAAACTCCATTTCGCTCTTCCCTGCCTAAAAATATATTTTCTGCTACATTTAGATAAGGAATCAACTCCAGTTCCTGGTGAATAATCGCCAGGCCGGCATTCTGAGCCTCTTTGGTATTTTGAAATTTTACCGGCTCACCCTTTACAAAGATCTCACCTTCATCACGCTCGTGAATTCCATTTAAAACTTTCATCAGAGTTGATTTCCCGGCTCCATTTTCTCCCAAAAGGGCATGAACCTCTCCTTTTTCCAGAGAAAAATTAACACGGTCCAAAGCTTTAACTCCGGGAAAAGTCTTAGTGATATTTTTCATTTCCAGAACTTTTTGATTTGCCATTTAAAAATCAACTCCTGAGATTAAAATAATATTGGCATAGGGAATAGTTTCTCCACTGCGGACTATTGCTCTGGAGTTATGTGTTTCCTGCTTAAATTCAGCGTGTGAAATATACTCAATTTCTATATCAGGCAGCAATTCAATTATTTCTCTTTCTAATTCCGGACTTTTTTCCTTAATTTCTTGAGCCAGAATTGCTTTTTCTACAACTAAATCTTTGAGCATTGCCTTTAATATTTCTAAAAATTTTGGATAGCCTTTGGTCAGCGATAAATCAACTCTTTCAACTTCCTGAGGGAGTGGCAGACCACAGTCTGCAACAGTTAGGCTGTCTTTGTGTCCCATCTCAGCAACTACCCTGGAAAGCTGACTATTAATTATTCCATTTTTCTTCATTTCTTATTTACTCCTTTCTGCAAGGAATTCATTTAACTCTTTTTTATCTGGAATAGAGCTCTGAGCTCCTCTTTTGGTTACCGAATAAGCTGCAGCCTGGACAGCAAATTCCAAAGCCTTTTTTAGATTGTTTTCTGCAATCAGACTGGCTGCAAAAGCTCCAGCAAAAACATCCCCGGCAGCTGTAGTATCAACTGCTTTTACTTTTAATGTTTCCAGGTGAAGCTCCTTATTTTGGCTGTAATAATTGATGCCTTTTTCACCTTCAGTGACTATAATATTTTTAACACCCATCTTAAGTAATGCTTCAATTTTTTCTAATCTGCTCTTATTCTCAGCTTCAGCCAGCAGTAAGTCTAACTCCCCTTCATTAGGAAGCAGATAATCTACTCTAGTTAAAATATCTGCCGGTAACTTTTGAGCAGGAGCTGGATCCAGAATAATTTTAGTCTTATTTTTTGAAGCAATTTCTACAATTTTTTCAATAGTATCAACCGGGATCTCAAGCTGTAAAAGAATAATTTCAGCTTCAGCTATTTTATCTTTTATCTTTTCAATTTTCTCAGGGTCAAGTTCATAGTTAGCTCCCGGAGAAACAATAATTCTGTTATTTCCCTTTTTATCGACTGTAATTACTGCAACACCTGTGCTGACATCTTTAATCTCAAAAATATTATCAATTTCTGCTCCGCCAGCTTTTAAACTTGATTTTAACTTCGGGGCAAAACTGTCATCACCACAGGCACCAATAAATTCGACCTGATCGCCCAGTTTGGCTGCTGCCAGAGCCTGATTGGCCCCTTTACCACCAGGGATCTGTTCAAACTTGCCGCCAATTAAAGTTTCTCCTTCTTCAGGATAGCGCTCTGTTTCTACTACTAAATCCATATTCATACTTCCAATAACAAGTATTTTGGCCAATTAATTCACCTGCTTTCTTATTTGTGCTAAGTTCAAATAGTAATTATATTTAGACTGATTCTCTAATAATTAAATTTGTTTTTAAAATTTGATCTTCGATCTCTATTTGCTGGTTGTTGATCATCCTTAAAAGCACTGTCACTGCTCTCTCCCCCATACTGTATTTGGGCTGCCTCATTGTGGTTAGCTCCGGCCTTAACAGTGAGGCGATGTCAATATCATCATGGCCGGCAACCGCTATATCATCAGGAATTTTTAAACCAGCTGCAAATAAGGCCTTATATACTCCAGCAGCACTTAAGTCATTGGCCGCAAAAACTGCTGATGGTCTATCCTTAAGCTTAAGTAGCTTTTGCATTGCCTCAAATCCAGAATGCTGGGTGTAATCTCCTTCAATAATATAATCATTGTTAATTTCTACTTCATAATTTTTTAGTGCTTTCTTGTATCCTTCCAAACGCTCGCGAGCAGTAGTAGTATTTAAATCACCACTGATATGAGCAATTTTTCGGTGGCCTTTTTTGAGCATGTATTCGACCATCTGGTAGGCAGAATTTTTGTTGTCGATACTGACCAGAGGGTAAGAATCACTGAGTACAGATCTATCAATCTGAACCACAGGGTAATTAGTTGACTTTAATTCTTTGAGTATTTTTTCGTTTCCCAGCGACAGAGAAACAATTAAGCCATCAACCTGTTTGCTTTTAAATAATTCAACTGCCTTTTTTTCCCGCTCTAAATGGTTGTCTGTATTGAAAAAGATAACCGAATAACCAAGTTTTTGTGCTTTATCTTCAACTGCTCTTGCCACCTGAGGAAAAAATGGGTTGCTGATATCAGGAATAATCAGTCCAATGGTGTGGGTTTTCTGCATTACCAGACCTCTGGCCACACTGTTGGGATTATAATTCATCTCATCTATTATTTTTAATATTTTAGCTCTTGTATCATCACCGACATCAGGTTTATTATTTAAAACCCTGGAGACTGTGGTAACAGATACATCTGCTTCTCTGGCTATATCTTTAATTGTTACCTTCATTAATTATCACCTGATTTAGAGATTGAATTGGTGTCTTAATTTAATAAATTAAGATAAAAATTTAAGTTTTAATTCAATCATTAAGTTTCGTTAACGTTTCCGTTAACGTTTACATTTATGATTATAAAATATTCTGAAAAATAATGCAAGTAGTAATTATGATATTTTTAGCCATAATTGAACTTCAGATGCGATTATCTCTTTCTAATAAAACAATGTTCAATTTAATGCTTAAATAATCTGTTTTACTCTAAAATCATTAACTAAAACAATTTCGAAATAAATTATTTTAAAAAAGAAAAACTCCCCGGGGGAGGGGAGTAAAATTAGATAAAATTTTATAAATAATATGTTATAACAAAATTGCTCTTATAATTACAAAACCAATTGAAGGAACAATTAAAGTTCCCAGACCAGTGTAAAAAGTTGCAGTCATAGCTCCATAAGGAACTAATTCGGGGGCAGTTGCTGCCAGTCCACCGGCAACTCCACTTGTTGTACCAATCAATCCACCATAGACCATTGCTGAAGTTGGATTATCCAGCCCAACAAGATTAGCAATGAATGGTGTTATTACCATTGTCATTATTGATTTAACCAACCCGGCTGCAACAGAAATAGCAATAATCTCCGAACTTACCCCAAGGGCGGTTCCCGTTACCGGGCCAACAATAAAGGTTACTGCTCCTGCACCGATAGTTGTAACTTCAGCTGGATCTGTATAACCTAAAACAATGGCAATAGTACTACCAACAGCAAAGGAAAATACAACTCCAACCAGTAGGGAAATTACTCCAACCGGTCCCGCCTTTTTAAGGTTTTTAATCTTAACTCCATAGGCAGTAGAAATAATAGTATAATCTCTCAGCATACTGCCACCTAAAAGACCAATCCCGGCTCCACCAAATATTGATACATCTGCCAGGCCGCTGCTGCCTCCTGTAGCCTTTCCACCAATATAAGCTAAAACCAGTCCTGTTATAATAGCCAGAGCTGAGGCTATTCTTTCTTCGCCCAGCATAACCGAAATTTTCTTAGTTACATACATAATCAAAGCTACCAGAGCTATCGAAATAATTAAATGATCAGCTCCAGCAAAAGAATTAATTGCATCTGTCAACAATTCAAATCACTTCCATTTCTATTTTTATTAAATATCTTATTTTTTTAATTTTGATAATAAAGGAACTAAAAACATTGCTCCAACTGTAGCCAGTCCACCAGCTAATATAGCGACCAGACCACCATTAATTGCTCCAACTACATTTAATCTGGCTGCCATAGCAACAATTATTGGAATATATAAGGCACTCAAGAATTTAATCCCGTTTTCTGTTCTTTCTTTAAATACTCTACCTCTTTTGTTTTCTAAGTAATTAACTGCCAGAACCATAAACAACATTGCCAGACCAACACCACCAACATCGCCACCAGTTCCAATAAACTGGCCTAAAATTCTACCTAAAAATGAGCCAAGCAGCATAAAAAAGGCCACAAAACCCATGCCGATAATCTCCATCATTCCACTCCTTTATCTATTTAATAGTTTTTTCTGTCTAAAATGTTTAAGCAATAATTCCTTGTTCCCGCATCTCTTTAATCTCCTGATCACTAAAACCGAGATCTTCTTTCAGAATTGAATCAGTATGCTCTCCTTTAGCAGGTGCATGACTTTTTATTTCACCTGGTGTTTCTGAAAGATGAAATGGTGAACCGGCAACTTTTACTTTACCAATACCTGGCTGTTCTAAATCTACTATCATTTTTCTGTATTTTAAATTATCATCTTCAACTACCTTATCAACGGTATTTACAGGTGAGTAAGGAAGATCATATTCTTCAAAAATTGATTCCCATTCTGCAGTAGTTTTCTCCTTTAATCTTTTAGCAAGAATCGGAATTAATTCACTTTTATATTCTGCCCTTAAAGGATTTGTTTTAAACCTCTCATCATCAGCAAGCTCAGGCATCTCGAGCGCCTCACAGAATTTCTGCCATAAATTATCATTACCGATTGGTGTTACAATATAATTATCTTTAGTTTTAAATGACTGGAAGGGTACAATTGTCGGATGAGCTCCACCTAAAGGTCCTGGAATTTCTCCGGCCATTGTATATCTGGCAATAGCATTTTCTAAAACAGATACCAGGCCATCTACCATTGACATGTCAACATGCTGTCCCTTTCCTGTTCTATCTCGGTGGCGAAGGGCACTCAAAATACCAATTACAGCCTGATGTCCTGCCATAATGTCACCAATTGAACTTCCAACCCGGCAGGGCTCTCCACCTTCAGGACCAGTAATGCTCATTAAACCACTGTATGCCTGGGCCACCATATCATAGGCAGGCTTGCTGGCATATTCTTCTAGAGCATCGTGACCAAAGCCACAGATTGAACAGTAGATAATATCTTCTTTTATTTTTTTCATTTCCTGATAAGAAAAACCAAGTTTTTTCATTGTAGTTGGACGATAATTTTCTACAACTACATCTGCATCACTAATTAAGTTTCTTAATATTTCTTTTCCTTTTTCCTCTTTCAAATTTAAAACAACACTCTTTTTGTTTCGGTTAATACTAATAAAATAACCACTCTTTTGATTTCCAAGTTCATCTTCAACAAAAGGACCGAACTGTCTGGAATCATCACCATAAGGTGGCTCCACCTTAATAACTTCTGCACCTAAATCTGCTAATATCATTGTTGCAAATGGTGCTGCTAAAACATGACTTAAGTCAACAACCTTTACTCCATCTAATGCGCCCAAAAAAATCTCCTCCTATAATTATATTAAAACACTTATTTTTTTATTCAAATCCAAAAATTCGACCACCAGTCAATATGACTCATAGTCGAATTATATAATAGAATAATTTAATTGTCCAGCAAAATTTGTATTTTTACAGTATTTTAGTGAATTTACTAATATATTAAAGTCTTAAGCGCCTAATCTTTTTTAAAGACTTAAATTTAGTTTTTAAATGTTTGTTTTTATAGACAAGAACAAGCCCCGGCATTTAAACCGGGGCTAAACAGGACATTTCTGTCCTGGGGAAACTTAATCTCCATAGACTATTGGAATATCAATATTATGGTGATCAAGTTGATCCTCTGTTATATAAATTTCCTGAGTGTAACCGTTCAGGGGTCTGGTTCCTTTTGGTAGAGATTCTTTTAAGAGAGTTAACTCGTGAAATCCTAATGGCACATTCTGAAAATAATATTCTCCAATCTGATCTGTATAATCTTTTTTATTAAGACCGGCAACTTCCATTCCTGCCCACATCAGATAATCATCATTTTCATCTTTAATACCATTGGCATTTTTATCAATAAATACATTGCCGCTAATTGTACCATTAATTGTAACCCCAAAATTCTGCATTATATTCTGGTTATCCTTAACTCTTACCAATATCTCTTCGGTAACCGGTGTATAATCAGCTATCAGGTTGCGGTAGTCGAAGTTGAGAAAATATATGTCATTAAAATATGGTTTAAAGATAAAGAAACCATCCTCATCACTAACAGACATCATATTACCCAGCCTCATTGGTATATCTTCTAATTTTCTCTCTCCTGGATCCATAACTCCATTATAATTTTCGTCAAGATAAGCATAGCCTGCTACAATCGGGCGAGGTTCAATGTCAGTGAATCTAGATTTTCTGGTCTCTTCTCCGATAAATGAAAGAGCATGTGAGTAAGAAAAAGTGGCATATTGTTCATACTCATTATTAACAAAATCAGCGTATTCTCTGCCAATTTCAATTTTTATCTCACTTTCATCATCTCTAATAATATCATAGGCTGCACTAAAGGAGGTGCCTGGCTCTCCTTCATCTGGAACAATATATTCACCTAATAATCTAATATAGCCAGGATTGTTTGGATGATAATAATTACCCGACAAACTTACTGATTGATAATCATTTAAAAACTCTGAATGATAATCTTTTAGTTCAGCAGTTAGACTAAATTCTCGATTAAAATAATAATTTAAGCGGAGATTACTTTCTTCATCAATTCTAGCTTCTGATTCTTCTTCATTTCTTTTAGTTCCTAAGGATAAAGAAGCTCTTCTGCCAAATGATAGCCTAATCTCTCCATCATATTCACGGTCATAATATCTTGTCCCCTGATCATCTCGCTGCATTTCACCATCATAATTTGCTGATAGTAAGAGATAATCACCAAAGCGCTTATACACTCCTAATTCTGCTTCATAATCCTGATAATTTTCCTGGTAGAAATCACTGATGTTTAGGTCATTATCATAATAGGCAAGATCACTTGAAACTCTAAAGCTTCTTCCATATATATTATTTTCCAGGCCAATACCCTTCCTTATCTTATCTCCTAAAAAGATATATACTTGATCATTTTGATCTGTAAAAGAATATTCAGATCTGTTGTCCTCATAATAAAGGGATAGAGCATTGTAGTTTCTCCAACCAGGATTATAGATAACTTTAAAAGTATAGTAATCACTTTCATCAATCTCATCTTCAAGTGTTTTCCTCTGACCAACTGTTGGATTAATACTAATATTATTAGCTAAATCAAGACGAAAGGAAAGCGACTTATTTTCTCCTTCATCTTTTTCCATAAAGTTGGCGGTTTCTGGAGGAATATATAGATAAACCCCCTGAATATAACCATTTAATAAACCATATAAAATACTGGCTTCAGCTCCGCTTTTTAAGCTATCTTTTTTACCAGCTATTAACCAGTCGAGATTGATTACTGTTCGAGAATTTATTCTAAATGAAAAGCCACTAATTGAAGAAACAACTTCTTTAGTTAACTCACTATCCGGATTTAATGATTCATTATAAATAGCTGTTTCTATATGAGCTGAAAGATTTTTATTAAAAGCATAGTTAGATCTTAAAGCTCCAAAATATCCTTCCCAGCCATCTCCAGAATAATCGTCATCACGATAACGCCCCGCAAAAAGTTCATATTCTTTTACCTTTGAGTTTAAAACATCACTTGAGCCAGTGATATATTGTACTCTCTTTTCTTCTTGACCCTCAGAGGTTAACTTTACGACCTCTATTTTATTTAAATACCTGGCTTTTAATTCAATATTTTCAAAAGTGTACTTGCCATCAGTTTTAATATCTCTTTTTTTAAATAAACTATTATTCAAATAAAGAGAAACCTGATCACCTTTATTGACTTCAACAGTTACACTTGTATAGGGGATCAATTTATAACTCAACCTATCAGGCAGAGAAAAGTATAAACCCTGCATCTCATTATTTCCCATAGTTTCTTCCAGCCGGAAATCATGATCTCCAGCTATAATTAGCATATTATTTTCCTGATACTTAAATTTTATTCTATCAAGTTCATAATCAACTTCACTGCTGTCAATACTGTATTTTAGATCATTATTTAAATAATAAGCCCAGTTTCCAGTTCTACCATAAAAATTTAAATCTCCATTAATCTCTTTATCTTGACCACCAAAAATTCTTTCTTCTAAATTTAATTGAATTCTATAATGGACAGAACTCAGCTGAAAAGATTTTTTCTTATCTCCCAAAATCTCTTTTTCTTCTTGATAGATTAATTTCTCTTTTTCTTCTTCCTCTTCTTCCAGACCGTCTTCTATTTCAATATCTTTAAAAAATTCTCCTTCCACTACAACTTCCTGCAGAGAATTATTCCAGCTAATTTGATAATCTGTTAGATATTCAAAAACTTCTTTTGCCAGATAAAACTCACCGCCAGCAATCACAGAAGGCCTATCATCCCATTCCAGGTGTTCTATATATGCCTTTGCTGTTAGATCAACTCTTACTTCACGCTGTCCTTTTTCTATAGTCAGCATAGATAAATCTCTGTTAAAATTAAGCTCCACTTCAAGGTATGGTGCAATCAAATTAGCCGGTAAGAGTATATAGTCTTCCTCACTAAAATAAAATATTTCAAAAAAATCATCCTGATCGTAGGCCTGCTCTCTGTTTACATCGAATAAAGTTAATAATACAATACTAGTTTCAATACCTAAATTGTCTTCAGCTAGTTCCTGGGCCTCAATAATAACAGGACTTAGAATCAAAAAAACAAATAGAGTAATTATTATTAAGTTCTTCATATTTTTCACCAACCTACTCTATTTTAATTGGAATCTGATATTCAGCTACCCGATCTGTATTATAAAAACTAAATTCTAACATAAAATTATAATCTCCTGGTTCCAGTCTATCTTTAAGATAGAAAGAAAAATATCTCTCATTTTTAGGAAGAATTAATAACTGACTTAACTTATCTTCCATAACTAATTCGTTATTAGAATTAACTATTTTATAAGAAGTGTAATATCTCATATGACCATCACCATCATTATTAATCCTCAAAGATATACCCTGCGGCATTGGTTCTGGACTGTTAAATACTCTTAAACCCGTAAACTTAAAATTATATTTAACACCCACCGGAATATAATAAATTGTAGTACCTATCTGAGTTTTTACTCTCGAACCAGTAGCCTCATCAATTAGTTCTGTTTCGTGCTCTACAAAGACTATACCCCTTCTTTCTCTTGGGCTTTCACCTTCAGGACTGGAGACTGTAAATCTAACAATCTGTTTCTGTCCTGGAGCCAGAGTAAACTCTCTAGGATTAAACTTAATCAATCCATCAAGAGTATATTCTGTTTCACCAGCTTCGAAAACTACAACAGAATTTTTCTCGTCTAAACTCCAATCATGTAAAACTGTAGTTAGCTCTATTTTTTCTTCACCATTATTTACAACTTCAATAATTCCTGTACTGCGTTCTCTTTCTATAGCATTTAAAATTATTCTTGATGGTTCAACCCTAACAGTAGCAAATACATGATTTGAAATCAATATAATTAAAATAACAATTAAACTTATTGTTAATAATCTTTTATAAATTAAACTTTTTTTAAACATAGAAATCACTCCTTTCTACTTATTCAGGGGCTGAATTTTCAGCCCCTGCCTTGTAGTGGAAAAATTGTATTAACTTATTAAAGTATCAGCACAAGTTAAATTGTCATAGCTCTAAAGATAACCTGACCGTTATATTCACCATGAACAGTATTCATGCCGAAAGGAACTTTAAAGTTATGAAGTGCTTCTAATTTAACTCCTGCATTTCTTTCGCGATGGAAAGTTTTTGGAGCATTAAATACAAAGTCATTTGCTAACCAGCCACCACCAAGATCTGTTCTCATATACATTGGTAATGTTTCACCATTTGCTCCAGCAACTCCATTTAACACATCAGACTCAACCTCATAAGCATATTTATCATTGGAGATAACTTCTACTGCAAAGATGTCACAGGAACCGATAAAAACATCGTCACCAGGATTAATAGCTACATTGCTTCCATAACCCAGAGACTGCCATTCATCATCTAAATAGCCGCCTAATTCATTATCAAAGACCATTAGATAGCCACTGGCATTTGTTGAACCCTGTGCACCAGGACCATAACTGATTGCAGAAGTTGTACCCTGGTTACCTGTTAATCTCATTTCTAAGAAACAAGGAATATAGGCTTCTACAGGAAGAGTAATTTCTACTTTTTGTCTGTTGTCATCATTTGTACCGTTAACATCATAATAACCTGAGCGATTAAATTGTTCTAAGTTAGTATATATGCCAGGATTATCAGAATCTACTTCGTTGAAATATACCAGACCACTGCCGTCTAAATCTTCATAACCAATATAGTCTCCCTCTGTAAACTCAGAACTTAAATCAACATCAAAATGATCATCAAAAGTTCCACTGTACTGCGCCATTACAGCACCTGAGAGCATAAATACCAACGCTAAAGCTAATACCAACATTTTCTTCATAATAAATTCCTCCTTAGTTTTTTAAAACCCTTTTCCACACTGAAACTTTATATTAAGTATCAGCCTGAGCTGATAACGTAACCAGGTTTATTGCTCAAGGGAAAAACTTATCTGATAGTCTTTTTCTCCAGCAATTACTTTTCTAAAATCTTCTATTCTCAGCTGATAAAAAATTTCTACCTGACCCGAACTTAATTTGGCTGTGTTTGAGCCATTAGCAATAACTGTTTCCACTGCATTTAAGTTAACAAATTCACTCTTGTAATCTACAAAAGATCTGCTCTCAGGATCTGCAGCAACTCGGATTGAAAGATTATCTTTATTTTCCTCAGCAATCATTACCTTAAGCTTCCAGTCAGTATTCGATCTAATTAAAATTTTCTGCTGCCCGGAGCTGAAAAGGCCCATTGTTCTATTTTCAACATTTTCTATTTTTGCATTTTGAGCTGTTCCGTTTAAGATTTCCATCCAGGGTCTAATCTCAAAAATTATCTCTATTTCTATAATTTTAATATCATCCCGCAAATAAAGATTGTTTTTGTATAAACCTGGTTCATATTCTGCTTTTAAATTTAATTCTAAATTGAGATTTTGGTTGTAAAGCAATCTATCTTTTTCTATATTAAGATCTCTACTTGAGAGAGGAAGAGAATTCTCTCTGCTGATCAGCTTTAAATTTGAAGACCCAATCTTTTGATTATCGGATCTGAAATAATCATCAGTTGTGTAGATGCTGATGATTTCTCCTTCCAGATTTTGAACTGGAATCGAAAAATTAAAGCTTTCACTTTGTTTGGGGGTAAAACTGCCGAGATAAACTCCAGCTGCTGAAGCCTGAAATTGGGACAGAAAAACAATTATGGTTAATATAATAATAATTTTTAATTTCATACTTTTCCGCCTCCTTTATCCGCTAAATTAATAATAACAATCTCATCTCTAAAAAATATATAATAAATCTCTAAAAAATCTCTAAAAAATAAATTATGATATAATTATGAAAAATAATCATTTTAAATTAAAACCCTGGTTTCTAAGCCAGGGTTAAACAGAGCAAATATTAATGCTCTGGAATAGTTTTTTTTGACAGGAGCTGAATTTCAGCTCCTGTCTTGTAGTGGAAAAGCTTTAATTTCTGTAGTATTTACTTATATATTTTTAAAGGAGCGGTATTTTGTAAATTAATGCAAACATCAGCTTTAACTATTAATAACTAAAAATCTTTTTTCCACTATTACACTTTTATAAAAGATCACTTGTAGAAAGCTTGTAAACAGCTTCTTCCAGCAATGTTCTGACAACTAAATTTATAACTTCCTGTTTGCCGCGTCCAGATTCAAATTCCACTATATTATTTCCCATGAAGGAAAATACCTGAAAGCTGATTCTTTCTCCAACTATCTCTTTTTTCAAACTTTTTGCCCAGACAACTTCTCCACTAGTAGTATCTGTAACTCTAAGATCAACTGCACAGCTGGCTACAGCATATTCCTGCTGCCCACCTTTGCCTGCAATAACCAGTCCCAGACCTCCTGTTTTTTTATCAATCTGGTACTCAGTAATTGCGCCATCTATAACATAATGAGCACCTGTTAATTCTCCAGTTGCTGGACCATCATTTCCAGTTGTTCTATCCTGCTCTACCAGAGACTGTTCTGTCATGAAATTAGACAAATTTACTCGGTCAAGGACTTTAAACTGCCTTGATCTGATTAAAGCAGTGATTAGCATTTCAGTAGCTCCCTGAGAAACAACCATCGACCCAATCTCACTGTATTGACCGGTCTTATCTTTAATATCATAAATAGCTACCTGATGTTTATCTTCGCGCTCTGGTAAAGCTGCCAGCAGTTGAGTCGCCGTAGTCACATTTTCTTGAGAAGTTATAATTTGATCAGCTGATATTCTAACTTCTTCGATAACCTGAGTTGGGTCAACTGCCAGTTCTTCTGCTCTATTTTTTTCTGGCATTAAACCTGTCGAGCCCCCGGCAAATAAAGAAACAACTAAAAGTAGAGCAATCATTTCTTCCATACTTCTCCCCCCTACCTCAATAATTTACTTATTCAAAGTCTTCACTTGAAGGCCATTCTGTTGTGTCATACTCAATTACTGTTATCTCTCCGGTAATAATATTGGTCAATACAATTGTAACTATTCCTGTAAGAGGATCTTCTGTTACATCGATCTCTACATCCCCTACCTCATAATTTAAACCATCACCAATATTATCTTCCAGCATCTTATTAACAATATCCTGCTGAATCATATTCATAATTCTGCCATTAATACCTGATATGAATTGAGCAATTGGATCATTCGCCAGGGTCATGTCATTCTGAGCACTGGCAATATTTTGTGCTACCTGCCTGGCATCGGGATCATTAAAAATATTAAATTTCCAGCTGGTTACACTTGCTGCCAGAGCTAAATTTGAAAATATTATCAGAATGATAAAGAATAAAATGGTCAGTGAAATTTTTTTATTCATACTAAACTCACCTTCTTCATTTAAAAGTTTAATTTAAACCCGACTGAAGAATAAAAATCTCCATTATCAAGTTCATCCTTGTCATTTATAAATTTTGTTTCCACAAAAAAATTATCATTTAAGTTTAAACCAACAAAGCCCTGATAATCGGCCTTACCCATAAATTCTGCTCCCACTCCAAAATATGGTGAAAATAATTTGTCATTTAATGTTGCTTTTATTGACAAAAATCCAGCAAGGTTAATATCTTCATCTTCTAGATATATTCCTTCAATTACATAGGCAAGATTTATACCCTGATATCTATCATTTTGAAAAAAGTCACTTTCAAATTTACCACCAAGGTTTAATTCTTTTTCTCCGGAATGAAAGGTTGTAAGATATAGACTTACTCCTGCAGCAGACTTATTAGTTTGTTGAGCTGTTAAACTTTGTGAAGCCTGAATCAATTCAATTCTATCCTGCATTTCTCTATCGATTTCCTGTGCTTCTGGATTATCAATCTCCTGAGCTGCAGCAGAAACTGATATTAATAAGATCAACATTAAAATAGTCATTGAAGAGATCAAAGATTTTTTGTTTGTCATGTTCTCACCCCTTAAGACAATCTTTTTTTAAATTTATAAAAAACAGTCTGGAATTCAAATGGGTATTATCCCAGACTGTTTTTTGAATATTATTTAATAGATACTATTAACCCCAATTTAGTCGGATCTAACTAATTAGTTATTAGTGTAATATTGGAATTATACTAATTAGTACTGATAAATTTCAGCATTGTTAGCAAAGCCCATTTGGGTAATTAAAGCTGTATCGCCACAGTAGCAGTTTCCACCACTCTGCATTGTCAAAGCTTTGTTAGCTACACCAATTTGTCTAACCATACTTACATTCATTTTACCGGACTGCATTTGGGTTGCATGGTTAAATACACCGTGCTGAACTGCGAATGCTGTTAAGTCATGTCCATTTTGTTCCTGAATTACTGTGTTAGCAAATCCAAAGGATAAAGCATGGGTCAGGTTGTCAGAACCCTTTTGGGTTACATAGTTTTTGTTACCAACGCCATCCTGTAGGATTACAGCAATATTATCTGTACATAATGGGCAATCCCAGCCACAGCCACCCCAGGAATAACCATCCTGAGTAATTGAAGCATCATTAAAAGAACCTAACTGATCAATTACTGCAACATCTCCGCCAATACCCATTCCTCCAAAAGCTGCTGCTGACATTGAAAGAGCCATTATCATTACAAAAGCTAAAAATAAAATTTTCTTCATTTTACTTACCTCCTTTGAACCTTTTCCCCTTTAAATCATTAACACCTTCACTAAGAAGCGGCAATTAGTTAACATACTTTTCCCCACCACCTCCTTTTTTAAAATATAATCACATAAAACTAAGCTTTTATATTTAATACTTATACAACTTCAATTTTTCATTATTTCCAAACTGACTTATAAATAAATTACTATTTTTTCGGTACTGTTCGACCTGAATAAAATTATTATTACCGTACTGAGCTAATTTAAGATTATTATTTTTATTTAATTGGACAGCTGCTGCATAATTATTATTTCCATACTGGTAGATAGAAGCGGTTGAGGCACTGATAGTAATATAATCACTTCCCTGCTTTATCTGAGCAAAATTATAATTTCCAATCTGGATAATTACTGCACTTTTAGCTAAATTGTAATAATCATAGTCAAAAGCATAACCATAACTAAAATTCTGCAGATCTATCTGTCCCAGCTCAGTTCCAGTATTTAAATCTTCAAGTTGATAGTCATTATTTAACGAAAAAACATTAAATTCCTGAGCGCTTAAAGGTAATGACAAAAAAATAAAACTTAAAAAAAGTAATATTATTATTAAAACTATTTTTCTCAATAACATTTGCAGCACCACCTCCTCTTCTCTACTCTAATAATAACAGAGTGATTTAACAAAAATATGGAAAAATACTCGAAAAAACCTCGAAAACATAAAAAAACCACCCTTTCAGGTGGTTTAAGAAAAATTTTTATTATATTTAATTTAATTGATTTCTTTAATATCCAGTGGAGGCTTTTTGGTCAGATTCAACTCTTTATAGAGATTATTAAACCTCTGCATCACCAGTCCACTATTGACAAGATCCATTTCCTTTAAAATAATATATACTTTTTGGCTGCAGTAACAGATTACATCCTCTGTTCTTAAAGTACTGGCAATTTTATGGATCAGTTCTTCGAAGTTAATTTCTGATCCTATTTCTGAAAAATCTATTGTCAGCAGTACAAACTCCTTATTCAAACGCTTAACATGGCGAAGCTCCAGCTCATAAATTTTTTGGAAGACATCGAGGTCACAGAACATGGCCCCTCTTTCAATTACGGGTTTGGCATTAAAATTTTGTTGAACTTTTTCAGTGATCTCCCGACTCATTTTGATTCTCTGGTATTCGCTTTTTAGTTCCTGACCTGGCGGAACATTTAATTCTTCTTTTAAAATTCTTTCGCATTTTTTATAACTGTTTATTGCTTCAGCAATTCTCCCCAGTTTTACTAAAGCTTTAATATAAATTAAATAGAAATTTTCCCGATAGGGATCATATTCAATACCTTTATGCAGGTAATTTACTGTATCCCGATAACTTTCATTACTATATAGTTTCTCTGTCAATTTTTCAATCAAAATTAAAAAATATTCTCTCATTTTTTCTCTATTTAATTCAGTCCAGCCTTCATACTTAAGGGTACTGAAATAATCTCCACGATACATTTCAAATAATGACTGCAGTTCCTGGACAGGATATTCTTTGCCCAGCATTAAATTATTTATTTTTCGCTCAAAATAATCCCAGTCCGTCCATATCTTATATTTATGATTGATATTATAGGCACCATTTAAAGATTCTACAATATCTTTGGGAAGCCCCCCTTTTTTTAAAGAAGTTCTGAGCAAATAAATAGTATTGTATAATTTATTTTTTCCGTCCTCAAGATCTGACTCAGGCCAGAATATATCAACTATCTCTTCTACACTAATTCGACGCTGTCTTTCCTGAAGTAAGTACATTAAAATGTAAAGAGCCCTCTTTGAAACCCAGTCACTACCATCAATCTTCTTGTCTTTATATTCACAATAAAAAGATCCCAGACCATAAAATTTAAAATCTGCTTCACTCAAATTAAACACCCCCAATAAAGACTGTTCCACTACTAAACATTTATCTTTGGGGCATTTATCTCCATAAAATAATTTCTCTTTATGGATTATTTTATTAAAATTTTATATGGTAGAATAAATGTCCTTTTCTTTTAAAAAGCTGCTTCTAAAATACTCTTTATATCTTCTCTTTTTACCTGACCGGCAGAATTTAAAAGTGCACTGTTGTGCATTGCTTTATCTACTATCCGATCAAAATCAGATCTCTTAACGCCGATTTCCTCCAGCCGAACCGGAATTCCTGCTAAAAATCTCAGCTCACTTAAAATACCTACTACAGAATCAACAGCCATTAAAGCCCGGTCCTCTGCTTTAGTATTGACAAATTTTTCAGTGTCTTCTAAGGCAAGTAAAATATCCTGATAGGAATTTCTGCAGTACTCAAATTTAAGATTATAAAACATTCCGTGAGGTAAAAGAACTGCCAGTGCATCTCCGTGGGAAACTTCAGAAATCTTCTCACAGGCATCTCCTATGGCATGAATAATACCGGCATGTGAATTAGAAAAAGCTATCCCTGCCATTAAAGCTGCATTATTCATCGCAACTCTATAATTTTTATTATTCACATCATTAACCAGCGGCTCAAGATTTTTTCCAATTAATTTTAAAGCAGCAATAGCATAAGCATCACTTAAAGGGTTAGTCTGCAGTCCAGTATAGGCCTCAACTGCGTGGACCAGAGCATCAACACCTGTAGAAGCTGTCAGCCTCGGCGGCAGAGTAAAGGTCATTTTAGGATCAATAACTGCCAGATCAGGCATCAATTTGCTGGAAATAAACTCCAGATTGTTTTTGCTCTTCTGGTCGCTAATTACAGCACTCAAAGCAGCTTCAGAACCAGTTCCACTGGTAGTAGGGATTACAATAAAAGGCTGCATATCACCATGGGCAGTTTCAATACCGGTTAGTTTTGATAAGTCATCAACTTTCTCTGAAATAATTAAGTTAACCCCTTTAGCGGTATCAATAATTGCTTCTCCTCCCAGGGCTATTATTCCATCACAGCCTAAGTCCCGATAGCGCTGGGAAGCCTTTTTTACAATTTCTAATGTTGCTTGATTGGGAATAGTTTTAATAATCTGGCGCGGGTTTATCTCTATCTTTGTTATGCTGGAGAGTAAAAGATCTAGAATGTTAAGTTCATCTAAGGTTTGATTGGTTAGAATTAAAGGCCTGCTGACATGCAGCTGCTCCAGTTCATAATTTAAAGTCGATAAGGCCTGGTCGCCTGAATTAATTTTTACAGGACTGAAAAACTCAAAATAATTCGAAGTCTCCATTTAAATTTCACCCTTTTCTCTAAACAATAATAACGCACTCAAAACCAACTGCAGTCTTGACATTTCTCTGTTGAAATTGTAGGTTAGAACCCGCTCAGCAAAATCATCTGACATAATGTAGGCTTCAACTAATTCCAGAATATAAATTACAGAAACAGCATACTCTAAGTCTCCCTCAACCATCAGTTTATGTTCCGAAAACGCCTGTCTGATTCCCTCTTTGGCAGCCAGAACCTGATAAGCAAATTCTTCATCTTTAAAATAAATCTTTAAGTCTATATTTTCAGGTGAAGAACGATAGCCGCAGTATTTAAGTTCTGATTCTTCTTTTTTTAAAACAATATAAGCTCCACTTTTTTCTACAGCAATTGCGATATTAAAGTAATCAGGTAAATATGCTAATTCTTTATCAACTCGAGAGTCCTTATCTTTTAAAATTATAAAAGAGCGGCCTAAAATTGAAAGTATAAATTTATCGATTAAATGGTGCAAATATTTCAAGTTAAAGCCCCCCTGCTTACAAATCTCTATATTCTGCCCTTATTCCACCAACAAGTTTCAACCTTGTCCGGGCTGCGGTAAGATGGGCTTCACCTATTTCACTGATTGATAACCTAACAGGTACTGCAACATTTTTTAAGTGCATTCCTATTAAAGCATCACCAATATCAATTCCCAGATCTGCCTCCATATTTTCTACAGTTACCGGCTGCGAAAATTCTTTAAATGCTGCTGCTGCAAAGGCTCCCCCAGCTCGTCTGTGTGGAATAACATTTACTTCATTAAATAAATATTTAGTCTGAGTCTCTTTTTCAATAACCAGTGATCTATTAATGTGCTCACAACCCTGGACGGCAAGGTGAAGATCAAATTCTGCTAAAATTGAAATTATCTTCTTGATAATCTTATCTCCTAAATCTAAATCAGTTGCTGAACCAATTTTTTTACCCTGTATTTCACTTGTACTTCCACCCAGGATAAAAATTGAACCAGCTTCAGGTTTAGATATATCTATTAATTCTCTGATGGCTTTTTCTACATCAGCTACTATTTTCTCTGTCTGCATTAAAATCTCCTTTCTAAACTTATCCATAACTATATTTTAACTCAAAATTATATATATCGCAAATATGTGATAATTTATACAAAGTCTCAATGCAGCCTTTAAATCAATAGAAAAAAGCCGAGATCTCAGCCCGGCCAGCTCTCCTGTTCTTAAAATTTAGGATTCCTTCATAATTTCTGCTTCTATTTTAAAATATTTTTTTTTGGCAGCCTCCGAAAGTTCCTGCATTATTTCATCTCTAAATTTAAAAGCCAGTTCTTTTCGGTCATGACGCTTGCTGTCATTTAAAATTTCTGACCAGCTTATTTTTTTACTCTTATTAAAGAGATCATAATCCACAAGTCTTTCGCCTGAACTGTTATATTCAAAAGCAAATAATATTTTTTTGATTTCAATTGGAGATAAAAAAGTAAAGAGTCTTACCTGATAAGCAGTTATCGAAAATAAGGCAAAGGCATGGTCCTTAGTCCATGATTCTCCCAGAATTATTCCCGCCTCCAGGTCTGATAAAATGGTTATTAATCTCTTATATTCTAATTCATAAAGCTCATCTGAATCATAAATATTAATTTTAAGTTCTGACCACTGATGGTCTTCCAGTCCGTGAGTAATATACCGGACTGCATCCCGCCGCAGTTCCTCAAAAAGAAGTGTAGACTCTTTATCTATTAAAATATTATTTCTAACTTTTTTTAAAGATTTAAGTCTGGATTTAATTGGCTGTTCGGTAAAGGAAATAATCGTGCTGTTGGCACTCCCTCTATCAATTCCTTCCAGAATTGAAACTTTCTCTGCCTGGTAACTTTCAATAATTTCCTCAATCACTTTTTCTCCATTTTCCGGAATTCTCATAACCAGCTGGCCCGGGCCAGCAGTTACATTTTTTACCGCCCGACTCAATTCTTCATTATTTAAAAT
This sequence comes from Halanaerobium saccharolyticum, assembly GCF_003053565.1. Taxonomy (GTDB): domain Bacteria; phylum Bacillota; class Halanaerobiia; order Halanaerobiales; family Halanaerobiaceae; genus Halanaerobium; species Halanaerobium saccharolyticum_B. The sequence goes on along the minus strand of NZ_QAXS01000016.1, from coordinate 5,243 downwards.
CATTGCCAGCAGGGCCGTAGAGTTAAGAGGCAGATATAAAATCAGATCAGAGTCTTCAACTTTAAAGCTTTTATTTTGCTGATCACTTAAGAAAATTATTACAGACTCTTCAGCCGCCAGTTTAATCGCTGCCTTAAAATTAAGACGCCTCACCTCAGTTTTTTGAGAAAGATTCTCAGAAAACAAATTAGGATCTTTTACTTTTAAAAATAAGTAGCGGGGACCACTGCGGACAAAATTCATCAAACCACTCCTGTTATTTGATAATTATTTAAACTTTCTAAAAATTTAAAGCAAAATAAATTAGCCAGATCCTTGCAAATCTGACTAAGAATAATTACATATTTAAATCATATTAAACCTTTTGTACTGCCTTCCCTGATCAACTGTCCAGGGATAATTGACCTTATAATCTGTTTTGGAAGGCAAAAGCAGATAATTGATATTTAAAATTCCATTAAGATATTTATTTTCACTCTCAAATTCACTCTGTTTATTATGACCAAATAGATTAATATCTGCTGTCTGAGGAAGATTTTCTGGGTAATGAGCCAGGCCAATCTTAACCCCATCTAAATCGATTATTGTTCCTTCGGCAACAACTTCACTTCTCTTTGTATTATCTTTTATGATACTTAGGTCATCATGATTACCTGGAACATAAATAATTCTGGCCGATGTTAATTTTTCTAAATTACTGATAAATTCAGCTGACTTCTTCTGATAAAGTGGAATCATTTCAGAACCAGCATCTTCAAGTTTTAAATTATCAACCAGGTCTCCAGTATGAATAATAACATCCGGCTGGCTGTAGTTTAACATTTTATAAATATGAGAATAAATTGATTCCGGAGTATCACTAATATGCATTATTTTTAATTCCTGAGAGCTGTGAAACTCTTCCGGTAATTTATAACGATTTTTAAAATCAGAAAGACCACTGCTGAAATTATTAAACACCTTTCTAATTACTGAAGTCATATAAACCACTCCTCTGCTACTCTGCTGATTGACTTCATGTTTTTATTTTGATTATCTTTAATTATATTACTTTTAATTTAAGAAATCAAGCTGTAATTCCAATATTTTCAGCTAAAACTAAATATTTTTATTAGAACTTAGCCAGGGCCTTTCCTTTTAGATAGTTATATGATCTTCCCTGGTATGTGCCGCGCTCATTCATTCTCTTGATAATCAAATCATGAATTTCCCACCAGGGAGTATCCCAGTTTTCAAAAATTGATTCATCACCAGGGGCTCTACCGATTAGTCGCTGAACAGCAATATCTGGAGCCAGATTCTCTAAGAATAAAATTACTCGATCGATATATTCATCAAGTGAACAAATCTCAAGTTCACCATCTTTATATTTTTTAGCAAAAACAGAATTCTCTCGAATAAAAAGGGCGTGTAATTTTACATGATTTACTTCCAGGGCCGATAAAATTCGGGCACCTTCGATAACATCTTCCCGATCATCACCCGGTAGATTTAATATCATATGGGCTCCAACCTCAACTTTAAAGCGTTTTGCAGTTAAAACCGCATCTATAAATTCTGCCAGACCATGTTTTCTATTGACTTTTCTTAAAGTCTTATAATTAACAGTCTGCAGACCAAATTCAAAAGCCAGCTCTATTTCCGAAGAAACTTCCAGCAGTGAATTTTTGATAGCCGAAATATATCTTTCATTAATTGCATCCGGTCTGGTGGAAAAATAAACAGCTGCTACTCCTTCAACCTCGGCTGCTTCCTTTGTGTATTCTTTTAACTTATCAATAGGCAGATAGGTATTGGTGTAATTTTGAAAATAGGCTATAAATTGATCAACACCATAACGCTCACCTATATATTCTCTGTTTTCCAGCAGCTGCTTTCGGACTGACATATCATCAGGCAGCATTTCAAAATCTGCCCCTTCTTCTCCACAAAAATAACAGCCTTCACTGGCAAAACTACCATCACGATTGGGACAGGTTGTTGGTAGATTTACAGGTAATTTGTATGTTTTTTTGCCATATTTGTCTTTTAAAAACTGTGAGTATTTATAATAGGGTTCTTCCATTTCGACACTCCTTAAACTGATTTCTTCAATTGAGCAAGTCGTTTTTCTCTATTTTTTAAATAACTGATTACTTTCTCAGGACTGCGGTTGATAATTAAGTTTTTATCAAAGTCTTCACTTTCAAAAATAAAATTGAGGCTTGAATATTCTCCAATTTCATCATGAAAATGAGCATCACTATTTACGGCCAGCTTAAAGCCATATTTTTTTGCCAGTTTTAATAATCTCAGTGACTGACTCTTTATCCCCCGAGTATGGTCTTTTTTAGGACTGTATGAGCTTGCATTAAGTTCCAAAATAACATTATTTTCTGCAGCTGCTCTAGCCACTTTCTCCAGGTCAAGTGGATACTCCTTCTGGACGGGATGAGTAATCATATCGAGATAAGGATTTTCCATCGCCTTAATTGTAGCCTCAGTATAGGCTTTTTTATTTTTTAAATTGTGACCTGTTAAACGGTGTAAACCTGCGGAAACAAAATCCAGTCGGTCCAGATCTTCAGCTTCCAGATCAAGTCTACCATTATCTAAAATATTGGCTTCTACACCCTTGATTATTCTAACACCATATAATTTATCAGGAACTATTGATATATTTCCAAAATGATAGATATGAGGACCTCCAGGCATCTGAGGACCGTGATCAGTAATTGCTATTAATTTAATCCCCTTAGTAAAAGCTCCTTTTGCCATCTCGTCAACTGTGGAATAGGCATGACCGCTTGCAACTGTATGAGTATGCAGATCTGTATTGATTTTTAACACATTAACACTTCCCTTCGTTATTTACTTATTAGCTTATAGAAGTCAGGTTAATAATACATTAACTAGCTATTAATTATCTGTAAACATTTTAACAGGCCTTGAGTCTAAAAGCAAATATCAATTAAAAAAAGCTCCCATAGGGGAGCCTTAGTTTTGACTTAATATTTTTGTTAAAAAGCTCTGAATCCTTTCAGATTCAGGGTTAACAAATATTTTTTCAGGAACAGTATCACTAATTATTTTCCCGTGATCCATAAAAAATACTCGGTCTGAAACATCTCTGGCAAAACCCATTTCGTGGGTTACAATTAGCATAGTTATATTCTCTTCCGCTAAGTCCCTGATAACTGTTAAAACTTCACCTACCAGCTCCGGGTCCAGAGAAGAAGTTGGTTCATCAAATAACATTATATCTGGCTCCATAGCCAGAGCTCTTGCTATTGCTACCCTCTGTTTCTGACCTCCAGAAAGTTGGGCCGGGTAGCTGTCTTTTTTATCAGAAAGTCCAACTTTTTTTAAAAGTGTTTCTGACTTTGCTTCAGCCTTAGCTTTCTTCTCCCCTTTTACAATCACTGGTGCTTCCATTAAATTACCGAGCACCGTTTTGTGAGGAAAAAGATTAAAGCCCTGAAAAACCATTCCCATTTTTTCGTAAGCCTTTTTTCCTGATTCTTTAACCGAAATTCCTTCAATATATAATTCACCTGAATTTATTTCTTCCAGGCCGATCAGTGAACGTAAAAGTGTACTTTTCCCAGAACCGGAAGGACCAATAATTGAAATTGCCTCTCCCTGCTGCACTTCAAATGATACACCAGAAAGCACCTCTAGTTCACCAAAATTTTTATAAATATCTTTTGCTTTTATCATTTCCAAACTTATCACCTATTCGTAAACAGAATATTTTTCTTCTAATTTGCGGAAAACCGTAACAATAACTGAACTGATTATTAGATAAAAAACTGCAGCTATTATAAAAGGAACTATAGAAAAATCTCTTGTTACAGCTACTTTAGCAGATCTGAGTAAATCTCCCAGACCAATAACAGCAACTAAGGCACTATCCTTGACCAGATTAATTGCTTCATTACTGGTTGCCGGAAGCACTCTTTTAACAGTCTGAGGAATTACTATTCTGCTCATCGTCTGTCTGTAATTCATTCCCAATACCTTGGCAGCTTCATACTGACCTTCATCAATCGATTCAATTCCACCTCTAAATATCTCGGTAAAATAAGCTCCATAATTGATAATAAAAGTTAAGGCTGCAGCCGGAAACGGCTGTAAAGTTATCCCCAGCACAGGCAGACCATAATAAGCAAAAAAGAGCTGTAAAAGTAAAGGTGTACCTCTAAAAATCCAGGTATAAAGTGACAGAATTGATTCCAGTAGAGGTATTTTAGAAATTTTTCCTAAAGCTCCCGCAATACCAACAATCACTGAAAATATTGCTGTTACAAAATAGAGCTGGAAGGTAACAATGCTACCTTCCAGTATATATCCTGATACGTTAATTATATAATCAAACAAATAAATGCCTCCTACTTAAGAACAATGTCCTCGCCAAACCATTTTTCCGAAATTTCTGCTGCTGTACCATCTGCAATCATTTCATCTAAAGCAGAATTTAAAGCTTCTCTAAATGAATCGGCACCATCACGAACACCAACTCCATACTGTTCGCCACCAAAATCATCTTCCAGAACTTTAAACTGACCTGGACGCTGACTCATATAATAGCGGCCCACAATCACATCTAAAACTACAGCCTGAATTCTACCTGTCTGCAGATCCATTAAAGCTTCAGTATTATTGGAAAACTTACGTAATTCTTCGAAAGTGGCCATTACTTCTGGCTCAGATTCTACTGCACTTACTGCACTACTTCCCAGCTGGATACCAATAGTTTTTCCGGCTAAATCAGCTTTAGTTTCAATCTCACTGTCAGCCTGAACCACAATACTCTGCGAATTTTCTAGATAAGGCTGGCTGAAATCAATACTCTCTTCCCGCTCAGGTGTAATTGTTAAACCATTCCAGATAACATCAATCATACCATTTTTAAGACTTAGAATTACACCATCCCAGTCTACAGCCTTAAATTCAACATCTACACCAATTCTTTTGGCTGCTTCTTTAGCCAGATCTATATCAAAACCGACAATTTCTCCACTTTCATCTCTAAAACCCATAGGTGGAAAACTATCATCAAGTCCAACTACCATTGTACCTTTTTCTTTAATTTCAGCTAAGGAATCCTCAGCCATAACATTTCCACCGACTAAAAGTAATGCTAACACAACTACTACAAAAATATTAGGTTGTATAATTAATGTTGTGAAGAAAAAAATGTAAATCTAAAAATATCTAAATAAAAAAAGGCATCTGCCTGGCTCCGTTGAATTAATTATTTG
>NZ_QAXS01000015.1 GCF_003053565.1 Halanaerobium saccharolyticum | reverse complement strand
AATCTTTCACCCACCGGGTGAAAACAATATTTTGATAGAAGTTGATATATCAGGGCTGATAATTTATTTCGTGATTGCTATGAATAATTCAGGTTAATAATTAGAGAGTGGAATTCTATACTAAATTAAATTTTGAATTTAAATTAGAGTTATTGGTAATTATGCAAAAAATTAACAGGGGGTATAAATATGTTGAAAAATGAAGATCTTAAAAATTTAAAAACAAGATTGAATAATATAACTGAAGAGGTTGTATTAGAAACTCTGGCTAAAATGTTAAAAAGAGAAGAATTTAAAGATGTCTGCAAAGATGAAGAATGTCTGCTGGATATGGCAAGCTATGCCTTAAACCGTCTGCCAGCTAAGTATGTTGCCACATCTAAAGGAAAAGTTATTTCTAAAAGTGAAGAACTTGAACAGCAGCATTCAGTTGATGTTCTTTCTGTGGTTACCAGAGCAATAAAGGTTGTATCTGAAAATGAGCATCATCATAATAATAAATAGAGACTTAAGAGGTATAAAAGAAAATAATTTTAGGAGAGATTTTTATGTTTAATGAGCGTTTTTTTAAGATAGGACATGGAATAATAATTTTTCTGATTATAATCTTTTTAGCTGGTCAGATACCATATTTCACTGCACCATTAACTTCAGTGCTCAGCTTTGTGCTGCTGCCGCTTTTGTTCAGTACATTTTTGTATTATTTAATGAGGCCGCTGGTTAGATTTCTGCACAAGTGGATAAAAAATAAGGCGCTGTCAATTGTGATTTCCTTTCTGGCTGTAATTAGTATTTTAACAATAGTTTTCTATTTTGGCGGCAGTATTATTTACGAACAGGGTAAAGAACTGAGCCAGAGTGTAAGCGGAAATTATAATTATATTTATAATTTTATTCTGGGTATAATTGAAAGCTTAAGAGGATATATAGATTTTGATCAGGCTTTTTTAGATGACTTAAATTTACGAGAACGAATATTTTCTTATGCCAATAATCTGGCCCAGAGAATTTCTTCTTATAATTATATGGGTATTTTTAGCTCGATTACAAACTTTGGTTTGATTTTACTGCTGATTCCTTTTGTTTTATTTTATCTCCTTAAAGATGATAAGCAGATCTTTAATAATCTAATGCTCTTAGTTCCAGAACCCAAAAAAAGAAAAGTTGAAAAACTGGCTGTTGAAGTTGATCAAATTCTCTCTACATTTATTAGTTCACAGCTGGTGGTTGCTTTTTTCCTTGGGGTAGTAATGCTCATTGGATTTTTAATTATCGGACTTCCCAATGCAGTCGTTCTTTCTTTGATAGCTATGATTACTTCTTTAATACCTATCATTGGGCCTTTTTTTGGCAGTCTGCCGGCTGTGTTTGTTGCAGTTACAAATAGCTGGGTTTTATTTTTAGGAGTTCTGGTTATTATTTTAATTGCTCAATACTTAGAAGGAAATGTAATTAGACCTCTGGTCCAGGGGAGAAGACTGGAGATTCATCCGATTGTAGTATTATTTGTTGTTTTATCTGGAGTCTATTTATTTGGATTTATCGGAGCACTGACCGCAGTTCCTTTTTATGTAGTTTTAAGACTGCTTTTTAGGAAAAAATATATTGAAAAAGAAATTTAAAGGCAACATTATTGGTACCGGGTACCTGGAAATTATTTCCAGATACCCGGTACCATCTTTTTTTTATTGTAAATTAAATTACTTTTTCAACTAAATCCTTGACTAAAGTTGAGTAATGTTGTAGGATATAAATAGCAGAATGCTGAGCAGATAACTTTAATAAAGGAGATGACATAGATTATGGATAAAAAATTGCTGAAAGTTTGTAATCTGGAATCAAAGGTAGAAGAAGAAAAAATCTTAAATGGAATTAACTTAGAAGTTAACAAGGGTGAAATTCATGTAATTATGGGTCCCAATGGTGCCGGGAAATCGACTCTGGCCAATGTTTTAATGGGGCATCCTGAACACAAAATTATAAATGGTGAAATTGAATTTGAGGGAGAAAATATAAATGAGCTTGCAGTAGATAAAAGAGCAAAAAAGGGTATTTTCTTATCATTTCAGTATCCTCAGGAAATACCGGGAGTAACTGTGGAAAATTTTCTGCGTACTGCTAAAACTGCAGTCAGTGGTGAACAGCAGAGTATTTTTGATTTCAAGTTTCTTTTGGAAGAGAAAATGAACCTGCTGGATATTGACCAGTCCTATGCAGATCGTTATTTAAACAAGGGTTTTTCTGGTGGAGAAAAAAAGAAAAATGAAATTCTGCAGATGGCAGTTTTAGAACCTAAACTTGCAATTTTAGATGAAACAGATTCTGGACTTGATGTTGATGCAACAAAAACAGTCGCTGAGGGGATTAAAAAACTTGCTTCTGAAGATAATGCAATGATAATAATTACTCACCATAATCAGATTTTAGATTATCTGCAGCCGGATTATGTACATGTACTGGTTGACGGTAGAATTGCTAAATCTGGAGATATGGAACTGGCAAGAGCAATTGAAAAAGAAGGTTATGCTGAATATAAAGATGAAATTTTAGATGAAAGTAATTCTAAAACTAATTGTTAAGCTGAATTTTTAGTTAAATATAATTTATACTGAATCTCATAGATAAAATATTTTTGGGGGATTTAATATCACAGAAACACCACGCTTAATGTTTTCAGAACAGGGAGGTTTTAAGATGAGCGATAAGACAGAAGTCAAAGATATTGACCGGAGTCTTCACGATGAGAAAAATGAAGAAAAACACCGCTATAAAGCACAAAAAGGTCTGACTCCTGAAGTGATCAGAGAAATTTCCAGGGAGAAAGATGAACCGGAATGGATGCTTGAATTCAGGCTGAAGGCTTTAAAAATATATCAGAAAAAAGAGGTTCCCACCTGGGGAGCAGATATTTCAGATTTAGATATGGATAATATTATCACCTATGTGAGACCAGATGCTGATCTTCAGAGTGACTGGGATCAGGTTCCGGAAGAGATTAAAAATACTTTTGATGCTCTGGGGATTCCAGAGGCGGAAAAAGAATCTTTAGCCGGAGTAGGTGCCCAGTATGATTCTGAAGTTGTTTATCACAACTTAAAAGAAGAGCTGGTTGAACAGGGCGTTATTTATATGGATATGGAAAATGCCGTTAAAAAACACGAAGATTTAGTTAGAGAACACTTTATGAAATTAATCACACCTAATGATCATAAATTTTCAGCTCTGCATGGAGCTGTCTGGTCAGGAGGGTCTTTTGTCTATGTTCCGGCAGGAGTAGATGTAGATATACCGCTGCAGTCCTATTTCCGTCAGAACGCACCTGGATCAGGACAGTTTGAGCACACACTGATTATTTTAGAAGAAGGAGCAAATGCTCACTTTATTGAAGGCTGCTCAGCCCCAAAATATTCAGTTAATAATCTTCATGCAGGTGCTGTAGAATTATTTGTTAATAAAGGTGCAAAATTGCGCTATAGTACAATTGAGAACTGGTCCCGAAACATGTATAATCTGAACACCAAGCGGGCCTTAGTGGAAGAAGATGGAGTTATTGAATGGGTTTCCGGTTCTTTCGGCTCAAAGGTTTCGATGCTTTATCCAATGAGTATTTTAAAAGGAGCCAGAGCCAGAGCGGAATTTACCGGTGTAACCTTTGCTGCTGAAGGACAGTATCTGGACACAGGAGCTCAGGTGATCCATGCAGCTCCCAATACTACTTCTACAGTCAATTCCCGCTCGATCGCTAAAGACGGCGGACATGCCTATTACCGAGGCCTGCTTAAGGCAACTGATAATGCCCACGGAGCAAAGGCTTCAGTGTCCTGTGAATCACTGATGCTGGACAATGAATCTAAATCAGATACACTGCCAATAATGAAGCTGCAGACTGATGATATAGATATCGGTCACGAAGCAAAAGTTGGTCGGATTAGTGAGGAAGCAATTTTCTATCTGATGAGCAGAGGAATTAGTGAAGAAGAAGCAAAAGCAATGATTGTTCGTGGTTTCGTGGAGCCGATTGCCAGCGAACTTCCCTTAGAATATGCAGTTGAATTGAATAATCTAATCAACCTTGAACTCGAAGGTACTATAGGATAGGTGATATGAAATGTATAATAAAAAATTAGTAGATAATTTAACTACCGGCCAGTCAAAACTTTTGAGCAGCAGAAGAAGAGAAAGCTATGATCTTTATGAAAACCTGACTAAAAGTGACTTTAAAAGGATAAAATTATTTGATTATCAGTTTCCAGAATACAGCCCCTATAATAAGGAATATTTAAAAGAGAAAAAATGGCAGCAGGAACTGCTGATCAAAAAAATGACAGATAATCTAAATAATGAAGAAGAAATTATTAATTATTTAGAACAATTTAAAGATAAAAAGGTTGAAAAGGGAAATCAGGGACTTGACCCGAAATATTTAGCAATGGCAGAAGCGTTTTATAATACCGGTCTTTTTATTAAAGCGCCCAGAAATGTGGAGTTGAAGGTTCCTGTAGAGATTTTTTATGAACTTGATCAGGAGAACCCGGTTTTAATAGATAATAATTTAATTGTAGCTGAGGAAAATTCTAAGCTGACTATTGTTATTGATTACAGAATGCAGGATCAAAATTTAAAGGCCTTTCATAATGGCTTAACTCGGGTTATAGTTAAGGAAAATGCTGTTTTAAATATTGTTAAAGTACAGCGTTTCAATGACCAGAGTGATAATTTTGACAGCAATATTTCTCTTGTTTCCAACCAGGGAGAGCTCAACTGGATTCCGATTGAACTGGGAGCAAAAAATTCAGTAACTAATAATGAAAACACTCTGATGGATGACGGCAGCAGAGCCAGCATTAGTTCAGTATATTTTGCAGATGGTGAACGAAAAATGGATCTTGGATTTAAGATGAATCATCAGGGGCGCCACAGCAGCAGTGAAATTGAGTCAAAGGGAGTTTTAAAAGACAGGGCTCAGAAAATTTTTAGAGGAGATCTATATTTTCAAAAAGGTGCCGGTCAGTCAAAGGGATCAGAACGAGAAGAAGTACTGCTTTTAGATAAAACAGTGGATTCTGATTCAATTCCTGCCCTATTTTCTGAAGAAGATAATGTGGAAGGAGAACATGCTGTAAGTGCGGGTCAGATTGATGAGCAGCGTCTATTTTATTTAATGAGCCGAGGGATGACAAAAGCTGAAGCTAAACAGCTGATGGTAGAAGCTTCATTTAACCCAATTTTTGATAAAATACCGCTTAATGACCTCAAAGGAAGTGTTATCAATGACGTCAAAACTAGAATCCGCAGTTAGAGAAGAAAAACAAAATCAGGAATTTGCTAAAAAATATAAAGCTGATTTTCCAATTTTAGATCAGCAGATAAATGGTAAAGAGCTGGTTTATTTTGACAATGCAGCTACAACTCAAAAGCCGGTTTCTGTCTTAGATGCAGTAGATAATTATAATCGTACAATTAACGCTAATCCACATCGGGGAGCTCACACTTTAAGTGTACGGGCAACTGAAGCCTACGAAAACGCGAGAGCTAAGGTTAGAGATTTTATTAATGCCGAAAAGTCAGAAGAGATTATTTTTACCCGCAACACCACGGAGTCACTAAATCTGCTGGCAAACAGCCTGGAAGCTCTGGTTGAAGAAGGAGATGAGATTTTAATCTCTGTGCTTGAACACCACAGCAACATTCTTCCCTGGCAGCAGCTGGCTGAGCGGAAAAATTTAAAGTTGAAATATCTCTATCCTGATGAAAATTACAGAATCCCACTTTCTGAATTGAAAGAAAAGCTGACAGAGAAAACAAAGATTTTCAGTATCTCTCAGATGTCCAATGTGAGTGGAGTTATTAACCCGGTTAAAGAAATGGCAGAACTTGCCCACCAAATAGGTGCCTTAGTTATAGTTGATGGGGCGCAGGGTGCTCCTCATCTTAAGACCGATGTTAGGAATTTGGATGCAGATTTTTATGCTTTTTCCGGTCATAAAATGCTGGGGCCAATGGGAATTGGTGTTCTCTACGGTAAAAAAGAGCTGCTAGAAGAATTACCTCCTTTTCTAAAAGGTGGAGGTATGATAGAATATGTTAAAGAACAGGATTCTACTTATGCGCCACTTCCAGAAAAGTTTGAAGCTGGTACTCCCAATGTAGAGGGAGCAGTAGGACTTGAGGCAGCAGTTGAATATTTAGAAGAGATTGGGCTGGATAAAATTAAAGAACATGAGCTGGAGTTAACAGAGTATGCCCTAAAAAAAATGAAGGAGCTGGACTATGTAGAAATAGCTGGCCCACTTGATTTAGAAGATCGAGGTGGAATTATATCTTTTAATTTAAAGGATATTCACTCTCATGATCTGGCAACTATAGTTGATAGTGAAGGAATTGCCATTCGTTCCGGCCATCACTGTGCCCAGCCGCTGATGAAATTTTATCGCCTTAATTCTACCGGCCGAATTAGTTTTTATCTTTATAATACTAAAGCAGAAGTGGATCGTTTTCTGGAATCCCTGGAGAAAGTAAGGGAGGTTTTTGGATATGGATCTTGATTCAGTCTATACAGAATTAATAATGGAGCACAATAAAAACAGCCGCAACAAGCACTCTTTAGAGGATGCTGATCTAAGTGAACACGGCCATAATCCAAGCTGTGGAGATGATATTACCCTCGAGCTTAAATTTGATGGGAATACAATCTCTGATGCTGCATTTACCGGCAGTGGCTGTGCTATCTCACAGGCATCAACTTCAATCATGATTGATCTGATTAAAGGAAAGAGTATCGAAGAGGCGCTGGAGCTGGTCGAAACTTTTATCGCTATGATCAAAAAAGATATAGAAGATCAGCAGGAATTAAGGAAGCTTAAAGATGCAATGGCCTTAAAAAATATTTCTAATATGCCGGCCCGGGTTAAGTGTGCAGTGCTTTCCTGGCATACTCTCAAGGAAGCTTTAAAAGAGAGAAATTAAAATTTGAACACTATTTTTAAAACTTCACCTAAAAGGTGGAGTTTTTACTTTACATAGGGCTAAATAATCTATATAATAATGATAATGAATATCATGGTACCAGGTCCAAAACGGCCGTTTTGAACCTGGTACCTGTGGATAAGATTTTAATAACTCTATAATTTTATAATACTATAAGAAGAGGTGGAAAAAATGGAAAATAGGAAAAAGGGAATAACATATATACTTTTATCATCACTCTTTTTTGCCTTGATGGCAGCTACCGTTAAATACTTAGGAGATATGCCGACAGCAGAGAAGATATTTTTTAGGAACTTAGTCGGAATTTTTGTAGCATTTAGTCTGGTTAAAAAAAGTGGCAGTACACTCTTTGGTAATAACAAGAAGCTTTTAATTCTGCGCAGCACATTTGGGCTTTTAGGAATTGCAGCTTATTTTTATGCCCTTGCAAACATGAAACTTTCGGATGCAGTTATTTTAAATAAGATGTCTCCATTTTTTGTAATGATTTTTGCTGCCTTATTTTTAAAAGAAAAGATTACAAAAAAGCAGTTAATTGCCCTGGTGACAGCTGCTTTAGGAGCTATACTTGTTATTAGGCCGGGATTTGATTCTAATCTCATCCCATCATTGATTGCTCTAATGTCCAGTCTATTTGCGGGAGTTGCTTATACTTTAGTCAGGCAGCTGCGTAAAACTGATTCAGCAGCCACTGTAGTATTTTATTTTAGCTTTTTTTCAACTATAGCGATGATTCCTTTTATGCTCAGCGGCAGCTTTGTGATTCCAACAGCTCTGCAGGCACTGGCTCTACTAGCTTTAGGCTTATTTGCAGCAGCAGCACAGATGTTTATGACAAATGCCTATCGTCATGCTGAGGCAGGAGAACTTTCAATTTATACCTATGCTAATATTGTCTTTTCTTCAATTTTTGGGCTTGTTTTATTTCAGGAGATTCCTGATTTCTTTTCAGTTGTTGGTGCAGTTTTAATTATTTCAGCCGGCTATTTAAATTATCGAGCCAAGGAAAAAGAAGCGGCCGAAAAAGCGGCAAAATTAAAGCTCAAGCAGGAAAAGCAGCAGAGTACAGTTTAGAATTTGAAAAAATAATGATTTGTTTAGATTACCCTCAGTCTAAAAACTGGGGGTTTTAACTTTTGCGTGATATACATTGCAGAATGCCTTTTAAAAACATATAATTAAATTAGTCTGCAACTATTTTTGTTTAGCAATGGAGGGATAAGATGAAGAATATTAATACTATATTTTTAGATGTTGATGGTACACTGACAGATGGTAAAGTTTATTTAGATAACGGTAAAAATGAATTTAAAGCTTTTAATGTTAAAGATGGTCTGATGGTAGTGGCTGCAATTAAAATGGGCTATGATGTCATAATTATGACTGGGAGAAAATCTGAAGTTGTGGCCCGCCGAGCAGCTGAGCTGGGAATAGAAGAATATTATCAGGGAGTTAGAGATAAAAAAGCTGCTTTAGAGAAATTGATGGAAGAAAAAGATTTTGGTTATGGAAATTTAGCTTATCTTGGTGATGATCTAAATGACTTGCCTGTAATGAAAGAAGCTAGATTTGCCGGCTGTCCCCGAGATGCAGCAGCAGAAGTTAAAGAAGTTTCTGATCTGGTATCTGATTTTAAGGGTGGAGATGGGGCAGTCAGGGAGATTTTAAGCCATATTATGAAAGCAAAGGGAGAATACCATCAGGTTATAGAAAGTTTTACTGGTTAACATTTCCAGGTACCGGGTACTTAGAAATATTTTCAAGAATTGATAAAAAACTATTGACAGAATGATCAAATTAGATGTATAATAAATTAAGTTGAACGCAATTTAATTATATGAAACTGAATAGGGTGATACTATGGAAAAATATGATATTTTAAAATTAGATAATCAGATCTGTTTTCCTCTTTATGCTTTATCCAGAAAGGTGATTCAGTTATACAAGCCATTACTGGATAAATATAACTTAACTTACACCCAGTATATTATTATGCTTGTTCTCTGGGAAGAAGAGAAAATTTCAATTAAGGAATTAGGAGAAAAGCTTTTTCTTGATTCTGGGACTATATCGCCTGTGGTAAAAAAACTGGTTAAACAGGGTCTGCTTGAAAAGTTTAGATTTAAAGAAGACGAGCGGATAGTCATGGTTAAATTAACTGAAAAAGGAAAAGAGATAAAAGAAGAAATTGTTGAAATTCCTGAAAAATTATATAGAAATTTTGAGGGAGATAAAGAGGCACTTTTCCAGTTGAAAGAGAATTTAGACAAGATTTTAGCAGAATTTGATGAAAAGAGTTAAATCCTATTCACCAGGGTTTAACTTATATTTTTAAATTTTAGATTGAGCACAATTAAATTTTATAAAATTGAAAAAGGGGAGATTATGATGAGTGTTTATGATTTTAAAGCAAATGATATTATGGGTCAAGAAATTGACTTTAAAAAATATGAAGGAAAGGTTTTAATGATTGTTAATACTGCCAGTGAATGCGGCCTGACTCCACAGTTTGAGGGGCTTGAAGAATTATATCAAGAATATAAAGAGCAGGGTTTTGAAATTTTAGGCTTTCCCTGCAATCAATTTGCCAATCAGGATTCGGGTAGTAATGAAGAAATTAAGGAATTCTGTCAGCTAAATTATGGAGTTACTTTTAAGATGTTTGAAAAGATCAAGGTTAACGGCAGTGAAGCCCATCCTTTATTTAATTATCTCAAAAAAGAAACTGGATCACTGCTGGGAGGAATAATTAAGTGGAATTTTACTAAGTTTTTAATTGACCGGGAAGGAAATGTAGTTAATAGATATGCACCCACAACTGAACCAGAAAAAACAAAAGCTGATATCGAAAAATTATTATAGCTAGAAAAAACGGAGTAGAATTATTCTACTCCGTTAACTTTTTAAACACCAATATTTTAAGCAGCTGAAATAAAACTTATTTATTCCGCCCCTTCATTAATTGTAATAACTTCCATTTTTTCTATTGCTCTATCAATTAATTTTTCAATTTCTAAATCCTCTTCTCCAAAGTGAATAGTGTCAAGTTTAGGCTGAGTTGCTGGATTATCAGGCACAAAAATTGTACAGCAGTCCTCATGTGGTCTGATTGAAATTTCATAAGTCCCTACTCTTTTCGCTAGAGAAATAATATCATTTTTATCCATGGTAATTAAAGGTCTAAGAACTGGAAATTCAGCAACTTCATCAGATGAACGCAGACCTTCTAATGTTTGACTTGCCACCTGACCCAGACTTTCTCCGGTAACTAAAGCCAGCTCATTGTTCATTGCTGCCAGTCTGTTGCCAATTCTGATCATCATTCTCCGCATAATTGTCACCGTATATCTGCGCGGTGATTTTTTTAATATTTCCTGCTGGATTTCTGTAAAATAAGGGATCTGCAGTTTTATTTCTCCACCATAACGGCTTAAAACCTTAGCCAGATCAATCACCTTTTCTTTTGCCCGCTCGGAAGTGTAAGGGGGAGAATTAAAATAAACTGCACTTAATGATAATCCCCTTTTTAAACCAAGCCAACCGGCAACAGGACTGTCAATACCTCCCGATAATAAAAGCAGAGCTTTTCCGGATGATTTAACCGGCAGCCCGCCTGGACCAGCTTCCCGCCTGATGAAAAGATAAATTTTTCCCCGGCGAATTTCAACTTCAAAAAGATGCTCGGGCTGATGCACATCAACACTAAGAGGAGAATCAGGTCCTTCAATTTCTCTTAAAATTTCTGCTCCCAGTTCCCGATTTAGTTCTGGACTTTCCATGGGAAAGGATTTATCTGCTCGAGTTGTTTCAACTTTAAAGGTAGTGGGATAATTTCTGACTTCAGCTTTGAAAAGCTGAACAACTTTGCTTTTTAATTTTTCAAAGTCCTGTTCATTAAAGTCTGCTACCTTTTTTCCGATTCTAAATCTCTGAGCTGGACTTAAGGAAATGATACCGGGAACATTAATTAATCTATCTACAATTTTTTCAATCTTATTACTTTCTGCATAGAGAAAAATTCGGCCGTAAATTGTACTGATTTCAAAATCTCCGAGATCACCAGTTGCCCTTTTAATATTTGAAACCAGCTGAGAGATAAAATCATTGATGTTGTCACCTTTAAGGCCAATTTCTCCGTAACGAATAATTATTAAATCATACAAAATTTTTCACCTCATTAAAATAATTTAAGAAAATCAATTTGTTCTTTTAAAGTTTCTACAAAATAATCTAAATCAGTTTTAGTTATATTTCTATTTAAACTCACTCTAAGTGCGCTCTCACTTCTTGCTGCTGATAGTCCACAGGCATTAATAATTCGGCTGCCTTTTTTCTTGGAAGAACAGGCGGAACCGGTTGAAATATAGATTCCCTGACTTTCCAGTGCATGGAGCATAGTTTCTCCTTTAATTCCTGGAATAGAAAAATTAATAATATGTGGTGCCCCAGACTCAGGTGAGTTGATTTCAACCGCCTTAATTTTTTTAAAAGAATTGAAAAGATAATGTCTGAGTTCAGCCATTTTTTGGTCAGTATTTTCTTCAGCAGTTAATTGAGGTAGCTTTCTTACTGCCTCTCTAAACCCGGCAATTGCAGGAATATTTTCTGTACCAGAGCGCAAATTTCTTTCCTGTCCACCTCCATAAATTAGAGGTTTTAAATCTATACCTTTTTTGATATATAAAGCACCGATACCTTTAGGACCATGTATTTTGTGACCACTGATCGAATAGAGATCTACCGGCCATTCACCTAAATTACTGTATATTTTACCAAAGGCCTGGACTCCGTCGACATGGAAAAAGCTGAGTGGATTTTTTTCTTTAATGATTTCAGCAATTTTTTTCAGCGGCTGGATAGTTCCCATTTCATTATTAACCTGCATAATGCTGATTAAAATGGTTTCTTCGCTGATTAAAGATTTCAGATGGTCAAGATCAACCTGTCCTTTTTGATCTACTTTAACTCTATCTACCTGCCAGCCTTCTTTTTCCAGAGCCTTAAAAAGTTCAGCCACAGAAGAATGTTCGATAGGAGAGGTAATTAAATGTCTGCCCCGATTTTTATAAGCTTCAGTTATTCCTCTAATTGCCAGATTGTTGCTTTCTGTGCCGCCAGATGTGAAGATGATCTCTTCTGATCTGACGCCAAGATAGTCAGCTATAGTTTTTCTGCTGTTTTTTAAAATCTTTTCTGATTTCAGACCAAAACGATGCAGAGAAGACGGGTTTGCATAATTATTCTCTAAAGCATCTACTACAGCAGCTGTTACTTCCGGCAGTGCTTTAGTAGTTGCCGCATTATCTAGATATATTTCTTTTTCCATTAGACTCACTCCTAATTTTTAACACTAACTTTTATTATACCAGTATTGGGTAAATAAATAAACCGCTAAGCTCAGAAATTTAAAGAAAAGATTATTTTGATTTAGCTATTCTAATTTAATCTAAGTTTTTCTGGCCTTATTTTATTTTTTTAATTCTAGTGATATAATAAAGGTTGAACTATAATAATTATATTTTTATTGAAACTTATAATCAATTAGGAGGAAATAACTTGCGTTTAATAGATACTCATGCTCATCTTGATTTTGATGATTACAATCAGGATCGAGAAGAAGTTTTCAAACGAGCCCAGAAAATCGGAGTAGAAAAGATAGTTAATATTGGTGCAGATCTGGCGGGAAGTTACCGGGCGGTTGAACTGGCAGAAAAGCATGATTTTGTCTATGCTTCAGTTGGAATTCACCCCCATGAAGCAGATACAGTTAATGAAAAAAGTCTGGCCGAAATTAAAGCTCTTGCAGCTTCACCAAAGGTTAAAGCAGTTGGAGAATGCGGCCTTGATTTTTATTATGATAATTCACCGCGAGAAATTCAAAAAGAAGCCTTTAAAAAACAGCTGCAGCTGGCCCTGGAGCTTGAACTGCCGATGGTAGTCCATTCCAGAGAAGCAGCAGCAGAAACTTTGGAAATATTAGACCAGACTGCTGACTTCGCTGAAAATTTAATTTTTCATTGTTATGCGTACGGTCCCAGTGAAATCGAAGAAATAATAAAGAGAGATTATTATGCAGCCTTTGGTGGCTTAATTACCTTCAACAGTGCTCAACCGATCAGAAATGCTTTAAAGAAAATGCCGTTAGATAGAATTTTACTGGAAACTGATGCTCCCTATCTGACACCAGCACCTCACCGGGGTAAGAGAAATGAGCCGGCTTACCTGGAACATATTGTTAAAAAAGCAGCTGCAGTTAAAGGGGTTAGCGCTGAAAAAATGGCAGAAATCACGACTAAAAATGCTGAAAGAATTTATGATTTTTAACTTGGAATTAAATTTCAACAAAAATTAAGCGGGAGGAATCTAAAATGAAAATAGGGATTATTGGACTGGGAGATATTGCTCAGAAAGCATATTTACCTTTAATTACTCAGCTGGAAGAGGTAGAGCCATATTTTTGCACTAGAACTGAAAGTACTCTGCAGAGGCTGGGGAAAAAATATCGGGTTGATCAGCTTTATACCTCTCTTGATCAGTTACTAGCTGAGGATCTGGATGCAGCTTTTGTTCATGCTGCTACAGAAGCTCATTATCCGTTAGTAAAAAAACTGCTGAAGAATGAAATTCCTACCTTTGTTGATAAACCAATAACTTATCATTTAGAACAAACCGAAGAACTGATTAGGCTGGCCAAAGATCAGAATACAATTTTGATGACCGGTTTTAATCGCCGCTATGTGCCAACCTATCGTTCGCTTTTAAAAATTAAAGATCCTAAAACAATAATTATGGAGAAAAATAGGACTGAGCTGCCAGGAGAGCCCCGCAGCTTTGTTGTGGATGACTTTATCCATGTAATTGATACTATTTCATATCTAATGGGAGAAGTTGAGCTTGATCAGCTTGAGGTTAGTAAGATTAAGAGAAAAAATAAACTAGTTCAGGTAATATTAACTCTCAAAAATGGAGAAAATACTGCCATTGGAATAATGAACCGTGATAATGCGGTTACTGAAGAAAGCCTTGAAGTTATGGGCTTTAAAGAGAAACAGAAAATCAAGAATATAACTCAAATTATTGATTACACTGACGGTGGGGAAAAAACATCGCAGACAGCAGGTTGGAATAAGATGGGCTATGATCGTGGTTTTGTTGATATGATAAATGAATTTTTGGCAAGAGTTAAAAAAGGAGAAAACAATAAAAATGAGCTGGCTGCAGATTTATTGACTCACCGTCTGGCAGAGAAAGTAATTGAAGCTTAAGCTCCAGCAATTATTTAAAGCTTTAAGCATCTATCTTTATCAGAGCAACAATTATTGCCTGGATAGAGCAGATGTGATAAAATTATAACAAATAATATATTAAGGATGATTTAAAATTAATATGGAAAATAAAATTGCAACACCATCGGAAACAAAAAAGATTCTCCGCAAACACAATCTTAATTTAAAAAAGAGCCTTGGTCAGAATTTTCTAATTGACTCAAATATCATTGATATAATTACAGCAGCAGCAGATATTAAGGGTGATGAATTTGTAATCGAGATTGGCCCTGGTATTGGTTCTTTAACTCAGGCTCTGCTTGCTAAACTTGACAGCGGTAAATTGCTGGCAGTAGAAAAAGATGCTGCTATGGTTGAAGTTTTAAAAGATATTTTTGCCGGTCAGGAAAAACTTGAGCTTTTAAACGAGGATGCACTCAAGATCAGCTGGGAAGAAACTGCAGCTAAATACAACCCGCAAGAGAGGAAGATAAAGCTAATTGCTAACCTCCCTTATTATGTCACCACTCCAATAATTATGGGAGTTTTAGAAAGCGAAATTGAACTGGAGCAGATGGTTTTCATGGTGCAGAAAGAGGTTGGAGAAAGAATCTGTGCTGGCCCGGAAACCAAAAAATTTGGTTCTTTAAGTGTGGCAGTTCAGTACCATATGCAGCCAGAGATTGTACACCAGGTGCCTTCCTCAGTCTTTATACCCCAGCCTGATGTAGATTCAGTTATTGTCAGCCTCTCACCCTATGAGGAAAATATTTATCAGGAAGAGGTAATCAATAAAAAATTCTTCTTTCAGGTTGTAAAGTCGATCTTTCAACAGCGGCGTAAAACCTTACGCAATAGTTTGAGCAAATCAGCTGTAATCGCGCTTGACCGAGATCTTGTAACTAAGGCTTTAGAGGATGAAGGAATTGGTCTTAAAAAACGGGGAGAAAAACTTTCGATATCCGAAATGATTTCTATCAGCAACAGGATTTATAAAATGAGAAAAAATAATCAATAAAATATTATTTCAAATATATTTATCAAATCCCGGAAGGAGGCAGAAAAGTGGTTAAAGTAGAGATATGTGTGGGCAGCCACTGCTCACTTGTAGGAGCTTTAAATATTTTAGAGACTCTAGAAGAGCTGCAGGAAGAATATCCAGATCAGCTGAAAATTGAAAGAGTTGAATGTATGGACAGGTGTGGAGATATTAAGAATGCTCCGGTAGTTAAAGTTGATGATGATCTTATCACCTCAGCTCAGACTCAGATGGTAATCAGTAAAGTAATGGAGAGGATAAAATGAGCAAGCTAAAGGGTATTTATACAGATATTGTAAAAATCCGACGGATGGTCTTTGCGGAGCTGGCAAGACTGGCTCTCAAAGATGCAGAATGCGAAGAATTTGATAAAATTCCATATAGAATTATTGATACTGAAGAAGCTACATACCGTTCCAGTATTTTTAAAGAAAGAGCAATAGTTGCTGCTCGGGTTCGGATGGGCCTCGGAATGGATTATGAAACAAATCAGGAGCATAAACTCCTTTCAGAGGGAATTAGAGATTTTCTAAAAAATGATAATCAGCTGAAAGAACCGCTGGTAAATGTTATTCGTTTTGCCTGTGAAAAATGTCCAACTAACGCTCATTTTGTAACCAATAACTGCCGCAAGTGTCTGGCTCATCCCTGCAGTATTGTCTGTCCTGTAGATGCGATTACCATTGAAGAACATGCAGCAGTAATTGATCAGGAAAAATGTATCAACTGTGGTAAATGTAAAGAAGCCTGTCCTTATGAGGCGATTGTTAACTATGAGCGTCCCTGTGCTGCAGCCTGTGGAGTTGATGCTATTGAAAGTGATGACTATGATCGGGCTAAAATAAATCAGGATAAATGTGTCAGCTGTGGCCAGTGCATTATTGCCTGCCCCTTTGGCGCCATTGCAGATAAATCTATGATTTTTCAGCTATTAAAATCGATTAAAAGAGGAGAAGATGTGCGGGCAATTATTGCCCCTTCTTTTGTTGGACAGTTTGGTCCTTTAGTCTCTGCTGAAAAAATTGTAGCTGCCTTAAAAGAGCTGGGGATGAAAGAGGTGCGTGAGGTTAGCCTGGGTGCTGACTTTGCTTCTCTGCATGAAGCAGAATTATTTGCAGAAGATATTCCGGAAAAACAACCCTATCTGGGAACTTCCTGCTGTCCTTCCTGGACTTATGTTGCTGATAAACATGTTCCTGAAGTTAAAGATAATATTTCTGAATCCAGTTCACCCATGATTTTTGCAGCACAATCTGTCAAAGAAAATAATGAGGACAGTAAAGTTGTATTTATCGGTCCCTGTGTTTCCAAAAAATTAGAGGCCTTAAGTGATAAAGTTAAAGAAGAAGTGGATTTTGTAATTACTTTTGAAGAACTGGCAGCTATTTTTGTAGCAGCAGATATTGAGCTGACAAAAGTGGATGCCGAAGAAGAAATTAGAGATGCTTCCTATTATGGCCGCGCTTATGCTAATGCTGGTGGAGTAGCAGAGGCAATCCGGCAGAATTTAAAAGAAAAATATAATATTAATCCTCCAATAACTAAGGCGGATGGACTGGCAGATTGCAAAAAAACCTTGATCAAAGCCAAAGCAGGAGTTTTAGATGGACATCTGATTGAAGGAATGGCCTGTGAGGGCGGTTGTGTTGGTGGGCCTGGTACTTTACTGGCAACCAAGCGGGGAGCAAAATATGTTGATAAATTTGCCGGTGAGTCGCCATATAAATTTGCTTTTGAAAATGAAAAACTGAATAAAAAAGAGAAAAAAGAATAAATATGTCCTTAGAATCATCTCTTATGATTAGTCCTTATAAGAGTTATAAGTTTTGCTTAAATGAGCAACTTATGATATAATTATTTTTGAATTGTTTTCAAAATGAGGTGAATCTGAATGGAAGAAAATGTTTTGGATAAAATTAAAGAAGAAGTAAAATCTTTTGTCGGCCACCGAGTAAGTGTTAAAGCCAATCGTGGCAGAAGAAAAGCTGTAGAAAAAGAAGGAGTTTTAGAAAAAACTCATGAGAATGTCTTTGTAGTCAGGATCAAAGATCACAATCAAATTAGGCGGCTGTCTTATACCTACTCAGATCTATTAACAGATGATGTAGTTGTGATATCTAAAGATGATGAAGTTAAGATAGGAGTTTAATTTTAGATAGAGTATATAAATTTAATAGAGCAGCCCTGGGTGGCTGCTTTTTTTCCTGTTATTTTTTAAATATAGTTTTACAGAAAAGTAAATAATTCCTAATAAAAACTGAAAACTGCAGCATTTTAGATGATTATCTATAATTAGATAATATAATAACAGGATAATCTCAAAATATGAAAGGGGAGATAGGCTTGGGAATTGATATGGCTATAGGTTTACTCGGTGGTCTGGGGCTTTTTATCTACGGAATGAAACAGATGAGTGAAGGTCTCCAGAAAACCGCCGGGAAAAGACTGCGTCATTTCTTAGCAGCAATGACTTCAAAACCAATTATGGGGGTTGGAGTTGGAACAATTATTACTGCTATTATTCAGAGCAGTAGTGCTACTACAGTTATGGTTGTAGGTTTTGTTAATGCGGGGTTAATGACATTATTTCAGTCAGTTGGAGTAATAATGGGTGCCAATATTGGTACTACTATAACCGCACAGTTAATTGCATTTAAACTTGGTGATTATGCTTTTCATGCGATAGCAATTGGTGCTTTTACATATTTATTTTCTAAAAGTAAAAAGTTTCAATATATCGGGCAAGTTTTACTGGGATTTGGTCTTTTATTTTTAGGTTTGGAAACTATGGGGGATACAATGGAACCCCTCAAAGATTCAGTTGTTTTTGTTAACTGGATGGAGAGTTTTGCTCAGTATCCAATTTTAGGAGTTTTAACAGGTATATTTGTTACAGTTGCTGTTCAGAGTAGTTCAGCTTCCTTTGGTATTTTGTTAGGTCTGGTTACAGCAGGAGCGATTCATTACGAAGCTGCCATCCCAATTCTTTTAGGTAGTAACATTGGTACAACTGTTACTGCAATTTTATCTGCTATCGGAGCTAATTTGACTGCTAAAAGAGCAGCTGCAGCCCACTTTTTATTTAATGTTTTGGGTGCCAGTATTATGATAGCTTTTCTCTACATTATCCCCGACTTTGGAGTAATGATTGAAAACCTTATTTTAAGTATTAGTGGATTTTTTGGTCAGATAAATCCATCTGAAGAGAGACTTCTGGCTAATACACACACATTTTTTAATGTTTTAAATACATTCCTCTGGCTGCCATTTACAGGTTTTATGGTTTATTTAGTTAAAAAGATGATTCCTGGAGAAGATTTGACACTGAAAAGAGGAACTACATTTATTGATGAGAGAATGTTGAGTACCCCTTATGTTGCAATTGATCAGGTAAAAAAAGAAATTGTAGCAATGGGTGGAATTTCTCGCGATATGGTTTGTGAATCCGTAGATGGATTTCTAGATGGAAATGGAGACGTTATTAAAAAAATTAGACGGCATGAGGATATTGTTAATGAAATGGAAGAAGAACTTTTACATTTCATTCAAAAAATTCCTCAGGCTCAATTGAATGATGTTGACATTAGAACCTTAGATAAGTATTTTGCAGTTGTAGATGATATTGAAAGTATTGCTGATGATGCTGATGATATTGCTGAATTAATAGAAAACCGCTTAGAAAATAAGCTTAAGTTTTCTTCTGATGCTCAGGCTACAATTCAGGAAGTATATTCTATTATCTGTGATGTTTTAGATAAGACATTAGAATTAATTGAAACTGATGATTTAGAAATTGCTGCTGAAATTTTAGAGGCAGAAGAACGTCTTGATGAAATGCAGATCCAGTTTAGACATGAAAGCATCAGCAGAATCAAGGGTAATGATAAAGACAGCTGTGACCCCAATTCTGGTATTATCCTTTTAGAACTGCTTGATGATCTAGAACATATCAGTGATCAGATGGCTGATATTGCTCACAGTATAATTGAAATTTATGAAGATGAGAATATTAGTAAAGATGTTCAGGATGTTGATGTAGTTTAATTTTACAAAGATTTAACATTAAAATAGCTTTATTTGGGTGGAGCCTCCTTTCTATAGGAGGCTCTTTTTGCTATAATGGAGAAAAGGGTTATTTTTAATTGGCCATAGTCTTCACGACGGTTTTCGTTGATAGCTAATTATGAGTTTTTTCTAACTCACTTCGTTCAAACAGGGAAAAAACTTTTCATAATTAGCTATACTCAAACCTGTTTCGACTAAAGTGCCAATTAAAAAAACTCTTTTCTCTGGGGGATACTTATAATTTGAGTTTGAATCTTAGTATAGCAAATTGCTTTGATGCTAGGTTAATAAATTATAATCAAAGCTATTCCGTCTGAAGTGCAAAATCAGATAAACCTTTTCTCGGAAGATACTTGGAGTTTGGATTTATACTTTAATTTAACGAATTGTTCTAATGATAGTTACATTGTAAATTTCTAACTCGCTGCGGTCCGACGCACCGCTGTGCTGGGTTATATTAAGGAGGTAACAATGGCAAAATCACTTTCTGAGATGTCACTGGAGGAGTTGTGGCAGCTTTTTCCCATTATTTTAAAAGAACATAATCCGGAATATAAAAATTGGTATCGGGAAGAAAAAGCAGGGCTTACAGAAGCTTTGCCTGCAGTTTATATTAAACGGATCAATCATATTGGGAGTACTGCAGTACCTGGACTGCTGGCTAAGCCAACTGTTGATATTTTGCTGGAAATAAGCAGAAAAGCTGAACTGGCAAAAGTTGAAGCTGAACTAAAAGATGCTGGCTGGACTCTGATGCATAGAAATGAAGAAGATCAAGAACTTAATCTAGTTTTTAATAAAGGCTATACTCCCCAAGGCTTTGCAGATAAAGTATTTCACCTTCACTTACGTTATCTGGGAGACTGGGAGGAATTATATTTTAGAGATTATTTAATTGCTCACCCTGAGATAGCAGAAAAGTATGGAGAACTTAAGCAAAAATTAGAAAAAGAATATAAACATAATCGCGATGGCTATACTGAAGCTAAAACTGAATTCATTAAAAAACATACAGCTGAAGCAAAAAAAGAATTCCAAGAAAAGTATCTGCCAGAAGAAATATAAAATCTACAAATATTTCAAATAGATATGATTAAAATAAGAAATCCGGGAGGATTTAGAATGGAAAAGATTTTAGTTGTTGAAGATGAAAAAAATATACGAGAACTAATAAAATTCAATCTAGAAAATGCAGGTTTTGAGGTGCTGACTGCTGACGATGGCAGAGAGGCTTTGGAGCAGCTTTCAGATGAAATAGATCTGGTGGTTCTAGATTTAATGCTGCCCCAAATTGATGGGATGGAGGTCTGCAGGCGAATGCGTGGAAGTGAAGAACTGCGCCAGATCCCAATAATTATGCTGACGGCCAAGGGAGAAGAAGTTGAGAGAATTCTGGGTCTGGAAATGGGAGCGGATGATTATATGACTAAACCATTTAGTCCCAGGGAGTTGATAGCCAGAATAAAAGCGATTTTTCGCAGAATAAAGGAATTTAAAGCTGACACCAGTGAGTTAAAAGAGGAAATTATTGACTTAGGTGATTTGAAACTCGATATCCCCCGCCATGAAGTTATTTATCAGGAACAGAAAATTGTCTTAACCCCCAAAGAATTTGAGCTTTTACGTTATTTAATAATTAACCAGGGTCGTGTACTGAGCAGAGATTTACTATTAGAAAAGATCTGGGGTTATGAGTATGCTGGAGATACAAGGACAGTTGATGTACATATCAGGCGTCTGCGCAAAAAGATATCTTCAGACTATATAGCCACAGTAAGAGGGGTGGGATATAAGTTTGTTAAAATGGAATAATATTGGAATCAAAAACCGGCTTGTAATTATTTTTATAGTGATTCAGCTTTTAATTATTGCTTTTAGTTTCTATTATTTCAGTACCAATCATCGGGAATTTTACCTGGAGCAGGAAA
Organism: Halanaerobium saccharolyticum; assembly: GCF_003053565.1. Classification (GTDB taxonomy): domain Bacteria; phylum Bacillota; class Halanaerobiia; order Halanaerobiales; family Halanaerobiaceae; genus Halanaerobium; species Halanaerobium saccharolyticum_B. Next base: position 39,227 of record NZ_QAXS01000015.1, on the reverse strand, counting down.
GACTGAGTCTGGGACATTACAGCAAGTTAATTTTAAGTGATATTAAAGAAGATAATTTATTAAATAATCAGCCAGCACTTCAGGAAGAAACAGCAGAGTGGTCAGAAAATACGGAGACCAGGGTTACAGTGATTACTGCTGAGGGGGTCGTTCTTTCTGATTCTCATCATAATGTTCAGGCGATGGATAACCATAACGATCGACCGGAAGTAGTGGAGGCTGTTAATAATCAAAGGTCGGGGAGCTCAATTCGTTTTAGTGATACAATTGGTGAAGAAATGCTTTATTATGCGATTCCAATTTATGAAAATGACGAATTGCAGGGAACAATAAGGACAGCAAGGCCTTTGAGTTTTATCCGCAGTGTTTTATATGAAGATATTAAAAGTTATTTATTTTTCTTTATAATTTTAGCAGTAATTACTATTATTCTTGGCTGGCGTTTAACAAACAGTATAGTTAAGCCTCTGGAGACAGTTACAAAAACTGCGGCCAAAATTTCAGAAGGCGAACTTTCTGAACGAATACCGGTAAGAAAATATAATAGTGAGATTGAAAAATTGGCCCGAATGTTTAATTTTATGGCGGAAGAATTAGAAGAAAAAATTACGGAAGTCTCTCAGGAAAAAAATCGGATTGAAGCTATTTTAGAGAGTATGGTCGATGGAGTAATTGCAGTTGACAGGGAGGGGAAAGTTTCTCTGATTAATCCTGCTGCCCGCCGAATTTTTAATATTGAAGCAGAAAAAATTAAGGGGAAAGAACTAATCAGCTCGCTTTTCAGCCACCGAATTGATATGTATTTAGAGCGTGCATTTGATAAAAAAGAAAGTATCAGTAGAGAGATTAAATATAAAAATCCGGATGAAAAAATAATTCAGGCTACCTTTATTCCTCTGCTTGATGAAAAGGAAAATGTTAGTGGTGGAGTAATTGTGCTTACTGATATCACTGAGTTGAGGAAGTTGGAGACAGTGCGCAATGATTTTGTTGCCAATGTTTCACATGAGCTTAGAACACCTCTGACATCAATGGTTGGTTATTTAGATACACTTTTAGAAAGTAATATTGAAGACCAGGAAACAAGAGACAGATTTTTAGGGATAATTAAAGAAGAAACTGACCGCTTATCTATCTTAATTAATGATCTCCTTAATCTTTCAAAAATTGAGTCACAGTCATTTGACTTACAAAAAGATGATCCGAAAAAAGTATTAGACAAAGTAGTTAATTTGTTGGAAAAAAATGCAGCAGACAAAAAAATTGATTTTAAAGTTGAAATAGCTGATAATTTACCACTTGTATATATGGTGCGGGAACAGATTAAGCAGGTACTGATTAATTTAATTGATAATGCAATTAAATATACTCCTGCCGGTGGAGAAGTTAAAATTAAAGTTGAACATGAAGGTGATAAGGTCTATTTTTCGGTAAAAGATAATGGAATGGGAATTCCAGCTGCTGACCAGGAAAGGATTTTTGAAAGGTTTTATAGAGTTGATAAAGCCCGCAGTCGATCTTTAGGTGGTACTGGTATTGGCCTTTCAATTGTCCGTAATATCGTTAAACAGCACGGCAGTGATATTCAGGTTAAAAGCCGTGAAGGAGCCGGAAGTGAGTTTACATTTTATTTGAAGATGGCGGAATAAATTATTTGGACCCGGTACAGGTGAATAAAAACACAAAGTTAATTTGATTTTTGCTTTGGACGTTAAGTAAAGATTATTATCTAAAATATTTTCAATCATTACAGATAAATATATTGAGTTTAGTGCCTGCTTATGTTAATATGAGCAGGCATTATTTTTTGGGGTGATAAATTAATATTAAAATAAATTACTTATTTGACAGTGCTCAAAATCATAAAAAATTAAAATACACTCTTTTTGTTGACATGAGAAATATATTACTATATAATCATATTAGTAAATATTAATATGAAAACGAGGGAGTGCTTATGGAAGAATTACTTAACTTTTTAAAATGTATAGCTGATGAAAATCGTCTTAAAATATTAAAACTGCTCCTGGATGGTCAGTACTGTGTCTGCCAGCTGCAGGAATTACTGGATAAGTCGCAGTCCAGTGTATCTCAGCATTTGAGTTATTTTAAAGAGCTTGAGCTTTTAGAGGAAGAGAAAAGCGGTAAGTGGATTTATTATTCAATAGATAGAAGTGTTTATGATAGTTATCTGGCAAGACTTATTTCCTTAAAGGCCAGTTCATTGGAGGATTTAAATTTAGCAGAGCTAAAAAATAAAATTGATACTTTAGATACAGCTGCAGAAATAAAATCAGGTTCTAAGGGAGGTTGCTGTTAGTGTTTACAGTGTTTGAGAGATTTGCTGATTTAGTAGCTTTTAATTTATTTGGCCTGGAGGCTGGGACCCGCCTGGGAGAGTCAGTTCACTTCTTCTTTTATGATACAACTAAGATTATTTTCTTACTTTCGATAATGATCTTTTTTATTTCAATTGTCAGAAGTTATTTTCCCCCAGAAAAAACAAAAAAACTTTTAAGTAATTATAGAAAAATCACCGGTCATGTTATGGCTTCACTGCTGGGAGTTGTGACACCGTTTTGCTCCTGTTCTTCAGTACCAATTTTTATTGGTTTTGTAGAATCAGGTATTCCACTGGGAATCACATTTTCTTTTTTAATTACTTCACCAATAGTTAATGAGGTGGCCCTGGTGATGCTCTATACAATTTTTGGCTGGAAAATAGGTACACTTTATCTGGCCAGCGGTATTTTAGTCGGTATTATTGGTGGAATTGTAATTGAAGCTTTAGGAATGGAAAAACAGGTTGAAGAATATGTTTATCAGATCAGTGCTGGCGAAAGTGAAATAGAAGAGTTAGACTGGAGTGATAGAATAGATTTTGCTAAAGCAGAGGTTAAAGAAATTGTTGGTCGGGTCTGGAAATATGTAATTATCGGTATTGGAATAGGAGCAGCAATCCACGGTTATGCACCTGCTGAACTGCTGGCTGAATATGCGGGAGCCAATAATCCCTTATCTGTAATTGCTGCTGTTATTGTTGGGATTCCCCTTTATGCTAATGCAGTTGGAACAATTCCAATTGTAGAAGCCTTAATGGGCAAAGGAGTTGCTTTAGGTACTGCTTTAAGTTTTATGATGGCAACAACAGCTTTATCACTACCAGCAATGGTTATTTTACGCAAGGTAATCAAACCAAAGTTGATAACAGTTTTCGTAACAGTTGTTGGAGTTTCAATTATTGGAGTAGGTTATATGTTCAACTTTATAATGTAGATTCGTACCAAAAATGTAGATTCGTACCAGGTCCAAATAAGTCGATTTGGACCTGGTTAAAAAGAATAAAATCACAAACTAAAATTTGAGGAGTGTTAATCATGAAGATTACTATTTATGGACCAGGATGTAAAAATTGTGTCAACTTAGCTGATAATGCAAAAAAAGCTGTAGCAGAAACAGGTGTTGAGGCAGAAATAGTTAAAGTAGAGGATATGAAAGAAATAGCAGTGGCTGGAATCATGAGTACACCTGCAATTGGAATTGATGGAGAAGTTAAAATTAAAGGTAGAGTTGCAACAGTAGATGAGATTAAAGAATTAATAGTATAAATAATAATAAAAAGTAAGATAAACTTTTTTAAACCGCCTTTAGGGGCGGTTTTTTTATTTGTTTACATTTTGTTAACATAATAGATTAATGATATTTTAGACAGGTTACTGTTATAGCAGTCATTATAGCAGGTCTAATTAATTCAAATAACCCGATTTACTGCAATGTTACTGCAATAGCAAAAATAGAAGCGATTTTATGGCCCTAGTGGAGATTTTCCCTGCTGGAGTTTTTTTATTTTAAATAAAGGAATTTTTTTCTTTATCTTCAATTATGTATTAAGAATATTTTTTAGGGAGATGATTTATGAGAAAGTATACAAGATTGTTTATTAATTTAATTTGTGTTCTTCTATTAATTTTAGCTTTAAAATCACAACCTTATAATTATTACATATTACTACGCTGGACAGTTTTTTTAGTAGGAATGTATAATATATATATTTCATTTCAGAATGAAGATAACATATATGTATCCTTATTTGCACTAATTGTTATAATATTTAATCCTGTATTACCTTTTTATTTAAAGAGATCTGTCTGGCAAGTTCTAGATGTTATTGCTGCTGGGATATTTTTAATTAGAAGTTTTAATTTTAAAGAATAAAAAGAGGGGGATTGAAATGTTATCTTTATTTGTTTTAGTATTTGAGATTTTTATATCTTTGGTCATTAATATTCAATTATATTCAATGATTTGGTGGATTACAATAATTGCTTTTCCTTTGATGATGATTATATTTAGGATTATTCTGAATCCAATGCAGTTTTTTAAGAAACAAACTAAGCAATATTTAGATATTATTTATACCTTCACTATGTTTATTTATTTAGTTATTCATGCTTATACTTTCTATATTAATATAGGAGCATGGTATGGCGCACTTATTGGAATAATAATAACATATCTTTTCGCCAATCTTATACCACCTAATGAATGGAATAGGATGGAAATATAAAGGGTGAAATAAAAACTTTAATTCCATCAACTATTAAGTAAAAAATTAATTTTAGAAATTTTAAATTTTTTGGATATGAATCTTATTATAAGGAAAGTTAATTGTGGTATGAATAAATAAAGAGAGGAGAAAAAATGTTTGATTTTTTTAAAAGAAAACCAAAAGATGACTTAAATTCTGTTGAATTTTTAACTATTGTTTTGGAAAAAGGATCTAAAACTATTAGTATTATAAATGATGTTCTTAAAATGGAAAAAGAGACAAGTATAAAAAAATATCAGGATAATATTAATATTGATGAGTTATTAGGGGCGATTTTTGGTGCTTGTTTTGGTATCTTGAATGGCAATTCTAAAGCCATACCTAAAAAGCGAGGGCAAAAAATAAATGGATATTGTAAAAGTATATTAATGAGCTCTAAATTCGAATCAAACCCTAAAATTATTAAGATAAGTATAATTGAAAAATATGAAGAAGTATTTCGAGAAGCAATAAATAAAAATATTAATCCTTTTGAAGAAATTTCAGCGGTGTTACTTGTCCGTAGTTTCAAAAAGCGAATTGAAAAAATATGTATTCCAGGTACAAATAATTTGAATCCATTTATTCATCAAACAATTGCAGATATTATAGCTTTGACAGTTACTGATGTGATGAAATTTTGGAAGGATAAATAATAATTTTATTTATTAATCTTAAATATAAGACTTTACCAGAGGATTTATTTAAATAGAGATATTTTTTTGATAGCTATTCATATAGCATTAAATAAGGAGATGAAATTATGAAGAAATTTGAAAGGTTTATTATTTATCCACTTCTTTTTATTGCTGTGTTTTTTAGTTTTGCAGATGATGGCTTGCAGCAGACGACAGCTCAACAGTTTTATAATGAGATTATCGCTAAAAATATTAAGATTGTGGATGAAAGAGGAAATAAATTGATTGAATTAAGTGCTGAAAAAAATGAAGTATTTGAACAGGGTTATGGAAAAATAGATGTCTTTAGCAAAAGTTCTACTTTAGGGAATTCTAATACTAATATTCAGGCAGGAAGTATTGATTTAAATAATAATAGTGAATGGAGAACATATATAGGGACTGGTAGTATTAATCTCAAAGATAATAAAAACGCCATGAACATTGGCAGTAATTTCAGAAATTTTAAGGATGACTTCTTTGAAGAAGATGAAGATAATGATAATGATTTATTATTTGGTTTTGGAATAGATTTATATGAAAGAGATGATCCAAAAGATAATTTAGTAATAGGAGAAAATTCTACTATGTTAATAACAAATTCAGCAAATAATACAGGAGGAAGTATTATTTTATTAAATGGTGAGGGAGATTTTTCAATCATGTTAGGAAAGGACAATAATGAACATGGCCTTATAACGGTTTTTGATAAATATGGTGAGAGATATAGAGGATATTCTTATAAATAAAATAATATAAAAAGAAGGTAAAATAAAATGAAAACAGTAAAATGTAAAGGTTGTAAAACTGATTTGTTTGAAGGTGATTTTGAAGGATTTTTAAGAATTACTTGTCCGAATTGTGATAAGAATAATTTGATATATATAAATGCTGAAAATAAATTGAATTCTTTTTTAGAAATGGAAACTGACAGTTAAAAAGAATAGATTAATAAATTATCCTAGGGGATTAACTCCTAGGATTTTTTATTTGATTTAAAACTTCCAACTTGTTTTTTTAACCAATTAATTGGTAAATTTTCTTCTTTAGCAATTCTTTCAAGTTTAGCTTCATTTTCAACAATTTTTTTTAAAATCCTCTTTTTTTTATTATATGCATTTGCTGCTGTATTATCATTTTCACCACATATTGGGCATCTTTTTATGCTATTTCGTTTGCCATAATTTAAAAAAATTTTTCCACATAAAGAACATCTTTTTGCTGGAATGTTATTTTGAATTGCTAATAGTATTTCTAATAGTGAAAGAGTTAAAATATCTGGAACCGTATATTTAGTAATAACCTTCCATCCTCGAAATTCTAATTCCCTCAATTGTTGTCTTTTAAGATTGCTTTTATTATTTAGTTCATCTATTTTTTCTTTTCGAGCTCTTTCCATACATTCGTATTCATTACAAATTTCTTGATTACATTCATTTTCATCACAGTATTTTTCAAACATTTCAAAAAGTATATTATTGTATAAAATATTATGGGAATTTAAGTTAGTAATTTCTTTCTCTATTTTATCAATTTCCTTTTCTATTTCACCAATTCTTTTTTGAACCCTTCTCAATGTTCTATCACTTTTCGTAAATATCCTATCAGTAGTTAGTTCAACAGGAATATTAAATATATTTGCCTCAAAGATATTAAATCTTTCTTCTGGAGACAAATATTCAGTATCTATACTGCTACCAATTTCTTCCATATCGCCTAAATATAAAAAAATTGCTCTTTTTATTTTTTCCTGTTGAGTTCTTAAGATATTAATGTCTTTAACCGATAACTTATCAATATTGTATTCATCACCATTTATCAGTCTTATTTTATTAACTGACCATTGGTTTATAAATTCTTTAATCTTTTCCAAGTTATTCAAATTTAAATTTACAAAGCTAAATAGACCGTGACCAAACTTATTAATTTGAGGTTTAGACTGAGCAGGCATCCATAAACCCTCCAATTTATGACTATTTTCAGAATTATGGCCATTAAAATCAAAGAATACTTCATACATCTTAAAATTTCCTCCTTTATACTAACCCACTTTATTGTCTAATAATATAACTATTATAAACCTTGATATGACAGATATCATAATAAAATATTATGCTAACTTGTTTTTACCATAATGATTATATCAGATATAATAGACATATACAAGAACAAAAGCACGAAATCTTTATTTATAATTTAAAATTAGGAGGCTAAAACAAATGAAAAGATTAGTTAAAGAAAGGAAAAAGAAAAATATGACACAGTCCGATTTGGCATTTGAGTTAAGGGTGCAGCCGTCACAGTTGAGCAAAATTGAAAACGGTAGATTAATCCCGTATAAACCAACACAGGAAAAGCTCGAATCATTTTTTGAAATGGGTATTGATGAATTGCTTGAGGAGGTGGAGAGATGAGAACAGCAAAAGATAAGTATAAGGAATATAAAAGCCCTGATGATTTAAGTGCGATTTTAAAAGTTAAAGATTGTGCGAGTTTCCTGGGCATTAATGTTAATAAGATGTATTCCATCTTTAAAAGAAATGATTTCAATTCAATTAAATTAGGTGGCAGATATATGGTTACTAAAAAAGAGTTTTTGAGATGGATAGATGAACAGAGCCAGAAATAAAGGAAAACTCAAAAAGGAGGCAGAAAATGAATGAGCAAGATTGCTTATGATTCCGTAGAAAAAAGAATAATCGCAACAGTATTAGATGATAGATCGCCATTTGGATTTGATAACTTTAATGAATTGAAATCAGAACATTTTGATTTAGAAATAACAAAAAAGGCTTTTGAATGGATAAAAAACCAATTAGATACTGATGATAAAATTTCTCTTTTAACTTTACAATCTGCAGGCGTTTTAAATGACAATCAAATGGAACAATTGATAGATTTTAAAGAGGGTATGCAATTAAAATTAATGTCAAATAACGATCTTGTAGATAAATTAAAAGAAAGAAGAAAGATTCGCGATAGAGAAGATTTAAAAAATAAAATTTCTAAGATGATTGATGAAGGTAAGAGTTCTGAAGAAATAGCAAGTGTTGTAGAGGTATTAGAAAACTCAAAAGTTTGGGAAAAACCAATTCCAATAGTAAATCACAATATTCCTGAGTTTGATTTAGATTTTTTAAATATCGATTATTTCAGAGATATGGTTGAAAATGTTTCAGAATTTACTCAAACACCTAAGTTAATGCCTTTGTTGATTGGTTTAGCTTCACTTGCAACAGCATTAGCAAAAAAAGCAGTTGTACAGATTAAAACAGGGTACCAGGAACCACTTAATTTATTTATAGTTGTCTTCATGGGTCCGGCCAATAGAAAGAGCAGTATCTATCAATTATTCATAAAACCAATAGAAGAAAAACAGGAGCAATTGAGAGAAGAAGTAAAAGTCGAAAGGCGACATCTTAATAAAAAGAAAAATATTTTAGAAGAACAATTGAGTAAGCTGGAGAAAGCTGCAGCAAGTACTACTGATACCAATAAACAAAGAGAATTATTTGAGAAAGTTTATGCTTTAAGTGACGAAATTGAAGAAATGGAGATTCCAACACTTCCAAAATTAATTGCTTCTAATGTTACACCGGAGCAGATGAATATATTGCTTGAAGAAAACAAAGGTAGATTAGCAATATTATCTGATGAAGGAGGTATATTTAAAATTCTATCCGGCCAATATTCAAGAGTAACCAATTTAGAGGGATTTAATAAAGGTTGGGATGGTGGCAATATTACAGATGATAGAGTGGGCAGAAGTAGCGTTAATGTTAAAAATGCAGCACTTACTCTGGGGTTAGCAGTTCAACCGATAATATTCGAGGATCTACAGAATAAAAGAGCTTTCAGACAAGAGGGGGCAATCGGAAGAATGTTGTTGGGGTTTCCGAAATCTAAGATAGGGCATAGAAAAGTAGGATTCAATGCTCCAGAACTTGATCAGTTAGTTGTTAATAATTATAAAAGAGCTATGCATGGTCTCTTGAATATGCAGCCAATGCAGGTTGATAATTCAGGCGAATGGATACCACATGTAATTAAAATGACCAGAGAAGCAAAAGAAATATTTTATAATTTTGAAGAAGACATAGAAAGACGAATGGGTCCAGAGGGAGATTTAAATAATATGGTTGATTGGGCTGGAAAATTAAAAGGTAATTTAGCAAGAGTTGCCGGTATATTCCATCTAGCAAGTAAAATAAATCCAAAGACCGGGCAAGCATCTCAAGACATCTGGCAGCAGAAAATAGAGCCAGACAGCATGAATGCAGCTATTGAGTTAGGAAAAATATTGATTCCTCATGCTAAAAAGGTATATGGTTTATTGGAGATTGATCCAGAGGTTGAGCTTGCTAAATATGTATTAGAAAGAATTTTGTCCTCAGGTGAAGAAAAAATAACTAAAAGAGATGTTTACCGATTAGTTGAAAAGAAAAAAGAAATCAAAAAAGTTAAAGACTTAGATAAAATATTAGCCTTTTTAGAAGAAAGATATTATTTGAAAGTTATCAAAAGAGAAAATAATAAACCAGGTAGAAATCCAAGTCCATTAATAAAGTTAAATCCCGAAATAATTAAACTCACCAGTAGCGACAATATAGACAATATAGACAAAATAACAAATAAAATTAATAATGTCGATTATGTCGATAATGTCGATACTATTAAAGACTTAGAATTTGATGATTTACGAGAGGTGGTTATCTAATGTTTGCAGCTGAAATAATTAAAAAATTAGAGCAGGCCGGTTATAAGTTGGTTATCCAGTTCGGCCAAAACCTCAAATTAAAATTAGCAGATGAAAAGAAGTCTAATAATAAAGATGAGATTAAACATCTAATAAATGAACTCAAAAATAATAAATCAGCTGCAGTTAGATTTCTAAAATACAGATATGATCCGAGGCCGGACCTGAAAGTTGACCATCATTTCTGGAAAAAAGTATTAAAGAAAGCTGAACAGATAGACGAAAAATTATATTCAAATCTGCATGGATTCAGGGCAGTAGGTGCTGTATTACAAGTTAAGGATAATAAGCTAAGGTTGGAAGCTGGACCCGATAAAGTCCAATTCTGGGATACTCAGGAGCATTGGACCGAGGCCAGGGAAGAATATTTAATTCCATTCAGTCGAGAAATTGCAAAGATATTTGAAAAAGTTGCTATATAAATAAAAAAAGTCCTGTTAGAGGCAGGACTCAAAACAATGGAAAGCGAGGTATTTAACTTATGATTAGTATATCAGATAATTATCGCAAAAAGCAAGTAAAAGATTTAGATAAGTTAATAATGAAAGCATTCAGATTAGGACACAAGCATTATGATCATCTGCTGAAATGGAAACAGGAACATCTAAAAGCAATCAAGCACTAAATACAATACTGGAGGTGGTACCAGACCATGCAGGCGTTAAATTATAGATATACAGCAACAGAACAGAAAAAGCTGCTAAAGAGTTTAAAAGTCCTTATTGATACCAGGGAGCAAAAGAATGAACATATTACATCTTATTTAGATAAAAAGAAAATTAAATATAAAACTAAAAAGTTAGATTTTGGAGATTACTCTTTTTTTCTGCCTAAAGATGAAGAGCTAGGAATAATCCGGGATATTTACTTTAATGATCAGATAGCAGTTGAGAGGAAAGCCAGTCTGAATGAGTTAAGCAACAACTTTACTCATGATAGAACTCAATTTGAAAACGAATTAATTAGATCGAATAAGGGAAAGCTAATCTTATTAATAGAAAACAGCAGCGGTTATGAGGATATGATTCAACATAATTATAGAACTCAATATAATCCTAAATCATTTCTGGCAACGCTGCATACTTTTCAGCACAGATATAATTTGAATATAGTTTTCATTAGGCCTGAATTAACTGGAAGCTACTTGTATCAATGCTTCTATTATTGGTTAAGAGAGAATATTAAGTGATTTTAATGGAAAACAGGGGAGGGGGAAGGGGTGAGTCGAAGTCGGTATCTATAATATATATATGCCCTCCCGAATATATGATATAAATTTTAAGCTATTTCAGATTATTTCAATTACCATATATTAACAATTTGGAATTGTTTTTTATAGTCCATGAAAGATTAAAGAAAGGATGATACCTTATGAAAGAAGTAAAAGAAAAAAACTTTGAAATATGCGGGGCTAAAACTAAAAAAGATGGATCTCCCTGTCAAAAGCCGGCAGGTTGGGGTACTAATCATCAAGGTATAGGTAAATGCAAGTTACATGGAGGAGCCAGTCCAATAAAACATGGAATGTACAGTAAATATACCAGTCATAGATTAGGGGAAATGGTTGATAAATTAGCAGATGATGAAGAATTACTTGATTTAAGGAAAACTATAGCCCTGCAGCAGTCCATTATTTTATCTATTTTAGAAAAGTTAGAACAGGGAAAACTAGAATTTAACCAGAGTTTGGCTAAAACGCTTAATACTTTAGCTGATAAACTGGGCAGGAATATTGAGAGAAGGCAGAAAGTTGAAGAGGGAGAAAAGTATATTTTAGAGGTTACCGAGGTAAAAAATATAGTTAATCAGGTAGTAACAATAGTAAATGAGGAAATAAGGGATGATTCTGCTGTTAAAAGAATTGCTGGCAGGTTAAAGGAGGTTAAATATTAATGAGTACAGTAAGCAAGCATATATTAAATGAAATAGCAGATAAATTAGATAATAAAAAAGATGATTTTCAAATGAAAATTAAGAAACTTGATGCTTTAAGCCAAGAAACGCTTGAAATTCTAAATGAAATTGTTGTTTTGTACGAGAAAATGGAATTAGAAAAAGAATTATCAGAAGAAGAAAGAGAACAGTTATTAAGTTTATTTGATCAACTTGAAGAATCAGATGATTATAAGGATATTGCTAAGAATTGAAATTATTACAACCTTATATTCATTAAATAATAATACCTAGTTAGTTTATTGACTTTTGATACCTATAAATAAAATTAAGTCCATAAAAAGCCAGTATATCTATTTTTTTAGGCTTAGAAGCTAATTATTGCTGGTCCTTATCATCTATAAACTTAAATATTTCATTAAAATCATTAATATCCAGGGCCAGCATTATTTCTTCTAAAGTATGAAATTGGATACCTTCAGTATTACCTTTGGCAATTTTATATATTGCTGCATATGTTATATCTGTATTTTCAGCTAACCAGTACATGGATTTATTATTTTTTTCTAATAACTTTTCTATGTTTAATTTTATCATTTTAACACTTCCTTTGTTTAATTATAATTTATATATATTCTAATAACAATATAACTATAAAATATATAACTTTACAATATATAACTATAGTGATATAATATAAGCAAGAATTAAATTAGATTAGAAAAGATTATAAAAAGTAGGCCAGTTTCAAAAGTATATTTTTTTATTTATCTAGTATGACAAAATCCGACAAAGGGGGGAGGCATAATGCTATCTGAAAAAGTTAGAATTGCAAAGCAAAAGGAACTATTAAATTATGTTGATGATATAAGAAATACAGCAGCAGATATGGAAATGACAATTTGTCCTTTGGTAAAAGAAATGCAGCTAGAATCAATAGAATTTAGAGTTAAGAAAGTAAAGGCCCTTATTAATGAATTATGTTAACTGGAGGTGATTTTTTGAAAGTTACAATAAGATTAAGGGAGAATAAGGATCAGCATTTAATTAATTGGGTTAAATCATTAGAGGAAGGTAGCCGGTCTAGAGTGATTAGAAATATTTTGAAAGCCAATACTAGAAAAGGGGTAATAAATAATGAAAATATTTAAGAAAACATTACCGAAAGATTTAAAAGCTTGTTTATACAGTCCAAAAGAAAATAAAAATCTACTTCTTAATAAAGATTTAAATAAGACAGAGGAAGAAAAGATTAGAGATGAAGCTGATTCAACCGATTTAAAACTGAAAATATGGTTATAATCATTAAAAAATAAGGAGGTTTTAAAGATGGCCCGAGGAGATGGAGAAGGCACTATTTATAAAAGAAAAAATGGCCGGTGGTGTGGACAGGTAACAGTAGGAACTGATCCAAAGACAGGAAAAATTATTAGAAAAACTTTTTACGGAGATAAAAGAAGAGATGTCTCCCGGCAAATGACTGAGTTAAAGCAAAAGTTGTTTGAGGGGTCATATAAAAAACAGTCAGAAATGAAGTTCGGGGATTGGCTGTTAGAATGGAATAAAGGTAGAAAGAACACTGTTGCTTACAGCACATATAGAGTTTATGGTTCTATTATTAGAAATCACCTTAAAACAGAAATAGGAGATATAAAACTAAAAGAATTAGAGACCAGGCATCTGCAGCAGGTATTAAATGATAGGTTTGATAGTGGTTTGAATACTGGTACCGTTAGACTAATTTATGCTATTGCTAATAAAGCATTAAAACAGGCTGTAAAAGAACGACTGATTTATTCTAATCCGTCCAAAGGGGTAGAGCTTCCAACCAAACAGGAAGAGGAAAAACTGCATATATGGAATAAAAAACAGGTAAGCAGATTTCTGGCCCGGGCAAAAAAGCATAAATATTATATGATATTCTTTTTAGCGGTCAACACAGGCATGAGAAGGGGCGAATTACTGGGTTTGAAGTGGAAGGATATAGATTTTAATAAGAAAAGACTAGAAGTCAAGAGACAGGCTGTTAAGACTGATAAAGGCATAATATTAAAGAAGCCTAAGTCTAAAGCAGGTAACAGGGTTATTCCAATAACTAATAATGTTGTAAAAGAATTAAAAAGGCATAAGATACGGCAGAGTGAAAATAAATTAGCATTAGGAAATAATTATAAAGATCAAGATTTAGTCAACTGTAATAAGCTGGGGGAACCAATTAGTCCAATGATGGCGTATATTGAATTCAAAAATTTAAGCAGGGATATAAACTTGCCTGAAATCAAACTGCATGATTTAAGACACACATTCGCAACACTATTTTTAGAAAATGGAGGAAATATAAAAACATTACAGCAGATATTAGGGCATAGTAGTATTACAGTTACAATGGATACATATTCACATGTAACAGATGAAATGCTGGATAGTGCAGCTAAAAATATGGATACCATGTATAAGATTAAGAAGGCCAGCAAATAAGCTGGTCTTTTTTACTGCAATGTTACTGCAATACAGATTAAAAACAGGGTGAATCACCTAAAACGGATTAAAGGTGTAAAATTAAAGAATGCTGTCATTTAGCTTATGTTAGACTAAATTAAAAAATCTTAAAAACTAGAGAGTTTACATTTTGTTAACATAAGGGACATACTGCTGTAACATTCGCCTGTTATTATTTTAATCAGAGTCAAGTTAAAGAAAAAATCAAAAATTCCTTAAGGGGGAAAATATTTAATGAAAAAAATTACAGCATTATTATTTGTTCTTGCACTTGTAGTTATGGCAGTACTTCCGATTAGCGCTGCAGCAGAGGAACTGGAAGGTACTATTAAGATTGATGGATCCAGTACAGTTTATCCTGTAACACAGGCAATGGCAGAAGAGTTTTCTTATGAAAATCCACGTGTAAGAGTTACTGTTGGAGTATCTGGCTCAGGTGGAGGTTTTGCTAAGTTTAATGTTGGTGAAACAGATTTAAGTAATGCTTCCCGTGAGATTAAAGAATCAGAAGCAGAAATTGCAGCTGAAAATGGAATTGAATTTACTCAGTTTATTGTTGGTTATGATGGAATTACAGTTGCTGTTCATCCAGAAAATGACTGGGCCAATGATATGACTGTTGAAGAATTAAAGATGATCTGGGAACCAAACTCAAGTGTAGAAACCTGGAGTGATGTTAGAGATGATTGGCCAGATGAAGAAATAGATCTTTATGGTCCTGGTGCAGATTCAGGTACTTTTGATTACTTTACTGAAGCAATTAATGGTGAAGGTGGAGCCAGTCGTTCAGATTTCACTGCTAGTGAAGATGACAATGTATTAGTTAGAGGAATTTCCGGCAACAAATATGCACTTGGCTATTTCGGTTATGCTTACTATGAAGAAAATAGTGAAAAATTAAAAGCTGTTGCAGTAAATGGAGTTCTACCAAATCCAGAAACTATTGCTGCCAAAGAATATACACCACTTGCTAGACCATTATTTGTTTATGCTAAAAACTCAGCTGTTCAGCGTCCAGAAGTAGAAGCTTTCTTAAAGTTCTATTTTAAAAACGCTCAAGAAATTATACCTCAAGTTGGTTATGCGCCACTTCCATCTTATGAGGAAGCAATGGCTAAAGTTGAAGAATTAGCAAAGTAAAAATATTAAATATTAAAATATAGATTACTGCTGAAAGGGGCTTAAATTGCCCCTTTTTAGGCAGTTTAATTTGTTATAAATTAAAAGAAAGGTGGTTTTTAAATGTCAGATTTAAAAAATGAAAATAAAAAAAGCTGGACCTCTTTATTTTTTGATCCCAAAATACGCTATATGAATTCCAAAAAGAATAAGAATGGTCTGGTTAACTATGTTTTGCTTTTAACTACACTGATTTCTTTAATTACAACTATTGGGATTATAATAATTTTATTAACTGATTCTTTTCATTTTTTTGAACAGGTTCCGGTTTTTGACTTTTTAACAGGTACCAACTGGAATCCTTTAATAGAACCCAACAAATCGTATGGAGTGCTGCCTCTGGTTGCAGGTACAATGATGATAACCCTGGGATCTGCTTTAATAGCAATTCCGGTTGGCCTGGGAAGTGCAATTTATTTAACTGAATATGCTTCAACCAGATTCAGCAAAATTATTAAACCAATAATGGAGATTTTAGCAGGTGTGCCTACGGTTGTTTATGGTTACTTTGCTTTAACCTTTATTACCCCAAATATTTTGAAACCGATTTTCCCAAATATCCAGACCTTTAATGCATTAAGTGCCAGTATTGCAGTAGGTATTATGATTTTACCGATGGTAATATCTTTGAGTGAGGATGCTTTAAATGCTGTACCGGAAAGCATCAGACAGGGTGCTTACGCAATGGGTTCAACCAGGTTTGAGGTAGCTTCTCGAGTAATGGTTCCTTCAGCTTTGTCGGGAATCCTATCATCTTTTATTCTTGCTATCTCAAGAGCAATTGGTGAGACAATGATTGTAGCTGTAGCAGCCGGTATGAGGCCCCAGCTTACATCTAGTTTTTTAAAACCGATTCAGACAATGACCGGATTTATAGTTCAGATCAGTATGGGAGATACTCCGGTTGGATCTCTATCATATTATACAATCTTTGCAGTTGGATTATTATTATTTTTAATGACTTTAAGCTTAAATATAATTAGTCACCTGATCTTAAAGAAATACAGGGAGGTATATCAATAATGGCTGATCTTAAGAAAAAAAGAATGCTGACCGATAAGATCTTTAAAGTTATATTTTTAATCTTTATTTCTTTAGGCCTGGTTGTTCTGGCAGCATTAATCTATGATATTGTTTCTAAAGGAATGGTCATGCTTGACTGGGAATTCTTTACCCGTTTTGATTCTCGCTTTCCTGAAAAAGCAGGGATCAAGGCCGGTTTATTTGGTACTATCTATGTAATAGGTTTAATGATTCCGATTACATTTTTTGTAGGAACGGCAACAGCAATTTATTTAGAAGAATATGCACCTAAAAATAAGCTGACAGACTTAATCAAACTGAATATTGCTAATCTAGCAGGTATTCCTTCGATAATTTATGGTATGCTGGGACTTGGAGTTTTTGTTAGATATTTAAATATGGGGAGAAGTGTGCTGGCAGGGGCTTTAACCTTAAGTTTACTGGTGCTGCCGGTAGTAATTGTTTCTGCCCAGGAAGCTCTAAAAAGTGTTCCCGACTCTCTGCGTAATGCATCTTATGCTCTGGGAGCAAATCACTGGCATACAGTTTACAAAGTTGTTTTACCTTCAGCTCTGCCGTCAATTCTAACTGGTTTTATCCTGGCAATTTCGCGGGCGATTGGCGAGACTGCACCTTTAATTATGATGGGAGCTTTAACCTTTGTTATGTTTACTCCCCAGGGAATTATGGACAGCTTTACAGTAATCCCAATTCAGATTTTCAACTGGACTTCTTTACCGAAAGTTGAATTTGAGCTGGTAGCTGCCAGCGGTAGTTTGCTTTTATTAATCTTGTTATTTATTTTAAATGGACTGGCAACATTTATTCGCTATAAATACAGTCGGAAATAGAGGGAGGATAATTAATGTCAAATCAAAAAGTTTTAGAAATTAAAAATGTAGATTTTTTCTATGATGATTTTCAGGCTTTAGAAAATATAACTATGGATGTAGAAAAGAATAAGGTTACAGCCCTAATTGGACCATCCGGCTGTGGAAAATCAACTTTTTTAAGAACAATAAATAGAATGAATGACTTAATAGAAGGAGCAAGACTTGAAGGAGATATCTTATTTGATGGAGAAAGCATCTATCAGGAAAATGTAGATGTAGTAAATCTTAGGAAGAGAATCGGAATGGTTTTTCAGCAGCCGAATCCTTTTCCAAAGTCAATATTTGAAAATGTAGCCTATGGACCTAAAATCCATGGAGTTACTGATAAGGCAGAGCTGGAAGAAATTGTTGTCGAAAGTTTAAAGGGAGCTGCTTTATATGATGAAGTAAAAGATCGTCTTGATACATCTGCTCTCAGTCTTTCTGGCGGCCAGCAGCAGCGTTTGTGTATTGCTCGTGCCTTAGCAGTTAAACCCGAAGTGCTTTTAATGGATGAGCCAGCTTCTGCATTAGATCCGGTTGCTACAGCTAAGATTGAGGATCTGATAGAAGAATTAAAAGACAACTACAGTATTGTAATTGTAACCCACAGCATGCAGCAGGCTGCTCGGGTTTCTGATCTAACGGGATTTTTCTTAATGGGTGAGTTGGTTGAATATGATAAGACTAATAAGATATTCGAAAATCCAGCTGATCAGCGAACAGAAGATTATATAACAGGACGTTTTGGTTAATTGTTAACCCCAAAAAAATTATAAGATAAGAGCTGTTTAAAATTTTTGAAATTAACAGCTTTGAGGAGGAATTTAAAAAATGAATGATTCTCGCAAAACTTTTCATACAGAATTAAAAGACTTAGAAAAAGAAATGCTAAAGATGGGAAGTATTGTTGGCGAAAGTATCAGTAAAAGTATTGAGGCACTAATGAATAAGGATCTTGAACTTGCTGATCAGGTAATAAAAGAGGATGACATTATAGATAATTATGAACTTGATATCGAAGAAAAATGTACTCGTTTAATTGCCCTTCAGCAGCCGGTAGCAATTGATCTTAGAAAAATCATTGTAATCTCAAAATTGGTAACTGATTTAGAAAGAATCGGTGATAATGCCTCAAATATTGCTCACAGGGTCAAAGATATTGGAGATCAGCCTCTGATCAAAGAGATGCAGGATCTGCCTGGGATGAGAGATAAGGTTGTCCAGCAGCTTAGAGAGAGTTTGGAAGCTTTTGTTGAAATGGATATTGAAAAGGCAAAAGAGGTTGCAGCCAGAGATGAAGAAGTTAACCGCCTGGATAAACAGATTAACGCTGAACTTTTAACTGTAATGGAAAATGACTGTGCCACAATTGAACAGGGAACTTCTCTGATGTTTATCAGCCGCTTTTTAGAAAGAATTGGTGATCACTCAACCAATATCTGTGAGCGTACTGTTTATATGAAGACCGGAGAATGGACTGAACTTGAATAAACTGATAAGTGATTTTAATTATTAGCAAAGATTAAAATTCGATATTTCAGCCATATAAATTGTGATAAAAGATACATTCTCAACTGGGGGTGTATCTTTTTTTAATGCTTAAATAAATTTGATTGCAATCAGCAACCAGCTGTGATAAAATTTCTAGTTAGTAAATAAAAGGGGGATAACTATATATCATGTTAAAAAAGTTTTTAAGTTATTATAAAAACCACTGGAAATTATTCACAGCCACTCTTGGAAGTGCTGTATTAATGTCAGGGCTGGATTTGATTTACCCAATGTTTGTTCAGCAGCTGATAGATCAGCATTTTCCAGACAGAAATTTAAACATGATGGTCAGAATTTCAGTGATTTTACTTGTTATTTATGTTTTACGCTTTGTTTTTCAATATATTGTTCACTATTGGGGCCATGTAGTTGGGATCAGAATGGAAACTGATATGCGCTCAGACCTCTTTACCCATCTGCAGAAACTTTCCTTTAAGTTTTATGATAATAACAAAGTTGGTTATTTAATGTCCAGAGTTATAAATGATTTAAACAATATTTCTGAGCTTGCTCACCATGGTCCGGAAGATGTACTAATTTCATCAATGCTTCTGCTTGGGTCTTTAGTTATTTTAATCAATATGCACTGGCAGCTTGCTTTAGTTACCTTTGCCCTGATTCCGATTATGTTCTTTTTCTCTAAAAAATTGGGCGAAAAAATGTATCATGCCTTTAAAGTGATTAGAGAAAAAATGGCAGTTGTTAATACAATAGTTGAAGACAGTTTGAGTGGAATTAGAGTCGTTAAGTCCTTTACCAATGAAGACTACGAAAATGAAAAGTTCTGTGAGGGGAACCACAATTACCGGCGCTCTCGCGAATGGGCAATGAAAAACATGGCCCAGTTTCATTCGGGAATGAACCTTTTCATCAATTTAATTCGTCTGAGTACTCTGGCAGCAGGAGGTTATTTTATTTATAATGGTTCTCTAACTGCCGGTCAGATGGTAGCTTTTCTTTTTTATGTAGATATGTTTATGAATCCCATCCGGAGGCTTGTTAACTTTAATGAACAGCTGCAGCGTGGGATGTCAGGTTTCAGCCGTTTTAAAGAATTATTAGAGGTTGACCCTGAAATTGTTGATCTTCCTGATGCACAGGAATTAAAAAATGTTGAAGGCTTAATTAAATATGAAGATGTAACCTTTGGCTATGATAACCATGAGAAAGTTTTGAGTAATATAAATATAGAGATTGATCCGGGTAGAACTGTGGCCTTTGTTGGCCCTTCTGGAGCTGGCAAATCAACCTTAACTAAATTACTGCCCCGTTTTTATGAAATTGACAGCGGCAGACTTTCGATAGATAATATTGATATCAAGGATGTAACATTAGAATCTCTGCGCCGAAATATTGGGATAGTCCAGCAGGATGTATTCCTTTTTAATGGTACAGTTAGAGAAAATATTGCTTATGGTACAGCAAATGCCTCTGATGCAGAAATAATAGAGGCTGCAGAAAAGGCTAATGCTCATGACTTTATTTTAAATCTAAGTGATGGTTATGATACCGATATTGGAGAAAGAGGAGTTAAACTTTCTGGTGGCCAGAAACAGCGGATTTCTATTGCGCGCTCATTTTTAAAGAACCCGCCGATTTTGATTTTAGATGAGGCTACATCTTCTCTTGACAATCGCAGTGAGAAAATTATTCAGGAATCACTTGAAAAACTGGCTGAGGGAAGAACAACTCTGGTAATTGCTCACCGACTCTCGACAGTAATTAATGCAGATCAAATCATTGTTTTAACTGATAAAGGAATAGTTGAGCGAGGCAGACATGAGGAATTAATTGAAAATGGTGGTGAATATGCTCAGCTCTATAATGAGCAATTTTCTGCAGATATAGCAGGTTAAGAATTAAAATTAGTAAAAATCAATTAGTAATTCAGAGTGATAAAAAGAAGATAGAGTTTACTAAAAAGTCGGGTATTTAACCCGGCTTTTTTCTTTGACAAGTGCTTTAAAATCTGCGATACTATAATCAGTAATAAATCTTTAGAATTATTATATTTAAGCTGAGTTTGGATTTATAATTAATAAGATAAAGAAAGGAAGATTTAGAATGTCAAAAAAATTATATCGTTCTCGTGATGACCGGATGATTGCCGGAGTCTGCGGAGGGCTTGCAGATTATTTTAATGTAGATTCTTCTTTAGTTAGACTTGCAGTTTTATTTATCTTCCTCTTTCAAGGGGTAGGCTTAATTGCCTATATTATTGCCTGGCTTGTGATGTCTGAGGAACCTGTTAAAAATGAGTATAGAATGCCTGATGACTATTATATAGAGGATAAGAAAGATTTTGATCACTCAAAGCAGGAACAGGAGGAAGGTTCCGAAAGGGAAGAACAAAGAAACGAAGAATATGATGCCAGAAAGAAAAAAGAAAAAGAATATTACGAGCAGTATCAGGAGCAGAACTCTGAGAGCAGTAGTAACCGCCGTAAATTATTTGCAGTAATCATGATTTTAGTCGGTTCAATCTTCTTAGTTGATATCTGGATTCCAGCTCTCTACTGGGAAAAATACTGGCCGGTAATTTTAATTGCTGCCGGGGTTCTAATGCTTAAGGGTGATAATAATGACAGATAATCGCGATCGGAGTTTGATTGCAATAATTTTGATTTTTGCGGGTGTCATTTTCCTGGGAGATACCCTGGGTGAATACAATTTTAATCTATTTTTCTTTTTGCGCAGTTACTGGCCTGTATTATTAATTATATTTGGTTTTCACATGCTGCTGCAGAATAGTAGTTTCTGGTTTGTTGTCCCGGTTATTGTTATTGGGCTTGCTTTATATTTAATCTATATGCTTGTTAACCAGCAGCCTTTTTATTTTATGCCGCAGATTAGAATGCGTATTTTTGATTTTGATAATTTACCATTTAGATGAGATAGCTTATTAAATTAAAGATTTAAATAAAACCACCTGAAGTACTCAGGTGGCATTTATTTTTAAAGATTAGAAGCTTAAATTTTATTGTTTAAAGCAATTCTTTTTTCAATGACTGGGGCCAGGATTAATACCAGGACAATTTTTATTAAATCACCTGGAATAAATGGAATCACCGTCATATTGAGGGAAGCAATTAAACCTGTGCCGGTTATAAAAGAAAAATAGATACTTCCAATAATATAGTTACTTAAAACTGCAGCTGAAAGCACCAAAAAATCTTTTTTATTTTCACCACTGCAGTGGGCTGCAATCCAGGCTGCAGTTACAAAACTAATTAAAAAACCACCTGTAGGTCCAGCAATTACACCCAATCCACCCTGACCACCTGAAAAAATTGGCAGGCCAAAAGCACCAAGCAAAAGATATGTAACCTGAGCTAAAACACCATATTTTTTTCCAAGCAGTCTTCCTGAAAGCAGAACAAAGAAAGTCTGCAGGGTTATAGGAACTGGACCAATAGGGAAAATAATAAAAGCACCAACTGCTGTTAATGCTGCCATCAAAGCAGCTTTAATCATCTGATTTGTTTTCAATTTAAAACTCCTTTCTATTTGTTAAGCTTGATAAAATCTGACCAATAGTCAAATTCTTTAAATAATGTTATCACAAACTTTAGTTAATGTAAACAGCTAATAAAAAAATTATTAAAAAATTATAATTTGGGGGATAATTATGCGCGAATTATATCTAAAAGCACCAGCAAAAATTAACCTTGCCTTACATGTTAAGGGTTTAAGAGAAGATGGTTTTCATGAATTACAGATGATAATGCAGAGCATCAGTCTGGCAGATAGAATTAAGCTAAAAAAGAAAAGTGGAGGGATAATTGTTAAAAATTCTCATACTGAGCTGCCAACCGGAAGAGAAAATTTGGCTTATCAGGCAGCAGAGATTTTCTTTAAGAATAATCCTGAAATCAACCAGGGAGTAGAAATCTACATTGAAAAAAACATACCTATAGCAGCTGGTCTGGCAGGGGGAAGTACAGACGCTGCAGCTGTAATGAAGGGGCTCTATCTGCTTTTTGAACTGGAATATGACTTAAAAGAACTCCGCAGTTTTCTGGAAAATATCGGCTCAGATGTTCCTTACTGTCTTGAAGGAGGAACTGTTTATGCTTCCGGCAGGGGAGAAATTTTAGAGGAACTTCCTTTTATCGGAGAAAAATATCTGGTAGTAGTGACTCCTGCTTTCAAAATTTCTACACCAGAAGTATATAAATTATATGATCAAATAAAAGGTTATGATAAATTTGATTTTGACTCAGTTCAAAATAACTTAAAAAATGATCAGGAGATTGACTGGGAGCTTGACTATAAAAATGATTTAAAAAAAGCGGCAGAAAAAATTTGTCCGGAGATAAAAGAAATAAAAGATATATTTAAGAATACTAAAGCTGAATTCACAATGCTTTCCGGAAGTGGTCCAACAGTCTTTTCGATTTACAGCAGCAGAGAGCTGGCGGAAAAAGCTGCAGCCAGATGGCCCCGCAAAAATGATTTTGTTACTGTGGCAAAAACTGTTCCCAGTTATTAATTGAGGCTAGAAAGACAAATTAAAAGCTCACATGAGATTGACATGAATTTAATTTCGTGTTATACTTTCTCCAATAATTATTAGGACTTTGGGAGTAGTGATAGCTATGAAAAAGGGAAAAAATATCACCATGAAGGAAGCTAAGGAAAAAACAGGATTAACATCCAGGCAGATTCGTTATTATGATCAGCAGGAATTGATTTTTCCAGCCCGCAGCAAGGGGAATCAGCGTCTTTTTTCGGCAAGTGATATCAAAAGACTGCTTAAAATAAAAGAACTGCTTACTGCTGGGAATAGTATAGAGACTGTGCGCTCAAAATTAAAGGCTCCACTGACAGTTGATAAAGATCTGGAAGTGGATGACGATTTTGATGACAATTATGATTATTATTCAGATGTTGATCTTGACTCACTTTATCCTGTTTCTAATCGTTCAGAGTTGATAAAGAAACTTTCCCGGAGTAATAAAAAGCATTCCCAGAAGGAGGAAGAATAAGTGGAAAAATTTAGTAGAGAGAAGATTTTAAGGGTTGCTGAAGAGAAAAATGTTGAGTTTATTCGTCTGCAGTTTGTTGATATTTTAGGGATTATTAAAAATGTTGCAATTACAATTGAGCAGCTGCCTGAAGCACTTGACGGCAAGATCATGTTTGATGGTTCATCGATTGAGGGCTATACACGTATCCACGAATCCGATATGTATTTAAAGCCTGATTATGATACCTTTACAATTTTTCCCTGGGAGACCAGTGGAGGCTGTACAGCCAGAATGATGTGTGATATTTATTTACCTGACGGTAAACCTTTTGTTGGCTGTCCTCGTGGTGCACTAAAAAGTGCGATGGCTGAGGCAGAGGAGATGGGTTATGAAATGTTTGCCGGGCCAGAACCGGAGTTTTTCTTATTTGAAAAAGATAAGCATGGTAATCCAACGACAAACACCCATGATAAGGGAGGATATTTCGATCTATCTCCAGTTGATTTAGGAGGAGAAGCTCGTCGTGATACTGTATTAGCACTTAAAAAAATGGGTTTTGAAGTTGAAGCTGCTCACCATGAAGTGGCGCCAGGCCAGCACGAAATTGATTTTAAATACACTCCTGTTTTAAGAACAGCAGATAATATTGCAACTTTTAAATTTGTAACAAAAATTATTGCAATGCAGCATAATCTCCATGCAACATTTATGCCTAAGCCTATTTATGGAGAGAGCGGTTCTGGAATGCATGTTCATCAATCATTATATAAAAATGGAGAAAATGCTTTTTATGATCCTGAAGATGAACATGGTTTAAGTGAAATTGCTTATTATTATATAGGTGGACTGTTAAAGCATGCCAAAGAAACAACGGCCATTTTAAATCCGACTATTAATTCCTATAAAAGGCTTGTACCTGGTTATGAGGCACCAGTTTACATATCATGGTCAACTCAGAATAGAAGTGCCTTAGTTCGAGTTCCTTCAGCTCGTGGTAATGGAACCAGATTAGAATTAAGAAACCCTGATCCGGCAGCAAATCCATATCTGGCCACAGCTGTAATGCTTAGAGCAGGTCTTGATGGGATCAAAAATAAAATAGATCCCGGTGAACAGACTACTGATAATATTTATGAAATGAATTATAAAGAAAGAAAATCAAGAGGGATTACAAGCCTCCCTTCATCTATGGAAGAAGCGCTTAAACATTTCCAGGAAAGTGAATTTATGCGGGAAGCACTGGGTGAGCATATTTTTAACCATTTAGTTGAAGCTAAGAAAATAGAATGGTCTGTTTATAAAAAACAGGTTCACAGCTGGGAAATTGATCAATACTTAACAACTTATTAAATTCTAGTTGGGGGGATAAAAATGGAAGGCAGAGAAAATATACAGGATCATTTAAAGAAAATGAAATTAGGTAAGCTGGACACCAGATCATTATCCTTTTTAGCACTTTTTATAGCCTTTACCTCTGTGGCGACCTATTTACATATTCCAGGACCCAGCAGTTCTTATTTCAACCTGGGGGAAGTAGCTATTTATACTATTGCCCTAACTTTTGGTGCTAAAGCTGGTGGAATTGCAGGTGGTGTTGGATCTGCTCTAATGGATATTATACTTGGTTATTCAATCTGGGCTCCATTTACTTTTTTAATTAAGGGGCTGGAAGGTTTAATTGTAGGTAAAATTGCCAGCCAGCAGCAGGATAAAAAGTTTGATCGCAAAATATTTGCTATTATTGTTGGTGGAAATGTAATGATTCTGGGTTATGCTCTTGCCAAAGCGTTTTTATTAAGCTGGGCAGTTGTTTTACCCGAAATTGGCATTGATTTTGCCCAGATGCTGATTGGGGGAGTTCTGGCAATTCCTCTTTCTCATCATTTAGATAATTATTTTGGGAAGTGATATTTTTGGAAATAGGTAAACTGGCAGGAAATAAATTAAAAAGAACAATACTTGATAAAATAGAACATTTTCGCTCTGATGTACTGGTACCGGCAGGTCCAGGAGAAGATAGTGCGGTAATAGATCTGGGAGATTATTTGCTGGTGGTATCTTCTGATCCAATAACCGGTGCTGAAAAAAATGCTGGTTATCTGGCTGTTAATGTTGCCTGTAATGATATTGCAGCCGCTGGGGCTGAGCCTTTTGGAATTCAGGTCGTCTTATTATTACCACCCCGCCTGGGAGAAAAAAGAGCCGAAAAAATGATGGAAGAAATAGTTAATACAGCAGCCGCGATGAATATAGAAGTCCTCGGTGGGCATACAGAAATAACTGACTTGGTTCAAAAACCTATCATTACAGTTACTGCAATGGGCAGAGCTGTCAGGGAAGAATTAACTTCCAGTTCTGCCGCAGAAGCTGGCGATATTTTATATATTTCTAAAGGTATGGGTATCGAAGGAAGCTATATACTGGCAAGTGATTATAGGGAGCATCTGATTGAAAAAGGTGTCAGCAGTGAAACAATCGTCAAACTGGATGGTTATTTGGAACTTTTAAGTGTGCTACCTGAAAGCAGAATAGCCAGAAAAAATGGAGTTAAGGCTATGCATGATGTAACGGAAGGTGGAGTCTATGGTGCAGTAACTGAAATGGCAGCAGCTTCACAGCTTGGATTTATTATTGAGAAAGATAATTTTAAGTTAATTCCTGAAGTTGAAGAAGTTTGCCGAAAATTAGATCTAGATCCAGCAGCTTTAATCTCCTCAGGGTCAATGCTGATGGCCGCTCCACCGGAAATTGATCTAAAAAGCATTTTTGCAGAAAATGAGCTTGAAATAATCAGGGTTGGAAGAATGATTAAAGAAGGTAATTATATGGAAGCAAACGGAGTTAAAAAAGAGTTTAAAGCACCTGAAAAGGACGAATTATGGAAATTTATTGAAAAAAATCACAAATAAGTCTTGACATTTACATTTAATGGAATTATAATGTTATTAACAAATAATTCCAAAGGCGGTGTATTTATGGAAATTACAGATGTCAGAGTTTTTCCGGTCGAAATTAATGGAAGTATGGTCAAGGCTTATGCAACAGTAACATTTGACGACTCTTTTGTTGTGCGAGACATGCGGGTTATTGAAGGGAAAAACGGGATTTTCCTATCGATGCCGGCAAGAAGAAAGAGAAACGGAGACTATCAGGATATCTGTTTTCCAATTTCCACTAAGTTGAGGGATCTAATGGAAAACCAGGTTTTAGAAAAGTTTGATGAACTGCTGGCAAGTGCCTAGATAAATCTTTTAATAATCACTAAAATAACACTACCTCAGCTGGGGTAGTGTTATTTCTATTCATGGAATTTATAATCTTGACAAATGCTAATTTCTCTGTTATACTTCAAGCGATTAAAGAACTATGATGGACTACTATTGTCAGGAAATAATGTTTAATTAAAGCAAGAATATTTATTCCTTATTTAAAGGAGGAAATTATAGATGGCAGATCTTTTAAGTATTATTCTGGCTGCCGGTAAGGGAACCAGAATGAAATCAGATAAAATTAAGGTATTACATCCAGTTGCCGGTAAGGCAATCATTAAGCATGTCTTAAATACTTTAGATGGTTTAAATAGTAAAATAGTTAATGTGATTGGACATCAAAAAGAAGAGGTTCAGTCTGAATTGGAAGATTTAAATAAATGGGATTTAAATTATGTAATACAGTCAGAACAATTAGGTACCGGTCATGCTGTAAAACAGGCTGAAAGTTTTTTTGCAGATTATGAGGGTCCGGTATTGATTCTTTATGGAGATACCCCTTTATTAAGAAAAGAGACTATTGCAGAATTTGTTAAAGAACATAAGCAGAGCAATTCTGATTTAACAGTTATGACGGCTATTTTTGATGATCCTGAAGGATATGGAAGAATCGTTAAGAATGAGGCTGGTAATTTAACTGCAATTGTAGAAGAAAAAGATGCTGATTCAGAAACAAAGCAGATCAGTGAAATTAATAGTGGGGTAAACTGTATCGATAGTGCCCTGTTGAGAGATTTTATGGCAAATATGAATAATAATAACGCTCAGCAGGAATATTATTTAACTGATATTATAGAATTTGCTGTAACTAGAAATAAAAAAATAAATACATATACTGTCGAGGATTCTGATGAAATTATAGGGATTAACACTCGTAAACAGCAGGCAGAGGCCGAAAAAATATTAAGAGGCAGAATAGCTGACAAACATCTGGCAAATGGAGTAACAATTATTGATCCAGATACTACATACATAGATGCTGAGGTGGAGATAGCAAAGGATGTTACAATTTATCCTTTTAATTATCTGGAAGGAAAAACTAAAATTGCTCAAAACACTACCATTAATCCAAACTGCAAATTGAAAGATGCAGTTATAGGGGAAAATGTTGAAATCCTTTCAAATACTATTATAAAGGAAAGTAAAGTTGGAGCTGGAACTAATGTTGGGCCTTTTGCTTATCTAAGACCGGGTTCTACAGTAGAAGCTAATTGTAAAATTGGTGATTTTGTAGAGCTTAAAAAGACTACAGTTAAAAATGGAGCTAAGGTTCCTCATTTATGTTATGCTGGAGATGCCGAAATTGGTGAAAGAACAAATATCGGAGCCGGTACAATATTTGCGAATTATGATGGAGAAAATAAATTTAAGACTGAAATTGGTAGTGATGTCTTCATCGGCAGTGATTCTATTTTAATTGCGCCACTTAAAATTGGTGACAGGGCTAAGACAGCTGCTGGATCAGTAGTTACAAAAGATATTAATTCTGGTGATACAGTAATGGGCGTTCCTGCTCGAATATATAATCCAAAATCTAAGCAGGAAAATTAAAAAATAAGCCAGGGGGTCAAAAAATGTCCAGTTATAGTGAACAGTTAAAAATATTTGCAGGTAATTCTCACCCTGAATTAGCTCAGGATCTTTGTGATTATCTGGGGACGGAATTGGTTAATGCAGATGTAACTAGATTTAAAGATGGGGAAATTGGTGTTCGCACTTATGAAACTGTAAGGGGAGCTGATGTTTTTGTTGTACAGCCTACAGCACCTCCTGTTAATGAGAATCTGATGGAACTGCTGGTGATTATTGATGCTTTAAGAAGGGCATCTGCCCGAAGAATTACTGCGGTGATACCATATTATGGGTATGCGCGCCAGGATAGAAAAGCAAGACCAAGAGATCCAATCACTTCTAAATTGGTGGCCAATTTACTAACTCAGGCAGGTGCCAGAAGAGTACTTTCAATTGATTTTCATGCACCTCAGATCCAGGGCTTTTTTGATATCCCAGTTGATCATCTCTATGCCTCACCGATTATGGTTGATTATTTTAAGGATTTTGATCGTTCTGATCTAATTGCTGTTGCTCCGGATGTTGGTTCGGTAAAAAGAGTGCGTTCTTTTGCTGAAAGTTTAAATATTCCAATGGCGATTATTGATAAAAGAAGGCCCAAACCAAATGTGGCTGAAGTTATGAATGTAATTGGAGAAGTTGATGGTAAAAATGTGATACTGCTTGATGATATTATTGACACAGCTGGAACTATTTCTGCAGCAGCCGAAGTTCTTAAAGATAAAGGAGCTAAGGAAGTTTATGCATGTGGAACTCACGCTTTATTTTCAGGCCCTGCAGTTGAACGTCTAAAAGAAGCGCCAATTACCAAAATTATTGTTACTAATACAATTGCTCAGAAAGACCATGATCTTGATAATCTGGAAGTGCTTTCTGTTGCTCCTCTGGTTGGAGAGGCTATTGACCGTATTTTTAAAGATTTATCTGTTAGTGTATTATTTTAAATAATTTTTCTAAAACACTTGCTCAAACTGAGCTTTGATGTTATAATAAAATTTGTTATGTCTTATTTAACGCAGACCTGCCAGTATAAGCAGTTAATCTGGCTTAAAATTTAATTTATGCAAGGAGAGGATAGTCATGGAGAGACATTCTATTGAAGCTGAACTAAGGACTGAAACTGGAAAGGGAGTAGCCCGTAAAATAAGAAGAAACGGACTTATCCCAGGTGTTGTTTATGGAAGAGGAAATGAACCAAGATCTATTAAAGTAGATCCACTGGATATTGAAAAGCTTCTCCATTCTAATGCTATCTTTGATCTGACTTTTGTCGGAGAAGATGGAGAAGAGGATGAAGCGGTTGTAATCATTAAAGATTATCAGAAAGATGTTATTAAGCAAAATCTGCTGCATGTAGATTTTCAGTTTATTTCTATGGACGAAAAGATCACTGTTTCTGTACCAATGCATTTAGAAGGAGAAGCTGTTGGTGTTCGTGACGGTGGAGTATTACAGCAGTTATTACGCGAAATTGAAATTGATGCATTACCTGCTGAAATTCCAGAAGAAATTACTATTGACATTTCTGAACTTGAGGTTGGACAGTCTTTATCTGTTGTTGACCTGGATCTTCCTGAAGGAATTGACCTTGTAACTGACAGTGACGAAGTTATTGTAACTGTTGTTACTCCTACTGAACTTATCGAAGAAGAGGTAGAAGAAGAGGAAGAGGAATTCTTAGAGCCAGAAGTTATTGGCGAAGAAGAGGAAGAAGAAGGCGAAGAAGCAGAAGAAGAGGAAGAACCACAGGAATAATTTTAGTAAAGAAATTGGGCGCGGCTTAGTCAGCTGCGCTTCAATTTATTATTGGAGGTTTAAAGTTTGAAAGTAATTGCTGGTCTTGGAAATCCTGGTGAAAAATATGCGAAAACCAGACATAATATAGGATTTATGGTTATTTCAGAATTGGCAGACAGATTTAAAGTTAAGAGCAGTTATAAGTTCGATGGCCTTGTTGGCGATTTCTTTTTAGGTGGAGAAAAAGTTATTCTTTTTCAACCAATGAAATATATGAATAAAAGTGGTCAGCCAATATATAGGCTGCTTGACTATTTTGAGATAGAAGCTGAAGATCTGCTTGTTATTCATGATGATTTAGATCTTGATTTAGGAAAGATGAGATTTAAGCAGAATGGCGGCAGTGGTGGTCATAATGGAATTAAATCAATTATTAATAATTTGAGCACAGATGAGTTTAATAGATTAAAAATTGGCATTGGTAGACCGCCGGAAAATATTCCGGTACCTGATTTTGTCCTGACTACTTTTGCAGGCGAAGAAGAGGATATCTCAAAAAAAGTTGTAGCTGATGCTGCTTCAGCAGTTGAATTGATGTTAAAAGAAGATATAATGAAAGCAATGAATAAATATAATGGATAACAAGCCCGTACATTTTATGTAGGGGCTATTTTGCCATTTTTGAGTTAAATGTATAAAAGTATAAAATTAAGAAATATATGTAGAAATAAAAGGTTTTTGTTTAAGGAGCAGTATGCAGATGAATTTCAAAGATTTATTACTAGAAAATCAAAAATTTAAAAAAATTGCGAAAAATATAAATACTTCTGCCCAGTCTATTAGCGGTTTAAGTGGCAGTAGAATTTCCTATTTTGCAGTTAATTTTCTAAAAAAAGCAGAAAAGGACTTAGTTTTCTTTTTGCCAGATAATTATTATCTGCAGCAGATGCAGGAAGATTTAATCCGTTTGATTGGAAAAGATGAATTTTTAGTTTTTCCAGAAGAGGAAATTCTTCCCCATGAGCAGTTGATGCCAGATCTAACTACTATGAGTGAACGGACAAAGGTGCTCACCGAGCTAGTTTTCCCAATTGGTCAGAAAAAGAAAATTATTTTAACTACTCCGGCTGCAGTTTTAAAAAAATTACCTCCAAAAATGATTTATCAGCAAAAAAGTATAAATATTAAAAGTGGTAGTGAAATTAATATTGAAAGTTTAAGACAGAGGCTCTTTGCTTTAGGTTATAAAAGGGAGGAAATGGTGGAAGCCCCTGGTCAATACAGCATTCGGGGTGGAATCATTGATGTCTTTACTCTTTTAGATGAGCAGCCTTTTAGAATTGAACTTTTTGGTGATGAGGTTGATTCAATAAGAAAAATTGATTTAACTGCCCAGCGCTCTAAAAAAGAGGTTGCAGAAATCACAATTCCACCATTTGCTAATCTTGTTATTGACGAAGAAGTTGTCGATAGGGCCTGTCCCAGACTGGAGACAGCATATTCTAAAGCTGTAGCACGGCTGGCGGAGAATAATTATCCGGAAGAAGCTTCTTATTTAAGAGATAAAGCAAAAAAGATGCTGGAAGATCTGCGAGAAAAACACCGCTTCCCCGGATTTGAACAGTTTTTGCCTTTTTATTATGAAGAGACTGCCAGTTTTTTTGACTATTTAGAAGATAGTATGATTTTTGCTGTCCGTCCAAATAAAATTACCCAGCTTACTCATGAATATTATCAGGAAATCATAGAGACCCACACTCGTCTTTTAGAGCAGGGTATGGTTTTTCCTGAGTATCTTGATAATTTTATTTCTGAGAATGAATTTGAAAAAGAAATAACTAAAAATCGAGTAGTTGATATTAATTCCGAATTTGAAGAACGGAAGGTTGCCGAAAATGATATTCATTTTGATACATCTTCTTTAGAACCTTTTCATGGTCAACTTGAACTTTTTAGCGAAAAATTAATTGATCTTCTGCAGAAAAAGTATCGAATTGCAATTACACTCAACTCAGCCAGTAAGAAAAGAAGAGTTAAAATGTTTTTGGAAGAAAAGAATCTGGTAGTTGGAGAAAATTTTGATCAAAGTAGAATTGTTATTTTTCCTGATAGTCTGGCCGAAGGTTTTGTTTTTGATGATATCAAGCTCGCTGTTTTCAGTGATAAAGAGGTTTTTGGAAATGAACAGAAAAGAAAAAGAAAGATCGGGGACTTTGAAGATGGAGTAGAGATTTCCAGTATCAATGATTTAAAAGCTGGCGACTATGTTGTCCACGAGAATCACGGTATTGGTAAATATTTAGGTGTAAAAACTTTAGAAATCCAGGGGCAGCACAAAGATTATCTTGTCCTTAAATATGCTGGAGAAGATAAGCTCTATGTTCCAACTGAAAAAATACATCTTGTACAAAAGTATATAGGTTCAGATGCCGGTAACCCTAAACTTTATAAACTGGGCAGCAGTGACTGGAAAAAGGTAAAAGAAAAGGTTCAAAAATCTGTTGAAGAAATGGCCGTAGGTTTATTAGAACTTTACGCTGAACGAGAAACTCTGACCGGCTATCAGTTTTCGGAAGATGATGTCTGGCAGCAGGAGTTTGAAGACTCTTTTCCTTTTGAAGAAACTCCTGATCAAAAAGATGCGATTGAAGATGTTAAAGCAGATATGGAATCAAAAAAACCGATGGATAGATTACTCTGTGGTGATGTCGGTTATGGAAAAACTGAAGTTGCTATTCGAGCTGCATTTAAAGCGGCCCTTGACAGCAAACAGACTGCAGTTTTAGTTCCAACAACTATACTTGCTCAGCAGCATTATAATACTTTTGCAGAGAGAATTGAAGAATTTCCGGTTCGGATTGGGATGTTAAGTAGATTTAGTACTACTGCTGAACAGAGGAAGACACTAAAAAAATTAATTAAAGGCGAAATAGATATCTTAATTGGGACTCATCGGCTTTTATCTAAGGATGTTATTTTTGATGATCTTGGTTTATTAATCATTGATGAAGAACAGCGTTTTGGAGTTACTCATAAAGAGAAGTTGAAAGATCTTAAAAGAAATGTTGATGTATTAACTTTAACTGCGACTCCAATTCCCAGAACTCTGCATATGGCTTTGGTTGGAGTTCGCGATATGAGTTTGATTGAAACTCCTCCTGAAAACCGATATCCAATTAGGACTTTTATTAAAGAATATAACAAAGAATTGATTGCCAGTGCAATTAGAAGAGAATTAGCTCGACAAGGTCAGATTTATTTTGTCCATAATCGAGTTAAGGATATTGAGCAGACTGCAGGTAAACTTCAAAAACTAATGCCGGAGGCTAAAATTGCAGTTGCTCACGGACAAATGAATGAAAAACGACTGGAAAAAATAATGTATGACTTCTATCATCATAAGTTTGATATCTTAGTCTGCACAACGATAATTGAAACAGGACTGGATATTCCAAATGTAAATACAATTATTATTAACCATGCAGACAAGATGGGGTTATCCCAGCTGTATCAGCTTAGGGGGCGCGTTGGTCGTACCAACCGAATTGCTTATGCTTATCTACTTTACGAGCGAGATAGGATTTTACCCGAAGTTGCTGAAAAAAGGCTGGAAGCAATTAAAGAATTTTCTTCTCTGGGCTCTGGTTTTAAAATTGCAATGCGTGATTTAGAAATTAGGGGTGCCGGTAATTTATTAGGTCCTGAGCAGAGCGGACATATTGCAGCCGTTGGATTTTCTTTATATACTAAATTATTAGAAGGAACAATAGAAGAACTTAAGGGTAAAAAGGATCAGAATAAAATTGAGGTAGAAATTGATCTTAATTTAGATGCCTATATTCCAGATGATTATATTAAATATGAGGCCAGAAAAATTGAAATCTATAAGAAAATTAAATCTATAGAAAATGAAGCTGACGCTTTAGATACTATAGATGAACTAATTGATAGATTTGGAGAGCCGCCTGTAGAAGTGGTGCGCCTGGTTAATACAGCCCGCTTGAAATTTATTGCGGCTGAATTGAATATGGACTCAATTAAAGATGATGGTGGTAAAATTAGATGCCAGTTTGTCAGTTCCGATCTGGTGGATGGAAGTAAATTAGTTGAATTCAGCAAAAAATACAGAAGAAAAATCAAAATTAAATCTGCAAAAAAGCCACAGTTATTGATTAAAATTGATGATCCAGAAAATATTGATAAACAATTATTAAAAATGCTAAAAGATTTAAAAAATATTTAGTTTTAAATATAGATGATAATGCTGTTAAAATAGAAAGTCAAAAGGGTGGAAAAAATGTCGGATAATAAAGAACGGGGAAGTTTTATAAAAGGAGCAGCAATTTTAACTGCTGCTGGTCTTGCTGCCAGAGTAATGGGTTTTGGTTATCGGGTAATTTTAACCAGAATAATTGGAGCAGAAGGAATGGGGCTTTATCAGATGGCCTATCCAATTTATACTGTTTTACTGGTTGTTTCACGATCCGGTATCCCAGTAGCACTTGCTAAGCTAATTGCTGATAAAATTGCAGCAGATAAGAAAAAAGAGGCCTATAAAATATTTAAAGTTGCCAGAAAAATGAGCTTTTTAGTGGGGTTAATAGTTTCAATTATTATGGCTTTAGCTGCTAAACCACTAATTTCATTTCTTTCTCTTGATCCCCGTTCATATTATGCAGTTCTTGCAATTTCTCCTGCAATATTTGTAGTTTCAATTATGGCTTCTTACCGCGGTTTTTTTCAGGGACTGCAGGATATGGTTCCGACTGCCAAGTCACAAATTTTAGAGCAGTTCATCAGAATGTTTACAATGGTTGGCCTGGTTGTGTTTTTAGTTCCCTACGGCCTGGACTATGCTGCAGCTGGAGCAAGTTTTGGGGCTGTGAGTGGTGCGCTGGGTGGTTTATTAATTCTATTATATATTTATGCTAAAAGAAAAGAAAAAATATTTAGCTTTTTAGATGGTGGATATGATTCAATAGAATTGAGCACCAAAAGTGTTGTAAGAAGGATTGTTTCTTTAGGAGTACCGATCACCCTGGGGGCACTGGTTATGCCATTAATGAGTCTTGTTGATCTAGTTTTTGTACCCAATCGGCTCCAGGCAGCAGGCTATATGGTTAGGGAGGCAACAGCTTTATATGGAATGTTTTCTGCTGTAGCAATGCCGCTGGTCAATTTCCCGACAATTATTACTGTTTCTTTATCAGCAAGCCTGGTTCCTTCTATTGCTGAAGCTTTTACTCTGGGGAAGGAAAAGTTAATTAATTATCGTACGCAGACAGCTTTAAGATTAACTGTTTTAATTTCATTACCTGCTGCAGCCGGATTGTTTTTGCTGGCAGAGCCTCTGACTGAGATTATTTTTGCAGAACCAGGAGCCGCTGTCCCACTTCGTTTTGTAGCCTGGGGTGTATTCTTTATTGCTCTACAGCAGACAAGTACAGGGATTTTAAATGGAATTGGGAAAACATCAATTCCAGCTCGAAACTTAATGGTTGGAGCAGTCTTTAATGGGTTTATCAATTACACTTTAACCGCAGTTCCAGCTATTGGAATTCGTGGTGCAGCCTTAGGTACTACGATTGGTTTTGCTATTGCTGCTTTTTTAAACCTGTATTATGTAAAAAAAGAAAGTGGATTTATAATAAATGTTAAAACTATGATTTTAAAACCATTTGCATCAGTATTTTTGATGGGGGCTTTTGTTAAAATATTTTATAATCTACTCAAAAATTTATTGGAAATGAATAATTTAGCTTATGCCTATCAAATAACTACTTTCATAACAGTAGCTGCTGCAGCATTATTCTACTTTGTAGTTTTATTACTGCTGCAGGAAATTAAGTATCAGGATTTAGCTGTGATACCTGTTTTTGGTGAAAAACTGGCTAATTTGTTAAAAAGATGGAGTTTTCTAAAGGATTAATTTTATTTTAATAATTTTATGATATAATTTATATGTTCCAGCTTAAATTTTTGAGGAGGTAACAGCTTGGATGTCAGAAAAAGGAAATCAATTTTAAAAGAGTTAGATAAATTAATAGAGATTATGGCTGTTTTAAGAGGCCCGGATGGTTGTCCCTGGGATAAAAAGCAGGATTATCATTCAATCAAAGAGAATATTATAGAAGAAGCCTATGAAGTTGTCGAGGCTCTGGAACGAAATGATGTTGAAGCATTTAAAGAGGAATTAGGAGATCTTCTGCTGCAGGTTGTTTTTGAATCTCAAATTGCATATGAAAAAGACGATTTTGACTTAGCTGATGTTGCAAGAGTTTTAAGAGAAAAACTTATTCGACGTCATCCTCATGTTTTTGCTGAGGTGGATGTTGATGGTTCTGAAGAAGTGTTAAGGAACTGGGAGCGGATTAAGAAGGAAGAGAAAGAGAAAAACAGTCAATTCAATTCTCTAATGGATAAATTTAATCAGGGGCAGAGTGCTTTGAATCAGGCCTATGATATTCAAAAAATTGCTGCGGAAGTGGGCTTTGATTGGGATGAATTGGAACCTGTTTTAGATAAAATCGAAGAAGAACTGGGTGAGTGCAAAGAAATCATTGGAGCAAATCCGGACAATACCTTGTTTGCCGATCAAAATTTAAATCAGGCTCAGCAGCAAAACCTTGAGGAGGAAATAGGGGATCTGTTATTTGCTGTAGTTAATCTTGCCCGCTTTAAGGAAATCAATCCAGAAATTGCATTACTTAAAACTATTCTAAAGTTTAAAAACAGATTTAAATTTATAGAAGAAAAAATAATGGCTGAAAAAGCTGAGTTTGAAGATTATAATTTAGAAGAATTAGATGAATTCTGGAAGCAGGCAAAAAATCAGGAATAAAAATTATACAGGAGGATTAAAAGAATGAAAAAGAAATTTATTATTTCCACAATCATTA
Source organism: Halanaerobium saccharolyticum (assembly GCF_003053565.1). Lineage (GTDB taxonomy): Bacteria > Bacillota > Halanaerobiia > Halanaerobiales > Halanaerobiaceae > Halanaerobium > Halanaerobium saccharolyticum_B. The sequence continues at coordinate 1,739 of NZ_QAXS01000015.1, read as the reverse complement.
TGACAGTATTTTTCAGTTTTGTACTTATTACACCAACTTTAGCTTTTGATATTGAACCTGAATCTGCTATTTTGCTAGAGGCAGAAACTGGCCAGGTTTTATTTGAAAAAAATGCTGATCGAGTTTTGCCACCGGCAAGCATTACTAAAATCATGCCTCTTTTAATAGCTATGGAAAAACTAGAAGAGGGGAGTATTTCTTTAGATGACCAGGTAACTATTAGCCGTTATGCAGAGTCAATGGGAGGATCTCAGATCTTTTTGGCCGCAAATACCCAGGTTAAGCTGGAAAAATTGCTTAAAGCGGTAACAATTGCTTCTGGTAATGATGCCAGTGTTGCAGTTGGTGAGTATATTGCTGGTACATACAGTAACTTTATTGCTATGATGAACGATAAAGCAGAAGAGCTGGGGATGGACTCTACAAATTTTGCTAATTCAACTGGTCTACCTGATCCCAATCATTATTCTACAGCAAGAGATATTTCGATTATGGCCAGGGAATTAGCTAAATATCCGCAGGTCCTGGAGTGGGCATCTATCTGGACTGAGACAATTCAGCTTCCCGGCAGAGATGCAATGTTAGTTAACACCAATAGTTTAATTAATAAATATCCAAGTATGGATGGTTTAAAAACAGGACATACCCAGGAGGCTGGTTTCTGTCTTGCTTCAACAGCTCAAAAAGGTGATGTCCGGCTTATTTCTGTTGTTCTGCAGGGAGATACGCTAAATGAAAGAGAAGAGGCAACAACAAGGCTTCTTGATTATGGCTTTAATGCATTTTCTAAAAGACAGATAGCTGCTGCAGGTGATCAGATTCAAAATATTCCTGTTGAAGAGTCTGCAGATAGGGCTGCTGTAGGAGAAATAGCTGAAGATTTATATATTATGGTGCAAAAAGGCAAAGAACAGGAAATTTCGCAGGAAGTTGAAGTTGATGATTCTTTGGCTGCTCCAATAGAAAAAGGTGGAGTACTTGGAAAATTGACTGTTTATCGCGGCGAAGAAGCTGTTGAATCTGTAGATGTTGTTGCAGTCGAGGATATTGAGCGTGCAAATATTTTTGTTAGGCTTTGGAGAAAAGCAATTGGCTTTGCTCAGGGGTTGCTTTCTTAGAACTTTAACTTACAGCGGTAATAGTTTAACAGATCTAAGGACTACATCTAAAATATTAAAAAAGACCAAATGATTATATTCCCTCTATTCATTATTATTGTTTAATTAATGGATAGAGGGATTTTTTTGAATATAGAAGTTTTATCAAAAAACTTCTTGACACCATATTAATTTAATGTTACTATATTAAACGTTGCAGCAATAATTATATTTGCTGCAGAAATCTTTTCGAAAAAATCCTCTATAACTCTTGACAAAAAGGGGGATTGATGTTAAGATAATGTATGTCGCTGAAAAGTTGAATTATCAATTTTTCCGGCCGACAAAATTATTTTAAAAAGTTCTTGACAAAGTTAAAAGAGCTTGATAAGATAATAAGCGTCGCACAAATAATCTCCACTAAAATTTGAGTTCGAAACTGATCTCAAATCGGAGGTTGAAAGAACTTCAAATTAAAGCTTAAATATTTCTCTTCTTTATATATAAGAGAAAAGAAAAAGCTTTAAAATAAAGAAAAATCTTTTTAAAAGTTTTTCTAAAAAGTTCTTGACAAAGTGAGGCAGAGTTGATAAGATATTAAATGTCGCTGATAAAAAACGCGGCAGAAAATATAGAAGAAAA
>NZ_QAXS01000014.1 GCF_003053565.1 Halanaerobium saccharolyticum | reverse complement strand
AGCTTTGAACTCTATATTTTCTTTTTTAGAGTTAGACTTTAAAAACTGTTTATAAAGTGCTTTAACTTCTCTAATATTCTGATTTTTAACAGCAGCGACGGTCTCGATGACCTAGTGCTGGGCCGACCTTGCGTTTATAATGAAGGCTCAGTGCAGGGAGGTTTATATCCTTAAAGTCAGCAGAACTCAATTTAGTTTCTCCTGTTTTAAGCTTGGTAGCGACAGCCTGACGATTCTTAACTACTTCAGCAATATTATTTAAGAATATATTTTCTTTTCTTTTAGTTAGTTTTAATAACTCCAGCACATATGTTAATTGCATATCAAACACCTTTTTCAATAATTATTAATATCAATGATATTTTAAGCCGATGCAAAAAACTTTATTACTAAGTATATTATACCATTGAAAGAACAAATGTTCAACAAAGAAAAAGCTTTTTCAACTATAAATTAGCCGATTCATCCCCGCCCATTAGCATAAGCGGGGCTTTCTCGGCTAAATTAGGTAATTATGAGCAGTTGAGTGACTGGGAGGTTTATGATGCCAGATACAGAATGCGGGAAGATATGGTGCGTAAGTTTTCTTTTTCTGAATATATTTCTGATGTTCAATTATTTACTGACCAGGGTGATAAAATTATTGCCTATGGAGATACCGGCTTTACTTTAACCTTTAAAGATAATTTTCGAGAAATCTTACTTTCAGAAATTGAAGCCAAAAATGGTGCTCCAGTCTGGAAAGCAGTGGATTTTAGAGATGAGCTGCATCAGGTAAGCAGGGTCTATCCTGAAAACACACCTGAGAAATCATATGGTATTATTATCGGCCGGACAATCAAAGAATTGTATGAGGGAAGAAAACTGGGCTCAATTCTTATCAGGATTAATGAAAATCTATTTTCTGATGTTTATCGGAATATTGATTTAGGAGAGGGAACTGAAATCTTTATAGTTAATTCGGAAGGGATAGTTGTTTCAACACGAAATAATAGTATTAATTTCAACGAAAAGTATCCAGAAGAACAGCTGATTCAGAGAATCAAAGCAAATCCTGATTCTGAAAATGAAAGTTTTTAATTAACAATTGCTGAGCAGAGAAATCTGACTGCCTATGCTCCTCTTAAAAATACAGACTGGTATATTGTAAGTACAATTCCCTTTTCTTATTTAAATAGAGAAACCGGTCAGATCGCTAAAGATATAATGGGAGTAAGTTTAATTATTTTTCTGCTGGCCGTATTTTTGTCCTATATATTTACCAGAAGTATATCGGATCCACTAAATAATTTAGTTGAGGCTATGAATCAGGTTGAAGAAGGAAATTTAGAGGTGCAAATTGATGATCAGGCTCAGGATGAGCTGGCAGCTGCCAGTTCAAACTTTAATCAAATGGTGGTTGAACTAAAAGAACTGGTGGAAGATGTAAAAGAAAATGAAAAACAGAAAAATGATCTGGAGTTTAAAGCACTTCAGGCTCAAATAAATCCTCATTTTCTCTCAAATATTTTAAATACTGCCCGGCTGCTGGCAGATATGCAGAATGCAGATAATCTGGAAAACTTTCTTTCTTCAGTAATCAACCTGCTGCATTTGAGTATGAACAATAAAGAAGATTTTATTACTGTGGCAAAAGAAGTGGAATATTTAAAAAGCTATTTAAATATCCAGCAGTTCCGGCTGCATAATAAATTTGAAGTTAAATTTGAGATAGAAGAGAACTTAATGAATTACAAAATACCCCGGTTTTTACTGCAGCCGGTTGTAGAGAATTCAATTATTCACGGCATCAGTGGTAAAAGTGGGCAGGGATTAATTGAAATCAAAGGTTTTACCCAAAATGAGCAGGTTATTTTCACAATCACCGATGACGGTATCGGGATGACTGAGCAGGAAATTAAAGATTTGTTGAGTGAAAATAAGATGAACAAAGGACAGTTTTCAGGAATTGGGATTAATAATGTAAAAGAAAGAATAGAGCTTTATTTTGGCCGTGAGTATGGAATTGAAATCGAAAGCTTAAAGGGCTATTTTACAACGGTTAAAATCATTTTGCCTGAAATATACTAAATTCAGTTGATGAGATAGCTGGATAACTAATTTGTTTTAGAAAGGATATTCAAAATGCTGAAAGTAATGATAGTTGAAGACGATATTTTTGATTATACCCACCTAAAAAATATAATTGACTGGAATCAGGAGGGTTTTCAAATATCTGAACAGATTAAAAATGTGGAAGCAGCTGAAAAAGCATTAGCAGAAGAAAAAATCGATATTATTATTACTGATATGAAAATGCCAGGTAAAAGCGGGGCTGATCTGATTAAATTTGCTGCTGAAAATTATCCTGAAATTAAATCCATTGCCTTAAGTGGCTATAAGGAGTTTGATTATGTTAAAAAAAGTTTAAAAGCCGGGGCAGAAGATTATATCTTAAAACATGAATTGAGGCAGGACAGCTTAAAAAAATTGCTTATTGGAATTAAAGTAAAGATTATAGAGAATAATCAGGTGAAAAATAGTGATATTTTTGAAGAAAGTTTTTTTGTAGATCAAAAAAATATTCTGATTCAAAATTTTGCTGAGAAGCTGGTAAGGGGTCATTTTAACAGTAAGCAGGACTTGAAAAAACAGATAGAATTACTTTCTATTAATTTTAAGCTGAAAAATATTGTGATTACAGTCGGACAATTTGATAATTATCAAGACCTGCAGCAGAAGTACTCAGGCTCCAAACTTCTTAACATTAAGAGATCTTTTATTAATATGGCAGATGAAATTTTGAAAGAAAATGGCAGCTCATTTGCAGTTTTGAAAGATGAAAAGAACTTTCTCTTTTTGTTTTCATTTGAGGATAACAGTGAGCTAAAAATCAATAATAGTACTACTTCTGCAATTAATAGAATTAAATCTGCTTTAAAAAATTATTTAAATATTACAGCCAGCTTTGCAGTCAGTAAAATTTTGCCGACACCGCTTGAGATTGCAGAGAATTATCAGCAGACTGCAGAATTACTGGAAAACAAATTTTACCAGGGTCAGGATATGATTGTCTATCAAAATCAGAATAATAGAATTGATAATCAGACATTTAATCTGGACATAAAAAGAGAAAAATTATTGGTTAAATATGTTGAAGAAAAAAATACTGACGCTCTCTTAAATGAGTTGGATGACTTATTTGCTGAAATAGCAAGAATAAAGCCGGGATTGTCAGTTTTAAAGATGACCCTTATTTCTCTGATCAATATTGTCAACAGCAGTATCAAAGATAAGTCTCTAAATGCTGAAAGAATTTTTGAGGAAAAGGGAAATCCTTATCAGAAATTAGAAAATTTAAGTTCACTGACAGAATTTAAAGTCTGGATTTTTAGAACTTATAAAAATCTGCTTCGAGAATTAGAAGAGAAAAATAATTATTCGACTTTAATTAATCAGACACTACTTTTTCTTGACAGAAATTATCAAAAGGATTTAACTTTAAGCCAGGTTGCTGAAGAGATTGGGGTCAGTTATTCTTATCTGAGCAGAAAAATTAAAGAAGAGTGTGGACTGGGTTTTAGTGATTATTTAAATCAGCTGAGGATTAAAAAAGCAAAAGAAATGATTCGATCTGGAGATAAAAATATTAAAGAAATAGTTAACCTGGTTGGATTTAATAATTACAATTATTTTTTTAAGGTATTTAAAGATTTAGAAGGAATGACTCCCAGTGAATATGAGGAAAAAAACAAATAGGTGTTACTGATATTTTAAAAGGCTGCCAGTAAAATGGGGGTCTTTTTTTAATTTGGTTAAAAAACAAAATTTTTAAAATTCCTGCAGGTATTTCTGAATGAGTGGTGAATAATAGTTATAAGGGTTGATTTAAAACTTAAATTAATACTTAAATTAAGTGAATTGAGTTATTTTTATCTTAGCTTAAAATTTATTTTTATTTTATTTGACTATATGGTTTAATTTATTGAGTTAATAGTTCAAGAAGGGATTAGTTATAATGTTTTATGAAGAAAATTTGCAAGAAAAAGACAAAGAAAATAAGAAGAAAATAAGTTGTTTTGTCTATGATACTATCAAACCTGGTTTTCCAAATCATTGTCATACGCATTTAGAATTGATTTATATTATTGAAGGAAAAATAGAAATCTTTATTGATGGTAAATCAAAAATGTGTCAGAAAGGCGATTTAGTATTCATACCAATGTTAAAGCCTCATGCTATTTCTGATTTTAATCATTTATCCTCGAAACATATAATACTACAGGTTAGTCCAGAACTTCTTAAAGATAATACTGATTTTACTGATCAAAGTATTTTATCTTTAGGAGAAAAAATAGAAAGTAAAATCTCAGTTAAAATTAATAATGAAAACATATTAAAAATCTTGGTTGTATAATTAATGTTGTGAAGAAAAAACTGTAAATCTAAAAATATCTAAATAAAAAAGGCATTTGCCTGGCTCCGTTGAATTAAATAGTTACAACACCAAAAATTCAATAAAGGAGTCAAGCAAATGCATAATAATCTTATCACAGATTTAATGGATTTACCAGACCTAGTTGCAACAGATTTAATTAAAACGGAGGAATATTTAGTTTTTGTAGCTGACTATAAAATAGATCATGTTAAATGTCCTGTCTGCGGCAAAAAAGCAGAAAAGATTCATGATAGAAAAACTCAAATGATTCAGGATACTTCTCTTCGAGATAAAAAAACAGTTATTAGACTTGAAAAGAAACGCTATAGCTGCGATCATTGTGGCAAAAGAGCAATACCCAAGAGAATAGAAAGCGTTACTAAATATTCACGGAAAACAGAGCGTTTTAAAATACATCTTTTAAAGCAAACTGATAGCCGTGATTACTCAAGAGTGGCCAGAGAAAATGACCTAAGCTATACAAGCATTAAAAACTCGGTACACAGCAAATTAGACACTCTGATTGAAGAAGCTCAAATTGCAATCTTAGATGAGGTTGAAGCTATCAGTATAGATGAATTTGCAATCAAGAAAAAACATAAATACGCAGTTGCTCTAACTGATCCGATTAACGGTAAGTTAATTGATATCTTATCTTCCCGTAAAAAGAAAGATCTAATCGAGTACTTCAATACCTGGCCTAAGAAACTGAGGGAGCAGATCAAATACTTCTCCATGGATATGTGGAGTCCCTACAAGGCTGTTGCTAAAACTGTCTTTCCCAATGCTAAGATAGTGGTTGATAAGTTCCATCTGGTTACAGCTATCAATAATGCTCTGGATAAGCTGAGAATAGAGGAACAGGATAAACAGACTGCTGCCAATAGAAAGAAGTTCTATAAATCAAGACTCACCCTTCTAATGGCCGGTGAAGACCTTGATGAAGACAGTCATCAGAGGCTGATAGAGATCTTCAAACTATCTCCTGCTTTAGAAAAAGCATGGGAGCTAAAAGAAGAATTTCGTGATTTACTACAGATTCCTGATGTTAAAGAGTCTATTCAAGCTTTAAATAACTGGTATGAAAATGTTAGTCAGTCTAAATTAAATCTTTTCTATAGAGCTAAAGGAACAGTAAAACGCTGGGAACAACACATTATTAACTATTTTAAAACTAGAATAACCAACGGATTTGCTGAAGGATTAAACAACAAAATCAAATTAATCAAAAGAATTGGCTACGGTGTTCCCAAAGTTGAAAACTTAAAACGCCGAGTATTTTTATCATTGCTAAGTATTTAAGAGTAATTCAAAAAAAAAAAGAGATAACATGATTCAAACGGTGCTATTTAGATTTCACAACATTTGTCAAAGAACCAAAATCTTATTAAAAATGCAGCATATCTCTGAAGATATCATCGTTCAGGATAGTTTTATGGGACAAGATTATACCTATGACAAAAATAAAGTTGAAAATGTATGGAAGTTAAAGGGCCTTGTTTTTGAGTTATTTTCTTACTTACTTGAAGATGAAATAATTCACTTTTCAACAAATAACGATAAATTTGAAGATTTAAACGAACTGTCATGTATACAACCAGTATTGCAACATATGATAAATCAGCCTGAGGAAAATATTTCAATGGAAAAAGGAGCGGAAATTGCTAATATGAGTTATTATAATTTTTCCCGAACTTTCAAGCGTTTATTAGGTTATAGTTTTGTAAATTATAAAAACTTACTACGAATTAGATATGCTGAAGAGCTCTTACATGGAACCAGTAAATCAATAACCGAAATCGCATCTTTATTAAATTTTGGCAACATTAGTTATTTCAACAGAATTTTTAAAAAAATTAATAAGATGAATCCTTCTGAATATAGAAACAAATATGTAAGAAAATAAAATAATTATTAGATTTTAGTTATTTAAGCGAATTTCATAAAAATAAGCCTTGATATAACAAAGATTTTAATGATATAAAAAGGGCTTCACCCCATCTTGTCGAATTAAATAGTAGCACCCATAAAATACGAAAGAAGGTGAAGCCCTATTAATAATATTCGACAAGAGTGTCTCTTTCCCTTTGAAGAATTACTTAATTTATCGGAAACTGACAAATTAATTTGTATTTTAGATCCTATTGATCTTAAACCTGTTGTTGAAAAGATAAAGCCTAAGTCTAATAAAGGACCAACTGGATATAATCCAGAAGCTATTTTAAGAGCTTTTCTGGTTCAGCAGATTGAAAAGATTCCCAGTAGAGCGGACTTAGTAAGCAAAATTGATAGAAGTCCTTATCTCAGATATGTCTGCGGTTTTTCTACCACTGGTAGGGTGCCCAGTGAAGCAACATTTAGCCGATATTACAGCAAATTATCTGAGTCTGATGAACTGGAAATACTGATGAATAATCTTTTGGATCAATGTATTGATTTTAACTTATTGGACACTGAGACAATGGCTATTGATGCTTCAAAACTGGAAGCTTATGAACGAGCTAAGCCAAGGTCAAAGATAGATAAAGAAAATAATTCTACCCCTGATTGGGGTACTAAATTTGACTCTCATAAAAATCAGATAACCTGGTTTGGGTGGAAGATACATGCTGCAGTTGAAACTAACTCAGAATTACCAATAGCTTTAACTCTAACTCCAGCCAATCATGCAGATAAAACTCAGGCAATACCCCTAGTTGAAAAGGTTAATGACTTTTTAGCTGAAAGAGATTTAACTAAACCCAAATACTGGACTATGGATTCAGGCTATGATTACACTGATATCTATGAACATATTCTCTTTGAGCAGGAGTCTCAGGCCATTATTCCAATTAACAAGCGTAATGCTAAACAGCCACCAGCTGGATTCTATGATTTTAAAGGAACACCAGTCTGCAGTGGAGGCCACAAAATGTATTACTGGGGTTATTACAAAGGAGTCAACAAATTTAGATGTCCACATGTATGTGGTAAAGTTGATTGTATTCATGGTACTAAGTGGTGTTCTAACAGTAATTATGGTCGAGTAACTAAAACCAGACCAAAAGAGAATCCAAGATATATATCAACTCCGCATAGAGATTCTAGAACCTGGAGAAAGATCTACAACAAAAGAACCAGTGTTGAAAGAACTTTTTCCAGACTAAAAGAGCATCTTAATTTAGAAAACTTAACTGTAATGGGAACTAAAAAAGTTAAGACCCATTTGCTATTAAGTTCTATCAGTTTGATAGCTGCAAGAATTGCAGCAGAGAAAATCAAACTGCAAAATCAGGTTTTAGCTGCTTAAATAGCTTCTAAATTCATGATTTTAAGTTACCCAAGCTAAGTGCGTCTGAATTTAGCAGTAAATCTATGGTAAATCATTAAAATCTACAATTTCAAGTTAAAAGGCTTATTTTTATGATTCGCAGACAATATTTTTTTGAATTAAACTAAATTAAGTGTATTATGAAATTCGCTTATTTATTTTTATTAATAAATCTACTTTTGAGCTAAAATGAGCAAAATAAGACAAAAATTCAGCAAATTGCATTATAGTCTAAATATTTTAAATATAGTATAATTTAATTGTAGTATTAATATTACAGTATAATAAAATAATATATATTCACCAAAAAAAATTAAAGGAATGAAAGTATGAAAAAACAACAATTGAATCCATATTTACCATCATGGGAGTATATCCCTGATGCGGAACCGTATGTTTTTAATGATAGAGTATATATTTATGGTTCTCATGACCGCTTTAATGGTCATGCTTATTGCTTAAATGATTATGTATGTTGGTCAGCACCTGTTGATGATCTTTCGGACTGGCGTTATGAAGGAGAAATTTTCAAAAAAACAGGTGATCCACTTAATCCGGATGCCAGTATGTGCCTGTATGCTCCGGATGTGACTGTTGGACCTGATGGTCGCTATTACCTTTACTATGTTCTTGATAAGCTATCTATAGTCTCGGTGGCTGTTTCTGATACCCCAGCTGGAAAATTTGAGTTTTATGGATATGTACATTATGCAGATGGTACGCGTCTGGGCGAAAAAGAGGAAGACCAGCCTCAATTTGATCCAGGTGTAATTAATGAAGGTGAGAAAACATATTTGTATACCGGCTTCTGTCAGAAAGGTGATAAATCAAGAAATGGAGCGATGGCCACAGTTTTAGATTCGGATATGCTGACAATAATTGAAGAACCTAATTTTGTAATCCCAAGTGAACCTTATAGTGAAGGAACAGGCTTTGAAGGTCATGAATTTTTTGAAGCTCCATCGATTAGAAAAAGAGGAGATACATATTATTTAATTTATTCTTCAATTTTAATGCATGAATTATGCTATGCTACGAGCAAGAAGCCAACCGAAGGTTTTGAATATCAGGGAACTATTGTCAGCAATGCTGATATTGGTATTGACAGTTATAAAGCAGCTTCTAAACCAATGTATTATGGCGGAAATAATCACGTCAGCATTGTTGAAATAAATAATCAGTGGTATATCTTTTATCACCGACATACCAACGGGACTAATTTCAGCCGTCAGGCCTGTCTGGAAAAAATTAAATTTACAGACGAGGGGAAAATTCCCCAGGTAGAGATTACTTCTACTGGTTCAAAAGATAATCCGTTAATTGGGGTGGGAGAATATCCAGCCTATCTTGCCTGTAATTTATTTACTGATGAAGAATCAGTTTATACAGATTTTACCGGAGCCTGGATGGATAAACAGTTTCCTAAAATAACTCAGGACGGTAAAGATGGAGATAAAGAGACAGGTTATATTCAGAATATGAAAGACTCTGCAACAGCTGGTTTTAAATATTTTGAGTTTAATAATATCAATCAAGTTAAAATTAAAGTTCGTGGCTACTGCAGCGGCAGGTTTGAAGTTAAGACAGCCTGGGATGGGGAAGTTTTAGCAGAAATACCGGTTGGATTTTCGAATATCTGGCAGGAATATTCAACAGATATTGAAATTCCAGATGGAGTAAAGCCTTTATATTTTACCTATAGAGGAGAAGGAAGTGCCAGTTTAGCTTCGTTTACTCTGCTGCCATAAATTATTAAGTACAAAAATATTTTCTAATTGATTTTTGAAATTAATTACAGAACTTAGGAGGAATTTTAATGAATAGGAAATATCATGTTTCAAAAAAAGGGTCAGATTTTAATCAAGGAACTAAAGAAGAGCCATTTTTAACAATTAATAAGGCTGCACAAATTGCACAGGCTGGAGATACAGTTGTTGTTCATGAGGGTACATACAGAGAATGGGTTAAGCCACAAAATAGAGGTTTAAGTGATAAGAGAAGGATTACTTATCAAGCGGCCGAAAATGAGAAAGTTGTGATTAAAGGCTCGGAAAGAATTAAAGACTGGGAAAATGTTGAAGCTTCAATCTGGAAAACTGAAATTGATAATCAAATTTTCGGTGACTATAATCCCTATCAGGAAGAAATTTTTGGTGACTGGCTGATCCATACTGGTGGTCAGGAAACTAAACACTTAGGAGATGTTTACCTAAATGGAATGTCTTTTTACGAAGTCGATTCATATGATAAATTAGTTGATCCAGAAGTTAAAACTGAAATTAAAGATGACTGGACTGGAGAAATTGGTGCAGTTAGAAACCCTGAACAGACAAAATATCTCTGGTATGTAGAAGTTGGCGACGAAAAAACAACTATTTATGCTAACTTTCATCAGGCTGATCCAACTGAGGAGTTAGTTGAGATAAATTTCCGCAAAGCCTGCTTTTATCCTGAAACAACTGGTATTGATTATATTACTGTTAAAGGTTTTGAGATGGCTCAGGCAGCTACTCCCTGGACACCTCCAACAGCAGATCAACCAGGTTTAATTGGTCCTAACTGGAGTAAAGGTTGGATTATTGAAGACAATGATATCCACGATGCAAAATGCAGTGCAGTTAGTATTGGTAAAACTGCAGCAACTGGAGATAATTTCCGCAGTAAAAGACAGGATAAACCAGGTTATAAATATCAGATTGAATCAGTTTTTGAAGCAGAAGATTACGGCTGGAATAAAGATAATATTGGGTCTCATATTATCAGAAATAATAACATTCATGATAGTGGTCAGAATGGAGTTGTTGGGCATTTAGGCTGTATTTTTAGTGAAATCTACAACAACCATATCTATAATATTGCTTTAAAAAGAGAATTCTATGGTCATGAAATTGCCGGAATCAAGCTGCATGCACCTATTGATGTAGAAATTCATGATAACCGAATTCATGACTGCTCCTTAGGTACCTGGATGGACTGGCAGACCCAGGGAACCAGAATCAGCAGCAACCTTTATTATAATAACAACCGCGATTTATTTATTGAAGTCAGCCACGGACCTTATATTGTTGACAATAATATTCTGGCTTCTGATTACGCACTGGATAACTTTTCTCAGGGTGGAGCCTATGTTAATAACTTAATAGCAGGCAAAATGGTGCAGAGGAAAGTCTTAAAGCGCTCAACACCTTATCATCAGCCCCACAGTACTAAAATTAAAGGATTTACTGTAATTCTAGGTGGAGATGATCGTTTTTATAATAATCTATTTATAGGTCTGGATGATAGTAATGGTATTATAACCGGGGAAAATGATTCTAAAGAAGGTGTAGGAACTGCTCATTTTGACAGCTCTCCGACTTCCTTAGAAGAATATTTTGAAAAAGTTCATCAAAAACCAGGAGATGTGGAAATATTTATGGATACCAAGCAGCCCGTTTATATAAATAATAATGTTTATTTAAATGGAGCACTTCCTTTTGAGAGAGAAGAGAATAATGTATTACTGGATAATTTTGATCCGGAATTGAAGCTGGAAGAAGAGGATGGTCAGGTTTATTTAAACTGTAAGCTCCCGGAAGAATTTACTGAAATGAAATCTCAAGTTCAGAGTACAGAAAGTCTGGCTAAAGTTAGACTGGCTGATGCTGACTTTGAAAATAAAGATGGCAGCAGTTTAAAGATTAATCAAGATTATCTTGGAGAAACTATTGCTGCTGAGAGTCCAGTTGGTCCTTTAATGAAGTTTAAAAAGGGAATAAATAAGATTAAAGTCTGGGAGAGATCTTAATGCTTAAAAGTCAAAAAATACGCAAAAGTAGTCCTGAACTTGACGCTTTAAAAATGGGGATGGACTGGGAAGAAGATGATTTAGCTAAGTCTCAAATTTTAGTCAGCAGTACTTATGGTTACGGTCATCCAGGTAGTTTTCACCTTGATCAACTGGTTGAGCAGGCCCTGCAGAGTTTAAAAAATGAGGGAGCAAAAGGGGCTTCAATGATAGTCAGTGACATCTGTGATGGGATTGCCCAGGGGCATGATGGAATGAATTATTCTCTGGTTTCCAGAGAAATGATTGCAAATATGGTAGAAGTTCAGGCGAAAGCCGCCCCTTATGACGGCATGCTGATGATCTCAGCCTGTGATAAGGCAATTCCAGCTCATTTACTGGCAGCAGCCAGATTGAATTTGCCGACAGTTCATGTACCAGGTGGCTCAATGGCTCTGGGTAAGAAAAATACTACTGTCGATATGACAGCCAGTGATTATGCGAAATATAAAAGAGGAGAAATCAGCAAAGAAAAATATTTAGAAACTCAAAAGCTGGCCTGTCCATCCTGTGGAGCCTGTCAGTTTATGGGTACAGCTTCTACAATGCAGGTTATGGCTGAGGCGCTTGGTCTGGCATTACCCGGGGCGGCTTTAATTCCTGCCAATGGTTCCTACTTAAAAGAAATGACCGAGCTAGCCTCCTCATATTTAACTGAAGCTGTAAAAAACGATCTTAAAGTTAAAGATATAGTAACTAAAGAGTCAATTGAAAATGCAATTACAGTTCATGCTGCCATAGGCGGCTCGAGCAATGCGCTGCTGCATCTGCCGGCTTTTGCTCATGAACTGGGAATAGAAATTGACGGCAACTTATTTGATGAGATTAACCGTAAAGTTCCATTTTTGGTGAATACAATTCCGAGTGGAGATTATCCAACTCAGTATTTTTGGTATGCAGGTGCGGTGCCAGAAATTATGAAAAGAATTAAAGATCAGCTTCACCTTGATGTTTTAACAATTACAGGAAAAACTCTTGGTGAAAATTTAAATGAATTAAACAACTTTTCTTACCTCAAAGGAATGGAAGTCAAACCGAATCTTATGCCAGCAGAAGAAAAAGTGATTTTTCCGGTTGATTCTCCAATTAATGCTCAGGGAGCGATTGCAATTCTAAAAGGTAATCTGGCTCCAGAAGGTTCAGTGGTCAAGCATTCAGCTCTACCTGAGGAAATGAAAAACTTTGTTGGCCGAGCCCGAGTCTTTGACAGGGAAGAAGAAGCAATGGAAGCTGTATTAAATGGAGATATAGTTTCCGGTGATGCTGTAATTATCCGTTATGAAGGCCCCAAAGGTACTGGAATGCCGGAGATGTATTATACAACAGAGGCTATCGCTTCTGACCCAAAATTAAATAAAACTACCGCTCTAATAACTGACGGCAGATTTTCTGGTGCTACCCGCGGACCAGCAATTGGCCATGTTTCACCAGAAGCTGCCTCCGGAGGACCAATTGCTTTAGTTAAAGAAAACGACTTAATAGAAATTAATATAGAAAAAAGAGGTCTAAATATAGTTGGTGTTGATGGTAAAGAAAAGAGTGAAGAAGAAATTAAGCAGATTTTAAAAGAGCGCTCTAAAGAGTGGGAAAAACCAGAGCCAAACTTTCTAAATGGTGCCCTGGGTATTTTCAGCCAGCTTGCTGCCTCTCCCATGAAGGGTGCCTATATTGACACCGAATATTTAACTGAATTAATAAATAATAGTATAAAATAGTAATTTGAAAATCTGAGGAGGATAAAATTGATTAAAGGAATAATTACCCCAACGATTACAGTCTTTGATCAGGATCAGAAGATTGATTTTAAGACTACAGAAGAACATATAGAAAAATTAATAGAGGCGGGAGTAAATGGCATTTTATTTTTAGGCAGTATTGGAGAGTTTTTCGCCATGACTTCAGCAGAAAAAAAGAAACTGATTTCTTTTGCTGTAAAAACTGTAAACAAGCGAGTGCCGGTTTTAGTTGGTACTGGAGGAACAGCTGCAGAGGATGTAATAGAATTAACTAATTTTGCTGGCGCTGAAGGAGCAGATGGGGCAGCTGTAATTACTCCCTATTTCTTTCAGTTTAATCAGCAGACTCTTTATAATTACTACAGCCATATTGCTCAGAATACAGATCTAGATCTCTATATTTATAATTTTCCGGCCCGGAGTGGAGTTAATATTTCTCCGGAAACAGTTTTTGAGCTGGCCCGGGACTACGAAAATATTGTGGGAATTAAAGATACAATGGATACAATCAGCCACACCAGAGAACTAATTCAACAAGTGAAAAAGCCACTGGAAAAAGATTTTGCTGTCTATTCTGGATTTGATGAATATTTTCTGCCTAATTTATTGAATGGAGGAGATGGTTTAATCGGTGGATTATCTAATGTAGCTCCTGGACTATTTTCAGATTTTTACAGCTCTTATCAAAAAGGAGATTTTAATAAAATAAAAGAATTAGTCAATAAAATCAATCTAATGATGGATATCTACAGTATTTCTGATCCCTTTTTCCCGGCAATTAAAAAGGCAGTTTCTCTCAGCGGCAGCAATTTAAATGCAGTCTGCAAAGAGCCGGTTGGTCTGCTGACAGATGAACAGATAATCAATATTAAAAAAATACTAGAAAAAGTTAAATAAATATAAAATAATCTATTTATAGAAAAAACCACCAGAAAAAAGGTGGTTTTTTCTTTTTTAGTTAAAAAAACCACAAAAAATCTGAAATTTCTTGCAGGAATTTTTGACCGAGTGTTGAATAATAATTATAGAGAGTTAATTTACTTCTTAAATTAATGCTTAAATTAATGAAAATTTTGTCTTTTGTTTAAAATAATTAAAAAGGAGGGATCAGCAAAAAGTACTTTCTTTGTTTGAAATTTCAAGTTAGGTTGAAAAGTCTTGATTTAAAATTAAAAGGGAGGAATAATTTT
Organism: Halanaerobium saccharolyticum; assembly: GCF_003053565.1. Lineage (GTDB taxonomy): Bacteria > Bacillota > Halanaerobiia > Halanaerobiales > Halanaerobiaceae > Halanaerobium > Halanaerobium saccharolyticum_B. Next base: position 46,147 of record NZ_QAXS01000014.1, on the reverse strand, counting down.
ATGAAGAAATTTTCAATTTTATCACTTGCTTTATTAATGGTCATTTCTTTATTTTCAGTTACAGTTATGGCTCAGGATGAGGTTAATTTAACTTTATGGGATATTCGTACTGCTTCTGACCAGGTTACTCCAGCTTTAGAGAATGCTATCGAAAGATTTGAAGCTGATAATCCAAATGTAAATATTGAGCATGTTCCAACTCAAAATGATAATTACAAAACTAAGCTGAGAACAGCCATGTCAGCTGATAATGCACCAGATCTATTTATGACCTGGGGTAGTGCCAGCCTGGAAAGATATGTTGATGCAGATAAGGTTTATTCTTTAGAATCACATATGACTGAAGACTGGGAAAGCAACTTTATGCCAGCAGCTATGGACTTAGGCCGAGTAGATGGAGAGATGTATGGTGTTCCAGTAACAAATGTTTCTCCTGCACTTGTCTGGTACAGAACTGACTTATTTGAAGAATACGGTCTTGAAGTCCCAGAAACATATGAAGACTTGAAAAATGTTGTCAAAACATTTACCGACAATGGAATTACACCTTTTGCTTTAGCTAATAAAAACAAATGGACAGGTTCAATGTACTTTATGTATCTAGCAGATAGAATTGGTGGACCAGAAGCTCTGCAGCAGGCAATCAGCAGAGAAGGTTCATTTAATGATGAAGCATTTATTGAAGCAGGTAGAAGAATTCAGGAATTAGTAGAAATGGGTGCCTTCCCTGATGGTGTTAATGGTTTGGATGAAGATGCAGGTCAGTCCAGAACATTATTATATACTGACCGGGCAGCAATGTATCTAATGGGAAGCTGGGCTTATTCTTCCTTTAAAAATGAAGCTCCTGATATGTTAGATCAGTTTAGTTTCTTTAACTTTCCTGAAGTTGAATCTGGAAAAGGCGATCCTTCTAACTTAGTTGGTACACCGGGAGATAACTATTATTCAGTTTCTACAAAAGCAGGAAACAAAGAGGTTGCTGTTGAGTTCTTAAAGTATTTAACTGATGCTAAAATGGGTGAAGAATTAATTAATATCGGTAATATTCCTCCATTTACAGGTATATCAGAAAAGATTGACGATCCAATCATGGAGAAAATTTATAACTCCAGTCAGGAAGCAAATCATATTCAGCTCTGGTATGATCAGACACTGCCGCTGGAAATTGCCCAGGTTCATTTAAATACAACTCAGGCTTTATTTGGTATGGAGATGACACCAGAAGAAGCAGCTAATCAGATGGAAGAAGCAGCTCAAGAATATTATGGTGAATAAAATAAGTAATTTAATAGGCAGAGGGGATTTAATCCTCTCTGCTCTAATTTAAGAGGTGTTGAAATGATGAATAAAAAAGAATTAATGAATAATAAATATTTTATTGCAGCTTTGTTTTTACTGCCGGCAGTTATTTTTTCTTTAGTTTACTTAATTATTCCGATTCCACTCTCAACTTATTATTCCTTTTTTAAGTGGGATGGTATAGGAGCAATGGAATTTTTAGGCCTTGAAAACTGGTCAAAATTATTGAGTGATCCAATATTCTGGTCTTCGATGGCAAATAACTTTAAGTTAGTGCTGATTTCTCTGGTAGTTCAGATTCCGATTGCATTATTTTTAGCAGTACTTTTGACCAGAAAAATTAAAGGAGCTAATTTTTTCAAAACAATATTTTTTGTTCCTATGTTGTTATCATCAATTGCTGTAGCCTTTCTCTGGCGCTATATGTATGACCCAACTTTTGGTTTAATTAATGGCTTTTTAAATTTAGTCGGCTTAGAACAGCTGACCAGAAGCTGGCTTGGAGATTCCAATATAGCTTTTTATTCAGCTTCAGCCCCGATTCAGTGGCGATTTATTCCACTATATATGATTATTTTTATGGCCGCTATTTCTAATATTCCTAAACAGCTTTATGAAGCAGCAGAGATTGATGGAGCTAATAACTGGCAGTCATTTTTCTATGTTACTCTGCCGATGCTGCGCTCAACAGTTGTTAATGCTTCGGTTTTAATAATAGTTGGTTCACTTAAATATTTTGCTATGATCTTTGCTCTAACAGGTGGGGGACCAAATCATGCCTCCGAATTAATGGCCACTTATCTTTACACAAAATCGTTTACAGAAATGAATATGGGCTATGGAAGTACAATCTCTGTGGCACTATTTTTAGTTGCACTTATAGTATCAGTTGTATTTTTGAATTTCAGCAAAAAAGATGTCAGGAATTAGGTGAGAGATGATGATTAATAAATTAAAACAGTTGGTTATTTATTTATTTTTATTGATTTGGCTGCTGATAACTGGCTATCCGCTGGTCTTTTTGGTTCAGAATAGTTTTAAAATCAGAATGGAGTTTTTTAGAAATCCAGTCTGGTCTTTACCGGAAAGCTTTACTTTTCAAAATTACATTGAGGTAATGGAATCAGGTTTTTATATGTATTTTATTAACAGTATTATTGTCTGTTTCATCTCAGTTGCAATTATCATTATTGTTTCTGCCCTGGCAAGTTATGCGATTTCTAGAATAGACTTTAAGTTTAATAAAATTGTCTATATCTTATTTCTGGCCGGGATGATGATCCCAATTCATTCAACTTTGATTCCTATCTATAAATTAACACTTTCGATGGGATTATATGACAGACTCTCAGCTTTAATTGGCCCCTATGTTGCCTTCAGCCTTCCGATTTCAGTTTTTATTCTGACAGGATTTATCAATGATATTCCTTATGAGCTGGAAGAAGCGGCAATTATAGATGGAGCCAGCAGGTTTAGAATTTTTAGAGATATTATTTTACCACTTGTTAAACCGGCAATTGCTACAGTTGCTATTTACAATTTAACTTTGCTCTGGAACCAGTTTGCCTATGCCTTAGTTTTAACCTCAAGTCCGAGTAAAAGGATTTTGACCCTCGGCTTATTTGAATTCCAGGGCCAGCACGGAATCAATATTCCCTTAACCCTAACTGCTTTATTTCTTTCAGTTTTACCACTGATTTTGCTCTATGTATTCCTGCAGGAGCATATTATTAAAGGAATGACAGCTGGAGCCTTAAAGGGATAAAAGTATAAATACTAATTCAAGAAGAAGGAGAGATAATTAATGACGGAATTAAATTTAGATAATTATTCATTAGAAGAAAAAGTAGATAAATTATTAGCAGAAATGACTTTAGAAGAAAAAGTAGCGCAGCTGGGATCAATTGGACCTGACAAAATTTTAGAAAACGGAAAGTTTTCAGAGGCAAAGGCGGCTAAATACCTAAAAAATGGTATCGGACAGATCACAAGAATTGCCGGAGCCAGTGCTTTAGAACCAGAAGCTGCAGCTGAAGCGGCAAATAAGATGCAGAAATATATCGCAGAAAATACCCGGCTTGGAATTCCAGCAATTGTCCACGAAGAATGTTTGAGCGGCTATATGGGTAAAGGTGGAACAACTTTTCCTCAATCAATTGGAGTTGCCAGTTCCTGGGAACCGGAACTACTGGAAAGACAGACTGATGTAATCAGAAAACAGCTGCGCTCAATCGGAGCTCACCTGGCACTATCACCTGTTGCAGATGTAGCAAGAGATTTACGCTGGGGTAGAGTAGAAGAGACTTTTGGTGAAGATCCCTATCTGGCAGCAGAAATGGTGACTTCTTATGTTAAAGGCCTGCAGGGAGATAAACTATCAGAAGGTATTGTGGCAACACTTAAACATTTTGCCGGCCACAGCTATTCTGAGGGTGGTCGCAACCATGCTCCGGTAAATCTTTCGGAAAGAGAACTTAGAGAAAGCTTCCTATTCCCTTTTGAAGCCGCAATTAAAACTGCGGGAGCCGGTTCAGTAATGAATGCCTACCATGATATCGATGGAATCCCCTGTGCTTCTTCCAGAAAATTATTAACAGATATTTTACGAGGAGAATGGGGTTTTGACGGGGTTGTAGTTTCTGATTACTGGAGTATTAAGATGCTGCATAATGAACATAAGGTTGCCCGCTCAATGCAGGAAGCAGGAATTAAAGCTCTAGAAGCAGGGCTTGATATCGAGCTGCCGGAAACTGAATGCTACGGACAGGAATTAGTTGATGCAGTAAATGATGGACTGATTTCTGAAGCCGTTATTGACCAGGGAGTAAGAAGACATCTCCGCTACAAATTTAAGGTCAATGCTTTTGATCAGCGTTACGTTGATCTCGATAAAATTGCCGATCTTTTTGAGACTGATGAACAGAGAGAGCTGGCCCGAGAATCAGCCAGAAAATCTATGGTTTTGCTTAAAAATGAAAATGATTTACTGCCTTTAGTTAAAGAACTTTCCTCACTGGCTGTAATTGGTCCTTCTGCAGACAGCACCCGTAATCTGCTTGGTGACTATGCCTACAGTGCTCATGTGGACAGCAAAGAAGATGCAGTAGAAGTTATCAGCATTCTAGATGGAATCAAAGCTAAGATTTCAGATCAGACACAAATAAATTACGCCTATGGCTGTGGCATCATGGACAGCAGTAAGGAAGGTTTTGCTGAAGCAGTTATGGCTGCTAAAGAATCAGAGGTTGCTCTGGTTGTTGTTGGCGGTAAATCAGGACTTTCAGGTATGGGAGAAAATGAAAACAGTGATGATGATGTGGTAGATTTTGAAGGTGGAGCCTTCTTAAGTGAACTTCAGAATACAACTGATACTACTGGAGAACACCATGACCGCACATCTCTGGATCTGCCGGGAGTTCAAAAAGAATTAATCAAGGAAATTGTTAAAACGGGAACTCCAGTTGTGGTTGTGCTTGTCAATGGCCGCCCTCTATCAATTGAATGGACCGCAGAAAATGCAGATGCAATCTTAGAAGCCTGGTTACCGGGAGAAGAAGGTGGAAACGGGGTAGCAGATGTACTATTTGGAGACTATAATCCGGCTGGAAAACTGCCAGTTTCAATCCCTAAAAATGTAGGTCAGACTCCTATTCATTATAACCGACGCCATATGTCACATTATCGTGATTATGTATTTACAGGTAACAGACCTCTATATCCATTTGGTTTCGGCTTAAGTTATACAGACTTTGAGTATTCAAATCTGGAGATCAGCCCCAAAGAATTTGCAGGGAATAAAACAATTTCAATTAAGGCAGACATTAAAAATACTGGCCAGCTTGCTGGAGCAGAGGTAGTGCAGCTTTATATTCACGATAAAATTGCTTCTCTAACCAGACCAATCAAATCTCTCAAAGGCTTTAAGCGAGTTGAGCTCAAGGCAGGAGAGAGCAAAACTGTTGAATTTAAATTAAAAGCTGAACAGCTGGCATTTTATGATAAGGATATGAATCTTGTTGTTGAGCCGGGAGAGTTTGAGATTATGCTCGGCAGTTCTTCCACTGATATCCGCCTTGAAGATCTAATTGAGTTAAAAGGAGATAAGGTAGAATTGACAGCAGAGAGAAGTTACTTTACTGAGGTTGAAGTCAGCTAAAGATTAATTTTTGAAATTGATGATAGATTATTTGTTAAAAAAACAGAAAAATAGTGCTTTGATGCAGGATTTTGTTTAAAAGTATCTAATTATATAACAAGAGTTAATTTAAAAGTTAAATTAAACCTTAAATTAAACTAAACTTTATTAAAAAGGGGGGATAAAACCTTTCAATTTTGAGTGTGAATTTATTAAAAATTAAGGGGGAGTAAATTAATGCGAAAAAGTATCATTATTTCAACATTATTAGTAGTTGCTTTGTTTTTAGGATCTCTTGGTGTTATGGCTCAGGATGGTATTACTATTGGTCTTTCAATGGATAATCTTAGACTAGAGAGATGGCAGCATGACCGCGATATTTTTGTGGAAAGAGCAGAAGAAATGGGAGCAGAAGTATTAGTTCAGTCAGCCAATGGTGATGATATGGTTCAGCTTTCACAGGCAGAAAATTTAATTACCCAGGGAATTGACGTACTGGTTGTTGTCCCTCATAATGGTAAAGTAATGGGAAGTATTGTTAGAGAAGCACATGCTAATGATGTACCTGTACTTGCTTATGACAGAATGTTAATGGACGCTGAGGTTGATTATTATCTTTCTTTTGATAATGTTCGAGTCGGAGAACTGCAGGCAGAATACTTAGTTGATAAGCAGCCTTCAGGTAAATATTTCTTATTAGGTGGTTCCCCAACAGATAATAATGCTAAATTATTCAGAGAAGGTCAAATGAATATTATTCAGCCTTATGTTGATGAAGGAGAAATTGAAATTGTTGGAGACCAGTGGGCAAAAGACTGGTTACCACAGGAAGCATTAGGTATTATTGAAAATGCTTTAACAGCTAATGATAATGACATTGATGTAATTGTTGCCTCAAACGATAGTACTGCCGGTGGAGCAATTCAGGCTCTGGAAGAACAGGGCTTAGCGGGAGAGGTATTAGTTTCCGGTCAGGATGCAGACCTTGCTGCCTGCCAGAGAATAGTTGAGGGCACACAGACAATGACAATTTACAAACCAATTCAAAAATTAGCCACTAGAGGAGCAGAAATAGCTGTAAAAATGGCTAAAGGTGAAGAAGTAGAGACAAATGGTGCTATTAATAATGGTGAATATGATGTTCCATCAGTTCTATTAACACCTATTCAGGTTCATAAAGACAACATGGTGGATACTGTAATTGAAGATGGCTTCCATGAGATGGAAGAAGTCTACAAAAATGTACCTGAGTCAGAATGGCCAGAACAATAATTACGAATTAAATGAATAATAAGGGGCTTAAATGCCCCTTTCTTTCATTAAGAAGGGAGTTGAGTGATTTGGCAGAAATTCTCTTAGAAACACAGGATATAATCAAAGAATTCCCTGGAGTTAGGGCTTTAGATAATGTTTCTTTTAAGGTTAAAGAAAATGATATCCATGCCCTCTGTGGAGAAAATGGTGCCGGTAAATCTACTTTAATTAAAGTCTTAAGTGGAGTTTATCCCACCGGAAGTTATGAGGGAAAAATAATTTTTAATGGAGAAGAAAAGAGTTTTGAAAACATTCATCAGGCTGAGAGAGATGGAATAGCTGTAATTCATCAGGAGCTGACTCTTTTTGAAGAACTAAATGTTGCTGAAAATATGTTTATGGGAAATGAAATTTCTAATAAAGGATTTGTAGACTGGAATGAGATGTACCAGGAAACAAATAAGTGGCTAAAAAAACTTAAATTAGCCGGTGTCAAGCCAACAACTAAAGTTGGTGATTTAGGAGTGGGAAAACAGCAGTTAATAGAAATTGCTAAAGCACTGGTGAAGAATTCTAAGCTTTTAATTCTTGACGAGCCAACTGCTTCTCTTACAGATAATGAAGTTGAGCTCTTAATGGATATTTTAAGAGATTTGAGAGCCGAAGGTGTTACCTGTATTTATATTTCTCATAAATTAAAAGAGGTTTTTGAGATAGCAGACTATATTTCAGTCTTAAGAGATGGCGAATATATAGGCGGTGATCAGAAGGAAAATCTAACTGAAAGAGAAGTAGTTAATATGATGGTCGGCCGCTCAATTGAGCAAATGCATCCTAAGAAAACAAAAAAAGCAGGTAAGGAAATTTTAAAAGTTAACAATTTAAATTTAACCAATAACGAGGGCGATCAGCTTCTAAAGAATATTTCTTTTGATTTAGCTGAAGGAGAAATTTTAGGTTTATTTGGACTAATTGGTGCAGGTAGAACTGAAATTGCCAACACTTTATTTGGTTACTTACAGGGGAAAAAAGAAGGAGAGGTATACCTGAAAGAAAAAGAGGTTGATATTCGTTCTCCTAAAGAAGCTCTTCATCAGGGGATAGCCCTTGTATCTGAGGATAGAAAAAGATTTGGTATTATTCCTCCAATGAGTGTCAAAGAAAATATATCAATATCTTTTTTAGAAAAATTTAAAAAGAAGCTGGTTATTGATCAAAATAAGGAAATTGTAAAGACTTCAGAGTTAGTTGATCAACTTAGAATAAAAACTTCTTCCCTGAATGAAAAGATTATCAATTTAAGTGGAGGAAATCAGCAGAAGGTTATTTTAGCTAAAAATTTATTGGAAACTCCAAAAGTTTTAATTCTAGATGAGCCGACAAGAGGTATTGATGTCGGAGCCAAACAGGAAATATACGAGTTAATGAATCAATTTGCTGAAGATAATATGGGAATAATTATGATTTCTTCTGAACTTCCTGAAATATTAGGGATGAGCGATAGGATCCTGGTTATGCATGAAGGGGAGATAACAAAAGAATTTGATAATAGAAATAAAGAAATTAGTCAGGAAGAAATTATGGTTTATGCAACAGGAGGGAAGATAGATGGCTGATAACAAAAAAATAAAATTTGATCTTAGAACATATATGATGATTATTGCCTTAGTATCAATCTGGATAATTTTCTCTTTTACAACTGATGGTTCATTTTTGACTCCAAGAAATATTTCAAACCTTTTTAGACAGTCAGTATTTACTTCAATGTTAGCTATAGGTATGGTTATGGTTATTATTATGGGCCATATTGATCTTTCAGTGGGTTCTATTGTTGGACTGGCTGGGGGGGTAGTGGCAATTTTGGATGTCTGGCAGGGAATGAATCCAATTGTATCTATTGTAATTACACTGCTGCTTGGGTTAATTCTCGGTCTCTGGAACGGATGGTGGGCTGCCTATCGTAAAGTTCCCTCTTTTATTGTGACCCTGGGTGGATTACTGATTTTTAGAGGTGTTTTAGTTGGTATTACTCGTGGTACTACGATTGGTCCAATGAGTGATTTATTCTATTATTTAGGTAAGGGCTATTTAAGCCAGGAAGTAGGAATAATTTTTGCCGCAGTAGTTGGGGTATTTCTGGTCTTTGTACAGTGGCGGAGCAGAAAAAATAGATTGAAATATAATTTTGATGTTTTACCACTTCATCTGGCAATTTTGAAAATTATCTTTTCCGTTTCTTTACTTGTAGTATTTATTCTAGTTTTAAATGCTTATCGAGGAATACCGATTCCACTTTTAATACTGACTGTATTTTTAGCTTTCTTTATTTTTATAACAAATAATACAACCTTTGGCCGTCATATTTATGCAATTGGTGGTAATGCTGATGCAGCCAAACTATCAGGTATTGACATTAAAAAAATAACTCTTGTCGTTTTTATGATCAATGGATTAATGGCTTCAATTGGAGGGATTTTCTTAACATCTCGTTTAAATGCTGCCTCTGTTGCCGCTGGTGATGGAGCAGAGCTGGATGCAATTGCAGCCTGTGTTATCGGTGGAGCAAGTCTATCAGGTGGTATTGGTAAAGTTGGCGGAGCAGTAGTTGGAGCTATAGTTATGGCAAGTCTGGATAATGGGATGAGTTTAATGAATGTAGAAAATTTCTGGCAGTCAATAATTAAAGGTTTAATTTTAATATTAGCTGTCTGGGTTGATATTTACACTAAAAATAAAGAAACAGCATAATTAATTTCAAAAAAATAAAAATAAAAGCAGGAGATTTTTAATTAGTCTTGAATAATATAATTAGAGAGTTAATTTAACACTTAAATTAATACCTAAATTAATATTGCTCTTAATGTCTCAAACTTATATTTCTAACAAAACGGAGGTAATCAAATTATGAAAAATGTTTTTAAAGATTTTAAAAAGGTAAAGTATGAAGGGCCGGAATCAGACAATCCAATGGCATTTAAGTATTACAACCCGGAGGAAAAAATTGCCGGCAAAACAATGGAGGAACACTTAAGATTTTCAATTGCTTACTGGCACACTTTTGCTGACACCGGTGAAGATCCATTTGGCGCAGGAACCAGAGTTTATCCCTGGGCAGACATTAGTGACCCACTAGAAAGAGCAAAGGCTAAAGTTGAAGGTGCCTTTACTTTTATGGATAAGCTGGGAGCTCCCTATTTCTGCTTCCACGATCGCGATGTTGCTCCTGAGGGAAAAACAGTTGCTGAAAGCTACAAAAACTTAGATACTATTGTTGATTTAATTGAAGAAAAGATGGATGAGACTGGAATTAAGCTGCTCTGGGGAACAGCAAATATGTTTACCAATCCCCGTTTTATGAATGGTGCCTCTACTTCTCCTAATGCAGATGTATTTGCTTTTGCTGCTGCTCAAGTTAAAAAGGCAATGGAAGCAACCAAAAGACTTGGCGGACAAAACTATGTATTCTGGGGCGGCCGCGAAGGTTACGAAACTCTGCTCAATACAAATATGGCTTTAGAGCAGGATAACCTGGCTCGCTTCTTAGAAATGGCAGTAGATTATAAAGAGAAAATTGGGTTTGATGGCCAGTTATTAATTGAACCAAAACCAAAAGAGCCTACCAAGCATCAGTATGACTTTGATGCAGCTAATGTAATTGCTTTCTTAAGAAAATATAACTTAGATGATCACTTTAAAGTTAATCTCGAGGCAAACCACGCAACCTTAGCCGGTCATACTTTTGAGCATGAGCTTCACTATGCCAGAATTAATGATATGCTCGGTAGTGTTGATGCCAACCAGGGAGATTTATTACTCGGCTGGGATACAGATCAGTTCCCAACTAATATTTATACAACAACTCTGGCTATGTATGAGATTCTTAAAAACAATGGTCTCGGTAAAGGTGGCTTAAACTTCGATGCCAAAGTTCGCCGTCCGTCCTTTAAAATGAAAGATCTATTCTACGGTCACATTGCAGGAATGGATGCTTTTGCTAAAGGTCTAAAGATTGCTAATAAACTATTAGAAGATAGAGTCTTAGAAGATTTTGTAGCTGAAAGATATGCAAGCTATGAAAGTGGAATTGGTAAGAAAATTGTCAATAAAGAAGTTGGCCTGGAAGAATTAGCAGAATATGCTATAGAACTTGGTGAAGTTGAAAACTCTTCCGGACATCAGGAAATGCTGGAAGCAAGATTAAATCAGTATATTTTAAATAATTAAGTATAAAATTTTACCTGCTAAAAGCTGAGTGGGCGGTTAAATTATCGCCCACTCAAATAAAAAAAGTTTCACAAACTTGAGCTAAGATTCAAAAAATTTAAAAAAACAAGAAAAATTTATCATTTCCTATTGAAATCAGACAATATTTTTAGTATAATTAAATAAACCGGTTTCGAAGGAAGTGACAAAATGGTAACAATCAATGATATAGCCAAAAAAGCAAAAGTATCAAAATCAACAGTTTCTAAAGTAATCAATAATTATGCAGGTGTTGGTGATGATACCAAAGAAAAGGTATTAAAAATTATGAAAGAAAATAACTACTGGCCTAATTCCGTAGCCAGAAGTCTTTCAACCAAAAAATCCTATACAATTGGTATTTTTGGTCCTCAAATTTTAAATAACTTCTTTTTTAGAGAAGTTTTTGAAGGAATCGAAGCTGTTATGGGAGATAAAGGTTATGATCTCCTGTACTTTACCAATAAGCAGTGGGATGAATCCTGGGTTGACTACAGCTACAAAGAGAAGTGTGAAAACAGAAATGTTGATGGAGTTATCATGATGGGTTATGGAAAGGTTAATATAGCTCAGTTTGACAGGCTTTTAAAGTCTGAGATACCTTCTGTATTTATTGATTTAGATCTTGTTGGATCTAACACTTCTTATGTGACTTCTGATAATACCGGTGGAGCCCGCAAAGCTGTAGAATATTTAGCAAAATTAGGGCACAAAAAGATAGCAATGATCAGAGGTCTTAATGGTTTCAAAGTTTCTACAGATAGATTTGTTGGTTTTCAGCAGTCTATAAAAGCTCTAAACCTCCCTTATAATTCCAAGTGGATGTTTGACGGTGATTATAGTATGGAAACCGGCTATCAGTCAATGAAGAAAATTCTCCGCTTAGAAGAACAGCCGACAGCAATATTTGCCGAAGATTTGATTGCAATTGGTGCTATTAAAGCAATCCGGGAGGCAGGTTTGAATGTCCCCGAAGATTATTCAGTTATCGGCTTTGATAGTATTGAAGTGGGAAGACATTACCATCTGACTACCATTGCTCAGGATCAGATTGGACTGGGTGAGGCAGCATCAAAGCTGCTTTTAAATATCATAGATCAGAAATCATTTTCGCCGATTATTTTACCTACCAGATTAATTATTGGAGAAACCTGCAGAGAAATTTAATAATTTTTTATGATAACTTAAACCGGTTTCTAAAGAAAAACCAAGTTTATTTTTTTAATTTTCAAATTTTAAACCGGTTTCTAAAATTATAAAGGAGGGGATTGTTTGGGAGAAAAAGGAGCTTTTTATTCAGACGAGTATCAGAACTTGCTGAAAAAATATGGTTATTCCGAGAAGGAGATAGAAGCAAAAATTGAAAAGACCTGGGAATCTCTATTTTTCGACCAGGACTTAAAGTTTTATCATCAAACTGAAGATCAGATGGCCTATATTACTGATACTGGGAATAATGATGTTCGAACTGAAGGAATGTCTTATGGAATGATGGCAGCCGTTCAACTTGATCAAAAAGAAGTTTTTGACAGGCTCTGGCGCTGGACCAAAAAATATATGTATCATCCTGCAGGAAAATATAAAGGTTATTTTGCCTGGTCCTGTGACCGTAAAGGGAATAAAAATTTTGATGGACCTGCTCCAGATGGAGAAGAGTATTTTGCAATGGCTTTACTTTTAGCTTCCAGAAGATGGGGAGACGGTAAAGACCCTTTAAATTATTCCAAGCAGGCAAAAGAAATTTTAGCTGAAGTTGTCCATAAAGGAGAAAATTCTCCTGGGGATCCAATGTGGAACCCCGACAATTATTTAATTAAATTTGTTCCAGAAGTTGAGTTTTCAGATCCTTCCTATCATTTGCCTCATTTTTATGAACTCTTTGCCCGCTGGGGAAATGAAAAAGATCAGGATTTTTGGCTTAAAGCTGCAGCGGCGAGCCGCAAATATTTGCAGCAGTCCTGTCATCCTGAAACCGGTTTATCAGCAGAATATGCTGAATATGACGGCAGCCCTCGTTTTGAAGAGGGACATGGAGATTTTTACAGTGATGCCTACCGGGTAGCTTTTAATATTGGAGTTGATTCAGTCTGGTTTAATAAAGATCCCTGGCAGCAGGAAGAAGCTTATAAATTACAGAAATTTTTTGCTGATAAAGATGAATATACAAAATACTCAATTGACGGACAGGAATTAGAAAAACCTGATTATTTACATTATCTTGGGCTTAAAGCTGCCAATGCAGCAGCATCACTGGCTGGAGAAAATGAATATACAGAAAAGTATCTAAAAGATTTTTGGGAAGCCGAGCTGAGAAAAGATGAGCGCCGCTATTATGACAATTTCCTTTATTTATTTGCTTTACTAGTTTTAAGCGGCAATTTTAGAATTTATTAGTCTAAATGATTCTTAATTTTCGGATAAAATTCATTCAATTTTATCAAATATACATCAAAATTATAAGGAGGGTTTATTTTGAAGAAAGGTTTAAGTATTTTAATTTTAATGTTGGTTCTGTCTCTAGCTTCTACAGCAGTAACAGCAGCCCAGGATGATTTAAAGGAATTCGATGTTTTCATTTCTGTTTCCTTACCTGATTATTCCGGCTCCTCAATTGTTGGTGACATTATTCAGGAAGAAACTGGTGTTAAGCTGAACAGAGAATATCTTGTTGGAGATTTAGAGCAGAAAGTTGGTTTAATGATTGCCAGTCAGGATTATCCTGATATGCTGGTAGCAGCTCATTTTACTGACAAATTTGTGGAAGCAGGTGCTTTAATTCCCCTGAATGATTTAATTGATGAACATGCTCCAAACATCAAAAAATATTATTCAAATCACCTGGAATCTCTGAAAAAAGATGATGGTAATATTTATTACCTGCCGCAGTTAGCTATTCCTTTTGAGCCTGCTGAAAGAAGATATCCAGCAGTAGGATTTTTCATTAACAAAAGAGTACTGGAAGCAAATGATTACCCTGTAATTAAATCATTTGATCAGTATTTTGAGTTAATTGAGAACTATCAAAAAGAAAATCCTGAGTATAATGGACAAAGCACAATCGGATATACTACACTATTTGATGGTTGGAGAAGATTCGCAACTACCAATGGTCCTATGCACTTAATGGGTTATCCAAATGAAGGTGGATTTGTACCTGTTAAAGAGGGCGGCGAATATGTAGTAAGACCATATTATGGAAGTAATACTGAGAAATATTACTATGAAAAATTAAATGAAATGTACAATAAAGGTGTTGTAGACCAGGAAGCATTTGTTTCTAACTTTGACCAGTATTTAGAAAAGTTAAGCTCTGGCCGAGTTTTAGGAACACATAACCAGTACTGGCAGCTGCAGCAGGCTCAGGAAGTTCTAATTGATGAGCACCCTGACAGTATTATGGTTCCTTTCCCTGTAACTTATGATCCAATTGTTGAAGAACATGTAAGAGATAAGCCATATGTTCAAACTACTCAGGGTATGGGAATTACAACTGCCTGTGAAGATCCAGTAGCAGCAATTAAGTACTTAGATTATCTGGTTAAGGAAGAAACTCAGCACTTACTGCAGTGGGGTATTGAAGGTGAGCACTACCATGTAGATGAAGATGGTATGTACTATCGTACAGAAGAACAGTTAGCAATGTTCCAGGATCCATCCTGGGTTAGAGATGAATTTGGTCGTCATTATTTCTATAATGCCTTCCCAAGTTTAACCGGTCTTGACTCTAATGGTAACAGTTACATGCCCAGCAGACAGCCAAGTGCTATTTATGCAAATAGTTCAGCTGCAGAAAAGGAAGTAATGGATGCTTATGGTGTTAAATCATTTACAGGTTTATACAACCAGCCATTTGAAGACAGAAAATACTTCCCACTCTGGACAATAACCTTACCAACTAACTCTGAAGCACAGATCGAGTCTACAAGAATGACTGATGCTTTAGTACAGCATATTCCTACTCTGGTAATGGATTCAACAGAGAAGTTCGAAGCTAACTGGGATTCTTATACTGAACAGATTAATGGCTTAATGGATGCTCAAATTGAAGCATATCAAAAGCAGATTGACTGGAGAATGGAAAACTGGTAAAAATCAGTTAACACTTTTATCATTATTGATAGGGGCGGGAAGCATGGCTTCCTGCTCCTAAATAAAATTTTTCTTATTTTTTGTATTAATATTTAAAATTCCAAAGGAGGAATATTTGTGAAAAACACTGGCGACACTTTCTGGCAGAAACTCTGGAAGCAGAAAGCCTTAGTTTTAATGTCACTTCCATTTATAATTTATGTTATTATATTTAAATATGTTCCCTTGTGGGGCTGGTTAATGGCTTTTCAAAATTACTGGCCTGGAAATTCATTTTTTGAGCAGACCTGGGTTGGCTTAGAAAATTTCAGACTGCTCTTATCAGATCCGGTATTTTTTGAGGTCTTAAGAAACACCTTGGCCATGAGTATTATTAAATTATTATCAGGTATGTTTTTTTCAATTATACTTGCCCTGGCCTTAAATGAAGTGCGCTTTGCTAAATTTAAAAAAATCACTCAGACAATATCTTATCTGCCTCACTTTATTTCCTGGGTTGTAGGAGCTAACCTGGTAATGAATGCTCTTTCAACTGATGGTGGAATTGTAAATGATGTTTTATTAAGTATAGGAATTATAGATTCTCCGATTATGTTTATGGGAATCCCTAAACTTTTCTGGTGGATAGTTGGGGCCTCTCATGTCTGGAAAACAGTTGGGTTTGGTGCGATTTTATATCTGGCCTCAATAGTTTCGATTAGTCCCAGTTTATACGAGGCTGCAGTTATTGACGGTGCTAGTAGATTACAGAGAATACGATATATTACTTTACCGGCTTTAAAACCTGTTATTATAATTTTATTGATTATTAATGTTGGTAGATTAATGAATATGGGCTTTGAGCAGATATATCTATTAAGTAATGGTCGAGTAATTGAATATTCGAGGATTTTTAGAATCTTTGAGCTTGATTATGGACTCAAGATGATGCGATATTCTTTTGCCACTACGGCGGGTATATTTAGAAGTTTAGTCAGTATTGTTTTAGTCTTTAGTGCCAATCAAATAGCTAAAATGATGGGAGAAGAAAGATTAATTTAAAAAGGAGGAATAGATTCTTATGCTCAGAGCAAAAAAAAGAGGCTGGGATGATATTTTATTAGATATATTTGTTTATACATTTTTGATAGCTTTGATTATTGTAACCCTGTATCCGTTTTTAAATACATTTGCAATTTCTCTTAATGAAGGTAGAGACAGTATCAAAGGTGGGATTTATCTCTGGCCGCGTGAATTTACAACTTTTAATTATGAATCATTATTGACTGATCCTCAGATTTTCCATGCAGCAGGAGTTTCAATTGCAAGAACTGTTTTGACAACAGTTTTCGGAACTTTTTTAACCGCAATGCTGGCTTATGTAATCAGTCGTAAGGATTTTGTCTTAAGGAAATTTATCACCTTTATTTATGTCTTAACAATGTATGTTCAAGGTGGTTTGATACCAACTTACTTCCTTTACCAGCGCCTTGGATTAACCAATAACTTCTGGGTTTATGTACTGCCTGGACTGGTAGCAGCCTTTAACTTAATTATTGTTAGAACATATATCAATGGTTTACCAGAAAGTTTAATAGAATCAGCTAAAATTGATGGAGCTTCAGAGTTTACTATTTTCTTAAAAATTATTATGCCTTTAAGTAAACCTGTGCTGGCAACAATTGCAATTTTTACAGCAGTTTATCACTGGAGTGCCTGGTGGGATGTTTTTCTCTATAACTCATCCAATCCAGCCCTTTCAACCCTGCAGTATGAGTTAATGAAAGTATTAGCGAGTGCCAATTCAATGTCTGGCTCAATGCAGCAGGCTTTATCAAACTCAGCTCAAGCCGCCCAGATTACCCCACGGGCAATTAGAGCTACCATGACTATTATTGTTACTGTTCCAATAGCCGTAGTTTATCCATTTCTACAGCGGTACTTTGTTCATGGCTTAACCCTTGGTGGAGTCAAAGAGTAATAACTGCTTAAAGTTCAATATTTTCTTAACAACTTAAGAGAAAGCTTATAAGGGATATTTTAAAAATAATCTTTTAGGAGTTTTCTCTTTTTATATATAAAAATAGTGCGAAGATTATGTTAAGAAAGAATTTTAATTAAATAGGGGGAGTATAATGATTTTACAAAAGAAAAGTACAGTAAACATGATTTTATTAACAGCTTTAATAGTTATTTTTGCTACATTTTTTTCGGCTTCAGTAGCTGCCGAAGTAGTCTATCAAACTGATTTTGAAGATGGCGCTGGTAACTGGCAGCCCCGAGGTGAGGGTGTTGAGCTAGAAGTTGTTGATTCAACAGCAGTCAGTGGCAGCCAGAGTCTGCTGATTAAAGGCAGATCTCAAAATTGGAATGGACCCAGTCTGAATATTGATGAATTTGTTGAAGGAAACAAAGAATATAATTTTTCAATGATGGTTAAACTTGTGGAAGGTTCTGAGAACTCAACAATTACTTTAAGTACAGAAAATAATAAGGATGGCAGCA
The DNA here is from genome assembly GCF_003053565.1 of Halanaerobium saccharolyticum. Lineage (GTDB taxonomy): Bacteria > Bacillota > Halanaerobiia > Halanaerobiales > Halanaerobiaceae > Halanaerobium > Halanaerobium saccharolyticum_B. The sequence goes on along the minus strand of NZ_QAXS01000014.1, from coordinate 28,641 downwards.
ATTCCTGGGATAATGTTACCAGTGTTGAAGCTTCTGCCTCTGATTGGGTTGAACTGAATGGAAATTATACTATTAATTCCGGTATGGACAGAATTACCCTGTATGCGGAATCAGCTAATGCCGAATTAGAATTTTTAATTGACGATCTTGTTATTAAAAAGGAAGGTGAAATCGTGCAGAAAATGGAAGCAGATATTCCTTCTCTAAAAGCGGCTTATGCAGATCATTTTAAGATTGGAGCAGCCATTGAGCCCTATCAGCTAGAAGGAGAACATGGCAAAATTTTAAAAAAGCATTTTAACAGTCTAACTGCAGAAAATGTAATGAAACCAGAGACAGTTCAGCCAGAAGAAGGCGAATTTAATTTTACTGGTGGGGATAAGATTCGTGAATTTACTAAAGAAAATGAGATGGTAATGCGAGGTCATACCTTAGTCTGGCACAGTCAGGTTCCCGACTGGTTTTTTGAAGATGAAGAGGGAGAATTAGTTTCTAAGGAAGTTCTCTTAGATAGAATGAGAAAGCATATTGAAAAAACAATGGAGCATTATAAGGGTGATATCGATAGCTGGGATGTTGTAAATGAAGCGATTGATCCTGCTTCAACTGAAACCAATGGACTCAGAAATAGTAAGTGGTATCAAATAGCGGGAATTGATTATATTAAAGAAGCCTTCATCCATGCTAATAAAATTGACCCGGAGGCAAAACTATATATCAATGATTACAGTCTTTTATCAGATCCGGCTAAAAGAGATATTATGTACAGAGTTGTTAAAGAGCTGCTGGCAGAAGATATTCCGGTTGATGGAATTGGAATGCAGGGCCACATTAATATTGAATCACCTTCAATTGCTGCAATGGAGAAGACTTTAGACAAATTTGCTTCTCTGGGAGTGGATCTCCAGATAACTGAGCTAGACCTAAGTGTCTATACAAATAATAGTCAGAGTTATGACAGCTTTAGTGAGGAGCTAGCTGTTAAGCAGGGACACCGCTACCGTGAGATTTTTAATCTCTTTAAACAGTATTCTGATTCAATTACTAATGTTACTCTCTGGGGAATTGCAGATGACCACACCTGGTTAACAGGTTTCCCGGTAGAAAGAAATAACTGGCCGCTTTTATTTGACCAGTCATTAAAAGCCAAACCAGCTTTCTGGGGAGTTGTTAATCCAGATAGACTACCTGTAATCACCAAAGAATTCGATATTTCTCAAGGAAGCCCAGAGATTGATGCTGAAAGTGATTTGATCTGGCAGAATAGCGGAGACACTTTGGATTTAGAAGAAAATGAATATCTTGGTGGAGAAGTTAAGTTGAGCTGGGATGAAAACAATATTTATCTTTATGCTCAGATTGAAGATGAGAGTAAAAATGCTGAAGATGCTCTAGAAATATTTGTAGATGAAGCAAATGCAAAAACTGCTGATTCTGAAGCAATAAAACATTACCAGATTAAAAGAAGTGGAGAATCCAATTTAAAAACTGCAGCAGTAGAAAAAGATAATTCGTATTTGATTGAAGCAGTTATACCGGTAGAAAGTCGGAATTTAAAGGTTGGAGATCAAGTTGGATTTGATCTTAAAATTAATGATGCAGAATCTGAAACCTCTATTATCTGGAATGACTTTACTAAAAAGCAGACTGAAAGTGCAGAGAATTATGGGACTTTAAATTTAAAAGAAGAACCAGTAATTACAGAAGCAGTTTACGGTCAAGCAGAAATTGATGCGGAAATGGATGAGAGCTGGGAGAAGGCCAATACAATCAAAACGGAGAAAATAATTTCCGGTGAAAATCCAGCTACTGCTGAAGTTAAGACTATGTGGGATGAAAATACTTTATACATCTTTGCAGAAGTAAAAGATTCAGCGCTCAGCCTGGCTGGTGAGCAGGTACACGAAGAGGATTCTGTTGAGATATTTGTCGACGAAAATAATGATAAAAGTACTGAATATCAGTCAGATGATACTCAGTATAGAATTAACTATTTAAATCAGCAGTCATTTAACCCAGAGCGAGAAGGCCTGAAAACAGCTACCCGAGTAACTGAAACCGGCTATATTGTCGAAGCTGCTGTTCCTTTTGTGGAAATCACTGCCGAAGAAGGTCAAATTATCGGTTTTGATTTTCAGGTAAATGATGACGGAAATGGTGATGGCACTAGAGATGGAGTAGCTATCTGGAATGATCAGAGTGGAGAAGGCTGGAGAAATATGTCCGGTCTTGGAAATCTGAAATTTGTAAAGTAAAATAAATATGATTATGTTCATTAATTCACTTGTACCTGGTTCAAAAACACCTTTTTGAACCAGGTACAAACATATAATATAATAGATGTAAAAGGAGGGACTTCAGCATGAAAAAAGTTCAGCTAGGAAAGACAGGATTTCAGGTCAGTCAGATGGGATTAGGCTGTTTATACTTTGGCGCCCGAGACAGCAAGGAGAAATCCTTTAGAAGAATGGATCAGTATCTTGCTGCTGGAGGAAACTTTTTGGACACCGCCAATATGTATTCTCACTGGATAAGTGATCAGACTCAGGGTGGAGAAAGTGAAAAAATGATCGGTAAATGGCTTAAGGAAAGAAATAACCGTTCTGAGGTAATCATTGCTTCTAAAGTTGGTTTTCCCTATCCCGGCACCGAATATGGGTGCAGTAAAAAGCAGATCAAAGAAGAATTTCATAAAAGTTTAGAAAGACTGGGTACTGATTATATTGACTTATATTATGCTCATACTGATGATTTTAATACGCCAATGGAAGAAACACTGGAAGCCTTTAATGAATTGATTACAGAGGGTAAAGTTAGAGCAATTGGTGCCAGTAATTTTAAAGCCTGGAGGCTGGAACGGGCACGACAGATTGCCATCAGAAATAACTGGCAAAGCTACAGTGCAGTTCAGCAGCGCTATTCTTATTTAAGGCCCAAAAGCGGCTGGGGTTTTGGGGATCAGGTGGCAGCAAACCAGGATTTATTTGAATTTGTAGAAAATACCGGTATTTCTTTAGTAGCCTATTCTCCCCTGCTTCAGGGTGCTTATACAAACCCGAATAAAGAATTTAAAGATCAGTATCAGGGTCCGGATACAGATAAAAGGCTGGCAGTTTTAGATGAAATTGCTGCCGAAACAGGAGCAACCCGCAATCAGCTTGTCTATTACTGGTTGATGAATAGAAAGCCAAATGCTATTCCCCTGATTGCAGCAACTACAGATGAGCAGTTTAAAGAAGCTCTAGGCAGCCTGGAACTTGAATTAAGTGAAGATATGTTAAGAGCAATGACTGAAGCAAAATTTTAATAAAGATTGAATCAGGCAGGATAGTTTCCTATTCTGCTCTTAATACATAAACTTAAGGAGTATAAATAGATGCAGAATATAAATTTAAAATTACCTTCTTTAATTAATGATGGTATGGTCTTACAGCATAATAAAGAAATTAAAATCTGGGGCTGGACTCTGCCTCAAGAGGAAGTTAAAGTTATTTTTAAGGAAGAAGAATATCTGACAGCAGCCAATACTGAGGGGGAATGGTCTCTGTTTTTACCGGTTCAAAAAGCTGGTGGCCCTTTTGAAATGAAAATTATTACTGCTGCAGAAGAAATTACCGTCAGTGATATTTTAATCGGCGAAGTCTGGCTCTGTTCAGGACAGTCAAATATGGAACTACCGATGCAGCGGGTTAAAGATCGCTATGCTGAGGAAATAAAAGCGGCAGGAAATGATCAAATTAGAGAGTTTAAATTACCAATCACCTATAATTTTAAAGAAGAAAACAAAGATATTAAGGGAGCCAGTTGGAAAAAAGTTTCTCAGAACACTATCAATGATTTTTCAGCTTTAGCTTATTTCTTTGCCAAAAAATTAAATAAAAAATATGAAGTTCCTGTGGGCATTTTAAATGCAAGTGTAGGTGGTTCACCTGTTGAAGCCTGGATGAGCAGAAGCTCACTGGCAGAATATCCGGAATATTTAAAAGTGGCAGCTGAATTTGCTCAGCCGGAAAAGATTAAAGCAGCTGAAGCACATAATCTTGAAGTTAATAAAGAATGGGCAAAAAGAGTTTATGAAAATGATCGGGGCTTAAATAACAAGCCACACTATTTTGACCCAGCTTATAATGACTCTGACTGGCAGACAGTTAGGATTCCAACTAAATTTGACCGGCTCAACTTTGCCAACAAAAATGGTGTTGTCTGGTTTAGAAAAGAAATTGAATTGACTAAAGCTGAGGCAGAAAATGAAGCTCGACTCTGGCTGGGGAGGATTGTAGATGCAGATACAGCCTATGTTAATGGTAAAAGAGTAGGAGCAGTAACCTACAAATATCCCCCCCGTAAATATAAGCTGAAAAAAGGGATTTTAAAGGCGGGCAAGAATTTAATAGCAGTCAGAGTTGTTGTTAATGACGGTCAGGGAGAATTTGTAGCTGATAAACCATATAAGCTCTTCCTCGGAGAAAATGAAATTGATCTGAAGGGCGAATGGAAATATAAAGTTGCTGCTGTGATTAAAGAAGATAAAAATGAAGAGATTTTTATTCAGTGGCAGCCTACCGGTTTATTTAATGCAATGATTGCTCCACTGCTTAATTATAAGATAAAAGGAGTCTGCTGGTATCAGGGTGAATCGAATACCGGCCGGGAAGAGGAATATAAAGACTTATTTACTAAAATGATCAAACTCTGGCGCCATAGATTTAACCAGGCTAAGTTTCCCTTTATCTATGCTCAACTGCCAAACTTTGAGCCACCTGAGGAAAATGAAAGAGAAATCTGGGCAGCTTTCCGTAATGCACAGCGTGATGCTTTAAAGCTTGAAAATACCGCAATGACTGTTAACCTTGACTTAGGAGAGTGGAATGATCTTCATCCTCTAAATAAAAAAGATGTGGCTCACAGATTTTATTTAGCAGCCCGCAAACTGGCCTATGGAGAAGATGTGGTCTACAGTGGTCCGGAATTAAAAAAGTTAACTAAAAAAGAGAGCCAATTAATTTTGGAATTCAATAATCTTGCTGGAGGCTTAAAAGTTAAAGGTGAGCAGTTAAAGGGCTTTGAACTGGCAGCAGCAGATGAAAAATTTAAAACAGTAAAAGCAAAATTAAATAATAATCAGGTTATTATCGATACTAAAGAAGTAGAGCACCCTAAATATCTCCGCTATGCCTGGAAGGATAATCCCAGCGAAGCCAATTTATATAATCAGCTTGATTTGCCAGCAGGCACTTTTTTAGAAAAGCTGTAAAAATATTTGTTAATTGTTTGACAATTCTAAACTGGTATGTTAGTATTATTAATATACTGATTGGCGGTGAGTTTATGAATTTAGCTAAACATGATGAATACAAAAATTTGAATATGAAAGATTATGTCTATAATGTTTTAAAGGAAAATATTATGAACCTTTCTTTGAAGCCTGGAACACCTCTGCGCAAAAAAGAGATAGCAAAGGAGTTTGGAGTCAGCCGGACTCCAATTCGGGAAGCATTTGTAAAGTTAAAAGAAGAAGGTTTAATTGATGTTTATCCTCAGAAAGGTACTTTTGTCTCATATATAGATTTAGACAAGGTACAGGAAGCAAAGTTTATGCGGGAAGCTCTAGAAATCAAAATAGTTGAACTTGCCTGTGATATTTTCCCAGAGGAAAAAATGTTTGATTTAGAAGCAAATTTACAGATTCAAAAGGTAAGTTTAAAACAAAATAATTATCAAAAACTTTTTGAATACGATAATGAGTTTCACGAAATGCTTTTTGCAGGCTGTAATATGGCCAATATCTGGACAGCAATTGAACAGTTGAGTACCCATTTAAATAGGATGAGAATGCTCAGTTTATCAGCTGACTTTAACCGATCTGATGTTATTGGAGATCATCAGAAAATTATTAATGCAATTGAAAATAGAGATCCCAAAAAGGCAAAAAAGACAATGGAATCTCATATTAGCCGAATTCAGTTTGACCAGGAAAAATTGAAGAGAGATTATCCAGATTATTTTGTTTAGAGTAGATTTTAATTGTAAAACTGATATTTTTTATCGTTTACACTAACATGTTAGTATAATTAGAGTTACTAAAAACCGGGTACTAATAATTTTTTAGCTTTATAAAAACCGGTTTCTATAAAGTTTGTCTTATTTAATTATAACTTTATAACAGATGAAAATCCTAAACAGGAGGTGAAGAAAGTTATAATTCATTTTGATAGAAAAAAATTTAAATTTTAAAAAATATAAAATCTATAATAATAATCTTTAAAGATATAAGTCTATAAAATATAGGTAATATATTAACACTATGAGGGAGGAAAATAATGTTTAAATCAAAAAAGTTTGTTTTTTCACTAGTAGTTATGATTATTGCCTTAATGACTGTTGCAGCAGGTGCTGCAGAAATTCCAGAAAGCTGGTCTGAGCCAGAGACAGCTGCAGAAGCAGGAATCACCGAATTTAATCAATCTCCAATGCTTGATCAAAGAGTTGAGAACGGTGAACTACCACCTGTAGAAGAAAGACTGCCTGTACCAGAAGATCTGCAGGTACTTGAACCGGTTGAAGAAGTAGGTCAGTATGGTGGAAAGGTTGTTTCTACAGCTATTGGACCAAGTACTGAATCAGATGGGACAGTTATGCGACCCTGGATGTTCCAACTGGATAAATCAATGGCAAATGCTGTACCAGATATTGCAAAGAGTTTTGAGTTAACAAATGAAGCAAAAACTCTAACAATTAAACTGCGTGAAGGACTTAAATGGTCTGATGGCCATCCTTTTACCACAGAAGATATTATTTTCTGGTGGGAAGATGTTGCTATGCACGAAGAAGTTAATCACTGGACACAGTGGAACTGGAAAATGGACGGTGTTGCTCCAGAATTTACAGCTGTTGATGACTACACTTTAAGAATTGAATTTCCAAGATCCAACCCAACAATTGTTGATACTACCTTAACCTGGTGGAGAAGTCAGCAGAGTTTCTTCTTTTCTCCTAAGCACTATTTAAAGCAGTTCCATGCTGATTATAATCCTGAGGTAAAAGAAATAGCTGAAGAAGAAGGCTTTGGTAACTGGGTACAGTACTTTACTAATAAAATGGAAGTTGGACCAGTTCAGACAAATACAGAATTACCAACAATGGGTGCCTGGGTTTTAGAAGATATCAACTCATCCAGAAAACGATTTGTTCGTAATCCATATTATTACAAAGTTGATAGTGAAGGAAATCAGCTGCCATATGTTGATGAATGGGAAATAACAATTAAATCTGACGCTGAGGTTGCAAAAGTAGATGCCCTTCAGGGTAATGTTGATTTTGCAGCACGTATTTTAAGTCCAAGTGAATTCCCAATGTACAAGCAAAATGAAGAAGTTGGTAACTACACCACATATGCTTACAGTAATCCTGTTCAGGCTCAAATTGGTTTAACCTTTAATGTTAATCATCCTGAAGAGGCTAAAAGAGAAGTATATTCCAACAAAAAATTCAGACAGGCAATGTCAGTTGCACTTAATAGAAATGAAATTAATGAATTTGCCTATCGTGGTTTAGCCGAACCTGCACAGGCGACTGCAAAACCAGGTGCTTCTTACTTTAAAGAAGAATGGCTGGATCATTATGCACAGTATGATACAGAACTGGCAAAAAAATTATTAAACGAAATTGGTCTGGATGAAAAAGATGGTGAAGGATTTAGAGTTTTACCAAATGGTGAAACATTAATTATTGACTTAGAAATTCCTGCTCCCGGTTCTGTTGGTGGTACTGCCCAGCTTGGTCAGGTAGCAGAATTAGTTAAGGCTTACTGGGAAGATGTTGGAGTAAAAGTTAATTTAAAAACTCTATCACGTGAACTATATCAGCAGCGTGCTGATGCAGGAGATCATGATATTGGTGTCTGGCCGGTAAATGTAACTCGTGATATTAATGCATTTGGCTTTGATTCTGATGGAACACGTTATGCTACACAGTGGGCTCAGTGGGATACCTGGAGAATGTGGGATGAAACCGGACGCGAAGGTGAAGAACCACCAAAGGGTATGGAACCACCAGAACATGCTAAAGAACAGTTAAGAAGAATCCATGAATATTCATCTGCTCCAAGTCAGGAAGCAATGAATAAGATGCTCGGAGATATCTGGCAGTATTATATGGATCAGACTTATGTAATTGGTACTGTAGCTCGTCCAATGGCTCCTGCCATTGTAGCTGATACTCTGCACAATGTACCAGAAACTGCTCCTTATTCTAATGCAACAGGTGCATGGCAGATTACAAAACCAGAACAGTGGTTTACAACTAAGTAAGTAATTTTATAAAGCTGTACTGTGGTTTTAAAACTGCAGTACAGCTTTAAATAAAGGAGGTCATCTGATGTCTAAATTCATTATGCACAGATTATTATTTATGGTTGTCACCCTTGTAATTATTTCAATATTATCATTTATTATTATTCAGCTTCCCCCAGGTGATTATTTAACATCTTATATTACTCAGTTAAGATCAATGGGTACAGATGTTTCGGATGAACAGATAGAATATTTGCGGGAACAGTATGGTCTTGATGATCCGGTATATGTTCAATATTTTAAATGGATCGGTAACTTTTTAACAGGAGATATGGGCTTTTCTTTTTCCTGGAATCGTCCCGTTAATGAACTTGTTTGGGAGAGACTGGGATTAACCCTGGTAATTTCAATATCTTCACTTTTATTTACCTGGATAGTTGCCTTCCCAATCGGAATTTATACTGCATTAAGACAGAATTCGCTCAGTGATTACTTTTTTACTTTTTTAAGTTTTATTGGTGTAGCTACACCAAACTTTTTATTGGCCCTTGTTTTAATGTATGTTAGTTTTAAATATTTCGGGATTAATGTTGGTGGATTATTTTCTCCAGAATATGCTGATGCAGCCTGGGGAATAGGTAAAATTACAGATCTACTGCAGCATTTATGGATTCCGGTAGTGGTTGTCGGAACGGCAGGAACAGCTGGTCTAGTAAGAATTATGAGAGCTAACCTTTTAGATGAGCTTGGAAAACCATATGTTACTACTGCTAAGTCCAAAGGAATCCCAAATTATAAGGTTATTTTAAAGTATCCTGTTCGAATTGCTTTAAATCCATTTATTTCAACTTTAGGCTGGCAGTTACCAAAATTAATTTCAGGCTCAACAATTACTGCTGTTGTTTTAAGCCTGCCAACTACAGGTCCATTATTATTAGATGCTTTAAAAAGTCAGGATATGTATTTAGCCGGTAGTTTTATTATGCTCTTAAGTGTTTTAACAGTTATTGGTACATTTATTTCGGATATTTTATTAGCTCTGGTAGATCCCAGAATTAGATATGTTTAGGAGGTGTGAGTAAATGGCAAAAGAAAATAACCAAAACGGAAATTATGAAGATGACATCTATGCTGCCTCACAAAAAGAATTAATCTGGATGCGTTTTAAAAAACATAAACTGGCAATGGCAGCAGGAATAGTACTTATTATAATGTATGCGCTGGCAATATTTGCACCTTTCTTTTCTGCTCAAGACCCACATCAGAGAAGAGTTTCCTACAAGGAGGCTCCACCTCATCAATTGCATTTTGAAGATGCAGAGGGTAATTTCAGTTTAAGGCCAATGATTTATCCTTACAACAAAGAAGTTGATATGGAGACTTTTGAAGATATTTATACAGAAGATGAATCAAAACCAACTCCGATAAAGTTTTTTGTGGAAGGTTTTGAGTACGAAGTTCTCGGTCTTTTTGAAACTGATATTCATCTTTTTGGTACAGGTGATGAAAACAGACCGGTCTTTATTTTTGGGGCTGATTCATTAGGAAGAGATTTATTTGCCAGAATTATTTATGGGGCTCGGATTTCACTTTCGATAGGTTTAATTGGTGTTGCTGTAAGTTTATTTTTAGGAATTTTAATTGGAGGAATTGGTGGCTATTTTGGTGGCAAAATTGATCTATTTATTCAGAGGATGATTGAGTTAGTAAGGTCTATTCCCCAGTTACCTCTCTGGATGGGTTTGAGTGCTGCTTTACCCTCAAGCTGGTCTGCAATTCAGGTCTATCTTGCGATTACAATAATTTTATCTTTAATGAGCTGGACAAGTCTGGCCCGAGTAGTAAGAGGAAGATTTTTATCATTGAGAGAAGAAGAATTTGTAATAGCTGCCCGTTTGATGGGGAGAAGTCCTTTAGAAATTATTTTTATTCACATGCTTCCTTCTTTTTTAAGTCATATTATTGCTTCGTTAACTCTTGCTATTCCAGGAATGATTTTAGGAGAAACAGCTTTAAGTTTCCTTGGTATTGGATTACAGGCTCCTGTTATTAGTTGGGGTGTTCTATTACAGAAAGCGCAGAATCTTTATACAATCGCAAATGCTCCCTGGTTAATGCTGCCCGGTTTATTTGTAATTATCACAGTTCTGGCATTTAACTTTTTAGGAGATGGTATCAGAGATGCAGCAGATCCATATTCTAAGTAAGGAAATTTTTATTGAAAGACAGGGTGAATATAATGGCAAATAATAATATATTGGAAGTTGAAAATTTAAATGTTCATTTTCATACGGATGAAGGAATTGTTCGCGCCTTAAATGGGGTTGATTTTAAAGTTGAAAGAGGAGAAGCGGTTGGAATAGTTGGAGAATCAGGCTGTGGAAAATCAGTTACTTCAACTTCGGTGATGCGTCTACTGCCAGGTGTGGGAGAAATTGCAGCTGGGACAATTAAATATTATGATAAAAATAAAAAACAGCATGATATAATTAATTTAAAAGCTGATGGAGAGCATATGCGCTCTATTAGAGGACCAGAAATGTCAATGATTTTTCAGGAGCCGATGACGGCTTTTAGTCCTGTTCATACAATCGGTAATCAGATTATAGAAAAACTGCTCTATCATGAAGATATAGATAAAGATGAGGCACGAAGAAAAGCCTTAGAATTATTAAAAAAAGTTGGTATTTCAAAACCAGAGCAGAGAATTGACGAATATCCATTTCAGTACAGTGGTGGAATGAGACAGAGAGCAATGATTGCAATGGGATTGGCCTGTGAGCCGCAGCTATTAATTGCTGATGAGCCAACAACAGCTTTAGATGTTACAATTCAGGCTCAGGTTCTAAAACTGATCAAAAAGATGCAGGCAGACTACAACCTTTCTCTAATTTTAATTACCCATGATTTAGGAGTAATAGCCCACATGGTTGATTATGTTAATGTTATGTATTTGGGAAGAGTTGTAGAATCAGGTCCTGTAGAAGAGATATTTGATAACCCTGCTCATCCCTATACTCAGGATTTATTAAAGTCTATTCCGAGGATGACTGGAAATGAAGGGAAACTTGCTTCTATTGAAGGGGCAGTTCCCGATGCTTATTCTCTACCAAAAGGATGTCCTTTTCATACCCGCTGTCGGAAAAAAATTGGAGAGGTTTGTGAAAGCGCTTATCCAGAGAGACAGGAAATATCAGCAGATCATTATGTAAATTGTTATCTGCATCAGGATTTAGGTGATAAATAATGGCAAAGTTAGCTGAAAATGAAATCTTAAAAGTTGATGGTTTAAAGAAATACTTTCCTATTACTCAAGGTTTTTTTAATAAACATGTTGGAGATGTAAAAGCTGTAAATGATATTAGTTTTACTTTAAATAAAGGTGAAACAATGGGATTGGTTGGAGAATCAGGCTGTGGAAAAACAACTGCCTCCCGTTCCATTTTAAGAGCAATTGATCCAACTGAAGGAGAAGTTCTTTTTAGAAGGAAAAATGGAAATGTTGTTGATTTAGCAGAGCTTGATTATAATAAGTTGAAAGATGTTAGAAGTGAGATTCAGATGATTTTTCAGGATCCATTTTCCTCTCTAAATCCCAGGATGTCTGTACTTGATATAATTGCCGAACCTCTGGTTGTTCAGGGCTGGCCAAAAGAGAAATATAAGGCACGAGTCGAAGAATTACTTGATCTGGTAGGACTGGATAAAAAATATATGACTCGTTATCCACATGCTTTTAGTGGTGGTCAAAGACAGAGAATTGGTATTGCCAGAGCCCTGGCTTTAGAACCGGAACTGGTTGTTGCTGATGAACCGGTATCTGCCCTTGATGTTTCAGTTCAGGCTCAGATTTTAAATCTATTAGATGATTTAAAAGAAAGAATGAATTTAACCTTATTAATGGTCGCACATGATCTCAGTGTAATACGCTATATCTGTGATAAAGTTGCTGTTATGTACCTTGGTAAGCTGGTTGAAATTGCAGATACAGAAGAGCTTTATACCAACCCCAAACATCCCTATACAGCTTCACTATTGACTGCTGTTCCGGAAGCAGATCCTCATGTGGAATGGCTGGGTGAAAATCTAAAAGGAGAAGTTCCCGATCCTTCAGCTGAGATAAAAGGCTGTAATTTTGCTTCTCGTTGTCCTTATGCCAAAGACATTTGCGAAAATAAGGAACCTGAATTAGTGAATATTGGAGATAACCACTGGGTTTCATGTCATAGGAAAGAAGAGATTGACTTGACAGGTGTAAAATAATATGATTATAGAAAAAGGAGAAGAGTAAGGGAAAAGGTGATTTAAATGAAAATGGTATTTCGCTGGTTTGGCGAAAATGATGATAGTGTAAGCTTAGAAGAAATAAAACAGATACCAGGGATGACTGGAGTGGTTAGCGCCCTCCAGGATATTCCGGTAGGTGAGGTCTGGCCTCGAGATAAAATAAAAGAATTAAAAAATAAGATCAACCAGGCTGGACTGGAACTCGAAGTTATAGAAAGTGTTAATATCCATGAAGATATAAAATTGGGTCTTGAGAGTAGAGATAAATATATAGAAAACTACAAAAAAACTCTTAAAAATCTGGCAGCTGAGGGAATAAAAGTTGTCTGCTATAATTTTATGCCGGTTTTTGACTGGCTGAGGTCAGATCTGGCCCGCGAATTAGAAGATGGCTCAACTACCATGTCCTATGATGAAGACTGGATTAACAGCACAGATCCTGTTAAACTGGTAGAGGAATTTGATGAAAGCTCAGAAGGGTTTTCTCTGCCGGGGTGGGAGCCAGAGAGGCTGGCTGAATTAAAAGATATTATTAAGCAGTATGAAAACATTTCAGAAAAAGACTTACTCAATAATTTGAAATATTTTCTGGAAGCAGTTATGCCGACATGTGAAGAAAATGATATTAAAATGGCAATTCATCCCGATGATCCACCCTGGCCAATTTATGGTCTGCCCAGAGTTGTAACTGGCCAAGAAAATTTGAGAACAATTCTGCGGATGGTTGATAACCCTTATAATGGCCTAACACTCTGCAGCGGTTCTTTAGGATCCAACCCAGCCAATGATGTACCGGCACTAATCAGAGAGTTTGGCAGTAGAGTTCATTTTGCCCATGTTAGAAACCTAAAATTTGATGGAGAAGGTAAATTTCATGAGACTTCTCATCTGTCAAAAGATGGCTCCCTGGATTTATTTGAAATAATGAAGGCTTATTATGATTCCGGTTTTGATGGTTATCTCAGACCTGACCACGGCCGCATGATCTGGGGAGAAAAGGCAAGACCTGGTTATGGACTTTATGATCGAGCCCTGGGAGCTACATATATTAATGGTTTATGGGAAGCAATTACAAAAATGGACAGCTAAATTTTATACTTTAACTTTTTAATTCTGAATGGAGGCCAAAAATGTCCGAAATGAAAGTAGTTAATAAAAATTCTAAGGCCTATCAGGCCTGGCTCAGCTATGAAAAACTGAGTGATAGTTATTTAAAAGAATATAAAGACTTACTGAGTAACATTTCTGTTTATGGAAAGACTAATTTAAATGCTTCAATCAAGGAAGAAATAAATAGGGCTTTAGCGAAATTTTCAAGTGCAGATTTTGAGTTGAATTTTAATCAGCAGTTTCAGAATAATATTTTAATTGCTGCAGAAAAAGAACTTAAAGAAATTGCAGCTGATAATGAAAAACTAGATTTATTATTAAAAAGTATTGATTTTGCTGAGTTAAATGATGAGGGCTATTTAATTAAATATTTTAAAGAGGAAGATCTACTCCTGCTCACTGCAAAAAGTGATCAGGGCCTTTTATACGGTGCTTTTGCACTCTTAAGAGAAATTCAGCAGGAAAATAACTTAGAGCAGCTTGATCTTCTATCTAACCCTAAAAATACTCTCAGAATGCTTAATCACTGGGATAATTTAGATGGCAGCATTGAGCGCGGTTATGCAGGCAAATCAATTTTTTATCAGGATAATCATCTGGTAAACGATTTAAATAGGATTAAAGACTATGCTCGAATGCTGGCTTCGATTGGAATAAACGCCCTTTCAATTAATAATGTTAATGTATCTTATGAGGAAACCAGACTTATTGATGATAAAATAGAGATGGTAATTACTATTGCTGATATTTTAAGAGATTATGGAATTACTACCTATTTAAGTGCCAACTATGCTTCTCCAATGCAGCTGAGCAGCATTGATACTGCTGACCCACTGGATGAGAAGGTTAGGCTCTGGTGGAAGGAAAAGGCTGCTGAAATATATAAACAGATTCCTGACTTTGGTGGTTTTGTAGTTAAGGCAGATTCTGAAGGTAGACCGGGTCCCTTTACTTACGGCCGCAGCCATGCTGATGGAGCTAATATGCTGGCAGAAGCACTTGAGCCTTACGGAGGCTTACTAATCTGGCGCTGCTTTGTTTACAACTGTCAGCAGGACTGGCGGGACAAAGAAACCGATCGGGCTCGGGCAGCCTATGATAATTTTAAAGATTTAGATGGTGAATTTAAAGAAAATGTACTTTTACAGATTAAAAATGGACCAATGGACTTTCAGGTAAGAGAACCTGTTACCCCTTTATTTGGAGCAATGCCGAAGACCAATCAGGTGCTTGAACTGCAGGTGACTCAGGAATATACAGGTCAGCAGAAAGACCTGTGTTATTTAATTCCGCAGTGGAAAAAGATTACTGATTTTGATACTTATGCTGAAGGAGAAGATACACCGGTTAAGAGAATAGTTGACGGTTCATTATATGATCAAACTAATACTGGCTTTGCAGCTGTAGTTAATGTGGGTAATGACCAGAACTGGACCGGACATCATTTAGCACAGGCTAATCTTTATGGTTACGGTCGTCTGGCCTGGAACCCAGATTTATCTGCGGTTGAAATCACAGAAGAGTGGATTAAAATTACCTTTGGTCTGGATCAGGAAGTGATGGAGAGCCTGCTCAGAATGTTATTATACTCCTGGACAATTTACGAAGATTATACATCTCCCCTGGGTATTGGCTGGATGGTAAATCCCGGCCACCACTATGGAGTAAATGTTAATGGTTATGAATATTCTCGCTGGGGAACCTATCATCGAGCTGACCATGAGGGGATCGGTGTTGACCGCAGTCTGGCAACTGGAACCGGTTATGCAGGGCAGTACTTTAAAGAAAATGCAGAAAAATATGAGACAATAGAAAGCTGTCCGGATGAATTACTGCTGTTCTTCCACCATGTGCCCTATACCCATGAGCTGGATTCCGGGAAAACTGTAATTCAGCATATCTATGACAGCCACTTTAGAGGTGTAGCAGCAGTTAAAGAACTGCAGGGCCACTGGGAAAAACTTGAAGGAAAAGTGGATCAGACTATTTATAAAAATGTAAAAAACAGATTAGAAATGCAGCTTGATAATGCAGTTGAATGGCGCGATCAGGTAAATACTTATTTCCACAGGATCTCCGGGATTGATGATCAATTTGATCGGGCAATATATTAAGGCTAATTAATTTAATGTAATTAATAAAAATCTGAGAATAAAAAGTATAATTATCAACAAATTACTAAATTATAATTTTTGATATTACTTATTATATTATAAGAAAGGAATTTTACCATGACTGAAGAAATGAAATATAAAGATCCTTCCCTGCCTTTAGAAGCAAGGGTGGAGGACTTAGTCTCAAGGATGACTTTAGAAGAAAAAATGTCGCAGATGATTTACGATGCAGCGGCAGTTGAAAGACTGGATATTAAAAAATATAACTGGTGGAATGAATGCCTGCACGGAGTAGCCAGAGCAGGAACAGCAACTGTTTTTCCCCAGGCAATAGGAATGGCAGCTTCTTTTAATGAAGAACTGCTGCATGATGTAGCAGATACTATTGCTGATGAAGCCAGAGCAAAATACAATCAGGCTCAGAAAAAGAGCGACTACGGAATTTATAAGGGTTTAACTTTCTGGACTCCCAACATCAATATTTTTAGAGATCCACGCTGGGGCAGAGGGCAGGAAACTTATGGAGAAGATCCTTATTTAACCGGTCGTCTGGGTGTTGCTTTTATTAAAGGTCTGCAGGGAGATCATCCTAAATACTTAAAAGCTGCTGCCTGTGCCAAACACTTTGCAGTTCACAGTGGACCGGAAAGTGAGCGTCATCATTTTGATGCGGTAGTTAATAAAAAAGATCTGCGCGAAACATATCTCCCCGCCTTTAGGGATGCAGTTAAAGAAGGAAAAGTTGAGGCAGTAATGGGCGCTTACAACAGAGTTAATGGTGAGCCAGCCTGTGCCAGTGAAGAATTAATGGAAAATATCCTGCGCGGAGAATGGAACTTTGACGGTCACTATGTATCAGACTGTGGTGCAATAGAGGATATTTATTTAAGGCATGAAGTCCAGGACAGTCCCGAAGCAGCTGCAGCAATGGCAGTCAATAAGGGCTGTGACTTAAATTGTGGCCGGGTTTATGAGAGTATGAAAATTGCTGTAGAAAAGGGACTGCTGACTGAAGAAACTATTGATAAGTCAGTTAAAAGACTGATGAAAACTAGATTTAAATTAGGAATGTTTGATCCAAAAGGAGAGGTTCCTTTTAATAAAATTCCTTTTGAAGTTAATGATAGTCCAGAAAATAGAGAGCTGGCCCGGGAGACAGCAAGACAGTCAATTGTAATGCTTAAAAACCAGAATGATATTCTGCCGCTAAATAAAGAAGAACTCGATTCTGTAGCAGTTATTGGTCCCAATGCTGACAGCCAGCCGGTACTGATTGGAAACTACAGTGGTAAAGCTTCTAAATATGTCACCTTAGTTGATGGAATTCACAATGCTGTCGATGATCAGACCCGTGTTTTTTATGCAGAAGGCTGTGATTTAAGAACGACTGAGCCTTCTTACTGGGGAAATCAGCCTGATGCAGGTTTTGCAGAAGCAGTTTCTATTGCGGAAAAATCTGACGTAGTAATTATGTGTTTGGGTATTTCTCCTGAATTGGAAGGAGAAGAAGGTGCAGTTGCCAACTCAGATGGTGGTGGTGATAAAATCGATATTGCCCTACCTGGTATGCAGGAAGAACTGCTGGCGGCGGTTGCTGAAACAGGTAAACCAATTATTGCAGTGATTACTAATGGTAGTCCGGTTGAATTGAATTCTGTTGACCAAAAAGCAGAAGCAGTTTTAGAAGCCTGGTATCCAGGTGAAGAAGGTGGCAATGCTGTTGCCGATATTTTATTTGGCGATTACAATCCATCTGCTAAATTACCGGTTACTTTTGTTAGATCAATGGATCAGCTGCCAGACTTTAGAGATTATTCGATGCAGAATAGAACTTATAGATTTATGGAATCCGATCCGTTATACCCATTTGGTTTTGGTTTGAGCTATACTGATTTTGAATACAGTGAACTTAAATTATCTGCAGACTCTTTTGCTGCAGATGAGGAAGCAGAAATTACGCTTACTGCCAAAATTAAAAATACTGGTAAGGTTAAGGGAACTGAAGTAGTTCAGTTATATTTAAAAGACTTAGAAAGCAGTGTTTCGGTTCCTAAATATGAGCTTAGAGGTGTTGAAAGAGTCGAATTAACACCTAATGAAGCCAAAACAGTTGAATTCAAACTTAAACCACGTGATTTTGCTTTAATCAATGAAGATGGAAAAGCGGTATTAGAAACGGGAGAGTTTGAAGTTTATCTTGGCGGCAGCCAGCCTGACAGCTACAGTCAGCAGCTTACAGGTAAAGAAACTCTTAAGTCTCAAATTACTGTTAAGGGAAAAAATGTTGAGTTTGAATATTAATATTTGTTAATTAATTTCCTGCCAGTTTTAGTTTCTGGCAGGATTTTTGACTTTTAACACTAATATAGTTATAAGGAGTTATTTTAAAAAATAAGGAGTTTAATATTTTAAGACGGAGGTATCTTTATGAGTGAAATTAATATTTCAAAAAAAGAATTTGGAAAATTAGAAGATGGAAGAACAGCAGATTTATATACTTTAGAAAATGAAAACGGGATGAAAGTTGAAATAACAAATTTTGGTGGGATAATTGTCAGGTTATTTGTGCCAAACCGTGATGGTCAGCTTGATGATATTGTTCTTGGTTATGATAAGCTTGAACAGTATTTTAATGACCCCAATTATTTTGGAGCTCTCATTGGACGTTATGGAAACCGAATTGCTGAGGGAAAATTTGAACTTGATGGAAATACATATCAGCTGGAGATCAATGAAAAACCTGCCGGACATCCCTGCTGTCTGCACGGAGGGAAAAAAGGATTTAACGCTCAACTCTGGACAGCCGAGACAGCAATTATCAATGGCGAAAAGTCTTTAAAATTAGCCCACTTAAGTGAAGATGGGGAAGGCGGCTTTCCTGGAAATTTAAAGGCAGTTGTTTATTACACTCTAACTGAAGATAATAAATTAAGAGTTGACTACCGGGCAGAAACTGATCAAAAAACCGTTGTTAATTTAACTCAGCACAGCTATTTTAATTTAAAGGGTCATGGAGAAGGGACTGTAGAAGACCACCTCTTATATATCAATGCGGATCATTTTAATCCGGTAAATGAGGGGATGATTCCAACGGGTGAAATTAAAGAAGTCCACGATACTCCCTTTGATTTTACTGCTATTGGAGAACTGGGTAAAGAAATTGATGCTGATTTTGAGCAGTTAGAGTTTACAGGTGGTTATGACCATAACTGGGTCTTAAATAATGAAAAAGAAGATGAGCTGGAGCTGGCAGCCAGAGTGATCGAAACTCACTCCGGCAGACAAATGGAGGTCTGGACAACAGAACCTGGAGTTCAGTTCTACAGTGGTAATGGAATTGATACCAATGGACCCGGAAAAGAAAATAAGGAATATCCTAAAAGAGGAGCTCTCTGTTTAGAAACTCAGCACTATCCTGATTCGCCAAATCATGATAATTTCCCTTCAACTGTATTAAAACCGGGAGAAAAATATCATACAGTTACAGAGTTTCATTTTGATATAATTTAAAATATATAATTTATAAAGTCCCCTTAATAGAGTTTGCTTTAACTGCAGCTCTCACTTAAGGGGATTTATCTTTTTAAGTGAAAATTTGCATCCTGACTCTTTCTTTTCAATTTATTGATAATTACTTTTATTTCAAAAAATTTGCTTTTAACATCATAATTTAATAAAATATAAACATACTTGAAAATTTTGTCGAAATAGATAATTTTATCACAAATAAGGAGTTATAATACTTAAAGATAACAGGGAGTGGTTAACTTGGAAAATAAGAAGGGGTTTTTATCTTTTATGAAAAAGATTAACCTCAGTCAGAGTCTCAGCACAAAAATTATTGCAATAATTTCTCTTGTAATAATTTTAGGTATGGGAGGACTGGGGTATTTAATTAATAATACTGTAACAGATGAAATAACAGGACTGGCCAGAGAAAGAAATAATGGGATTGCTGCTGAAATGCAGTCAGAGATTGATTCATTTCTGGTTGAAAGTAAAGATTTAGTAACTCTGCTTGCTGATCAGCCAGTAGTAATAGAAAAAGATGAAGAAGGAATTAGAAATTTACTGAATTCAGTTTCAGATAATTATGATCAGTTTTTAAATCTATATTTAGGTAGTGCTGAGGGAGAAATGATTATTGTTCCCGATCAGAATTTGCCTTCAGATTTTGATCCCCGAGAAAGACCGTGGTTTCAAAATGCTGAAAACACCGATCAGGCGGTCTGGACAGAGACATATGTGGATGCAGGAAGTGGAAGCTTAGTTATTTCTGTAGCCAGAAGGGTACTGGATCAAAATGGTAATCTGGTAGGAGTTCTGGCAGGAGATATTTCTCTGGCAGGGATCAGTGAACTTGTCAGTACAACAAAAGTTGGAGAAACAGGTTATACTTTTCTGATTGACTCGAGTTCTAAGGTCTTAGCCCATCCGGATTCTCAAATGGTTGAGGATAGATTTGATGCCAGTCAGCTTTTTGATACTTCCCGGGCTATTGCTGGAGAATCGGGTTTTATCGAATATGAATTTGAAGGAGAAGAGAGACTCGCCTCCTACATGCCGATAGAAGAAATTGATGGTGCCATTTTTGCTCAGATTCCAGTGGCAGAGGCCTATAGTGCCAACAGAGAGGTTTTAAGACAGATAATTACTCTTTCTATAATTGTATTATTGGCCCTGATTATTGTGATTATCTTTTATGTAACTAAAAATGTTGTGCGTCCTATTGTTCACTATGGTGATCAGATGCAGAAAGTCTCAAAAGGTAATCTGGATGTGGAGCTTGAAATTAACCGTAAAGATGAGCTGGGCCATCTTGGTAATATTTTTAATCAGATGGTTAAAGATCTCAAAAATCTGGTCCAGAATATAAAGGAAACTTCAGATCAGGTAACGGAAACATCAAATCATCTTGAGGAAAGTTCTAGAGAAGTGGGAAGTACTTCCGAACAGGTTGCAGTTTCAATTCAGGAGGTAGCAACCGGAGCTGATGAACAGGCTAAAAGTGTAGAAGATGTCTCATTTAATATTCAGCAGCTTTCCGAAGGAATTGATGAGCTAGAAGCAACCAATGATGAAGTGGAAGAGTTAACAGAAAACATGAATCAGGTAACTGAAGCCGGATCTGAAAAAATGGAGCAGTTAAGTTCTCAGATGAGAGAAATAGTCAGTGCCATGCGCGAAGTTGCAGCTGATATTTCTGATTTAGAATCTATCTCTCAGGAAATTGGAAGTATAATTGATATAATTAATAATATTTCTGATCAGACCAATCTGCTGGCTTTAAATGCTGCCATTGAAGCCGCGAGAGCAGGAGAAGCAGGCCGCGGATTTTCGGTAGTTGCAGATGAAATTAGAGAACTGGCAGAAGAATCATCAAGTTCTGCTGATAAGATCAAAAAATTAATTGATGAAGTTACCAGAACAACTGATTCGGTTGGTAAAGAAATGAAAACAAGTGAAAAAGAAATACTTAATGGAGAAGAACTTGTGGATTCTGCTAATGCAACCTTTAAAGATATCAGAGAAACCCTCGCTAAGATTAATCAGGGAATGCAGAAATCTGCTGATATTGTAGAGGATACCAATAAGTTCAGCAAAGAGATTTCAGAGAACGCTCAGAATATTGCTGGAATTTCCGAAGAAACCTCTGCTTCTGCAGAAGAGGTGGCAGCAGCCAGTGAAGAACAGACTGCTTCAGTTGAGGAAGTTGCTTCAATTGCTGATGAACTTGCAGCCAGAGCTGCTCATTTAGAAACTTTAATAGAAAAGTTTGATGTTTAAGGATCAGCAAATAATACTATCTGCTGAAAATAATTATTTAGTTTTAAAAACTATCTAAATATCTGCAGAACTAAAAAATCCCCGTCAGTTTAAAAATTGGCGGGGATTAATTTATCTAATTATCTTTTCAACTGTTTCAGAAGCACTGTCAATTGCTTCCTGATAGACGCCAGCTAATAATTCGTTATCCAGGTGATATTTTATTTCAATTTTTTCTAATTCGCTCCATCTGGCCTGTTCATAAAGAATAATTAATTTCAGAATTTCTCCCATTTTTCCATCCAGATTCAGCACTGCCTTTTTAACCTCATCTGTTAAAGATAATTCCTTAACTATATTTTCCAGTGGCCGGTCTAGATAAGCATCAAGCATGGAAAGCATTCCGACAGTATAATATTCAGAAGATTTATCAGCCTGATTAATATTTTTAGCAAGCAGCTCTGCCATCTTAGCTCTGATTAAAGTATTGGTAAATAATGCACCCGGTTTATCTTCACTTAAGCCTTTAATAAAATATAGTAGAGCCCATTTTTTTAATTTATTAATCCCCAGTAAAGCAGCAGCCTGCTGAATTGAAGAGACCTGATAGCCATAGATTGCTGCATTAATCGTTCTTAAAAGACTGTAGGACATAGAAAGGTCATTTTTAATAATCTTTGAAAGCTTTTTAAAGTCAGGTTCGAGAGAATTCAGCTCATTAATTACTTCCAGATAATTAAATTTATAGGAAGGTATTTTGCGGGTTGAGATAGTGTCCGGTCTGGTAAAAAAGTAGCCCTGAAAATAATCATAACCCATCTCATAGGCAGTTTTAAATTCCTCATAATTTTCAATTTTTTCTGCCAGAAATTTTGCCTCAGGATTGTGTTTCTTTTTAATTAACTCCATAATATATTTTCTTTCTCTACCTGTGGTCTGCAGAAAATCAATTTTTATTATATCTGCAATTTCAATCAGCGGTATCAATTCTTTTTGATAGACAAAATCATCTAAGAGTAGAATATGACCTGCGGCTTTTATGTTTTTTGAACATTTAATAATTTCGTGGTCAACACTTACATCTTCTAAAATTTCAATTCCAATTTTTTGCTGGGGCAGCAGTTCAGCAATTTCTGATTTAATCAGCTCTGCTGTGAAATTAATAAAAGCCTGTTTGCCCCGGGTTAAGTTATCAAGTCCAATTAAATCGAGGCTGCTGGTTAAGACTTCAGCTGTGGCCTGGCTGCCGTCAAATTCATCTTTGCTTAGAGACCTAAAAAGCAGCTCATAGGCCACTGTTTCTTTTTTTCTATTTAAAATTGGCTGTCTGGCGACTATTGAATTCTGCATCATTGATCAGCCTGCTTTCTTAAAAATATAATTTACTATCTATTATCTATTACACAAAAAAGGCTCAAAACCCTTTTTTTAACTTCAATAAATTTTAAAAATAAAGATTTTCGACAATATCTTTGCTAAAATTACAAAAATTGAAAATAAATTAACTTTTTCGCCCAAATAAAGAAGGAAAATCTCTACAGGTATTGAATATATTAAATAGAAAACAGATTATAAATTAAGAAGGGGGATTTTTTAATGAAAAAAACTATGGTGGTTTTACTTGTAATGGTAATGTTTTTATTCTCTTTCAATGTTTTTGCACAGGCACAGAGCAGCTGGTCAGTTAAGCTTGGAATTGATTTTGCTTCGGAAATGGATGTTGACGAAGAATCATATGATACTGAAATGGGATATAGTGTAACTGGTGAATATATTATGCCTTATCGCAATGGATTTGACCTTGGAGCTGGAATAACACTACAGCTGGATAGAGATTTTGAAAATTATGATGGTAACTTTGGCTTCACTCCAATTTATGGACTGGCCGAGTATACTATGGACAATGGCCCTCTTTATTTTATCGGTCATCTGGGATTTGCTTCTTTTAGACTTGAATATCCTGAGGTTGAGGACAGTAGTGGTGGTTTGTATTATGCTTTAGGTGCTGGTATGTATGTAACAGATCAGTATACAGCAGATATCCTATACACTAATAATAGTGGAGAAATTGAATATGCCGATGGTGAAACTAGTGATGCAGATTATTCTAAATTTACAGTTTCTGTAGGTATGAGATTCTAAATAAATTAAAACAAATAAAGTAAAGGCCTTCTTCTTAAGCGAAGAGGGCCTTTTTTCTGATTAAAATATTGTTTTTGTGATCATAAAGCCAACATAGATCCCTACAATTCCCATTACTCCGGATAGAGTTGGTGGAGCAGGAATAGGTAATTTTAGAAAAGAAAAAAGACCTCCTACAATTAAACCCGAAATCGCTGCTAAAAATGCTTGATTCATAATTGATTCTCCTTTATATAAAATTTCATAGTTTCGTTAGACGTCAGACAACTAACACCATCATCTATTTTAATATATTTAGCTTGATTTGTCAAAGGATAATGTAAATTTTCTAGATAATTTTGACTTTATTAATTGAAAATGTTAATATTTATTTAATATTAGTATTTGTGCAAACGTTTGAACACTAAAAATTTCCAATTATTCGGAAGCTGTTTTTATAATTCAATAACTAATACAAGTGGAAATTTCTCTGCACAATACTACTTATCTAAATGGATTATTAGTCCAGCTTTGTTTTAATTTATCTAATCTATTCTTTTAATACAATTTAAACTATAACTTTATAATTAATATAACTTAAGTTACTTTTCTCAAAAAGGGGGAGTAGCTTTTTTTATTTTAATATTTCAAAATTAGGGGATTTAGGTCTCTGGTTCTGGCAGGATGTAGCGGAGTGGTCGGAAGCTAAAGGGGCCTGGCCGGAGGGTGCAGAAAACATCGAAGAAGCGCCTCAGAATGACTATGGGCCTTATCTAGATGTTGAACTTACTGAGAATCCTGAAGAAGTTGGTTTTTTAATCAACAATACTCAGGGTGAAAACTTAAGTGGGGAGATGTTGCTCAGATTTCAGAAGATCAGGGCGAGTGGCCCACTGCTGCCGCACCTTTTCCCGAAGATCAGATTTCTGATTATGGAGCTTATTTAGATATTAAGATTAAAGAAGATGCAGAACAGATTAACTTTTTAGCAGT
Source organism: Halanaerobium saccharolyticum (assembly GCF_003053565.1). Lineage (GTDB taxonomy): Bacteria > Bacillota > Halanaerobiia > Halanaerobiales > Halanaerobiaceae > Halanaerobium > Halanaerobium saccharolyticum_B. The sequence goes on along the minus strand of NZ_QAXS01000014.1, from coordinate 3,959 downwards.
AAATACCGAAACAGGAGAGCAGACAGCAGATATGAATATTTCAAACTTAGAAGCTAGACAGCTATTTATTCATCAGGATTTAGAAAAAGTTTATAAAAATCCTTATTACAGTTCCGAATCAAGCTTAATAACTGCGAGGTTATTAGATTCAAAAATTGATCTGCGATTTTCTACCACAGATGGACTGACAGCAGAAGAACTGGAGGAACTGATAACTGTAAAGAACAAATGGAAGCTCCAGCCTAAAATTGATCGGATAAAAATTATTGATCAAAATAAGGTAGAAGTTTATGGAGCCTTTCATTTAGAAGATGCACCCTATGAGATAACAATTGGGGAAAATAATTATGATGTAATTAGAAGCTGGCGCCTTATCGACGAAAAATACAGTTATGAGGGTGATTTAGGACCTGAATTAAAAGAAGATGGAACTGCAGTCTTAAAGCTCTGGTCACCAGAAGCTGAGAGTGTAAAGCTTAGATTATATGATAAAAATGACCAGTATCAGGTAGTAAAAGATAATTTAGAAATGTCTAAAACTGAAAATGGAGTCTGGGAACTAACTTTGACGAAAGAGAATACAGGGCTTGAAAATCTGGAAGGATACTATTATCACTATTTAATTGAGCATGATGGAGAAACTAATATTGCTTTAGATCCCTATGCACCTTCTATGGCAGCCTGGAAATATCACCCTGAAGATAAAGGCCCGGAATATAAGGCCGGAAAAGCTGCAATTGTCGATCCAGCAGATATTGGTCCGGAACTGGAGTTTCCTGAGATCGATAATTTTGCCAAAAGAGAAGATGCAGTAATTTACGAAGTTCATGTCAGAGATTTAACCTCTGATCCTGAGATTGCCGATGAGCTTGAGGCACAGTTTGGAACTTTTGCAGCTTTTAAAGAAAAGTTGGACTATATTGAAGACCTGGGTGTAACTCACATTCAACTGCTGCCTGTAATGAGCTATTATTTTGGCGATGAAACTGCAAATGATGAGCGGCTTTTAGAATATTCTTCGGCCAATAATAACTACAACTGGGGTTATGATCCCCACAGTTACTTTTCTCTGAGTGGAATGTACTCAGAAAAGCCGGAAGACCCGGCCCGGAGAATTAAAGAATTTAAAGAACTAATTGCAGAAATTCACAAAAGAGATATGGGAGTAATTCTGGATGTAGTATTTAACCACACAGCGAGAGTACATTTATTTGAAGATCTGCAGCCTGACTACTATCATTTTATGAAGCTCGATGGTTCAGCCAAAACCAGTTTTGGCGGCGGCAGACTGGCAACTACTCATCAGATGACTAGAAAGCTGATGCTGGATTCAATTTCTTACTGGGTGGATGAATTTAAAGTGGATGGTTTCCGCTTTGATATGATGGGAGATCACGATGCAGAAAGTATTGAGCTGTCCTATCAGAAGGCAAAAGAAATAAATCCAAATATCTTAATGATTGGTGAAGGCTGGAGAACCTATGAGGGAGATGACCTTTATCCAAATGTGCAGCCTGCTGATCAGGACTGGATGCAGCATACAGATTCAGTAGCCAGTTTTTCTGATGATTACAGAAATATGATCAAGTCAGGCTTTGGAGCAGAGGCAGAACCCCGTTTTGTGACTGGTGGTGAGGTTAGTACAGATCGAATTATCAGTAATATTAAGGCCCAGCCCCTCAACTTTAAAGCTGATGATCCGGGAGATGTGGTTACCTATATTGAATCTCATGATAATATGACTGTTCATGATGTAATTGCCATTGCCACTGAAAGTGATCCTGACAGTGAAGAAGCAGAAATTCAGCAGCGTTTGCGGCTGGCAAATCTGATGGTTTTAACTTCTCAGGGCAGAATTTTTCTGCATGCCGGTCAGGAATATGGCAGAACAAAGCAGTTTAGAACTGAGACAGAAGAAGCACCACCTTCTTCCTTTGTTGGCGTTAACCAAAAGGGGAAAGAATTTAAATATCCATATTTTATTGATGACAGTTATGACTCCACAGATGCAGTTAATATGATTGAGTGGGATAAAATAAATGAGAGCAAGCTGCACCAGCAGACTATTGATTATACCAGAGGTTTAATTAAACTCCGTCAGTCAGACGAAGTTTTTAGGCTGGGAGAAATGGAATCAATCGAAGCAAAGGTTCAGGCCCTTTCTGCAGAAGAAATTGAAGATCAGGATCTGGCAGCTGCCTACCAGCTGAAAGGAGAAAAAGATAACTACTATGTAATTGTTAATGCAGATCAGGTAAAACGAGAATTTTCAATACCCCTAAATTTAAGTGAGGCTGAAATTCTTGTGGACCAGAAGCAGGCCAGGTTAGAAAAGATAGAAAATCCAGTCGGTGTCAGGATAAATAACGACCAGATTGAGCTGAAAGCTCTGACTGGAACAGTTATTAGGTTAGAAAACAAATAAAAATAGATTTATTCTAAAAAGGGCAGTTAAAAACTAAAAACTGCCCTTTCTTTTTTGAAAAAAGAAAAACGTTTTCCATATTTATTGAAAGCTAAATTAAACTATGATAAAATTATTCTGACAACTGATAGAATTTGGAAGGAGTTTATCATGGCAAATAAAGAAGTAACTATTAAAGATGTAGCGAAACTGGCAGAATGTTCACCAACTACGGTCTCACGAGTAATTAATAATAGTGATCATCCTGTCAGCAAAGATACAGAAGACAAAGTAAAGGCAGCTATTGAGAAGTTAAATTTTTCACCAAATAGAATTGCCCAGGGTTTAAAAAGTGATAAGTCAAATATCATTGGAGTTATTGTCCATGATATCTGTGACTCCTATTTTGCCGAGATGGTAAAGGGGATAGAAGAATTTATCTCCGGGCATGAATATATTGTTAATATTTATAATACCAGCCGCAGTGTGGAAAAAGAAGTTCATGCTGTAAAGATGTTAAAAGCAAATCGAGCTGACGCCATAGTCTTAGCCGGGGGAGCTTTAATGGATAAAGAATATGAACAGCAGATGTATACCCTGATTGAGCAGCTAAAAGCTCAGGGAACTATTTTGTTAGGAATTACACCTCACCCCTTTGAAATTAATAATATAAATCTGGGCAACAAAAAAGCAGCCGAGACTATTACTGAATATTTACTGGAAAATGGGCATCGGGAGATTGCATTTGTTGATGGCCCGGAAAAACTTTATACAAGTTTCTTAAGAAGAGAAGGTTTAAAAGATAAGCTAAAAGAAAATGGGCTTGAGCTGCCAGATGAACTTATTTTTGCCGGAGATTTTAGTTTTGAGGGTGGTCGGAAAGCTGCGCTTGAATTAATAGATAAAATAGATCAGTTTACTGCTGTATTTGCTGCCAATGATGCTACGGCTTTAGGTTTAATCTGGGAATTAAATAATCAGGGGATTAAGGTTCCAGATGATATTTCAGTGGTTGGAATTGATGATCTACCGGAAGCAAAATACTCTTATCCACCACTTACAACGGTTTCCCTACCCATCCATCAGCTGGGCACAAATATTGGAAAGTATTTACTGGAAAATCTAAAGGAGAAGAAAAATTCTGACTTTTCAAATATAGAATTAAAATTAATTGAAAGAAATTCAGTAAAAAATATAGGCTAGATAAAGCCTGTTATATCAGTCTTCACAGTTTTAATCTGTGGAGATTGAATTGGTTTTTTTAAAAAAATATTTAAAAATTGTTTGACAATTAACAGACGATTATTTATAATATAGATAGTGAATAAAAGTTATTGCTTTTTTTATTCTCGTTATGGAAATTGTTTTCCTAAAGTTCGATTATTACATTTTTGGAAAAGTTTAGATTAGTAATAACTCCTTATTAAATATTAATTTAAAAAAGCACCGTTAATATTTTTGGTTGTATAATTAATGTTGTGAAGAAAAAAATGTAAATCTAAAAATATCTAAATAAAAAAAGGCATCTGCCTGGCTCCGTTGAATTAATTATTTG
>NZ_QAXS01000013.1 GCF_003053565.1 Halanaerobium saccharolyticum | reverse complement strand
TAATTAATTTCAGGGTATGAGAATACCCTGTTCTTTTAAATATTTACTGGTGAAAAACATGTCCTGGTTACTGAAATATTTCTTGTCTCATAACAAGCTTATCTTAACTCAGGAGTAATGATTGATGATTTAATTAAGAAAACAGACGAAGGATGCCCGCAGGGCGGGTTTTTAAGTCCACTACTTAGTAACATTATGCTGGACGAACTGGATAAAGAGCTGGAAAAACGCAATCATAAATTCTGTCGCTATGCTGATGACAACCAGATCTATGTCAGAAGTAGAAAGGCAGCCGAAAGAGTTATGAAAAGTCTAACTGCATTTATTGAAAAGAAACTGAAACTTAAAGTTAATACAACAAAAAGTGCAGTCGGCAGACCCTGGAGAAGAAAATTTCTGGGGTTTTCATTTTATCGGACAAAAGATGAAGTGAGGGTTAGAGTCCACCCGAAATCAATCAAGAAAATTAAAGCAAAGATAAAAGAACTCACATCAAGAAGCAAGCCCTGGACGATGAAATATCGTTTTAAGAAACTAAAACAGACAATCACGGGCTGGGTCAGCTATTATAAAATAGCTGATATGAAAAGCAAGATGAGAGACTTAGACCAGTGGACCAGACGACGAATAAGAATGTGCTACTGGAAACGGTGGAAAAAGGTCAAAACCCGCTTTAGGATGCTCAGGAAATTAGGTATTAAAAAGCCCAAAGCGTGGGAATATGCCAACACAAGAAAAGTCTACTGGAGAATATCCAATAGCCAAATACTTGCAAGAACCTTTACCAACCAGTTGTTAAAGAAACTGGGATACTTTAGTTTTACGGAAAGATATGCATAAGTAATTAATTCTTAATGAACCGCCCAGTACCGAACGATATGCTGTGGTGGTGTGAGAGGACGGGGAATAAATTAATTATTTCCCTCCTACTCGATTGCTAATTTTAAGCTATAGCTTTTAGTCCTTCTTCCCCAGTGCTTATTTTAACGGAGTTTTCTATATCACTGACATAAATCTTACCGTCACCACTCTCACCAGTCTGAACCGTGTTTTTAATTGCTTCTACGTATTTATCAACTTCGGTATAATTAATAACGAATTCTATCCTCATCATCGGGGTAAATTTTATTTTTAAATCACTATCTGCTAAATCAATTAAATCTTGATTAAAGTTCTTCGCTTCCAGAATATTTAATTCCTTCAGGCCCATAGAATTTAATTTTGTGACCAGTTCATTTAACTTATCAGATCGGATAAAAGCTTCAACTTTTTTCATTTCAACCCCTCCTAAATTAATATTCTGAATATTTCTATATATTTATTATAGTTCAATAAAGAGTAAATGTGAATAGTTTTAAGACCTATTATAATAGTATACAGGGATATTTTTTAATTTACCTAAACTTAACCTTTTAGAAATCTAGATTTAACTTTGCAGTGCTAATATTACAGATAGAGAAAATCATTTTAGTAGATTTCTATTTTCATCAAATCAAAAGGGAGTGAAAAATATTTATGAAAAAAACTGTTTTGTTAGTTCTGGTAAGTCTCTGTTTTATTGTGAGTTTTTCGGCAGCGGCAGAAGAAGTTACAATTGATTTTTGGCATGCAATGGGAGGACATAATCTCGAAGTAGTAAACACATTAGTCGAAGAGTTTAATAGTAGCCATGATCAAGTTGAAGTTAAAGCTCAATATACAGGTTCTTATAATGATACTTTGACTAAAACTCAGTCAGCAGTTCAGACCGGAACTGCACCACATATTATTCAGATTTACGAAATTGGAACACAAATGATGCTGGACAGCGGCATAATTATGCCAATAGAGGATCTGGGCAAAGAGGTAGCGGGAGATAATAGTTTTGACTGGGACAAATTTTTAGTTCCGGTTTCAAATTACTACACAATTGACGGCAAATTGAATTCTATGCCTTTTAACTCATCTACACCAATTTTATATTATGATAGAGATGCTTTTGAAGAAGCGGGCTTAGATCCTAATAGACCTCCTCAGACTTTTGCAGAACTAAAAGAGTATGCACGAAAATTAACAATTAAAAATGACGATGGTACAGTTGAACGCTATGGATTCACCCTGGGAATTGTTGGCTGGTTTGTAGAACAGATGGTTGCAAACCAGGATGCAACTCTGGTTAACAATGATAATGGGCGTAGTGCTAGAGCAACCGCGTCTAATCTAAACGAAGAAGCAGCAGTTCGTTTTGTTAAACTGTGGAAAGAAATGGTTGATGAAGGAATTATGCTTAATCCAGGACGAGGCTGGGATGGAGCAAATCAAGCATTTTCTTCCGGAAGAGCAGCAATGTTAATAGAATCTACTTCTTCAGTGGCCGGATTTACAGAAAATGCTGAGGCAGCAGGTTTTGAATTGGGAACCGGATTTTTACCAAGACCAGCAGCTGCTAATCGCGGTGGAGTGATTATTGGTGGTGCAAGTCTCTGGACAATTGCTGACCATCCAGAAGAGGAATTGAAAGCTACCTGGGAATTCTTAAAGTGGCTTTCAGAAGAAGAACAGCAGGTTTACTGGTTTGAAAACACAGGCTACTTCCCGGTAACCAAAGCGGCAGTTGAAAGAGAAATGAATAATAAGTTTTTTGCTGAAAATCCAAATTATCTAACAGCATTTTTACAGTTACTACTGAGTAAAAAAGCAGTTTCTACTCAGGGAGCACTAATCGGTACTTTCCCTGAAGTTAGACAAATAGTGGAAGAATCAGTTGAAAAAACATTAGAAGGAAATATGACTCCTCAAGCGGCAATGGATGAGGCAGCAGAGAGAGTAAATAAATCACTTAAAGAATATAATCAGCTAAATGAATAAGAATTCATATAGTTGATTATTGACAGCCGTCCCTTCCTGAAAATCAGGAAGGGATATTATTATTGGAGGTGTATTTTTTGCAAAAATTAAATTATCGATCCCATTCACTTGTTCCATATTTACTTCTTTCCCCCACATTTATTGTTTTGTTATTGTTTTTATACTGGCCCAGTATTAATTCAGTGTTTTTAAGCTTATTTAAACAGGCGCCATTTGGACGCAAAAGAATTTTTGTAGGAATCCAGAATTATATAAATTTATTTCAGGATCCAACTTATCTCAATAGTTTGTTGAGATCTACATTTTTTATTATTTTCACCATTACTATTGGGCTGATATTTTCTCTGCTGCTGGCGGTTATTTTGAACCAGAATCTAAAAGGAATAAAATTTTACAGGGTTATATTTTTTATTCCTTATGCAATTTCTCCGACTGTGGCCGGTTCTCTCTGGGTTTTTTTGCTGAATCCGGTAGCAGGCCAGGTTAATTATTTATTAGATCTTGCTTTTAATATTCAGGTTAACTGGTTAACGAATAGTTTTTTTGCATTTCTGGCGATTATTATAGCAACTGTCTGGAAAAATATGGGTTTTAATATAATATTTTTTCTGGCAGGCCTGCAGGCAATACCAGATAGTGTTTATGAGTCTGCAGAGATTGATGGGGCAGGAGCTGTAACTATATTTAAAGATATTACAATTCCCTTATTATCTCCTACGACTTTTTATTTAATTATCATGAATATTATTTTCAGTGTATTTGAAAGCTTTGGAATTGTAGATATTATGACCCAGGGTGGACCCGCTGATTCTACAAATATTGTAATCTATAAATTATATAGAGAAATGTTTATTAATTTCAGGCCGGGAATTGCAGCAGCTCAATCTGTAATCCTATTAGCCCTGGTAATTATAGTGACTATTTTTCATTTTAAATATGGTGCAAATAATGTACATTATCAATAAGAGAAAGGTGATTAAATATGTTTGATTTAAATAGAGGTCCCTATAGTATTTATAAAAAAATAGCACTACACCTAGTCTTGATTTTCATTTCTTTCATTGTCTTAATGCCAATTATTTTCGGCATCAGTGTCAGTATGCAGCCCAGAGCCCAGATATTTTCTTATCCACCATCATTTTTACCTGACAGATTATATTTTGATAATTATATTAAGGCCTGGAACTTAGTCAGCCTTGATAAAATTTTAGTTAATAGTATTCTGGCTTCTTCTGTTGTGATGTTAGGGAAATTGGGGCTGGGAGTTTTAAGTGGTTATGCATTTTCGCATTTTGAGTTTAAATACAAAAAGTTTTTGTTTTTTGCAGTCTTATTTACTTTAATGCTGCCGATGCAGGTGCGGGTAGTTCCTCTGTTTGAGTTTATAAGCCGCCTGGGGCTGGGAAATTCTTTTTCAGGTCTGGTTTTACCGTTTCTGGCAAGTGCCACTACAACTTTTTTGATGCGGCAGCACTTTTTGACTATTCCTAAGTCTATTATGGAATCTGCTCAAATAGATGGCTGTGGACCTTTTCGGTTTTTATTTCAGATTCTCTTACCTTTATCGGGAGCTAATCTTGCTGGACTGGCTGTAGTTAACTTTTTAGTGATGTGGAATGCCTATCTCTGGCCGCTGATTATTATTAATGATGATCAAAAAAAGCTAGCTCAGCAGGGAGTAAAAATGCTTTTTGCCAGTTCTTCAGAACGGGACTGGGGAATTATTATGGCAGGAACTATCATGGTGGTAATTCCAACTCTAATTGTATTTTTACTGGCCCAGAAGTTTTTCGTTAAAGGAATTGCTACCCAGGGTATAAAAGAATAGATATTATTTTATCTTTAAATTCTGGTGAAAGATCTGCTGTTATTCAGTAGATCTTTCTTTTTCTTTAAAAAGCTCTATAAATTCTGTTTTTCCTTCTGCCTCAAGTAAGCTTTTCCTGAAATCATCCTCTCTCAGCCAGCTGACAAGAGTCGAAACTAATTTTAAATATTTAGGTGAATAATCTGGATAATCAGCTACCATAAATATCAGTTTTACTTTTTTTCCATCCAGACTGTGATATTCAATTCCTGGTTTTGATCTGCCAATAGCCAGGGATAATTCGTTAACTGTTTCGCTTTTACCGTGGGGGACCGCAATTTCTCTCCCAAAACCTGTGCTGCCTTCTTTTTCTCTCTCAATTATTTTTGCCAGAAATTTATTCTGGACCTGAATTTTATCCCCTATTTTTAATAAATTAACCATTTCTCTTAAAGTTTCTTCTTTATCACTAGTATTGAGATCAAGATTAATTAAATTCTTCTCTAATAATTTGCTTATTTTCATATTTCTTACCCACCCTTCTATTGCTTAAATTATATAATAATGCTGATAGATAAGTCAATCTAAACTGGCTAAACAAAACCAATAATTTGTTTAAAAAGAATAAAATGGATAATAAGAAGCAATGTATCCCTGGATAATGGGATTAAAAACTTTATTGTAACTGGGCTACTTGACACCTGCCATAAAAAGGATTAGTATTAAAGCAAATTAACATAAAGCTAACAAATTGAGTAGATGAGTAGAAAGGAGAGATGTTTTATGTTAAAGGTAAAAAGTGCAGTAAAAGAGTTTAGTGGATTTAGAGCAGTAGACGAATGTTCTTTTGAAGTAGAAAAGAATACGATTACTGGTTTAATTGGTCCAAATGGAGCTGGCAAAACAACGATGTTCAATTTAATTGCCGGATCTTTAGATCTTGATCAGGGGGAGGTTTATTTTTCTGAGCAGAAAGTAAATAATTTTGCACCGCACCAGATTGCGCGTCTTGGTCTGGCCAGAACTTTTCAGATCCCGAAAACTTTAAAAAAGATGACGGTTATGGAAAATCTAATGCTTGTACCTTCAGGACAGAGTGGAGAAAACCTCTGGAACAGCTGGTTTAATTCGGCAAAAGTAAGTAGAGAAGAAAAGTCAGTTGAGGCTAAAGCTTTTGAGACTTTAGAATTTCTGGAGATGACTCACCTGGCTGATGAGATGGCTGTTAACCTATCGGGTGGACAGAAGAAACTGCTGGAACTTGGAAGAGCATTAATGGCCGATCCAGAATTAATTATGCTGGATGAACCAGGAGCCGGTGTTAATCCGACTTTATTGAATAAAATTGCAGAAAATATTATTAAATTAAAAGAAAGAGGAAAAACTATACTTTTGATTGAGCATAATATGGATTTAATAATGAATATCTGTGATCGAGTTATTGTAATGAATGACGGTAAGCATTTAGTTGAAGGAACTCCGGCTGAAGTTAAGAGCAACCCCCGGGTTTTAGAAGCTTATCTGGGAGAAAAAACGGCTTAAGGAGTGGTCTTATTGTTGAGAATTAATGAAATTTATGCCGGTTATGGTGAAATAGAGATAATCCACGGTATTTCTCTAAATGTTGAACAGGGAGAGATTGTTTCCATTGTGGGGCCCAACGGCTCCGGAAAGTCCACTCTTTTAAAATCTATTTTTTCTCTAGTTGATATTATGGGCGGAGAAATTAATTATCTGGGCAGTGATTTAACAGCTACAGCAACTGACCAGATGATAAAAAAAGGACTTTCTTTTGTACCACAGACTGACAATATTTTTCCAACTTTAACCGTGGAAGAAAATCTGGAACTGGGTGCTTATGTATCAACAAAGAAGCTCAGCGACAGGTTTGATTTAATTTATAATCTGTTTCCACCGCTAATTGAGAAGAGAAAGAAAAAAGCAGGTACTTTAAGTGGTGGGCAGAGACAGATGGTGGCTTTTGGCAGAGCTCTGGTAATGGAGCCCAAACTGCTGCTCTTAGATGAACCAACAGCCGGACTGGCACCGATGTTTATCGATTTAATTTTAGAAAAAGTTGAAGAAATTAATAAAACAGGAGTTTCAATTTTAATGGTAGAACAAAATGCAAAAAAAGCTTTAGCAATGTCAGATAGAGGTTATGTGCTGGCTGCTGGTGAAAAAAAATACGAAGATAGTGGGCGAGGCTTACTTGAGAATAAAGAAGTAGCGCAGCTCTTTTTGGGAGGATAAGTCTATGGTCTTACAGTTGTTTTTGAATGGAGTAATACTCGGATCAATTATAGCACTGGGTGCAATTGGATTATCATTAATTTATGGGATTTTGAAGTTTGGACATTTTGCACATGGTGATTTAATGACACTCGGTGCTTATTTTGCTTTTTTATTTAAGGTACAGCTGGGCCTGCCATTTTGGCTGGCTTTTGTTTTAGCAGCATTATTAACTGCGGGTACAGCAATCCTTTTAAATCTTATCTTATACAGACATTTAAAGAAAAGAGATTCGGTAATTGTAATGATTTCTTCTGTCGGAGCTGCTTTGATCATTAGAAATCTGGTTTTATTATTCTGGGGTCCGCAGAATCAATTTTATGAGAAAGCTATTCAGATGCCGATTGTTCTGGCTGGAGGGCTGCTGAGAATTAAAGAAAATCAGATCATAATTTTAGTTCTGGCTCTGACCCTGGTTATTGCAGTTCACTTATTTTTAAGTAAAACCAAAATGGGTAAAGCCATGCGGGCAATGTCAGACAACATTGATCTGGCTCAGATAACTGGGATTAATACAGAAAAAGTAATTATCTGGACCTGGGCAATGAGCGGTGTGCTGACTGCAGCGGCAGGTATTTTACTTGCTTTTGATACCCATCTGACCCCGGTAATGGGCTGGAATTTACTGCTGCCATTATTTGCGGCGGTTATTCTGGGAGGAATTGGCAGTCCCTATGGGGCAATGTTTGGGGGGCTGGTAATTGGTATTTCTCAGGAAATGTCAACTCTGATAATTTCCGCAGCCTACAAGCCGGCAGTTGCCTTTACAATTATGATCTTAATGTTAATTATTAGACCTTCTGGTTTAATGGGAAAGAAGGTGTAAATAGATGACTTTTGCAGGTGTTTTTTCATATCTAGTTTTCTTTTTGATTTTTGCTGGTATTTATGCAGTGATGACTATGGCTTTGAATATGCAGCGTGGTTTTGCGGGGCTTTTTAATATCGGGATTGCTGGTTTCTGGGCAGTTGGCTCCTATACTTCAGCAATTATGACCAAAGGGCCCTCACCTGATCACCTGGGTGGTTTTGGAATGCCCTTTATTATCGGGCTGCTGGCTGCAGGGCTGATATCGGCTCTGGTGGCACTGCTGGTAGGAATTCCAACAATTCGACTGCGGGAAGACTATCTGGGAATAGCAACAATTGGTATTGCCGAAATAATCAGACTGGTAATCAAAAATGAAGCCTGGTTGAGTAATGGTGTTAGAGGTATTTCAGCAATCCCAAAACCGATGGCTGGTAGTTTTGGTTCAAACTATAATTTGTTTTTTCTATTAATTGTAGTTTTAATTATCGCCCTCTTTTATTATCTCAGCGAAAAAGGGATTAACTCTCCCTGGGGTAGAATCTTGAGAGCGATTAGAGAAGACGAAGAGGTAGTTAAAGCTGTGGGTAAAAATGTAGTTCGCTACCGGATGGAGGCTTTTATCCTTGGTGCTTTTATGATGGGAGTTGGGGGTGCCCTTTACGCCCATTTTACTTCCTTTATTTCACCGGAGGCTTTTAGACCGATGCAGGCCACCTTTTTAGTCTGGATAATGCTGATTATTGGTGGTAGTGCTAATAACTTTGGCTCGATTGTCGGTGCTTTTTTGACCTGGGGAATCTGGACAGGAACTGAATTTTTAACAGGAATGCTGCCTGCTGCTTACACAACTCAGGCCGCTGCTATCAGAGTAATCCTGATTGGAGTATTTTTAGAATTAATTTTACTGAATCGACCTCAGGGTTTATTTGGAGAAAAGAAATACAGCAGTGCTTCGACAACAGCTGATGGTTAAATTTTCGTTAATTCAGGTTATAAAAATTACAGCACTAAAGAAAGAAAATATTAAAATATGAGTCTGAAATTTACTCTTAGCTGAGTATTTTTAAATATAACAAGTAGAGAGAATAAGAGGAGGAAAAATAATGTTTAAAAAGAAAATCTTGATTACAATGCTGTTAATGTTGTTTCTGTCTCTGACTGTTAGCGGGGCCCTGGCTCAGGAAACTGTTAAAATTGGTACTTTAATGCCGCTTACTGGTGGACTTGCTTCTTATGGGCAGTTTACCCGTAATGGTACCCTGCTGGCTCAAAAAATTATTAACGAACAGGGCGGTCTGCTGGGGGGAAGAGAGCTGGAGTTAGTTAATGTTGACACCCAGACAAATCCCCAGGCAGGAGTTGATGGGGCCCAGAAGTTAGTTTCTGTAAATGGGATCAATGCCATAGTAGGTGCTTTATCAAGTGGTGTTACAATCCCTGTTGCTGAGAGTGTTACGGTTCCCGGTGAGGTAGTTTTGATCTCTCCTGCTTCTACCTCACCAGTACTGACTAATTTAGATGACGATGGATTTGTATTTAGAACAGTACCTTCTGATAGTTTACAGGGGGTAGTTGCCGGTAATCTGGCCGCAGACTTAAATCATGATTCACTGGCAGTAATTTATGTGAATAATGACTATGGTCAGGGTTTAAATGATGCAGTAGTTGAGCAGTTCGAAGAAAGAGGTGGAGAGGTAACTGCCTCAATTGCTTTTGAACCAAACAAAGTTTCCTATAGAAGTGAACTGATGGAAGCTGCTGAAGACAATCCGGATGCTTTATTATTAATTGCCTACACTGATGATGGTGGAATCACAATTATCAGACAGGCTTTAGAAAATGGTTTTTTTGATGAATTTATCTTTACAGATGGTTTAAAAGCACCTGAAATTACAGAGGGTGTTGAACAGTATCTGGAAGGAATGCGTGGTACAGCACCAACTTCCATGCCTGGTGGAGAGGGTCCAGAGTTATTTACCGAGCTTTATGAAGAAGAATTTGGCGAAATTCCACCTAAACCATATATTGATACCAGTTTTGATGCCACCTTTGTCCTGGCTCTGGCAATTGAAAAAGCTGGAAGTACAGAAGGTCCGGCCATTAGAGATGCTATTAATGAAGTCTTAGCTGAAGACGGAATGGTAGTTAATATCAATGAATGGAATAAAGCTAAAGACTTAATTGAAGCTGGAGAGAAAATTCGCTATGAGGGTGCTTCCGGTCCTGTACTCTTTAATGATGTTGGAGACAGTATGGGAGCTATTGGTATCTGGAAGATTGAAGATGGAGATATTGTCAATGAAAGTGTTGAAGTACAGTAATTTAATAACTCATTTAAAACTGAGTTGCTAAATACTATACAGTAAGTTCAGAAAAGATCCCGGCCATTTAAGGTTGGGGTCTTTTTCTAACTGGGGAGGTGTTTATTGTGCCGAAAACTAAACTGACAGATATCACTTTTAGAAATTTGCCGCTGCTTGACCTGGCAGCTCTTAAGAGCACAGAAGCTGAGATAATTAAAATAATGACAGAAATGGGAATAGAAGAAGTCGAAATAGGCTCAGCAGCTTTAACAGAAGAATTTAGAGCTGGGAGTATCTCTGAAAAAAATAAGAAAATTGCAGCAAAGAAAAGGCTGAAATTTCGCAGCTGGAACAGGCCCTTAATTTCTGATCTACAAAAATCATGGCAGGCAGAAGTAGATACTGCAGTTATTTCTGTTTCATTAAAAAATTTACAGTTCAGACGGCTAGTTTATAAGAAGTCGGCAGATCTATTATTGACTGATTTAAAGAGAAGCATCTATTATGCTCAGGAAAAGGGTCTGGAAATAGTAGTCGAGTTCCAAAACGCTTCTGCAGTCAATTTGAACTTAATCCTGGAGCTTGCTGATTTTTGCCGTACAAGGGGAGTTAATAGATTTTCCTATCAGGAAGCAGAAACTGTAATTGAGCCGCTAAAATTTAAGCAAAGAATAGAGGCTATTATCAGCACCGCTGATTTTGAACTGGAAGTAAACTGCAGTAATGTCTTCCAGACAGCAGCTGCAGCATCACTGGCAGCTTATAAAGCTGGTGCTCAAGGCATTTGTGCCAGTTTTAATGGTTTTAGCAAAAAACCTTACCGGAGAACAGCGCTAGAAGAAATTATGATGATCTTAAAAAAGATTGAAGCTCTAGACAGCAAATATAAAACAGAAAAACTCTTTGAGTTAAGTCGGCTAATGGCAGAGTATTTAAACGATTTTCCGGCTGTTAATAAAGCAGTAATTGGAAAAGATATTTTTAAGCACGAATCTGGTATTCATGTAGCTGGTATCTTGAAAAATCCCACTACATATGAAGCATTTTCTCCAGCAGAAGTCGGGTTGAAACGGGAAATTATAATTGGAAAACACTCCGGGAAAAAAGCAGTGATCGCAAAGTATAGAGAATTTGGTCTTTATTTGAGCCTTAAAGAAGCTGAACTGAAATTAAAAAAGATTAAAAGAAAATCTACCGAGTTAAAAAGAGCTTTAACAGAAAATGAATTAAAAGATATCTGACCTGGATAGCAGTTTTTGCTAATCCAGGTTTTTTTGTATCCAGCTATAAATGACACCTTCATGTTATATATTTAGCTTATATACAATTATACACTTGAAAATACCAATTATGATGTTATACTTTAGATAATAAATTTAAAACCTAACATAAATGAGCAGAAATATAAAAAAACTCATTCTCTACCGTGATTTAAATTTATAATTCAATAAGGTTATAAATATTCGAATAAATTTCGAATGTCTATAATATAATATCAAACTCTAGGAGGAAAAAAAATGAAAGAAGAATTGAGACAGGTAGCGATTTATGGAAAAGGTGGTATTGGAAAATCAACTACAACTCAGAATTTAACCTCGTCACTGGCAGAGATGGGAAAGGAAATCATGGTGGTTGGATGTGATCCCAAAGCTGATTCAACCAGAATGCTGCTGGGGGGTATGGACCAGCAGACAGTTCTGGATACTTTAAGAGAAGAGGGACAGGATATTGAGCTGGATGATATCTTAAAGCGCGGTAAAGATTTTGAAAATATTCGCTGTGTAGAATCTGGGGGACCTGAGCCTGGTGTAGGCTGTGCTGGTCGTGGTATTATAACCTCAATTAACATGCTGGAGAGTTTAGGAGCCTATACTGATGAACTTGACTATGTATTTTACGATGTTCTGGGTGATGTTGTCTGTGGTGGTTTTGCAATGCCGATCAGAGAGGGTAAAGCACAGGAAATATATATAGTAGCAAGTGGAGAGTTAATGGCACTTTATGCAGCAAATAATATCTGTAAAGGTATTAAAAGATATGCTGAATCCGGGGGAGTAAGACTGGGAGGAATTATCTGCAACAGCCGTCAGGTTGATGGTGAGCTGGAACTGCTGGAATCTTTTGCTAAAAAACTTGGCAGTCAGCTAATTCACTTTGTACCCCGGGACAATATTGTGCAGAGAGCTGAGATTAACAGAAAAGTTGTTATTGCCTATGACCCGGAATCAGATCAGGCCCAGGAATACAGGAATTTAGCAAAGGCAATTGATGACAATGAACTCTTTGTAATTCCAGATCCAATGGAGCAGGATGAGTTAGAACAGTTAATGATGGACTTTGGTATTTTAGAGGTGTAGTTTTAGAAGCTGACTGAGTTAATCTTTATTTGAATTTAACTATTTTAAAAAGTACTAAATTAGCAGTGAGTAAGCGAGTAGCAGATTAAGAGAGCGAGAAGGGATGATATAAGTGAAATTATTGCAGGCGATTATCAGACCGGAAAAAAGTTCAACGGTTCTTTCTGAATTAAAAGAGGCGGGTTTTCCGGCGGTAACTAAAATGGATGTTGCAGGAAGAGGTAAACAGCGAGGAGTTAAAGTTGGTAATATTCATTATGATGAACTACCAAAAGAACTTTTAATGATGGTTTTAGAAGATGAAGATAAAGATGATGTAATTAAGATAATAATGAAAACTGTTAGAAGTGGTAAAGAGGGCAGCTATGGAGATGGTAAAATATTCGTCAGTGATGTTGAGGAAGCAAATACCATCAGCTCAAACAGTAAGGGCTTATAAAAATATTAATTGAAAATTAGAGAAGTCAAAAATATATTAACTATATGGATTCTTGTGGAGGTGAAAGATATGAAAGAGATCATGGCTGTAATTAGAATGAATAAAATTAACCAGACAAAAAAAGCTCTGGCGGTTCAGGGTTTTAATTCTCTAACCTGTGTAAAAGTTACTGGCAGGGGTAAAAAGAAAGTTAATTATGAGCTTATAGAAAAAATGCTTGAGGGAGAAGAAGAGATAATTAAATCCAAAGAAGTGACAGAATCGATTACTGAGGGTCATCGTCTGATACCAAAGAGACTGGTCATGACTGTAGTAAAAGATGAAGATGCTGAAAAAGTAGTTGAGACAATAATTGATGTAAATGAAACCGGAAATCCAGGAGATGGTAAGATTTTTATTTTACCGCTTGAAGATGCCTTTAGAGTAAGAACAGGTGAAAGCGGTAAAGCAGCAATATAGAAAAGAGGTGAAGATAATGAAAAATAATAATGCGGGGATTGAAGATGTTTTAGATGAAGTATTACAGTCATATCCCGCTAAATCAATGAAAAATAGAAAAGAACACATTCTGGTAAAAGAAAAGAAAAAAGGGAAGCATAAAATTAAAGCTAATACAAGAACTATTCCAGGAATAATTACCAATCGGGGTTGTGCTTATGCCGGTTGTCGAGGAGTTGTTTTGGGACCATTAAAAGATGTAGTTCAACTTGTACATGGACCAATTGGGTGTAGTTATTATGCCTGGGGAATGAGAAGACACCAGGGAATGGCAGCTGAGGGCGGCAAAAACTTTATTAATTACACTTTTTCTACAGATATGCAGGATTCTGATGTTGTTTTTGGAGGAGAAAGAAAACTAAAAGAAGCGATTAAAGAAGCAGTAGAAATTTTTAATCCTTCAACAATTATGATTACAGCTACCTGTCCTGTAGGTTTGATTGGTGATGATATTAATAGTATAGCCAGACAGGCAGAAGAAGAGTATGGAATTAAAGTCATGGCATTTAATTGTGAAGGTTATAAAGGTGTAAGCCAGTCAGCAGGTCATCATATTGCAAATAATAATATTATGTCTGATCTAGTTGGTATAGAAGATAAGGAACTTGAACATAAATATCCAATTAACCTGATGGGTGAATATAACATTGGGGGAGATGCTTTCGAGATAGAAAGAATTTTAGATAAAATTGGTTATGATATTGTAGCTTCATTTTCTGGTAATGGTACAGCAGATCAGATTAAGTATTCCCACGAAGCTGATCTTAATTTGGTACAGTGTCACCGTTCAATTAACTATATTGCAGAAATGTTTGAAGAGAAATATGGTATTCCCTGGTTAAAGGTTAACTTTTTAGGTGTGGATGCTACTATCAAATCTCTGCGTAATATGGCTGAATACTTTGATGATCCCGAGTTAAAAGAAAGAACAGAGAAAGTAATAGCTGAAGAGCTGGCTCAAATAGACGGACCACTCAACAGATATAAGGAGCTTTTTGAAGGTAAAACAGCTTTTCTCTTTGTTGGAGGTTCTAGAGCTCATCATTATCAAAATGTATTTAAGAGAATTGGAATTGAAACAGTTGTAGCTGGATATGAATTTGGTCATCGTGATGATTATGAAGGAAGAGAAGTAATTCCTGATATTGAAATGACAGCAGATGATCGTAATATTCCAGAACTTGAAGTTACAAAAGATGATAAAAAGTATAAAATGAGGATTTCAGAAACTAAAAAGAAAGAATTGCAGCAGAAAATGCCTCTTGATTATTATGAAGGTATGATTAAAGAAATGGAAGACGGAAGTATTGTTATTGATGATTTAAACCATCATGAACATATTAAATTAACCGAAGCTTTAGAACCGGATATTTTCTGTTCTGGAATTAAGGATAAATATACTTCTCATAAAATGGGTATTTTTTCAAAACAGCTGCATAGTTATGATTACAGTGGTCCTTATGCAGGATTTAAAGGACACCTTCAGTTTGCAGAAGATATTGCAGCTGGAATTCTCAATCCCAGCTGGAGTTATATTAATCCACCCTGGAAAGATAATGTAGAATTAAAAGGCACAATAGGAGGTGTCAAATAATGCAGGACTTAGTACCAGAAGAATATAAAGAACGTAATTCACTTGTTATAAATCCGGTAAAAACCTGTCAGCCCATTGGAGCAATGTATGCAGCTTTAGGCATCCACGGAGCTCTGCCGCACAGTCATGGTTCACAGGGATGCTGTTCTTATCACAGAATGCACTTAACTAAACATTTTAGAGAACCTGTTGTTGCTTCATCCAGTTCATTTACAGAAGGAGCCTCAGTATTTGGTGGTCGGGCTAATCTTGAGACAGCTTTAAAAAACATATTTGCTGTCTATGATCCTGAAGTTGTAGCGATTAATACAACCTGTTTATCAGAAACAATTGGTGATGATATTGGATCAATCATTAATGGATATGATGTTCCAGAAGGAAAGACAATTATCCATGCCAGTACACCAAGTTATGTTGGTTCCCATATTTCTGGGTTTTCAAATATGGTTAAGGCAATGATTAAACAGCTTTCAGAAAAGAATAAAGATGCTAAGACAAACAATAAATTAAATTTAATACCTGGATTTGTCGATCCCGGAGATATCCGCGAGATTAAGAGAATATTAGAAGCTATGGATATCGACTACATTTTATTTCCGGATCAGAGTGATGTACTTGATACACCTTTGGATGGCAACTATGATATGTATCCAGAAGGGGGAGTTACCATTCCAGAATTAAATGACACAGGTAATTCACAGGCTACTATTGCACTGGGAGAATTTGCTTCTTCAGATCCTGCTTTTGAATTGGAAAAAAAGCATGATGTAAAACCATATACTTTAAAATCACCGGTGGGCATTAAAGCAACAGACGAATTCTTAATGCAGCTGATGAAACTAACTGGAAAAGAGGTTCCTGCAGAAATAGAGAAAGAAAGAGGACAGCTGGTTGATATTATTGCAGATACTCATCATCAGTTCCATGGTAAAAAAGTAGCTATTTATGGGGACCCTGATATAGTAATTTCTTTAACTGAATTTGTTTTAAGTCTGGGAATGAGACCTGCTCATGTATTAACAGGTACTCCGGACAATAAGTTTGAAAAAATAGTCGAAGAAATGATGGAAGATGCAGACTGGGATTATAATATAACTGCAGGAGGAGACTTATTCCAGCTTCATCAGTGGATTAAAAATGATCCTGTAGATTTAATGCTTGGTAACTCCTATGGTAAATTAGTTGCCAAACAGGAAGACATTCCCCTTGTAAGAGTTGGATTCCCTATTCTGGATAGAACAGTACACTCATATTTACCAACAGTTGGTTATAAAGGGGCTATGCTGCTTCTGGAAAAAATCAGTGGTGCTTTACTTGATAGAAGAGATAGAGATACTGACATTCAATTGACAGAGTTTGTACTTTAACTAACAGCTGTCTTTATTGGAGTTCATTGTAAATTAATTCATAACTTCATTTTTAACTAAAATATTAAATTGAAGTTAAAATATTTAACCCATCTGTTTTTTTAGGAATATCATCAGTAGAGAGTAGTGTTAGGTAATGATAATTTGCTTTAAACAGATGGGTTATTTTTTCATTTTGGAGGTGAAAAAATGAAGAGTCCAAAGAGTAATGAAGCTCTTGCGGAGAGAAAAGATTTTATTATGACCAAAGGAGATAATAAGGGAAATATTAAGTGTGATCAACATAGTTTGGCTGGTGCAGTTAGTCAGAGAGCCTGTGTATATTCAGGAGCTAGAGTTGTATTAAATCCAGTAAAAGACGCTTATCACCTTGTTCATGGTCCAATTGGATGTGCCAGCTATACCTGGGATATTCGAGGAAGTTTAACTTCAGGGGCTGATTTTTTTCGCAGCAGTTTTTCTACTGACTTAAGAGAAAAAGATATTGTTTTTGGTGGGGAAGCGAAACTAGAAATTGTTATAGAAGAATTAATGGAGAAAGAACAGTATAAGCCAGAAGTAATTTTTATATATTCAACCTGTGTAGTTGGAGTTATAGGTGATGATTTAAAAGCTGTAGCTAGAAAAGCAGAAGAAAAATATGGGGTTAGAGTGATTCCTGTCGAATCTTCAGGTTTTGCTGGTACAAAATCAAAAGGATATAAAGCTGCTTGTGAGGCATTATTAAATTTAATGAGTGATTTTAAGGCTGAAAGTAATAGAGTAGATAGTAATAAAAAAGCCGCAGATAGAAAAAATAAAATCAAAGAAATAAGTGATAGAAGTGAAGATTATACTGGTATGAATACAAAAGAAAAAATTAGGGTTTTGCAGAAAAAATTAAGATATATTAATTCTCTACAGACTGGAAAAGCAATAGATGATTTTAAGAATAAAAAAATTAAAGAACAGGTTGAAAAAGGAAAGTATAGAAAAAAAATTAATTTGCTTGGAGATTATAATCTGGCAGCTGAAGGCTGGATAATAGAAAATTATTTAAATGAAGTAGGAATAGAACTTGTAGCCAGATTTACTGGTGATTCAAGTATAAAAGATATTCGCAGAGCACCAACTGCTGAGTTAAATATAGTTCAGTGTGCTGGTTCGATGAAATATTTAGCTAAAAGGATGCAGCAAGAATTTGGAATACCATTTTTAGAGATATCATTTTTAGGACTTCAGGATAGTCTAGATTCTCTGCGAAAGATAGCTCGATTTTTAGATGATCAGATAATTATTAATAAAGTTGAAAAGTTAATTGCCCGAAGATTGCCAGATACTGAAGCAAAGTTAAAAATATATAAAAACTATCTGGCTGGGAAAAAAGCCGCAATTTATGTTGGAGGTGCTTTTAAGGCAATTTCTCTTGTTAAACAGTTCAATGATTTAGGAATTAAAACTGTTATGGTAGGTACTCAAAATGGTAAGGAATCGGACTATGAAGAGTTAAAAGAGTTAACTGATTCTGGAACTATTATTTTAGATGATGCTAATCCATCTGAATTGGAAGTTTTTATGCGTGAAAAAGGAGCAGATGTTTTAGTAGGTGGAGTAAAAGATAGGGCTCTGGCCTATAAAATGGGAATTGCTTTTTTTGATCATAATCATGAACGCAAACATCCGCTTGTAGGTTTTGAAGGAGTTGTTAATCTGGCTCAGGAACTGGATTTGACAATTAACAGTCCGATTTGGAAGGCAATCAGGAGTGGTATAGATGAGTAATTTAAAAAGATTAAATGTAAATCCCTGTAAGATGTGTATGCCTATAGGAGCTGCTATTGCTTTTAAAGGTATAGAAGAGAGTATGCTTTTAATGCACGGTTCTCAGGGATGCAGTACTTATATGAGAAGACATATGTCAACACATTATGAAGAGCCAATAGATATCGCATCTTCTTCAATTGATGAGGAGGGGACTGTTTATGGAGGAGAAGAAAATTTAAGGCAAGGTTTAAAAAACCTAATTAAATTATACTCTCCTAAAGTTATAGGAGTGGTAACTACCTGTCTTGCAGAAACTATTGGTGAAGATATTAACAGAATAGTAGTAGACTTTAAAAAGAAAAATGATGTTAAAGATATTTCTATAATAACTGTATCAACACCTGGTTATGGAGGTTCTCAATTTGAAGGTTATTATCTTACATTAAGAAAAATTATAGAACAGCTAGCAGAAAGTTCAGGCTACAAAAGTTCTAAAGTAAATGTTATTGCAGCAAGCTTGAGTCCAGCAGAGATTAGGGAAATTAAGAAGATTTTAGATTTATTTGATCTTGAATATACAATGCTGCCAGATATTTCAAGAACTTTGGCTGTTCCTTTTACAGAAGATTATAGTAAAATTCCTCCAGGTGGAACTACAGTTTCCGAAATTAAAAAAATGGGGGATGCAGACTTTACAATTGAGTTTGGAGATTTAGTTGACAGCAGTTTGTCGACTGCTGTATATCTTAAAAATGAATTTGAGATACCTGCTTATAGACTTCCGATTCCAATTGGACTTAAAAACACAGATAAATTTATTAATATTCTGGCAGAAATATCCGGCAAAAAAATTCCTCAAAGTTTAAAAGAAGAAAGAGGCAGACTAATAGATACGATGATTGACTCTCATAAGTATAATGGAGAAGGTAGAGCAGCTATTTTTGGTGATCCAGAAATGATTTATGCAGTAAGTTCTATCTGTCAGGAAAATGGAATCGATCCAGTTATTATGGCTACTGGAACTGATTTAGATATTTTTGAGAAGAAATTAAAGGAATTAACTGCAGAAACCAGGGTAAATAATCTAATTTTTAGCGACACTGATTTTGAAGAAATCAGAAATTATGTTAATGAATATGACATTAATATTATGATAGGAAACTCAGATGGCGCATTTATAGAAGAAAAAGACGGAGTTCCTCTAATTAGAGTTGGATTTCCAATTCACGATAGAGTAGGTGCTTCAAGACAGCAAAATATAGGTTATCAGGGTTCTAATAATTTTCTTGATCAGATAACTAATCAGCTGCTGGCATTAAAGCATAATAATTACCGAAAAGATCTATATAAAGAGTATTATCAGTCTAATAATGACAAAAAAACTTCCCAAAAGCCTGAAGAATTAAAAGTAGGTGAGAAATAATGGCTTTGAATACTAAAATTAAAAGCAGAGATGAAATTATAAAGGCAAAAGTTGATGCTTTAAAAGCAAAAGAGATAGAAAATAAAACGAAAACTCACCCCTGTTACAGTAAATTTGCTCATAATTATGCCAGAATGCATATCCCAATAGCATCAAAGTGTAATATTAGCTGTAATTACTGTAACCGGAAGTATGACTGTTTACATGAGACAAGACCAGGGGTAACAAGTAAGTTGTTGTCACCTTATGAAGCACTGGAACGATTTAGAATGGTCAGAAATAAAGTTGATAATCTGAGTGTTGTTGGAGTTGCTGGCCCTGGAGATGCTCTGGCAAGTTTTGAGGAAACTAGAGAGTCTATAGAGTTAATTAAAGCCGAAGATTCTGAACTAACTTTTTGCCTTTCAACAAATGGTTTGAGTTTACCTTCATATCAGGAGGAAATAGTTAAACTAGGGGTCAGTCATGTTACAATAACCATTAATGCTGTAGATCCTGAGATTGGTGCAGAAATATATGAGAAGGTTAATTATCAGGGTCAAAAATTAACTGGGATTGAGGGAGCAAAAGTTCTACTAAAAAACCAGCTATCCGGTCTAAAATATCTGGCCCAGAACGGAGTACTTTGTAAAGTTAATATTGTTTTGATCAAAGGGATAAATAATTATCATATAGAAGAGGTTGTAAAAACTGTAAAAGAGGCTGGAGCTTTTATGACAAATATTATGCCTTTGATTCCAGTAGAAAATACACCTTTTGAAAACAATCCGCTGACAAGTAAGGTTGAACTTGATTATTTAAGAAATAAATGTGAAGATAATTTAAAACAAATGTATCACTGCCAGCAGTGTCGTTCTGATGCTGTTGGATGCTTAAAAAAAGATAGATCATTAGAATTTAAAGAGAAAGAAGATGGGCTGCAAACTGAGACTAAAGAGAGTCAGATTCCAAAAACACTTGAAGGAAACTATTATCTAAAAAAAGAAGAAAGACTTTTTGCTGCAGCATCTCAAGATGGAGAGATAGTAAATCTTCACTTTGGTCATGCAGAAGAGTTCTATATTTATAAAGTTAAAGGTAGTTCCATTGAATTTGTAGAAAAGAGGAATGTCAAGCAATATTGTATTGATAAAGAATGTGATGATAAAGAAGATAGAATAGGTAATATTATTAACACTATCTCTGATTGTGAAGCAGTCCTTTCAGTCCGAATTGGAACTGTGCCTAAAAGAAAGCTTTTAAGAAATAATATCAAAGCTATTATGGTTTATGATAAAATTGAGGCAGCGATTAGATTTGCACTTGGAGAAATGTATTCTGCAAACACAGGCTGATTTTAGATTCAAAACCCAAAAAATAGCCTAAAATAATTATATAAGTTAAATAATAATATTAAGGAGAAATAATAATGAACAAACCCAAGAAACACATATTTGTCTGCAGTAGTTCTAGAATTAACGGTCAACAGCGAGGTTTTTGTGAAAAAAAAGATTCTATCAGGTTAATACAAAATTTGATGAGAGAAGTTCAAGAACAGGGCATAAGTTCTGAGGTAATAATTACAAATACCGGCTGTTTGGGGATCTGTAATCAAGGTCCAATAGTAATTATTTATCCTGATGCTGTCTGGTATGGAAGTGTTACTCCAGATGATGCTGAAGAAATAGTTAAATCTCATATTTTAAATGATAAAATAGTAGATAGGTTAGAAATATAAATTATATTTTTGGTGAGCTGATTTTATGATAAAATTAAAGAGAAGTAAAATAATTTCTTTGTTTATGTTTATCCTATTAATTTTAATTTTTTTTAGTTTTTCAATCAGAGCTGAAGAAAAAATAAGGGTGATGGCTGCAGCAAGTTTAACAGAAATGTTTACAGAACTTGCTGAAGCATATGAGAGTGAGAGTGGTGTTGAAGTAGAATGTAATTTTGCTGGTAGCCAGGCTTTATACAGTCAAATAATAATGGGAGTTGGAGCAGATATATTTGCTTCTGCAAATGTAAAATATATGGACCAACTTGAAGAGAAAGAGATAGTTGAAGACCCAAAAATATTTGCTAAAAATAAACTGATAGCTGCTGTTAATAAGGAAAGTGGTCTTAATAAGTTTAGTGAGCTTGCATTAGAAAAAGTTAAACTAGTAATAGCTGATGAATCAGTTCCTGTTGGATCATATACTATTAAAATGTTAAACAAAGAAAAAGATAATTCTCAGTTAGAGAGTGATTTTAAAGAAAAATTCATGAATAATGTAGTATCTAAAGAGGTTGATGTTAAAAGTGTTGTTAACAAGATTTATTTAGGTGAAGTTGATGCAGGTATAGTCTATCAAACTGATATAACTCCAAAAACCTCAGAAAAACTGAAGGTTATAGAAATAGAGGATAGCTATAATGTTATTGCATCTTATCCAATAGCAGTTTTAAATTTTTCTGCTAATAAAAAAGAAGCTCAAGACTTTATTGAATACATTTATTCTGATGCAGGAGGTAAAATTTTAGATAAATACAGATTTGTAAGAGTAGGTAGTGATTAAAATGGAAAATAATATAGGACCCAAACAAAATACGGAAGCTATTTCTCCAGACATTATTCTGGAGAATAGTTTTTTAGACTACTTTCGTAATTATTTAGATCTAGATTTAACCCAAATGATTTTGTTCTTTTTAGCGGGGGTAAATGTAGTCTTTGTAATATTAATTATAGCCTCTTTATTTTTAAGCACTTCTATTGAGGGATTGGTTACTACAGTAAATAATATAAATACTCTGATGGCAATAAAAGTGTCAATTCTTTCGATTCTAATATCAATTACGATTACAGTTTTAGTTGGAGTGCCATTTAGTTATGTTGTAAGTCAGAATAGAAGTAGGATCAACAAAGTAGTTAATATGTTTATCAAACTGCCGCTTGTTATGCCTCCAACTGTAGCCGGACTGGCTCTCTTGCTTACTTTTGGTAATCGGGGTATTTTAAGTGATATTATTAATACGCTAAATCTTAATCTGCCCTTCACTTTTACAGCTCTGGTTATTGTACAGGTTTTTGTAATGCTGCCTCTCTTTACTCAATCATTGAAAAATGGTTTTGAAGCGATAGACGAGGAAGTAAAAGAAGCAGCAATGGTTTTTGGAGCAGAAGAAAAGGATATCTTATTTAAAATCTACCTTCCTTTAAGTATTAAACCATTACTAACGGGTATTATTATGTCCTGTCTTCGAGCAGCAGGTGAATTTGGAGCAACTATGATGTTTGCTGGTAATCTATCTGGAAAAACACAGACGCTTTCAACGGCTATTTATATAATGGCTCAAAAAGACTTGAGCCAATCAATTGCTTTGGCTGTTGTTTTAATAGTTACTTTTTCTTTACCTTTAATCATATTAGAGTTGAAATTGAAATAAATTCAATTTAAAATAAACTTGTTAAATAATAATCTAAGGAAGGAATTATTTTGGAATGAGAAAAATCAAATTTGTTGATACAACACTCCGGGATGGTGAGCAGACTCCTGGAGTTGTTTTTTCTAAAAAAGAAAAAATACTGCTGGCCAAAAATATTGACCGCTTAAATATTAGTATAATTGAGGTTGGAATTCCTGCAGTAGGAGAATTAGAAAGAGAAATAATTAGGAAGATAATCGATTTAAATCTTAAGACAGAGATATTGGTGTGGAACAGAATGAAGATAGAGGATATTAAACTATCCTTAAATTGTAAGGCTAAAAATATTCATCTTTCAGCGCCTGTCTCAAATATTCAGTTAGAGCTAAAACTGAAAAAAGAAAAATCAAAGCTGCTGGCTGAAATGGCAGAAGTAGTAAAGTATGCAAAATCCGCAGGATGCATGGTTTCTATTGGGGCAGAAGATGCTTCAAGAGCAGAAAAAGATTTCCTTCATCAGTATCTTGAAACAGCAGAAAATGCCGGTGCTGATAGGTTTAGGTATGCTGATACAGTTGGGATTTTGGATCCTTTTACTAGTTATAAAAGCTTAAAAGAATTAAGAAATAAAACGGAGCTTGCACTGGAGTTTCATGCCCATAATGATTTTGGAATGGCTGTAGCTAATTCTTTAGCTGCTTATCGGGCAGGAGTTGATTATATTAGTACAACCATTGGCGGAATTGGAGAGAGAGCTGGGAATACGGATTTCAAAAAAATTGTTGATGCTTATAATTATTTCTATGGTGATGAGTTTAAAGTTGATACAAATATTTATCAGGAAGTTTTTCAAATCCTGCAGAATGCACTTTAATTTAACTATTAAATTAAAAACCCCTGCTTTTTTTAAAATAAGCAGGAGTTTTTTATATTAATTATATTCTTTTAAAGAGCATCTGTACCTTCTTCACCGGTTCTGATTCTAACTGCATTTTCTACATCAGAGACAAATATTTTACCATCTCCGACTTCACCAGTTTGTACAGCTTCTGTGATTGCTTTAACTACCTGATCAGCCTTGGAATCATCTACAACAGTTTCAACTTTAAATTTCTTGCGAAGTCTTATTCGATAGGTTACACCTCTGTACATCTCAGTCTGTCCTTTTTGAGAACCATAACCCTGAATCTCTTTAATATTAAGACCGCTAATACCAATTTCTTCGAGACAATCAATAACTCTATCAGTTTTATCTGGACGAATAATCGCTTCAATTTTTTTCATTTAAAAAAACACCTCTATTTTGGATTTTTAATTTACTTTACTTATCTGTTTTAATGTTTACCATAAAATCTGGGTAAGAATCTGTACCGTGTTCTGAGTAATCAAGACCTTCGATTTCGTCTTCTCTAGATACTCTTAATCCAATTACAGCATCAATTGCTTTAAAGAGTATATATCCAAGTCCGAAAGCCCAGAAGAATACAGCTACAACACCAATAATCTGAGTAATTAGTAAACTAACTCCGCCTCCAAAAAGAAGTCCACCTTCTGTAGCAAAAAATCCAACTGCAATTGTTCCAAAAGCTCCACAGACACCGTGAACAGAAACAGCACCAACAGGGTCATCAATCTGTAATTTATCAAAGAATTCAACAGAGTAGATAACAATAATACCTGCGATTCCACCAATAATTACGGCAGATAAGTTGCCGACAGCTGCTGTACCAGCTGTAATACCTACCAGACCAGCTAAAGCTCCGTTTAAGGTCATACTAACATCTGCCTTACCATACTTAATCCAACTGACAATCATGGCCATAACTGCACCAGCAGCAGCTGCCAGGTTAGTTGTTACTGCAATAGGTGCGATAGATAAGTCAGTACCAGCTACAGTAGAACCAGGATTAAATCCAAACCATCCAAACCAGAGAATGAATACACCAAGTGCAGCCATTAAAAGGTTGTGACCTGGAAGAGCATTTGCGCTTCCATCTTCATTATATTTACCGATTCTTGGTCCTAAAACAATAGCTCCAGCTAAAGCAGCCCAGCCACCAACAGAGTGAACAACAGTAGAACCAGCAAAGTCAACAATTCCCATTCCTGCTAACCAGCCGCCACCCCAGATCCAGTGTCCTACAACAGGATAAATAAATGCGGTAATAACAACACTGTAAGCTAAGTAGCCAGAAAAGTTAGTCCTTTCAGCCATAGCACCAGAAACAATTGTTGCTGCAGTTGCTGCAAAAACTGTCTGGAAAATAAAGAATGCTGCAATAGGAATATCAAGTCCTAAGTTTGCAAATGTATCCTGAAGAAAATAACCTGTACTTCCAATAAAGCCATTTCCTGCTCCAAACATAAAAGCAAATCCAACAGCCCAAAATACTAAAGAACCAGAAGCAAAGTCCATCATGTTTTTCATAATAATGTTACCTGCGTTTTTGGCTCTTGTAAAACCAGCCTCTACCATTGCGAATCCAGCCTGCATAAAAAACACTAAGAATGCTGCAATCAAAGTCCACATTGTATCAATTGCAATCGCATTTGCTGCTGCCTGATCCTCCTGGGCAAAAACCATACCACTAAATAAGATAACCAGCATAAATGTCGTCAAAATCACCTTCAAAGCCTTACTACTCATTACTCTACTACTCATAATAATTTCCTCCTTGTGTTAGGTATGTGTTAACTATGGGTAAATTATAGTCTGGCTTTAATAATAAAGCAAGTGATTTTGAGTTTATATAATAGTATACAGTTATTTCGTATTTTTATTATTCCTTATTTTATTCACAAAATACTCATGAAAAGCTAAGCTATCAGTAAGCTCAGGATGAAATGCTGTTCCTAACAGACAATCACTTTCTACAGCAGTAATTTGCTTATCTTTTTTGTGTAATATCTCTAGTTTTTGATTAAACTTAGTTATTATTGGCGCTCTAATAAAGACTAATTCTTGTGGAATATTTGACACTTTTTTTATCAGGTTCCTTTCTACAAAGCTATCAAGCTGACTGCCGAAAGCATTTCTTTTAATCTTAATGTCCAGTAATCCAAGTTGGTCTTCATTTTCTCCCTCAACTTCTTTTGCCATTAAAATTAAACCTGCACAAGTCCCCCAGATTACTTTTTGCTGTTGATAAAAGTTAATAATAGGCTGTTTGAATTTATAGCTTTCAATTAACTTTCTCATTGTGGTGCTCTCCCCACCAGGAATGATTAGCCCAGAACATTTCTGCAGCTCTACTGGTTTTTTGACAGGGACTGCATTAGTACCCCTAATCCGATTTAGATGATCGATGTGTTCTCTAAATCCTCCCTGTAGAGCAAGTACTCCAACTGTAATCTCCATTTTACCAGCCCCGATCAGCCATTTTTTCTGCATCTGTTAGGCCGTTAATATCAATTCCTGACATTGCCTTTCCTAAATCTTCGGATACTTCTGCAACAATCTGGGGATCTTGATAGTGAGTTGTTGCTTTAACAATAGCTTCAGCTCTTTTAACAGGATTTCCTGAGCGAAAGATTCCAGAGCCAACAAAAATTCCATCACAACCAAGCTGCATCATTAAAGCTGCGTCTGCAGGAGTTGCGATTCCACCAGCAGCAAAATTTACCACAGGTAATTTGCCATTCCTTGCAGCATATTCTACTAAATTAAAAGGCGCTCTCATTTCTTTAGCAGCTGCCATCAATTCTTCACTTCCCATATTTATTAGCCTATTGATTTGAGATTTGATTTTACGCATATGACGAACAGCTTCAACTACATTTCCTGTTCCAGCTTCACCTTTTGTTCTGATCATAGCTGCACCTTCTCCAATTCTTCTAAGAGCTTCACCAAGATTAGTAGCTCCACAGACAAAAGGGATATTAAAATTTCTCTTGTCAATATGATGAGCTTCATCAGCAGGAGTTAAAACTTCACTTTCATCTATGTAATCAATCTTAAGTGCTTCTAAAATTTGAGCTTCTACAAAATGTCCAATTCTAACCTTTGCCATTACAGGAATTGAAACTGTCTCTACAATTTCTTTAATCATTTTTGGATCTGACATTCTGGCGATTCCGCCTTCTTTTCTAATATCTGCTGGAACTTTTTCCAAAGCCATAACAGCCACTGCTCCAGCATCTTCAGCAATTTTTGCCTCTTCTGCATTAGTGACATCCATAATAACTCCACCTTTTAACATTTGAGCTAGATTCTTGTTTAAACGATATTTTTCTGACATTTTTAATTTCCTCCAATTGATAAATTTAAATTGTAATGATACAATAATGATATAAAGAAACTCAATTTACTAAATCGCAATACAATTATAGATTAAGTAATACAAAATGTCAATAACTAATACAAAATTCTAAAAATAAATAATTGTACTAACACAAAGGAGTGATTGTTATTTTTGAATTCAGCCTAAATAAGGAAAGTGATAAAACTCTTTACCTACAGCTCTATAAAAAGTTAAAAAACGAGATTAAAAATAATATTCCTGCTGATACAAAGCTGCCGCCAATTAGAAAATTAGCAGAAAAAGTTGGAGTCAATCCAGCAACTGTAGTTAAAGCATATAATTTATTAGCAGAAGATAATTTAATTTATAAAAAAGTAGGTAGTGGAAGTTTTGTTGCTCCAACTCAAAAAGTTATAAGACCTGAAACAGGTGAAAACATGCTGGAACATGGGCAGATTAAATTATCTGAGAATATTAATTTAGCAAGTGCTGCTCCCAGCAAAGAATTATTTCCCGTTGAAGATTTTAAATATGCGATTAATCAGGTTTTGGAAAGAGACCAGGGAGAAGCTTTTAGTTATCAAAAAAGCCAGGGGTTTTTACCTTTAAGGAAATCTATTCAAAAATATTTTATGAATAATGGAATAAATTCTTCTTTAAAACAAATTCAGGTAGTATCTGGAGCTCAGCAGGCAATTGATATTTTAAGTAAGATATTATTAGATTTTGGTGAAAAAATTGTTGTTGAAGATCCTACTTATTTTGGAGCACTTCAGGCTTTTAATTCCAGGAAAGCAGATATAATAACAGTTAAGATGCAGGCTGATGGAGCAGATTTAGCAGAGTTAGAAACTCATCTTAAAGAAAAGCAAATTAAATTTTTCTTTACCATGCAGAACTTCCAAAATCCAACTGGTGTCAACTGGAGTTTTGAAAAGCAGCAGCAGCTTTTGAAATTAGCAGAAGAATATGATTTTTATATTATTGAGGACGATATTCTTTCTGATTTGTATTATAATGAAAGTAGAGTAAAAACATTAAAAGAATCTGATGAAAAAGATCGAGTAATCTATATTAAAAGTTTTTCAAAGGTGTTTATGCCTGGATTAAGATTGGCCTTCATAATTTTACCAGATAAGCTGCTGCCGGAATTGTTGGAAGCTAAATATGCTACTGATATTTCAAGTGGAGGCTTAACCCAACGGGCTTTTGATTTCTATTTGCGGGAAGGTCTGCTAGATAAACATATAGATCTGCAGCGAAAACTATTTAGAAAGAAGTATAATTTAATGACTGCTGAAATTAAAAGTGAGCTTCCTGCAGAAATTAAAGTTGTTTATGAGTCAAAAGGAGGTCTCTACTTATGGTTAAAGCTGCCAGCAAATGTTGATGCTAAAGAACTTTATCAAGCTGCAGTTAGTATAGGTTTAGTTTTTTCACCTGGTTATTTATTTTCTTTAAATAATATTTTTTCTAATTATATTCGCTTAAGTTTTGCAGCTGTAAATGAAGATGAGATTAGAAAAGGGATTAAATTATTTAAAAAGATATATTTTGATTATTTAGGAGAAGAAATAGTACAGGAATACAGTCCTCTACTTTAAAATATATTAGAAATAAAAGAAGTTCACAATTTTTTAAAAGAATAAGATATTTGTTTCTGCTTGACATTAAAAATTGCATCTGTTAATATTGAGGTGTAAATGTAAAATAAAAACTGAATTTGTACCTCATATAATAGTGGGAATATGGCCCACAAGTTTCTACCGGACACCGTAAACTGTTCGACTATGAGGGAAGTGTACCTAGGTTTCCGCAGCTCAGAGTTTGCTGGCTGGTCCGAGCGGTACAGATATGGATATTATATATCACACCGAAGGGATAAAAGCCCAGGCGGGGAGGTTCTACTCATAATAGGTAGAGTCTTCCTACCTGGGCTATTTTTATTCTTATTATATTTTTGTACCAGATACAACTAGATCGATTTTGACCTGGTTATAGTATAAATTAATTCACAAAAAGAAATGGAGTGGATAGAATGAACATTCTTCTCATCGGTAGTGGTGGAAGAGAAAACGCGCTCGCCTGGAAGTTAGCACAAAGCAGCAGAGTAAAAGAATTATACATAGCAGCAGGTAATCCAGGGACTGCAGAGTTTGGCGAAAATCTTGACTTTGATGAAAGCAATCAGGAAGCACTTTTAGAGTTTGCTCTAAAAGAGAAAATTGATATCACAGTAGTTGGACCGGAGGCGCCTCTGGCGGCAGGAATTGTTGATCTTTTTGAAAATCATGGGCTTAAAGTTTTTGGTCCAAATCAAAGTGCTGCTAGACTTGAGAGTTCAAAGGCCTTCTCCAAAAAATTAATGCAGCAATATCAAATTCCAACAGCAGCCCATAAGAGCTTTACAGAATCAGGTAAAGCATTGGAGTATATAGAAGAAAAAGGTGCGCCTATTGTGGTCAAAGCATCAGGACTGGCAGCAGGTAAAGGTGTTATTGTTGCTCAGACAGAAGCTGAAGCGAAGGAAGCAGTTGAAACAATAATGAAAGATGAAAAGTTTGGTCAAGCAGGGGAAAAAGTTGTGATTGAAGAATTTTTAGAAGGAGAAGAAGCAACTATTCTTGCTTTTTGTGACGGGAAGACTATAGTGCCTATGATTGCTTCTCAGGATCACAAACCTGCCTATGATGGTGGAAAAGGTCCCAACACTGGGGGTATGGGTGCTTATGCGCCAGCTCCGGTAGTATCTGACCAAATTATGGAAGCTTTCAGAGTAGAAATTATGGAGCCAACTCTAAAAGCCCTGCAGAGTGAAGGGCTTAATTTTAAAGGGATAATATATTTTGGCCTGATGATTAAGTCTGGAAAAGCTAAGGTTTTGGAATACAATGTTCGCTTTGGCGATCCAGAAGCACAGGTCGTGCTGCCGCTTTTAGATACAGATTTAGTTGATATAATGGAGGCTGTAATTGCAGGTAATTTAGATCATGTAGAAATAAAGTGGAAAGATCAAAAAGCTCTCTGTGTGGTAATGGCATCTGGAGGTTATCCTGTAAAATATGAAAAGGGTAAAGAAATTACCGGAATCAAAGAGGCCGCGGCTGATCAAAATATAATTGTATTTCAGGCTGGAACAGAGCTTGAAGATGGTAAACTGCTGACAGCTGGGGGGCGAGTTTTGGCAGTTACAGCCCTGGGAGATAGTTTTCAGGAAGTAATTGATAAGGCTTATGCGGGAGTAGAAAAAATTAATTTTGAAGATTTTCATATTAGAAATGATATAGGGCAGAAAGCTTTGTAAAATAAATTTAGCCGGGAGGTTATAATTTGAAATTTAAAGATAAGACCAGACAGAAAATTGGAATTATCGGTGGTGGCCAGCTGGGAAAAATGATGATTTTAGACGCCAAAAAAATGGGTTTTTATGTCATAATTTTAGATCCAACAAAAAAATGTCCGGCTCACAGTATTGCTGACCAGCATCTGGTTGCTGATTTTGACGATAGAGAGGCAATTAGAAAACTAGCAGAGAAATCAGATTTAATAACTTATGAATTTGAACACATAGATGTTGAGGTCTTAAAAGAATTAGAAAGTGAAGGAAATAAGATTTATCCGACTGCCCGCAGTTTAGAAATTATTCAAAACAAGTATCATCAAAAAAATGTTTTAAAACAGGACCAGATAGCTGTGCCAGAATTTAAAAAAGTCAGCAGTCCTGATGATATTAAAGAAACTGCGCAAGAATTCGGCTATCCCCTGATGCTGAAAAGCTGTACAGGTGGTTATGATGGTAAAGGAAATGCTTTGATTGGCAGTGAAGCTGAGGTGGAAAGAGCTTTTCAGGAACTGGGAGCAGAGAAATCTAAATTGATGATAGAAAAATATATTCCTTTTAAAAAAGAGATTTCGATCATTGCTGCTCGTGGTTTGAACGGTGAGATGAATGTCTACCCTATAGGAGAAAATGAGCATCAAAATAATATATTATTTGAAACAAAGGTACCGGCAGATATTTCAAATAAGCTTAAAAAAGAGGCTGAAGAATTTGCGAAAGAAGTACTCGAGGTTTTTGAAGGTATTGGAATTTTCTGTGTAGAAATGTTTGTCACAGAAGATAATCAGCTGTTGGTTAATGAAATTGCTCCGAGACCCCATAATTCAGGTCACTATTCAATTGAAGGCTGTGTGACTTCTCAATTTGAACAGCATATTAGAGCGATCACGGCTCTGCCGTTGGGAGATACAACTTTAGTTCGACCAGCAGTTATGCGAAATATTTTGGGTAGTGGGAAAGAAGGAAAAGCAGAAGTAGTTGGATTAGATTCAGCTTTGGCAGTAGAAGGAGTCAAAGTACATATTTATCAGAAGACTATTTCCAGACCCGGCCGCAAAATGGGCCATCTAACTGTGACAGCAGATAGTTTAGATCAAGCTTCTGAGCTTGCTCTAGAAGCCAGCCGGTTAATTGAAATTAAAGGAGAAAAAAATTAGGAGGTAAAATTTATGAAGCCTAGAGTAGGAGTTATTATGGGCAGTGATTCAGATCTGCCGATAATGAAAGAGGCAGCAGAAATTTTAGATCAATTTGAGGTTAAATATGAGCTAACAGTTGTTTCAGCTCATCGAACACCAAAAAGATTATATAATTATGCGGAAACTGCAGAAGAAAAAGGCTTAGATGTGATCATCGCTGGAGCCGGAGGAGCAGCTCACCTACCGGGAATGGTAGCAGCTGTAACAACAGTTCCAGTCATTGGAGTTCCGGTTAAAACTTCAAAATTAAGCGGACTTGATTCACTTTATTCTATAGTCCAGATGCCGCCTGGAGTTCCAGTAGCCACTGTAGCAATCAATGGAGCTAAAAATGCTGCCTTACTGGCAGTGCAGATTTTAGCCCGCAGTGACGAAGAATTAAACAAAAGGCAGAAAGAATACAGAAAAGAAATGAAAACCAAAGTATTAAAAACAGCAGATAAATTGGAAGAGCAGGGATATGAAAAATACCTTGAGAGGAGCAAAAAATTTGCAGACTAGAGATATTTTTGCCAATATAAGTCCCCTTGATCATCGTTATTCAAGGCGGAAAAAGAATTTTGATCAGATTGGGAAATACCTTTCGGAAAATGCAACAATTGCCTTCCAGGCTGAGGTGGAGCTTGCTTTAGTTAAGGTTCTTGCTAAAAGAGGTATGGCGCCAGAAAAGGCTCCAGCGGAAGTTAAAAAGGCAATTAGTGAATTGACTACAGAAGAGGTTTATCAAGAGGAAGCAAAGACCAAACATAATATTAGAGCTTTAGTTAATTGTATTCAAAACAAAGTAAGTAAAGAAACCCGCCCCTATATTCACTTTACAGCTACTTCTTATGATATTGTAGATACAGCAAACTCACTCCGCTATCAGAAGGCAGCCCAGGAATTAATCATACCTAAATTAAAAGAATTACACAAAAGCTGGGCAGAGATTGCTCTCAGAGAAAAAGACAGAGTTCAGATCGGGAGAACCCACGGTCAGCATGCAGTACCGGTGACCTTTGGCTTTACTATTGCTGAATATGTGGCCCGCCTGGGAGAAAGAATTGAAGAAGTTGAAGCAAAAGCATCTAAACTGGTTGGTAAATTTGCCGGAGCGGTCGGTGCTTACAATGCCAGCGGTATCTTTTTTGAAGATCCGGAAGAGTTTGAAAGAGAAGTTTTAACAGAGCTCGGTTTAAAACCGGGTGAGCATTCAACTCAGATTGTGCAGGCTGAACCGATGACAGACTTTATTCATTCTCTGGTCTCAACTTTCAGTGTTCTGGCAGCCTTTGCTGACGATATGCGCCATCTGCAGCGTTCTGAAATTGCAGAAATTGGTGAGCATTTTGGCAAAGACCAGGTTGGATCTTCAACGATGCCCCACAAAAGGAACCCGATTAATTATGAAAATGTTAAGAGCTTGTGGAAGGCCTTTATGCCTCAGATGACAACAGTTTATATGGATCAGCTTTCTGAACATCAGCGTGATCTAACAAATTCAGCATCTTCCCGTTTTATTCCTGAATTAATTACTGCCCTCCTTTCAGCAGCAGCTCGTTTGACCAGAGTCAGCTCTAAAATGGCAGTTGACCAGGAGAATATTAAAAAGAATTTTGAACAGAATAAGAAGATGATTGTGGCCGAGCCCTTATATATTCTTTTAGCAGCAGCCGGTCATCCAGATGCTCATGAGGCAGTACGCAAACTGACCTTGAAAGCCCAGAAGACAGATCTTTCTTTAAGAGAACTGGTTGATCAGAGTCAGGAACTGCAGGGTTATTGGGATAAATTTACTGAGAAGCAGAAAGAATTAATTTTAAAACCTGAAAATTATACAGGGATAGCAGCAGAGAAAACTGAAAAAATAATTAAGAACTGGCAGCAGAAATTTGACTATGATCTCAAAACGGAGGTTTTATAAAAGATGGAAAAAAGGGAAATGATATATGAAGGTAAAGCCAAGCAAATTTTTAAGACTGATAAAGATGATCAGGTGATTGTTCACTTTAAAGATGATGCAACCGCTTTTGATGGTCAGAAAAAAGGTCAGATTGCAGAAAAAGGCAAGATAAATAACAAGATTAGCAATTTCTTTTTTAAACTACTTGAAGAAAAAGGGATTAAGACTCATTTGATAGAAGAACTAAATGAGCGTGATTCACTGGTTAAAAAGGTGGATATTATTCCTCTGGAAGTTGTAATGCGTAATGTAGCTGCTGGTAGTCTGGCCAAAAGAATTGGTATGGAAGAAGGAGAACCACTTAAACAGCCGGTAATTGAGTTTTACTATAAAGATGATGACCTGGGAGATCCTTTAATCAATGTTTCTCACATTGAGCTTTTGGGACTGGCAGGCAGAGAAGAATTAGAAAGATTAATTGCACTCGGTCATAAGATTAATGATATTTTAGTTAAATTTTTAAAAGAGCGAAATGTAGATCTGGTGGACTTTAAACTGGAATTCGGGAAAACTGCTGAAGGAGAAATCATCCTTGCTGATGAGATTACACCTGATACCTGCCGCTTCTGGGACAGTGAAACTAAAGAAAAACTGGATAAAGATCGCTTCCGTCGTGATCTTGGTGATGTAGAAGAGGCCTATCATGAAATGTATAAACGAATAACCGGCCAGGACTGGAAATAAGTTTAAGATTAAGGGAGGAAAATTGATGAGAGAAAGCCTTGATTTCTCTAGCAAAAATAAGAATTTAAACCAAGTTAAGCCGATTTCAAATGAGATAAAATTAACTCAGGCTGAACTTAGTGAAGATAAAATGACAGAAGAATGTGGAGTTTTTGGTATTTTTAATGCAGATGGTGAAAGCAGTGCTGCTGAATTGACATATCTTGGTTTAATTGCCCTGCAGCACCGAGGTCAGGAAAGTGCTGGTATCTGTGCAAATCACCAGGGTGAGTTCAATCTGCATAAGGGAATGGGTCTGGTAGAAAGTGTTTTTGAAAAAGAAGATATAAGAAGTCTAAAAGGGGAGATGGCAATTGGACATGTCCGCTATTCTACCAGCGGTTCCAGCAAACTTGCTAATGCTCAGCCAATCCTGATTAACAGTATCAAAGGTGACCTAGCCTTAGCCCATAATGGTAACCTGGCTAATGGAGCAGAGCTCAGAAATAATCTGGAGCAGAATGGATCGATATTTCATTCTACTTTAGACACAGAAGTAATTGCCCATCTGGTGGCCCGATCCTTTGAAGATGATATTGTCGAAGCCTTAGTTCAGAGTTTACATCAGCTGAAGGGTGGATTTTCTCTGGTGGCAATGGCCAAAGACCAGCTGGTTGCAATCCGAGATCCAAGAGGATTTAGACCGCTTTCAATTGGGAAATTAGACAACAGTTATATTGTAGCTTCCGAAAGCTGTGCCTTTGATATAATTGGAGCAGAATTTGTACGGGATGTGGCTCCAGGTGAGGTTGTTGTAATTGATGAAGATGGAATAAAAAGCAGACGTTATACAGGAGAAAATGGGACCAGTCTCTGTGTTTTTGAATATATCTATTTTGCCCGTCCTGACAGTAATATAGCCGGTCAGAATGTTTTGCTTGCCCGCAAGGAAATGGGTAAACAGCTGGCTCGAGAGATGGATGTTGAGGCAGATATAGTTGTCCCAGTACCTGATTCAGGGATAGCAGCAGCTCTTGGTTTTGCTGAAGAATCAGGTATTCCCTATGCTCAGGGAATCTTAAGGAACCGCTATATGGGCAGAACCTTTATTCAGCCAACTCAGGAGATCAGAGATTTAAAAGTACGTCTTAAGCTGTCACCAATCAAAGAAATTATTGAGGGTAAAAGAGTAATTTTAATCGATGATTCAATTGTTCGAGGAACAACAAGCAAACAGATCATTGGCAGGATTAAAGAAGCAGGTGCTGAAGAAGTTCATATGGCTATCTCCTCCCCACCTGTAGAACATCCCTGCTATTTCGGTCTTGATACCTCGCGGCGCCAGGAATTAATAGCCAGCAGCAGTACAGTTGAAGAAATTAGTGAGAGCATTGGAGCTGACAGCCTTTATTACTTAAGTCAGGCAGGGATGCTCAAATCAATTAAAACCAATGTTGAACTCGGTTTTTGCACTGCCTGTTTTGATGGAGATTATCCAATAGACAGCCGCTACTTAAGTGAGGAGGAATAATTATGGGCTTAGATTACAAAAAAGCTGGGGTGGATATTGATGCCGGTAATCAGGCAGTTGAACTGATTAAAAAAAATGTCCAGTCAACCTTTGGTCCGGAAGTTATGACCGGACTGGGTGGTTTCGGGGGGCTATTTAAACCCGATTTAAGCAAATATAAAAATCCCGTTTTAGTTTCCGGTACAGATGGGGTGGGAACCAAGCTTAAACTGGCCTTCAAACTGGATCTGCACAATACAATTGGTATTGATCTGGTTGCGATGTCAGTTAATGATATTCTGGCTCAGGGAGCAGAGCCCTTATTTTTTCTCGACTACCTGGCAACCGGTAAGCTGGAGCCAGAAAAAACAGCTGAGATTGTAAAAGGTATTGCAGTCGGCTGTAAAGAGGCAGGAGCTGCTTTAATCGGGGGAGAAACTGCTGAAATGGCAGGCTTTTATCAGCCGGGCGAATATGATCTGGCAGGTTTTGCAGTTGGAATAGTCGACCAGGATCAGATCATAACTGGCCAAGAAATTCAAGCCGGAGATTTAGTTATCGGACTTAAATCAGATGGACTGCACAGCAATGGTTTTACTCTGGCCCGGGCAGCACTTTTTGATAAAGCAGGCTATGATTATACTGCAGAAATAGAGGGGATGGAAAAGAATCTTGGTGAAGAACTGCTCCAACCGACAAAAATTTATGTAAAAACTGTTTTAGAACTTTTAGATAAATTTAAAATTAAAGGAATTGCCCATATAACCGGGGGTGGCTTGATTGAAAACTTACCTCGAATACTTCCAGACGGGCTAAAAGCTGAAATTAAAAAAGAAAGCTGGCAGCCCCAGCGAATTTTTAAGCTAATTCAAGAAGCAGGAGAAATTGCGGAAAAAGAAATGTACAGAACTTTTAATATGGGAATTGGGATGACGCTAGTTATAGAAAAAAATGATAAAGTTCAACTACTTAGTAAACTTGAGCAAATGGGAGAAAAAGCCTGTCTGATTGGAGAAATAAAAGCAGGAGCTGGGGACTCATCTCTCGAATTAAAGTAAAGAAGGTGCATAAATGCTAAAAATAGCTGTTTTCGCCTCAGGTAGAGGCTCAAATTTTCAATCAATTATCGACAAAATAAAAAGTGGAGATATTCCAGCTGAAGCTAAACTTCTAATCAGTGACCGCCAGGATGCCGGTGCTTTAAAAAGAGCAGAACACGAAAATATTGAAAATTTATTTATTGACCCTGTTCATTTTGAGACAAAAGCTGATTATGAAGAGGAGCTGATTGGAATTTTAGAGAATGCTGGGATAGAGC
Organism: Halanaerobium saccharolyticum; assembly: GCF_003053565.1. Lineage (GTDB taxonomy): Bacteria > Bacillota > Halanaerobiia > Halanaerobiales > Halanaerobiaceae > Halanaerobium > Halanaerobium saccharolyticum_B. The sequence continues at coordinate 26,857 of NZ_QAXS01000013.1, read as the reverse complement.
TTGTTGTTCTGGCAGGCTACATGAGGATTCTATCACCAATTTTTGTTAAACATTTTCAAAATAAGATTATCAATATTCATCCGTCACTTTTGCCTGCTTTTAAAGGTCTTAACGCCCAAAAACAGGCGGTTGATTATGGAGTTAAATACAGCGGCTGTACAGTTCATTTTGTTGATCAAGGAATGGATACAGGTCCTATTATCAAACAGGCAGTTGTAGAGGTTAAAGATGATGATACTGCTGATGATCTGGCTGCCAGAATTTTAAAAGAAGAACACAAGATTTATCCTGAAGCAGTGAAGTTAATTGCAGAGGAAAGAATTAAAGTTAAAGGACGAAAAGTTAAAATTCTAAAGGAGGAAAAATAACTTTGTCTAAAATTAAAAGAGCATTAATTAGTGTTTCAAACAAGGAAGGTATTGTAGATTTTGCTGAAGGTTTAAAAGAATTTGATGTAGAAATCATTTCAACAGGTGGTACTGGTAGAATGTTGAAAGAAAATGGAATCGAAGTTACAGATATTGATCAGGTAACAAATTTTCCGGAAATGATGAATGGAAGAGTTAAGACCTTACATCCGGCAGTTCACGGTGGTATTCTGGCAGTCAGAGATAATGAAGAGCATTTAAAGGAAATTGCAGCTCAGAATATTGAGCCAATTGATCTGGTGGTCTGCAATCTTTATCCCTTTGCTGAAACCATTGCCAGAGATGATGTTACCTTAGAAGAAGCGATTGAAAATATCGATATTGGTGGTCCCACAATGATCCGTTCAGCTGCTAAAAATAATAATGACGTAGCAGTGGTAGTTGATCCAGCTGATTATGATCAGCTTTTAGCTGAGATGAAGGTTGGAAATGGTGCTTTAACTAAAACTCAAAAATTAAAGCTTGCCTACAAGGCTTTTTACCACACTGCAGAATATGATCAGAGAATACAGAAATATCTGGGAGGAATTGTGCTGGAAGAAGAGGAAAAGCAGCAGCTGCCTGAAACACTTTTAGACCGCTATGATAAAAGAGAAGACCTCCGCTACGGGGAAAACCCGCATCAGAAAGCAGCATTTTACTTAGAAGATGAGCAGAATGAGCCTTCAATTTCGACAGCCGAGCAGCTTCATGGTAAAGGGATGTCCTATAACAACATTAATGATACAGATGGGGCTTTAGAGCTGGTTAAAGAATTTGAAGCTAAGCCAACTGCTGCAGTAATCAAACATGCCAACCCCTGTGGAATCGCTGCGGCTGACAATTTAAAAGATGCCTTTGTCAATGCTCATGCTGGTGACCCTTTATCTGCTTTTGGCTCAATTGTGGCAGCCAACCGAAAAATTGATGCAGCAACAGCTAAAGAAATTGCCGATCAGGATAAATTTATTGAAGTTGTAATTGCTCCAGATTATGAGGCTGAGGCACTGGAAATCCTAAAAGAGCGCTCTGAAAAAATGAGAATTTTAAAAACTGGTGAGCTTTCTATTAATCACAAAAAGCCGGGTTATAGTATGAAAAAAGTAACCGGTGGACTTTTAGTTCAGGATAGAGATTTAGCTCAGACTACTGCCCAAGATTTAGAGGTAGTAACTGAAAAAGCTCCGACTGAAGAGCAGATTGAGGATCTCTTATTTTCCTGGAAAGTTGTTAAACATGTCAAATCAAATGCAATTGTAATGGCTAAAGATGAGATGGTAGTTGGTGTTGGTGCCGGTCAGATGAGCAGAGTTGATTCGATGATTATTGCCGGGCGCAAAGCTGACGGCCGTCAGCAGGGTGGAGTTGTAGCTTCTGACGCCTTCTTCCCCTTCCCGGATGCTGTAGAAAAAGCAGCTGAACTGGGAATCAAAGCGATTATTCAGCCCGGTGGCTCAATCCGAGATGATCAGGTAATTGAAGCCTGTGATAAATTAGGGATTGCCATGGTCTTTACAGGTAAAAGACACTTTAGACATTAGATTCTAATTTAAGAAGCAGTTTATATATGAGCACGTTAAATAGCTTAAATTTAAAAAAATCTAATTAATTTGAATTAACATAGATTTCCCTAATCAATTCTCCATTTCTTATTAATGGTACCTACTCAGCCGTTAATAGAGGGATGGAGAATTTTTCTAATTAAAATTTAATTTTCTTTTAATTGAATTTTCAAATTAATTTAATATAATATTTATAGATGGAATTAAAAAGTCAGGGAGGGGTGATAAATAAAGAGGAGTCAGATATTGCTTACTGGAAATTACAGGAAAAAACAGTTTAAACTAAAATTAAAATAATTAAAATTAGGGAGGTAATTCAAATGTCAAAAAGAGTTGGGATTTCACTTCTTTTTTTAATGGTTTTTATTTTTGTTTTTGCTGGAGCAGTCAGTGCAGCTGAAGGTGATATAACATTATATACACCTTATACAGGTTTATCGGTAACTCCGGGTGAAAGTCTGGATTATAATATTGATGTGCTAAATAACAGTTATGAAATTAAAAATTTGAGTTTTGCTGTACAGGATCTGCCAGAAGGCTGGGATTATACAATAACCTCAGGTGGTAAAAGCATAGAGGAACTGGCAGTAAAATCCAAAGATTTTAAAGACGAAAATCAAGAAAGTATTGACTTAAAGGTCAATGTACCTTTGAAGATAGAAAAAGGAAATTATAGCTTTACCTTAACAGCTAAAAGTGAAAGTGGCGAAATATTTCAGCTGCCTTTAGATGTAAAAATTGCTGAAAGAGGAGTTTTTGAAACTGAATTTACAGTTGATCAGAATAACATGGAAGGCTACTCTGATTCAACCTTTACTTATGATACAACCTTAAGAAATAGAACTGCAGAAAAGCAGCATTATGCTTTAAAAGCTGATGCTCCTCGGGGTTGGGATGTAAGATTTAGAGAAGCCGGTTCCTATATTACCTCGATAACTATCGAATCCGGTGAAAGTAAGACGATTTCAGTCAAGGTTGAACCGGCAGTAAATGTTGCTGCAGATACATATAAATTTTCAGTTGAAGCAAATTCCGGTTCTACTTCTAAAAAAATTGATTTAGAAGCAGTAATTAAAGGTAAATACGGCTTGAATTTAACAACTCCTTCCGGCCGATTGAGCAGAGAAATTGTGGCTGGAGAAAACAAAAAAATTGACTTAACAATAAAAAATTCTGGAACCATAACTTTACGAGATATTAAACTTAATGCCACTACACCTTCTGACTGGTCTGTTGACTTTGAAAAAGATGAAATTTCAAAATTAGAAGCAGGAGAAACTGAAACTATAACTGCAGATATAAAAGCAGGTGACCAGGCAATTGCTGGTGACTATCAGCTTACTTTAAAAGCCAATACTCCTGAAGCTAGTTCTCAGGCTAACTTCAGAATTACAGTAAAAACTTCTATGGTCTGGGGATGGGCTGGAATTTTGATTATTCTGGCAGTAATAGCAGTTATATTTTATTTCGTTAGAAAATACGGGAGGAGATAATAATGGCTGAAACAATTATCTCTACCAGTGAACTAACAAAAAAATATGGTGATATAAAGGCCGTAAATGAGCTGGATTTGAATATAAAAAAGGGTGAAATTTATGGTCTGCTGGGTCCAAATGGAGCGGGTAAAACAACAACAATTTTAATGCTCCTGGGTTTGACTGAACCCAGCTCTGGATCGGCAGAGATTAAAGGACTAAACACTACCCGGGATTCAATTGAAGTCAAAAAATTTACCGGATATCTGCCCGATCAGGTAGGATTTTATGATAACAGCACTGGCAAAGAAAATTTAATTTATACTGCCCAATTAAATGGAATGGATGCTGCAGCTGCAGAGAAAAAAGCGGAAGAAATGATTAATCTGGTAGGCTTAGATAATGTGGTTGATAACAGAGTAGCTACCTATTCTAAAGGTATGCGGCAGCGGCTGGGACTGGCCGATGTTTTAATTAAAGATCCTGAGATAGTTATACTTGATGAGCCTACTATAGGAATCGATCCCACAGGAATCAATGAATTTCTAGATTTAATCCGCAGTTTAAGTAAAGAAAATGGGATTACTGTTCTTTTATCTTCACATCTTTTAAATCAGGTACAGCAGATTTGTGATCGGGTTGGTATTTTTGTTAAAGGACAGCTGCTGGCCGAAGGAAGTATTAAAGATCTGGCAGATCAGCTGCTGGAAGAGAAAGAGATTAACCTCAATGTTAAAATTAAGGATTATTCAGAACAGACTGTTGAAAAGATTGCCGCTCTGGATGAAGTTAGGGAAATTAAAGAACAGGAAAATCTTTTAGATGAAATCTATCAGCACTACTTTAAAGGGGGTGAAGTTGATGCCCGATTATAATAATTCTTTTAGTGTAATGGTCAACAAAGAAATTTCAGATCACGTTAAAAGCTGGAAGTTTATTATAATAGTAGCTTTAATCCTGCTGACCACTTTTGCTTCCATCTATTCGATTTTGAATTTAATTAAAAACAATGCTGCAGTAATTAATCAGGAAGATAATTTCCTCTTTTTAAAACTGTTTACTGCAACAACAGGCAGCATACCGAATTTTATGACATTGATAAGTTTTCTGGGACCAATACTGGGGATAGCACTCGGTTTTGACCTGGTGAATTCGGAACAAAATCAGGGAACAATCAGTAGGGTTTTATCACAGCCAATTCCCCGCGATTATTTTATTACCAGTAAATTTGCAGCAGCAATTTCGCTTGTCTTTTTGCTGGTTTTTTCAATCGGATTTTTGGTCATGGGTGCAGGATTAATTTCGATTGGGCTTCCACCCACATTAGGCGAATTCTTAAGAATATTCATCTTTTTGTTTCTGAGTGGAGTCTATATTGCCTTCTGGCTTAATCTTGGTATTTTATTTTCAATTATCTTTAAGCAGTCTGCAACTTCAGCACTGGCAAGTCTTGCTGTTTGGCTTTTCTTTACGGTATTTTACTCAATGCTGGTTAATATTACTGCCAGATCGATAGCGTCAAATCCATTTGACTTAAGGAGTTTAACTGCAGCTTTATCAAGGCTTTCTCCCAACTATTTATATAATGAATTAACGACTATTCTATTAACACCTTCAATTAGAACTTTAGGCGGCCTTAGTTTTAAACAGCTGCAGGGAGCAATTCCATCAACTTTATCTCTTGATCAGAGTCTAATTTTGGTCTGGCCGCACTTTACAGCTTTAATTGCAGCTTCTTTAATCTGTTTTGCAGTCTCTTATCTGTCATTTATGAGAAAAGAAGTTCGAGCTTAAAATCAACTTAATAGAAATAAATAACGATAAAAATAAAGCCCACTTCTGCGTTTAATTAAGAAGTGGGCTTTAAATATTAGACATAAAATTAGACATAAAAAAACCGCCTCGGGAAAAAGGCGGTTAAAACAAGGAGAAAAGTATCTAGTACTTTTATCTATGCTTAAAGCTGTCCTCTGCAACAGCTTAAAAAAGGGGATAACAAATTTCTATCTCTTTGCTACAATTATATAATATCAGTGGATTATTAAAAAAACTTTAAATAAACATTAGAAAAAGATTAAAAAGTTTTAAATTAGTAAATAAATTTGCTCAGGTAATTATTGCTTCTTAATCACCATCTAAAATAATCTTTAAAATTAATTATTCAGGGACAATCAGTTATTAGTAATTATTACTAATAACTGTTATAGCGGGCATAATAAGCATTTTTTTTGCAAAATAATCTTGACAAAAGTAATTTAGTTATATATAATTTAGTTGAAGTTGAGAATCGTTTTCAATTAATCATTCAAACTAAATTATTTTATAATAATAAGTTTCAAAGATAATTGTCTGTTGGTTTTTTAAATGTTATAAATTAGGTTCAGCAAAGTTGTGAAATTAAATTTTTTTAGATTAGTTTTAGGTTAACCTAAAAATTGGGGGAAAAGAAAGTGGAAGCAGACATAAATTTATCAGAATCAATGGAAGATTATTTAGAAGCTATTTACAATTTAATTAAAGAAAATGGCTCAGCCAGGGTAACAGACATTGCAAATCATTTAAAAATTGCAGCATCTTCTGTTAATCAGGGTTTAAAAAAACTGAATCAGGAAGGTTTAATTAGTCAGGAAAAATATGGTCCGATTAAGTTAACTGAAAGTGGGCTTAAAGCAGCAGAAAAGGTTCGCTGTAAACATCGAATGTTATATCTTTTTTTACACAAAACTCTTGGTGTCAGTCAGGAAAGTGCTGATCATGATGCCTGCAGAATTGAACATGCCTTGAGTGAAGAAAGTTTCAGCAAAATGGTTGATTATCTAATTAAAAACAATTATATAGAAGAGCAAAATTGTGCTTTCAAAATGAAAGCAGAAAAGGAGGAACCCAAAATGGCAGCAGAACAGCTTATGTTAGATAAAATTAAAGTTGGTTCTAAAGCAGAAGTAGTAAAAATTGAGTCCAAAGGTCGTCTAAAAAGAAAGTTAATGGATATGGGTTTAAATAAAGGTGCTAAAGTTGAAGTTAAAGGAAGAGCACCAATGGGAGATCCGATCGAAATTAAGGTTAGAGGATACAGTTTGAGTTTACGCCAGGATGAGGCAGCAGAGATCTTGGTAAAGGAGGTTTAAAGTTGATGCCTTTAGCAATGTTGAAACCAGGTGAGACAGCCTGTATAAAAAAAATAAATGGTGGTAGAACCGCAAAAGGGAAGTTAACAGATTTAGGCTTTGTTAGTGGAAAAACAGTTAAAATTCATAGAAGTTCTGGAGGCCCTCTGATTGTAGGTCTTGGAGATAATAGAGTTGCACTTGGGCGCGGAATGGCCCATAAAGTAATTGTAGAGACTAAAGGATGTGAAAATTAATGGCTTTAAATAAAACCAAGAGAAAAAATAATGAATTAAAAGTTGCTCTGGCCGGTAATCCGAACTCCGGAAAGACAACAATGTTCAACGAATTAACAGGTTCCAGACAGCATGTTGGAAACTGGCCGGGAGTTACAGTAGAAAAGAAAACAGGTAGGGATTCTTATCAAAATTATTCACTGGAAGTTATTGATCTCCCGGGTACATATTCTCTGGGAGCATATTCAGAAGATGAGGTAGTGGCAAGAGATTTTCTGACAACTGGTGATTACGATGTTGTTTTAAATATTATTAACTCTTCTAATCTGGACCGCAACTTATACTTTACGGTTCAGCTTCTAGAAATGGGAGTAGATTTGATTGCAGTTTTAAATATGGCAGATGAGGCTGAGAAAAAAGGAATCAAGATCGACAAAGAAAAAATCGGCCAGCTGCTCGGTACTCCAGTTGTGGAAACTGTTGCCAGTAAAGGTAGAGGAATTGACAGTCTATTAGCAGAAACTGTTCAGCATCGTGATTTATCTGAGGCTGCTCTAAAAATTGATTACGGCAGTGAGGTAGAAGATTTAATTTCCGAAGTAGTTTCCATGCTCAAGGAATTTGATTTTACCAGTCAGATCAATCAGCGCTGGGCAGCAGTTAAGTTAATTGAACATGATCCGGAAGCTGTAAAACTTTTGGAAAGAGAAGTTGGTGTTTCCAAAGCTAAAAAGATTAAAAGTTTAATTGCTGAAAGGGAACTTAAGGCAGAAGATGATTTTGATAATATTATAATTGATAAAAAATATGAATTCATCAATAAAGTTATTTCTGAAAGTGTGCAGCGGCCAGCGGCCGATCAGGAGCCAGAAAATGTATCTGATAAAATTGATGCGATTGTAACTAATAAATATCTGGGAATCCCGATTTTTATGGCAGTTATGTGGGGAATTTTTAAATTTACCTTTACTCTTGGTGACCCACTGATTGGCTATATCGAGGCCTTCTTTGAAGCTGCAGGCGGCTGGCTTGGTGGCCTCTTAGTTGGGGCGGGTATTTCTCCTTTAATTACTTCCTTTATCACTGATGGAATTATTGGTGGTGTGGGCTCAGTACTGGTCTTTATCCCAAATATTTTTCTTTTATTCCTGGCAATCGGTATTTTAGAAGACAGCGGCTATATGTCGAGGGCAGCTTATGTAATGGACAAGGTGATGAGCAAACTGGGACTCCACGGAAAGTCCTTTATTCCAATGATTGTTGGTTTTGGCTGTAATGTACCTGGTGTAATGGCAACCAGAACTTTAGACAGCAAGCGGGACCGTATTATTTCGATTTTAATTAATCCACTGATGTCCTGTTCAGCCAGATTACCGGTTTATGTAGTTTTTGCCGGAGCTTTATTTCCCAATCACGCAAGTACAGTAGTTTTTTCACTCTATGCACTGGGAATTGTAATGGCAGTGATTATGGCCGGAATTTTTAATAAAATATTATTCAAGGGTGAGAGATCACACTTTGTTATGGAATTACCTCCCTACAGATTCCCAACCTTAAAAGGAGTTTTTATTCATATGTGGGAAAAAGTAGGAGCCTTTATCAAAAAAGCAGGAACAATTATTTTCGCAGTTGTAGTTTTAATCTGGGTACTGGCTAATTTACCACTGGGTGTTGAATATGCTTCAGCTCAGAGTTTGATCGGTCAATTTGGTCAGCTGATGGCTCCAATCTTCGAACCATTAGGATTTGGCAACTGGCAGGCAGCATCATCACTTGTTTTTGGTATTCTGGCAAAAGAGGTAGTTGTAGGTACTCTAGGAGTTGTTTATGCGGCAGGAGAAGGTGGACTGAGAGCAGCTTTAACAGCAAACTTCAGCCCACTGGCAGCTTATTCATTCTTAACCATGGTACTTTTATATACTCCCTGCATTGCGACTCTGGGAGCTATTAAATCAGAAACTCAGAGCTGGAAGTGGCCAATAATTACAGCGTCTTATCTATTTGTTTTAGCCTGGTTAGTTTCTTTTGTAATCTATCAGGGTGGAATGCTGTTAGGAATTGGTGTTTAAGGATATTAAAACTGAATTTAAGCTTTTCAGCTTAAGGAGGTTAAATTATTTATGGAATATTTATTTTTAGGAATTTTAGGCTTTGGCAGTCTTTATTATATAGGAAAGAAAGTTTATGGTGGAATTAAGGGAACAGATAGTCCCTGTGCCGGCTGCAGTGATCAGAGCTGCCCGGTATCAGGTGGTAAGGAATATAATTTTGATGAGATTGTGATTGATGATTAATGAACTTGTACCAGGTTCAAATGAGCTCATTTGAACCTGGTACAAGTAAAACAATTCACAAACTTAATAGGGAGTGATTTCAAATGATAAGTCAATTAATAGTTTTAATTATAATTTCTGCAGTCTTATCTGCAGGTACTTCACTTAGACATTTTGCTCTGGCGGGAGATGGCTGTGAAGACTGTAATTGTGGCAGTGATGACTGCTGTGGAGATGAAAGAAAAGAAGAATAAAAAATTTTAGATTCAATTGAGAACCATTTTCAATTAATAAATATTGTTATAGTAGCTGGAACTTAAATTGGTTTTATGTACCCGGTACAAAAAATATGAGGAGGAGAGTAGAATGTCTTTAATGATAGTTGGCGCAGATAATTTAGGATCGATTAGAGATAATGTAAAAAATCTTGGTTTTGAGGAGATTATCCATCTTGATGGCCGCAATAAGTCAAAGTTTAGGAATTTTGAAATTCCGGCTGAGACAGATTTTGTGCTGGTGATGACTGATTACATAAATCATGCTGTAATGCGCAAGGTGAAAAAGGCAGCTAAAGCGAGTGAAGTTAGTGTTATTTATGCCCGCCGCAGCTGGGCTTCTATCTACAAGAAACTTGAAAGAAGAGCAGTAGTTAATTAGAATTTTTTTAGATTTAAACTTGAGAAATTCAATCAAAAAAAACGCAGATCCTAAAGTTCGGATTTAGGGTCTGCGTTTATGTGATATATTTCTTTATAACCAGGTCCAAATGAGTTCATTTGGACCTGGTACCAATAAATATTGTTTAAACAGCCTGTTCCTGTTCAGAAAGCATAATTTCTTCTTCAAAGTGAGTACTCTTAATCTTTTTAATGTAAATTCCCATAGTCACAACAGCGATGATAATTCCGGCAGTTACTGAGAAGCTGTAAGGAAGCTGGAATCCTTCTGGTGCATAGAGAATATAGGTTGAAGAAACACCGGTCATAAAGAAGGCTGGAATTGAAGCAATCCAGTGATTTTTACCGCGCTTAGCAAGCCACATTGCTCCTGCCCATAAAACAACCATTGCTACTGTCTGATTTGACCAGGCGAAATATCTCCAGAGAGCATCGAAGTTGATCTGAGATAAAGCTCCACCAACAATAAAGATTGGAATCGCAAGCATTAATCTATTTTTGACTGATTTCTGCTCCAGGCCAAAGATATCAGATAGAGTTAAACGCACACTTCTAAAAGCTGTATCTCCAGAAGTAATTGGCGCTGCTATTACACCAAGCATTGCCAGGACTCCACCGACAACTCCCATCATAGTTCCTGTAATTTCGTGAACAACACCGGCTGGTCCACCAAGAGAAGCTAAGGCTTCATTTAAGCCGCCAGTTCCCTGGAAGAAAGTCATAGCTGCAGCAGCCCAGATTAGAGCTACAATACCTTCAGCTACCATTGCTCCATAGAAAATTTTACGTCCTTCTTTTTCATTGGTAGTACAGCGAGCCATAATTGGAGATTGAGTTGAGTGGAAACCACTAATTGCACCACAGGCGATAGTTACAAATAATAAAGGCCACATTGGTAATTCACCAGGATGAAGGTTATTTAAAGCGATATTTGGAATATTGTAGTCGCCAAAGATCAAGCCTCCACCAACACCTAAGGCCATAATTAAAAGAGCCAGACCAAAGATTGGATACAATTTACCAATAATCTTATCAACTGGTAAGAATGTAGCAATAAAGTAATAACCTAAAATAATAATTAACCAGATATTAACTCCCATAAAACCTGGAGTTAAATTTGCTAAGAGCATTGCAGGACCGGTCATAAATACTGTTCCTACAAGTACTAAAAGCACAATACTAAAAACTCTCATAATCTGTCTGATTGTGCCACCAAGATTTTCTCCAATAACCTCAGAGATCGAGGCACCACCAGAACGGATAGAAAGCATTCCAGATAAGTAATCATGGACACCACCGGCAAAAATTGTACCAAATACTATCCAGAGAAAAGCAGTTGGCCCCCATAAAGCACCAGCGATTGCACCAAAAATTGGTCCTAAGCCGGCAATGTTTAAAAACTGAATTAAAAAGGCCTTTTTCCAGTCCATTGATATGTAATCCACACCGTCTTCCATCGAAATTGCTGGAGTTTCCCGCTCCGGCTGTGAATCAAAGATCCTGTCAACAATTTTCCCGTAAGTAAAATAACCAATAATTAAAACAGCTAAAGAAATAAGAAAAGATGCCATTAAATATAACCCCCTAAAAGTTTTTTTAATACATCTTAATTATATCTGGATTCGGGGATTATAAAAGGCATCTTAACTGAATTGTAAAAATATTATACTCAATTGCATTATTTAAGGTTTAAGGTTTGGTCCCAAAAAGCCTAAATAAATTTCTTTGATATACAAATAATAACAATTGAATGCTCTTTTATCATCCTGATATTAATTTAATTAATCCGCCATAATCCTTTAGATCACAGGGCTTCTTTGATATAATTAAGTTAAGAAATCAAAGAAAGGATGATAAAATGTTTGTTCCCAACAGTCACCAGCAGTTAAGTCTTTACGATTCATTTAAAGATTTACCTAAATATCTGCAGGAATATCTTTTAAATTCCTGGGCTCATACTTTTCAGGAAGTTATCTTTCCTGCAATTGAAGAAGAACGCTTTGCAGTACTTTACAGTGATAAAGGTTCCAGACCTAATACTCCTGTTAACATAATTATCAGCTCACTTGTAATTAAAGAACTCTTTAATCTAACTGACGAAAGATTAATTGCAAATGTTCATCTGAGCATGGAATATCAGTATGCTCTGAGATTAACCAGTGAAAAAAGGCCACCTATCTCTAAAAATACTTTTAGTAATTTTAGAGAAAGAGTTACAGATTACTACAAAGAAACAGGTATAGATCTAATCCAGCAGGAAGTAGAATCTCTAGCTGAACTAATTAGAGAAAACCTTGAAATTGAAGGTAACAAAGCAAGAATTGATTCATTTATGGTTTCTTCCTCTGCCAGAGAATTATCAAGAATAGAACTGGTATATGCTGTTAATGCAAAGTTCATCAAAATGCTTTCTAAATTATCTAAAAATCTTATCCCTGAAGGACTGGAAATCTATCTTGAAGAGTACCACAGAAATGATGTCATCTATCGTACTAAAAATGACGAAACTAAATCTAAACTCCAAAAGCTTTTAGAAGATGCCAAAACTCTTTATGATACAGCAGTTAATGCTGGTAAAGAAGTTACTGATACCGAAGAATTTATGCTTCTAAAAAGAATGCTTGGAGAACAGACAGATCATGATGACGATGATTTTGATGATATTGATCCTGATAATATTGAAGCCAAAGATGGTAAAGAATTAGGATCTGATATTCTGCAGAATCCCAGTGATCCTGATGCGACCTTCAGACAGAAATATGAAGCCAATATTGGTTACACAGCCAATGTAGTTGAATTTTTTGATGATAATAATTCTGTAATCAAAAGCTATGATTTTAAACCAAATATTTATGCTGACCAGAGCTTTAGTGCAGATACTTTAGATAAATTAGCTGATGATCCTGCGATTAAAGATAATCCAGAAAATCCATTTAAACTTTTTATGGATGGTGCTTATTACAGCTATGATCTGGCCAAAAAAGCTATTGAAGCTGGTATCAAATACATGCCTGGTGAACTAATGGGTAAAAAACCTGCTGCTGACAAAATGACTGTTTATGAAAACTTTAATCTTGATTCTGACTATGAAAATATTCTAAGCTGTGCCAGTGATATTAAACCTGATTATCAGGAGAAGAATCATGATAAAAATTCTTTTTATGCTATTTTTGATAAAGAAAAATGTGCTGGCTGCAGACTAAGATCAGAATGCAGAATTAAAGCCAAGAAAAAACATAATTCAATCAGTTTTACTGAAAAACAATATGAAACAGGGAAACTCAGAAAAACAATGGGTGAAAAAGAATATATTAAAGAATGCAACCAGAGAGCTGGTGTAGAAGGACTACCTTCTGTCTTCAGACGCAAATACAATGTCGATGATATGCCTGTCAGGGGTGAAGTATGTCAAAAAATATGGTTCGGATTCAAAGTTGCAGCAGCAAACTTCAAAAAGCTGCTGAAAGGATTAAAACCAGCCACCCCATAGTTCAGGAAGATCTTTTTCACACTATATAATTTTATTTTTACTGAGAAATTTAGATTTTAAGGTTCAAAACTTTAAGTATTTTTTAATTAAGGATATTTATTTAGGCTTTTTGGGACCAAACCGGTTTAAGAGTTTATTAATTTTTTCAACCTTGGATCTGCTGACCGGAATTTTATGTTCAGAGTAATCTTCCATTAAAACTTGATATTTACCTTTAAACCAGGGAATAACTGCTTTGATCTGCTTTAAATTTACTATATAGCTTTTATGAATTCTAAAAAACTGATCGGGCAGCATTTTTTCCAGTTCTTTTAACTGAAAACCTGTCATATAAGATTTTTTGTAGCAGTGAGCCCAGACTTTTTTCTCTCTGGTGGAAAAATAATAAATATCCTTAAAATCAAGCATCAAATAATAATCTTTTTCCATAACTGCAATTTTATTTAATGATCGGTCTCTGTTTTGAGAATTTATGCTGGCAAATAAGTTTTCCAGCTGCTGATTGAAATTGCTGCTCTGTCCCATTTCTTTTTTTATTTTCTCCAGGCTCTCTTTAAAACGCTGGTCACTGATTGGTTTTAAAAGATAATCAACAGCAGCCAGCTGAAAAGCTTCAACTGCATATTCATCATAGGCGGTAGTAAAAATTATATAAGGAGAATTTTCTTTTTCTTTTAGAATTCTGGCAATTTCCATACCATTAATACCTGGAATTTTGATATCTAAAAATAGCAGATCAAGCTGATGCTTATTTAAAATATCAAGCGCTTTTTGACCGTCACCAGCTTCAAAAACCACCTTAAAATCATCTTCTTTATTAATCAAATATTTTAATTCTTCCCTGGCCAGTTTCTCATCTTCTACAATCATTGTTTTGATCATTAGTTAGCTTTTCTCCTCTCGAAAAGGAATTCTTTTGGGATTTTTATAATATTTTTTGTTCCTGCTTCAGAGTTTGCCTGGATTTTAAAATTGGCACTGCTGCCGTAGATGGAATTGAGCCTTTCTATGACATTATTAAGCCCGATTCGATCATTTTTACCGGCAAAGATAGCCGCTATTTTTTCTTCTTTGATTCCACAGCCATTGTCAGCTACAGTAATAATTAAATTATCATCAGTTTCTTCGGCAGAAATGGTGATCCTGCCGCCTTTTTCCTGAGGATGGATTCCGTGTTTAATAGAGTTTTCAATTAAAGGCTGGATTATAAAGGGTGGAATAATCGTATTCATTAATTCCTCTTCGATATCCCATTCAACCTCAAGCCGTTTGTCGAGTCGGGCTTTTTCTATACTTAAATAATCACGGCAGAATTCAATTTCTTCTGCCAGCGTTATCTGATTAACATCTCTTTTTAGAGTTCTTCTAAAAATTCCAGCCAGTTTGATTAAAAGCTCTCTGGCCTGTTCGGGTTTTGTCCTGCAGGAAGCAGCAATTGCATTTAAGGAATTGAAGAGAAAATGCGGATTGATCTGGGCCTGCAGAGCCTTTAATTCTGCCTCACTTTTTAATTCTGCCTGTTTTGACAGCTTGGCCAGTTTAATCTGGGTTGCCAGCAGATCAGCAATTCCTTCGGCCAGTTTGATATCTAAAACAGTAATTTTATCCCTGCTCCTGTATAATTTAAGCAGTCCATAGACACTATCTTCTATTTTGAGGGGAGTAATCACAGCATCAGTGAGCTTACAGTTTTGATTATTACAGTTAATATCTTTTTTCTGATCGACAATAATTGTTTTCTTTTCCTGCATTGCCCTACGGCTTGCTTCAGTTTTGAGCATTTCTCCCTGGCGGTGATGGTCTGAACCAAGGCCCGAAAAGGCAAGGATTTTTTCAGTATCTGTAATTGAAACTGCATCTACCTGACTCTCTTTTTTGATCATTTCAATAATTTTGGCAGCTGATTTAGAATCAAGCCCATTCTGCAGCAGCGGTAGTGAGCGGTCAGCTATAGAGAGAACTTTTTCTGCCTGCAGAGCTCTGATTTTTTGATTGTCTTCTTTAACTTTATTTAAAATGCTGATAAAAATAGAAATTCCCAGGCTGTTGCTTAAGATCATAGGAATAGCAATTATTCCGACCAGCTCCAGAGCCAGATCGAGGGGACGGCTGAAGATGATGACAATTGCCATTTCAATAGTTAAAGCAGCGGCACCAATTAAAAATCCATTTTTAAAATCAATTTCATTCTTTTTATATTTTTGATGGAAGAGACCACCGATTAAGCCAGTAGTTGTAGTTCCTACAGCACAGGCTAGAGCTGTAAAACCTCCCAGAGAAAAGCGGTGAAGTCCGGCAATCAAACCGGCGCTCATCCCGACAACAGGGCCACCTAAAAGACCGGCCATTAAAGCACCAATGGCTCTAATATTTGCATAAGCATCCATAATAATAATTCCAAGAAAAGTACCCAGAATCGAAAGCACAGCAAAAAAGACGGTTAAAAATATTTTTTCATAGCGGCCAAAACTTTCTGAAAAAATATGTTTAACACTGTTTAAGCGGCTTAGGATATAGGCAAAAGTTACTATCACACTCATGCTTTTAAATAAGGTGAATAATAATTCTACAATTCTGCTGTTATACATGATCTACTCCTTTAAAAAGACTAAATAATTCTAACTAAAAGTCATTACTCCAGAAAAAAACCTTAACAACTTCTTAAGTAAATAATACTACAATAAATTTACTTAATCAAATAGTGGAAAAGATTGTTAAGGCTTTTTTGAACTTCAATAAAGATACTTATACTGTTCAATTATTCTTTTTTCTTTTAACATCTGCTGACAGTTTCTGCGGCAGAAAAGATCCTCAATTGCTAAAAACTTTTTGATTTTGTTAAACATTTTTATTTCCCCCTTTTGATTTTCTAATTAAAGTATAATTGCTTGAGGAGACTCAACTGCAAGGGCTAATATAAATTTTTTTGTAGTTAATTTACTGTTGAAATGGAGTTAGCTCCAGCATTGAATGACTGATATTTTAAGCAATTGCTATTAAGCAGTTGACTTGATATAATTAAAGTTAAAGTGAATAATTGATAATTAATTATATAAGACTATAAGAAATTTAATTTACTGGAGGATTAGATATAATGGAAAAAGAAAATATGCGCTATCAGGAAGGAAGAAGGATTTCAGTAATCAGTCTGGTCAGTAATACTCTGCTGGCTTTGTTGAAAATATTTATTGGATTTTTCGGCAGCAGTAAAGCTTTAATTGCAGATGGTTTTCATTCGGTATCTGATATGGCATCGACAATTATTGTAATGATCAGCATCAAATTTTCAGAAACACCGGCTGATAAAAATCACCCATATGGACATGAAAAAGCAGAGGCCCTGGGAACAAATATTCTATCAGTAATTTTAATTTTGACAGCGTTTTTTCTCGGTAGAGATGCAGTTTTAACTATATTTGAGGGAGATATTGCTGAACCCGGCAGTTGGGCTTTAGTTGCTGCTTTTATTTCAATTGTTGTAAAAGAACTTCTCTACCGCTACACAATCAAGATTGGGGAAAAAATAAACAGCCGTGGTTTGATTGCTGATGCTCACCACCACCGTTCAGATGCTTTTTCTTCGATAGCTGCTTTAATTGGTATCGGAGGTGCAAAACTGGGCTTTAGATTTTTGGACCCTCTGGCTGGCCTGGTAGTTGCCTTTTTAATTTTAAAGGTAGGTTACGAAATTATGCGGGATACATCTTATGAGCTGATGGACGGCAGACCAGCTAAAGAAAAGATAGAAGAAATTAGGGACTTAGCAGAGTCGATTGATGGAGTAATTGATATTCATGATATTAAATTGAGGAGTTATGGCCCCAATTACATTGTAGATTTAAAAATTGTAGTTAGGGATCAGCTTTCCGTAGTTGAAGGCCATAATATAGCCTGTCAGGTAGAGAATATAATTATTGACAATACTGATGATGTTAAAGATGTACTGGTTCATATTGACCCGGCTTCGATTCATAAATCATAAAAGCTTATATATTTAGAAATTAATACAGAGGAGAATATAATTGTTAAAAATAGTAATAGTTATAAATGATGTTATAGAAAAAAATAAGATTAAATCTTATCTTAATCGGGCCAAAAGAAAGATATCTGAGCTGAAATTTGAACTGGTAAAGGAATTTGATGATAACCGAGAGGCTGTTAACTTTCTTTATCAAAATTCAGATATTGATCTTTTAATAATTGAAAATTCAATTGGCGAGATTTTTTCTGGACTGGATTTAATTACTCTGGCGGAAAAAGAATTTTCTAATACGGGAGTAATTTTGCTAACTGCCCCCGGAGAAGAAATTGATCTCCAGCAGTGTAATGTTGATAATCTGCTTTCTATAATTAGAAAAAGAGAAGATTATAAGTTTTTTAAAGATAACTTTCTTTTAGCTCTTTTAAAACAGAAAATAAAAAATAAAGAACTGGGAAAAGAAAAGGAAAAATTAAATGATTACAGAACAATTATTGATCATACACATGATGCAATTTTTCTGATAGAAGTCGACTGTGATGAAAATTTTTATTATAAGAGGATTAATGGGACTCATCAGCGTTTAACAGCTCTAAGTAATGAAGAAATAAAAGGAAAGAAAACGGAAGAGATTTTTGAAGAGAGTGTTGCTCAGGAATTAGAGAAAAATTACCGCAGATGTCTGCGCAAAAAGAGGAGAATTAATTATACGGAAACAATTAAATTTCCAGCAGGTAAAAAGATATGGCAGACCACTTTATATCCGGTAGTCAGAAACGGACGGGTGGAAGAAATCGTGGGAGCTTCCTATGACATTACTGATATGGAAGCTAAACAGCAGAAACTGGATTATATTAAAAGACATGATAGACTGACCGGGCTTTATAATAAGCAGTATTTCAACCAATTATTTACTGAGTTAAATAAAAATAAAAAAGATAATCTAGCCTTAATTCTGCTTAATGTTGAAAATTTTCATCTACTGAACAAATTTTTTAGCTATCAGCAGGGAAATCAAATTTTAAAAGAAATTGCTGCTATTCTGGCTCAAGTTTCAAATAATAATAATATTGCAGCCCATCTGTGTGCCGATCATTTTGCTGTAATTTTAAAAAACCAGAGCAGAAAAGAGATAGAAGCAACTCTTAAGTATATAAAAAAGGAAGTTGCTGAAATAAATATTAAAGGTATTTACATTGATGTTGCTGCAGTACCGATGGTGAAAATTAATGATCAAATAAGTGCTCATGATTTCTTTAATGATGGAGTGACAAAAATAAATTTAAATAAATATAAACCAAGCAGTGAGAGTGATTTTTACTCTTCACTGATGGATTTTGTCCAGAAAAACAACTATAAAGAGTTAAGACAGAAAAACAGACTAATTGAGATAACTAAAAAAGCTGCTAAATTCTTTCAGCTAAATAAAAAAGAAACAGAAAAAATGCTGCTGCTGGCCAGACATCATGATCTCGGAAAACTGGCCTTAGATAAAAACATTTTAAAAAAAGGGGAAAAATTGACCTCAGAAGAGTGGCATGAATACCAAAAACATGTGCTTATCTCTGCTAACTTTGTTAGTTATTATCATGATTTAGCAGAAATAACTGATTTAGTATTAGCCCACCATGAACATTTTGACGGCAGCGGCTGGCCTGAAGGTTTAAAAGGAGAAGAAATTCCTTTTTTAAGTCGGCTCTTTGCGGTAGTTAATTTTTACAGCAATCTGAGTTCAAACCTGTATTATCCTTTATTTAAAGACAAATACTATTTTGGAGCTTTAGAGGATAACGAAATAATTAGAGAATTGAGTTACTATCAGGGAAAAGTTTTTGATCCAGAGCTTGTGGATAAATTTATTAAATTTTTGGAAAGTGAAAACTAAGTGGATAACTAGGGTTAATTATCAAGTTATCCACAACTTACCCACAAAACAGGTGTTTTATCCACAGTTGTTAACAATTAATTAACAAAAGATGTGGATTAATAACCATAGTTACCAATAAGTTATCCACAAATTGTGGATATCAAAAATGATTATTATTAAATTTAAGCATAATAATTTACATAATTTAACTTTTTAAACCCAAAAAATAGAGTAGGAGGTTGAATATGAGAAGATTTTCGAGAATTAAATCCAGTGAAATTGGACATACTCCTGGAACCTTACACGGCATAGAAAAAATGATTGATGCTGAAATTGAACTGATTCAGTTTAATGAAGCTGGTGTTGAGCGGCAGAGTGTGGAAGAATTTTCGCTGGATTTACTGACAGCTGATCAGGTTAACTGGATTAACATTACTGGAATTCATGATGTAGAGCTGGTTAAGGAAGTTGGTAAAGCAATTCAGCTGCATCCTTTAACTTTAGAAGATATTACAAATACCCGCCAGCGGCCTAAAAAAGAAGAATTTGATAACTATATTATTACAATTTTAGATATGCTTAGTTACCAGGGAGAATATATTCAGTCAGAACAGGTGAGTTTAATTCTGCTGGAAAACTCTGTGATTACTTTTCAGGAAGCTCATGGTGATGATTTTAATCCAGTTAGAGTTCGAATTGAAGAGAATAAAGGCCAGATAAGAAAAAAAGGAGCAGACTATTTATATTATTCTCTCTTAGATGCAATAGTGGATAATTATTTTCATATTTTAGAAAGAAATGAAGAGGTTTTAGAAGAGCTTGATGATCTTGTTGTAGCAGCCAAGACAGGTCCTGACACTCTGGAAATTATTCAGGAT
This sequence comes from Halanaerobium saccharolyticum, assembly GCF_003053565.1. Lineage (GTDB taxonomy): Bacteria > Bacillota > Halanaerobiia > Halanaerobiales > Halanaerobiaceae > Halanaerobium > Halanaerobium saccharolyticum_B. The sequence goes on along the minus strand of NZ_QAXS01000013.1, from coordinate 6,906 downwards.
TTGAAACAGGAAATCATCTTTTTGCGCAAAACTATCTGGCCCCTTAATACGATTTTTGGCAATCTTTATCGGGTTGAGTCATCACTTTTGTCTAAGGAAACTGACTATTATCTGCGTGATGTTTATGACCATATCGGTCAGTTAATGGATGAGATTGATGTCGGCCGTGATATGCTTTCCAACCTGCTGGATATCTATCTTTCAAATAAGAGCAACAAAATGAACGAAGTTATGCAGTTTTTAACTATTATCTCAACTATTTTTATCCCCCTAACTTTTATAGCTGGAGTTTATGGAATGAATTTTAAATATATGCCGGAGCTGGAACAAAAAATAGCCTATCCTGCTGTGATGCTTTTGATGCTGGTGATTGCAGTAATCCAACTTGTTTATTTTAAGAGGAAAAAATGGCTCTAGATTTATTAGCAATTATTTCAGCAGCAGGAACAGGAGCGGTAACCGGCTATTTAACTAACAACCTGGCATTAAAGATGATTTTCAAAGAGTACGGCCCACTTGGGGGAGTGGTAATTAAAACCAAAGATGAATTTATTGACAGTATCTCCGAGCTTGTAGAAAGAGATTTGATTAATCATCATACTCTGGAGGAGGAGTTTTCGCGGCCGGAATTTAAGCAAAACTTTGCTCAAAGTTTAAGTGATTTTCTAAATGTTTATCTGGACCGAAGAACTAAGAAAAATGTTTTAGGTGATATTCCAGCCTGGAAGGAAAACTATGGACTCCTTTCCTCACTGCTCGGTGGTAGTGCAGTCGATCTGCTTCAGAAAAGTACGGAAAATCTGGAGTCAGAAAAATTGGAAAAGATAATTTCTCAATCAGAGCTTGAAAAAATAATCCAGCAGCTTTATCTTAAAAGTATAGATGAGGCAGAAAATCAAAATAGTCTAGAAAAAATCACGGCTGGACTTTATCAGGAAATAAAAGCTAAAAGTCTGGACCAGCTTTTAAGCAGTGAAGTTCAGCTTGAGCTAAAAGATTTTATCAAAAAAGTGATCAGTTATTTTGATGAAAATTATCAGAATTTAGATCAGGGAGATAAATTAGAATTTAAAGAACAGCTCAAAGAACTTTTTAACCTTGAATCCCTGACCGGCGCTTTACTGAAGGAAATTAAAGAAGTCAAACTTGCTGATCTTTTTAAAAGTGAAGAGGAGCTTGAGGAGTTAAAACAGAATAAATTTCTGCAGCAGGCTCTGAGAGAGATTTTAATTAATTTTAAGATTGAAATTAATAACTCAGATTTAAAAATTGCAGATTTATTAAGCAAAGATCTGGAAAAAAATATACTTCAAGATCTGGCTTCGTTATTCAGCAGTTCAGAATCTAAGATCATAGAGCTGCTTGAGGATGAATCAGAAGAATTAAACAGTCTAATTTTAGAGTCTGTGGAAGCAGAAATTGAAGCCAGCACAGGTTTTAAGGCCATGAGCAGGCAGGGGATTTACAGCAAATATAAAGAAAAGATAGATGAATATGGACTGCCTGTAACTCACCTTAAAAACTCTCTTTCGGAAAAATTAAGTTCTGAGAGCTGGAAGCTGGCAGAATCTGCTTTAGCAGAAATTAAAGATTTCAAGTTAAAGCGGTTTATTGCCGGTATTGATTTTAAAGATCAGGCTTCTAATTTAGAAAATATTATCTGGGATTTCTATCAGGAAAATAAAAATAGGAAAGTGATTGAGTTATTTTCAGAAGATATTTTTCAGGAGCAGCTGCTTGAAGAAAAGATAATTGAGTTTATTTTTTCTTTAATCAAAAAACTAAGCAGTTCAGAAGAATCAGCAGAGGTAATTTTTGACTACCTGACAGGCTTTAAAGTAGAAGATCTGATTACTGAGGATATTGTAATTAAAAAAAGCAGAGAAAGTTCTAAAGAGCTTTATCAGCAGCTTAAGCAGAGCAATTTTATTACAGCTGAATTGAGTCAGCATCTAAATAATGAATTTTTTAGCCAGCTCAATTCTGAATTAACTGCCAATCAGGAAAGTTTTAAATATGAGGCTGAAAATTATTTTAAAGAACTAGAAAATGATTTTGCTGACAAAGAATTAAAGGAACTTTATCAATTACTAAAAGGCGAAGAAACTGTTATTAACTTAACTGATTCAATTACAGCTTTCTTTTATAATAATCTACCTGAGCTAATAGAAGGTCGGGTTGCCCAGGCTGCAGCAGCAAATTTACACCAGCTTTCTGACCAGGAAGTTCAGCAGGCAATTGAGGACTTTATGGGTAAGGAATTAAAGCCAATAACTTATTTAGGTGCAGTCTTAGGTGCGGCAGCAGGACTCATATTTTCTCTCAGTGGTGCGGAGGCAGCAGTTTTTAATTCTGCACCTCTCTGGCTTAATTATTTAAGTTCTGCCGTTTTATATGGTGGTGTTGGCTGGCTGACAAATGTGCTGGCCATCTGGATGATTTTTCATCCCTACCAGGAAAAGAAAATTGCAGGTGTTGGAATTCCATTTACACCTGGAGTTGTAGCTAAAAATAGAGGCCGTTTTGCTGATTCGATGGGTAAATTTGTAGAAAAAGAGCTGCTTAAAGCAGATTCTGCGGCAGAAATTATCGAAAAAAACCGCAGCCAGATAAAAGAAACTATTCTGGAATATTTTGACCAGAATAATTATCAGCAGTTTTTTGAGCTGATCAAAGAGAACAATGAGCTGCTGGCTGCTGAGGCTCTGGCTAAAATAGATGAGCTAGTTTTAAAGCTTAAAGCTGAAGATTTAGAAAAAGCAGCAGCTCCTTTCAATCAGAAGTTAAATAAGTATCTGGATAAAAAAATATCTGGGGTTAATTTTGTAGAAGTCATCAGAAATTATCTAAATCATAAATCAGACTTTTCTGGAATGCAGGAACAGTTAATTTCAAAACTTGATCTGACAAAATTAACTGCAGCTGCGGCCGGGAGCTATAAATTTAATCTTAATTCAGCCCATCTAAAAAATTTATTGAAGAATAAAGAACTCTATCCATTTTTCGGACTTATTGTCCCTGAGCTTTTAAACACTAAAATTGATTATGATTTAAAAGCAAAAATAATAGAAGTTTTAAAAGCAGAATCCGATAACTATCTGGATCAGAGTTTAGAGTTTTTAATTCAAAAAGAAGAAAGAGCAGCTCAACTGATTAATTTCAAAAAAGATGAGATTATTGAGGCGGAAAAAGAGAAAAAAGGCGGACTCTTAAAAAACACTCTTATTTCAGGAGCCATTTATATGGCTGATTTGGATGAATTTGTTGATTCTGTTACCAAAAGAGTCTTTAGGCGTTTAAAAGAAGAGTATTTTGTTGAAAAAAAATCCAAGCTGGAAAATCTTTATCTTGATCTGATAGAAAATGTTGGTAATAGCGAGCTTTTCAACAGGGAGAAGATTGATTTAGGACAGCTTTTAAGAGGCCTTTTTGCTTCCAGTCAGGGTTCAAATTTAATAACTGAAGTCCTTTATTTAAGCGAGAATGAGATAAATAAGCTGCTGGATCAGAGTTTGAAGTCAAAAAATGAAGATTTATTCTCCCTGGAACTGGAAATCAAAGCAGCTAATATTGAATATTTTATTAAAGAGCATTTAAATCTGGAGCAGAAATTACAGCTGCTGCTGAAATTGAAAAATTTCCTGGCAGAAAATTTAATTAAAGCAGAGATGGAACAGCTTTTAAGTCAAGTTGAACTTAAAGGGGTTAATCAGGAATTAAAGAGACTCTTTAAAGAGCTTGAATTAATTTCTTCCGACCTGCTGGATGAACAGCAGTTTAAGAAAATATTAAATAATATTTCAGAATTAATTAAAGAACCTGAGTTAAATAAAATGATTTTAGATGAGGCAGCCGCAGATATTACAGCCGGGGCAGAGTTTTTAGAAGAAAATCTGGAAAGAGAAAGCTTAAAATATCTGCTGGAGTTGTTTATAGAAAGTGGAGTGGATAGTTTTAAGGCTAATTCGGAAGCTCTGCTTAAAAGTTTAGAATTAAAGAAGCTGACAGCTGAAGAAGTGCGCAAAATGGATCCAGCAGAGATTGAAGAAGTTTTTGATAGTTTTGCCGGTCGGTATTTTGCCCACCTTAAACAGTACGGCTGGTTTGGGGGAATCTTTGGCCTGCTGCAGCTTTTAATTAGAACTATAATTTAGAATATAAAATGAGGTGATGAAAATGAAGAAAAAAATAAAGATCCTCTCACTTTCACTATTTTTAATCATATTACTGGCAGCACCATTTTCAGCAGTGGCTGCAGAGACAACAGTGGCAGTGACAATAGTACCGCAAATAGAAATGGTCGAGGCTATTGCTGGTGAGAGAGTGGAAGTAGTAGAAATGATCCCGAAGGGCTTTAGTCCTTCTAATTATGCCCCGTCTCCGGCAGAGATGAGGGCATTTAATGAAGCCAGCCTTTATTTTTCGATGGGAGTACCTGCAGATGTGCAGAATATTTTACCCCGGGCAGAAGAAATGACGGGGCTTAAAGTTGTGAAGTTATTTGAAGAAATAGAAGCTGAGCATCCTCACCGTTATTTTGGTGAAGACGAGGAGCACAAAGATGAAGAGGGAGCGGATCATTCTGCTGAGGTAGAAGAACATTCAACAGATAATGAACACGGTCACAGCCATCAACAAGGTCGTGATCCTCATATCTGGCTTTCTCCGGCTCGAGTGGAATCTATGGTGAAGATTATGAGGGATCAGTTAATAGAATTATTACCTGAATATAAGGAAGAATTTATGTCTAATACTGAAAGCTATCTGGACAAACTGGCTGCAGCTGATCAGGAAAATAAAGAATTACTCAGTCCATATCAGGGTGAGGTAATTTTAGTTTATCATCCTTCTTTTGGCTATTTTACTGAGCATTACGGTCTGGAAATGATGGCGATTGAGGAAGATGGTAAGGAACCAGGTCCCCGTCATCTGCAGGAAATTATAGAAGATTCTGCTCAAAAAGGAATAAAAAATGTTTTTTATCAGGCAGAAATTGACAGCAGAAAAACAAGAGCAGTTGCCGAGGAACTGGGTGGAGAAATTGTCCAGTTAAATCCTCTGGCTGAAAACTATATCCAAAATCTAAAAGAGATGGCCGGAAAAATGGCAGCAGAGCTTGCTCAGAGAGATGATCAGTAATGACTTATGCAGTAGAATTAGATGATGTTTCGGTAAATTACGGAGAGTTGGAAGCATTGAAAAATATTAATCTCAAGGTTGCAGAGGGTGCTTTCCTTGGTATTATTGGACCAAATGGTGGTGGTAAAACTACCCTGCTCAAGGTTATTTTAGGTTTAATAGAACCACAAAAAGGAAGAGTTAAGGTTATGGGTTATCCCCTAAATGAAGTTGTGGACCAGATTGGTTATGTACCCCAGATTTCAAATTTTGACCGCAGTTTTCCAATCAGTGTGCTGGATGTTGTTTTAATGGCCAGACTGGGAGGAAGAGTCAGATTTTTTCATCAGTATCAGAAAGAAGATATAGAGAAGGCTGAAGCTGTATTAGATCAGCTCAATTTGTTGAATTTAAAAGATAGGCAGATTGGCAAACTTTCAGGTGGCCAGCTGCAGCGGGTTTTGATTGCCAGGGGGCTGGCAGTAGAACCTGAAATACTGCTTTTAGATGAGCCTACCGCAAATGTTGATGCTAGCTCTACCTCGCAGATATATGAATTGTTAAAAGAACTAAATAAAGATAAGACTATTATTGTGGTTACTCATGATCTGGCAGCAGTTTCTTCTTATTTTGACAGTCTGGCCTGCCTGAATGAGAAATTATATCATCATGGAGATAAGCATCTGGATCAGGAAACAACAGAACAGGTCTTTGGCTGTCCGGTTGATCTGATTGCTCACGGTCATCCTCACCATGTATTTGCACCACACGGAGAGGAGGAGAATAATGATTGAAGCAGTCTTGAATTATAATTTTATGCAGAATGCCTTTGCGGCAGCGGTGCTGGCCAGTATTGCCTGTGGTTTGATTGGGACAATTATTGTCGAAAAGAAGCTGGTGATGTTGAGTGGAGGTATAGCTCATACATCATTTGGTGGAATTGGACTTGGCTATCTTTTAAATATTGAACCTATCTATGGAGCCTTTGCCTTTGCAGTGGGAGCTTCTCTGGCAATTGCCTCTATCCGTCGTAAAATTGGAACAGGCTCAGACACTTTAATTGGTATGTTCTGGTCCCTGGGAATGGCCCTTGGAGTTTTATTTATTGGTTTTACACCCGGTTATCCACCTGATATTTCTTCTTATTTATTTGGTGATATCCTGACAGTTAGAAGAATCGATGTCTGGCTGATGGGAGCCCTGACAGTTTTTATGCTGCTTGCTATAGTGAGTTTGTTTAATTACTGGAAAGCTTATTTATTTGATGAAGAGTTTTTAAGAGTTTTAGGTGTGAAATCAACTCTGCTGGAAAACTTTCTTTTTATTATGATTGCCCTGGCAATTGTAATTTTAATCAGAGTTGTAGGGATAGTGCTGGTAATTGCACTTTTAACTGCACCTCCGGCTGCAGCCAGATTATATACAGATGATTTGAAGAAGATTATGGGCCTTGCAGTTGCTTTTGGTCTAATTTTTTCCTTCAGCGGTCTGACTTTTTCTTATTATTATGACCTGCCATCAGGAGCAGTGATTATTATTACAGCAGCTCTATTTTATTTTGGCTCGGTAGCGGTTAAAGGCCGTAATGAATAAAGTTAGCTTAAGCTTATTTATCGCAGAATCTTTTTCAAAACAAAAAGTGAGTATTTTAAAGAAAATTAAGCTTTAATTGAAGCTCAGCTTTAAATTTGTTGGCTCTTTGACAAATGTTGTGAAATCTAAATAGCACCGTTTGAATCAAGTTATCTCTTTAATTTTTTGAATTGCTCTTAAATACTTAGCAATGAT
>NZ_QAXS01000012.1 GCF_003053565.1 Halanaerobium saccharolyticum | reverse complement strand
ATATTTCTAATATTCTTTATTTTGGAACTACTGCTGAGAATACTGTTTGAACTGTATTCTCCTTATTTTTTAAAAATCATTTGCGGAATCTCTGGACGGTTCAGGATGTAATCAACTAAATCCTTTAAGTTTTCTGCTTTATCTCCAAAAATATTTAAAGCTGATTTTGCTTTTTCAGCGTGATCCTGAGCGGCTTTTTTAGCTTTTTTTAGTCCCATAAGTTTGGGATAGGTTGATTTATTCAATTCTTCGTCTCTACCGACTACTTTACCCATTTTTTCGGTCTCTCCAGTAAGATCAAGCAGATCATCAACAATCTGAAATAGAACACCAATATTTTCGGCATATTTTAGTAGTGCGTCTTTCTCAGCTTCTGTATAATCAGAACAATAAAGCCCATTTAAAACTGAAGCTTTAATTAGAGCACCAGTTTTTGCTCGGTGGACTTTCTGCATTTCCGCAAGGCTTAACTCTTTATTTTCAGCCTCCAGATCCAGAACCTGACCTCCAACCATCCCCTGATAGCCTGAGAAACTGGCAGTATTAGCAATTATTTTAATTCTGGCCTCAGGGTCAATTTCAAGTCCAGCTAAAACTTCAAAAGCATAGGTTAAAAGTGCATCTCCAGCTAAAATTGCAGCTGCTTCTCCAAAAACAAGATGGTTTGTCTTCTTCCCCCGCCGCAGCTGATCATCATCCATTGCCGGCAGGTCATCATGAATCAGAGAATAGCTGTGAATCATCTCCAGGGCTGAACCAGCTTTAAGAGCAGCCTGATAATTACCAGCAAGTAATTCCACAGTTAAAAGTGATAAAACCGGCCTAATCCGCTTACCACCTGAGAGCAGGGTATACTTCATAGCCTCAGTTAAGTGGGGCGCTATTTCTCCATTTAAATTCATCAGTTCTTCTAGATTGGCTTCTACTTCTGCTGCTTTCACCTTCAAAATATCTTTTATGGTCTGCAAGTCTAATCCTCCTCAATCTCAGAATCAAAGGGAACTTCCTCTGTGAATTGATCATCATCTTTAAGCATTAATTCAATCTTTTTTTCAGCCCCGTCCAACTTTTGATGACAGAATTTAAGCAGCTTCATTCCCTGGCTGAATTCAGCAAGAGTCTTATCCAGAGATAAACCGCCTTTTTCCAGGTCCTCTACAATTTTTTGGAGATTTTCCAGAGCTGTTTCGAAATCAAGATTTTCAGCTTCAATTGCTTCCAGATTTTCATTAAATTCAATTTCTTTTTTATCTTTACTCATCTATATCACCAACTTTTCTACTAGCTTTTACTTCCAGATCTAAAAGTCCATCACTCAGACGGGCCTGCAGCTTATCTCCCTGATCAATCTGCTCTACTGAGCTGACTGTCCGCTCAGCCTGATCCTGAAGAATCGCATAACCGCGGTCCAGAGTTTTAAGCGGGCTTAAATTATTAAGCCGCTGATATAAGAGCTGGTATTTATTTTCCCAGTCATTATATTTCCTTTCAATCTGATGATTTAATTTTGTTTCTAAACTGTCAAGTTCCTGTTCATAATCTCTAAAAAGCTCTTCCGGCGAAGAAAAAATTCTGCGCTCAGAAAGATTCTGCAGTTTATTTTTTAGCTCCCTGACTCTGCCAGCACCGCTGTTTAAAAGCCTCTGAGATAGATTATCGAGTCTATTTAAAATTTCTTCTCGGTTGGCAGTTGCCAGCTCTGCTGCAGCAGAAGGAGTAGGTGCTCTCAGGTCAGCTACAAAATCTGAGATAGTAAAATCAGTCTCATGACCGACACCACTGATTACAGGCAATTTAGAATTATATACTGCCCGGGCCACCTCTTCTTCATTAAAGGGCCAGAGGTCTTCAATCGAGCCTCCACCCCGGCTGATAATAATCAGGTCAATATCATCGCGGCTGTTTAAATATTCAATCCCGGCTGTAATTTCACCCTTAGCCAGATCTCCCTGGACATGAGCCGGAACTATCAAAACAGAAAAATTGCCAGAGCGCCTTTTCATCACTGAAAGAATATCTCTGATTGCTGCCCCGGTAGGAGAAGTTACAATTCCAATTTTGCTGGCCAGAAATGGAATTTCTTTTTTCTTGCTCTCTGCAAAAAGACCTTCCTTTTCCAGTCGGGCCTTTAATTTTTCAAAAGCCTCGTAAAGTTTTCCCTTACCTGCCTTTTCCATCTCCCGGGCATAAAACTGATATTCTCCCCGCTGGGCATAAATATCTAGATTACCTCTGGCCTCAACCTGCATTCCTTCCTCCGGCTCAAAGTCCAGAGAAGAATTGTAACCCTTAAACATTACAGTTTTTAGCTGTGAGTTCTTATCCTTCAGGGTAAAATACATATGACCTGAACTGTGGTGGTAAAAATTTGAAATCTCACCACTAATCCAGAAGTCAGAAAGAAGAGCATCTTCTTTAATTAAAGCCTGAAGATACTCTGTGATTTCCTGAACTGTATAGATCTTTTTTTCTTTTTTTGAAAATAGATTATCCTGATATAAATCTGACATAAAATCAACCACTCTATTTTTTAGATTTCTCTAGCAAATAATTCTTGATATTTTCAGCTGCTGTTTTGCCGGCACCCATCGCCTTAATTACAGTAGCAGCTCCAGTAACAACATCTCCACCAGCATAAACACCTTCGCGGCTGGTCTGCTGATCGTCGTTGACTTCAATTCCACCCCAACTTTTAGTTTTTAAATCTTTGGTATTGGAAGTTAAAAGTGGGTTTGGATTCTGACCGATAGCAATGATTACTGTATCCAGGTCCAGCATCCAGTTAGAGCCTTCTATCGGAATCGGGCGCCTTCTGCCGGAATCATCTTTTTCACCGAGCTTCATCTGCTGGCATTCCATCCGGGCAACTCTGCCGTCTTCTCCATGAATTGCAACCGGATTATTTAAGAGTTTAAACTCAATTCCCTCTTCCTGAGCATGATGAATTTCTTCACTGCGGGCAGGCATCTGCTCTTCAGCTCTTCTGTAAACTATGTATACATCTTCTGCTCCCAGTCTTTTAGCTGTTCTGGCAGCATCCATAGCCACATTTCCTGCTCCTACAACAGCAACTTTATCGCCAACCACAACCGGAGTCTTGTATTCCGGATATTTAAAGGCCTTCATTAAATTAACTCTGGTTAAAAACTCATTGGCAGAATAAACTCCATTTAAGTTCTCACCAGGAATATTTAAGAATCTAGGCAGACCGGCACCAACACCAATAAATACTGATTCATATCCCTTAGCAAAGAGTTCGTCAACTGTAATCGACTTACCTACTACAACATTCAACTGAATATCGACACCCAGTTCTTTGATTGCTTCAACTTCCTGGTCAACAATTTTTTTGGGCAGTCTGAATTCTGGAATTCCATAACGCAGAACTCCACCTGTCTCGTGCAGCGCCTCAAAAATCGTAACATCAAGTCCGTATTTAGCAAGGTCAGCCGCTGCAGTTAATCCAGCTGGTCCGGCACCAATTACAGCTGCTTTTCTACCTTCTAATTCGGGTACCTTCATCTTTTCTAATTCTGCTGCAGATGATTTATCACTGCCGCGCTCCATATTATAATCTGCAACATAACGCTCCAGACGGCCGATAGCTACCGGCTCATTTTTAATGCCCATCACACAGACATTTTCACACTGCTCTTCCTGAGGACAGACTCGACCACAGACTGCAGGTAAATTGTTCTTGCTTTTTAATATCTGACCGGCTTCTTCAACATCTCCATCAATTACTGCCTGAATAAACTGAGGAATTGGTACATGGACCGGACAGCCTTCTACACAGGGCTGGTGCTTGCACTGCAGGCATCTTTCTGCCTCAACAACTGCTTCATCATCACTGTAGCCAAATGGAACCTCATTAAAATTCTTAATTCTCTCTTCTGGCGCCTGTTCTTTCATCGGCGTCTTCTTTTTCTGTAAAGCCATTACTTATCCTCCTCGACTGCTGTATCATGAACTAAATCTTCCTCATTCTGATAAAAGTTAAGTCTGTTCATCAATTCTTCGAAATCAACCTGATGGGCATCAAAAGCAGGACCATCAACACAAGTAAACTTTCTTTCTCCACCTACAGTTACCCGACAGGCACCACACATTCCTGTTCCATCAACCATAATTGTATTTAAGCTGACTATTGTTTTTATTCCATATTCTTTTGTCATATCAGCAACTGCCTTCATCATTGGTACCGGACCAATAGCAACCACTAGATCGATGTCATCTTCTTTTTCCATTAGATCCTTTAATATATCAGTTACATAACCGTGATGACCATAACTGCCGTCATCAGTTGCAATAAATAATCTGTCACTATACTTCTCTAATTCTTCTTCTAAAATAATTAAATTTTTGGTTCTAGCTCCGGTAATACTGATTACTTCAGCACCCTGCTCATAAAAACCTCTAACTTTCGGATATAAGAGAGCTGTTCCTGACCCTCCACCAAGTAAAACTACTTTTTCGTAGCCTTCCAGATCAATATGGTGACCTAAAGGACCAACTATATCCTGAATCTGATCTCCTTTATCCATTTTACCTAATAATTTGGTTGAATAACCAACCTCCTGAAAAATAATAGAGATCACACCGGTCTCGCGGTCATAGTCTGCAACAGTCAGCGGAATCCGCTCACCCTTCTCATCTACTCTCAATATGATAAAATTACCGGGCTTTGTTTTCTCGGCAATCATTGGCGCCTTGACCTTTAACTTTGTAATTGTTGGTGCCAGAACTTCCTTTTCTAAAATTTCGTACATAATTTACCTCCTGAATTTTAAAAACTTGAGCAAAAAAATCCTGCTTCTATACTTTATTCTTTAACAGTTCCCTTAATTCCTCCTTAATTTTAGAATTAATTCGAACTGGAGTCAAGTTATTTTTTTCTTAAAGTCTCTACTGTAATTTTTTATTAAGATAAACAATATTTGAAAAAAGTCTCTTGACAAACATAAATATTTAAGTTAAAATATTATTTGTCAGTGCGAAAGTGGCGGAACTGGCAGACGCGCTAGGTTCAGGGTCTAGTGGTCTCACGACCGTGAGGGTTCGAATCCCTCCTTTCGCACCAGTTAATATAGCAGTGATAAGAGCCTTTTTTAGGGCTCTTTTTTTATTTGCTATAAAATAGACTCTAATGCTAGTTGCCTGCGAGCTGCCTGCGAAGCAAAATTTTTAATGCTATTTTATCTACATTAGTATAGTACAGTTTACTATATATTTGCTATTAATGCAAAAGAAAGACCAGCTCAATGGCTGGGAGATTTAATCTTAAAATTTTAATTCCTCCATAAATAACAAAAAACCTCCAGAGTTTTCACCCCAGAGGTTAAATAATAATCTAAATATATACTACTAAAGTCCTTCGCATTACTATATCCAAAATCAAAATATAACTAAGCTTCAAGACTTTCTACAAAATCTTTGATCCTTTTAATACCCTCTTCAATTCGCTCTTCTCCTAAAGCAAATGAGATGCGAACAAAATCATCCATTCCAAAAGCTATGCCGGGTACCACTGCTACTTTCTTTTCCTGTAAAAGCAGATCAGCAAAAGAAAGTGAGCCATCAATCTTATCATCTTTAATCTTTCTGCCCTTTAGTTTTGAAATATCAATAAAGAAATAAAAAGCTCCTGCCGGTTTGATAGCCTTCAGCCCTTTTATCTCAGCCAGCAGTTCAGCCGTCAGATCTCTCCGCTGCTGATAAACATCTCTGCGCTCTTTAATAATCTCTTTCAGCTGATCATTGGCCAGCGCTTTTGCACTTGCATACTGAGCAATAGTATTTACATTGGAGGTGGTGTGGCTCTGAATTTTAGCCATATTTTTAATCCACTCTTGATTTGCAAAGCCAAAACCTACCCGCCAGCCGGTCATCGAATATGACTTAGACATTCCATTAACTACTAATAATTTATCCTTTAGCTGTGGAAAAAGTTCAATCATTGATTTAAATTCTTTGTTGTCATAAAGCAGCTTATCATAAATTTCATCACTAATAATAAATATATCCCGCTCAATTAAGACTCCAATTAGTTCCTCAAGTTCTGAGGCAGAATAAAAATGACCATCAGGATTTGAAGGTGAATTGATAATGACTGCCTTAGTATTTTTTGAAATTGCATTTCTTAATTCTTCCGCTTTTACTTTAAACTTGTTTTCAGCTTTAGTTTCAATTAAAACTGGCTTACCACCTGCAAGTTTAACTAACTCCGGGTAGGAAACCCAGTACGGCTTGGGAATCAAAACCTCATCTCCCTCTTCTAAAATAGCTGAGAGACCGTTAAAAAGAACCTGTTTACCACCATTACAGACAATTACTTCATCTGTTGAATACTGATGTGAATAATCAGCAGCAAATTTAGTAACTGCCGCTTCTTTTAATTCCGGTAGACCTGAAGCAGAAGTATAGCCTGTATAGCCTTTTTTCATTCCTTCGACTGCTGCCTCTTTAATAAAATCTGGTGTCGGAAAATCAGGCTCTCCCGCACCAAAACTGACCACATCTTCTCCTGCTGTTGTCAATTTATTGGCCGCTGTACTGACAGCAATTGTTTTTGACTCTTCAATTTTTGCAATTCTTGCTGAATAATCCATCTTCACACCCCATTAACTTATTTCTTTGATTGAACCTGGCACCTAAATCGTTTTATTGAACCAGGTCCAAAAAAATTTTTAAGCAAATTTAGACAGTATTCCGTTTATAAATGATGGTGAACTATCATCTGCATATTTTTTTGCAATTTTTACTGCTTCATTAATCGCAACTTTTACCGGGATTTCATGCTGAATCTCATAGGCAGCAATTCTTAAAATATTCCTGTCAATTGCCGGCATCCTTTCGATATTCCAGTTAATTGCATACTGGTCAATCTGAGCATCTAAGAGCTCAAGTTCCATAATAATGCCCTCCAGAAGCTCTTCAGCATATAAATCATCAGCCAGAGCACCTTTTTCATTCATAAAATCTCTGTAGCTCTTTTTTGAGTTTTCAAGGTCAAGCTTTTTTCTGATATCCAGTCCATAAAGAATCTGTAAAACCCAGATCCTCTGTTTATGTCTCGAAACATTTTGCATAAAGAAAATACCTCATTTCTAACTCTATTTAAATCTTTCTGGAATAATTCTTAGTATAAAATCTTTCAAATCTTCTTCAAAACGCCAGCGTGATCCTACATAATAGCCAACTAAAGTGGTTATAAAGAGCAGCAGAGTTTTAAAGAAACCAATGGTTAAGATCAAAACTCCAATAATTAAGCCGATTAAAGCTCCACATATTTTTTTGCAGTTAAGATAAATAAATTGAATTAGCTCTTCTTTAAGTTGATTTTTATCCATTTATTGACCACCTCATTCTACTTCTTCAGGCAGTTTGTTATCTTTGCGCACATCATCAATTCTTATTTGAACCTTCTCTACCTGAATGCCTGTGGTCTGCTTAATATAGCTCTTTAAGTCGTGTTGAATGCTCTCGCTAATAGCTGGTAAATCACCGGGCACTGTTAACTTTCCACTTAATATAATTTTTAAGCCCTCTTCTTTTTCTTCAAGTTTGATTTTAATATCATCAAATCTCTGTTTTTCCTTAACTCGATCTTTAATCAGGTTCGAAAGGGCGGAAATAGTGATTGTAATATCTCCAGACTCTGAACTCAACAACCTGGTTGATTTGAATTTCCGATCGGTAAAGTAAGGATAGATTACAAAAAGAGCCATGATTAAAAAGGCAAGATAGACCACTGCTGCCTGCCAGTTATTATAGCTTGCAGAAATTAGATCGGGAATAAAATTCATTGATAAAAGCCCAAAACTATATAGAGAAAGAGTAATTGTTAAAACGATAAGAATTAAAGCGATTAAAAAGGAAAATATATTTTGTATAATTTTCATGGCTTAACCTCCAATCATTTTTAGAGAAGAATTTATTCTTCGTCTTCTACTTCCTCTACTTTATTTTCAGCTTCTTTCTGTTCTTCCTCCGGAAAGTTAACTCCCTGTACATGAACATTAACTGCCTTAACATCCAGGCCAGTCATTCCCTCAATTGCCTGTTTTACATTATCCTGAATCTTCCAGGCTACATCCGGAATAGAATTACCATATTCTATAATTACATAAACATCTACAGAAGCTGTTTCATCAGCAACTTCTACTTTAACACCTTTGCTGAGGCTTTTTCGCCCAAGCATATCAGCGATTCCACCTGCAAGGCCACCACTCATTCCAGCTACACCTTCAACTTCAGTTGCTGCCAGGCCGGTAATTATCCCCACAACTTCGTCAGCAATTTTTATGCTTCCTTCGTCAACCTTCTCCGCTTCTTCTTTTTCTGCTTTAATATCTTTAATTTCTTCTTCACTCATGATTTAACCTCCTTCTATTTACTAGATAATTATTTTTTAATATCAGCCAGCAGTTGGTTTTGTTCTGAATACTGACCAACAATTAAAGCTCCAATTTTTTCTTCCTTGTTTTTAATTACTTTTACATAACTTTCATTATCTGCCAGAACTTCTTCCTCGTAATCCCCATCTTTATTTAATTCTCCCAGAGAAACCACATTAATTCCAGCAACCTTTAGTTTGTGAGAAGGCACATAGCCGTCAAATTCAGCCTGGCCACCACTCATTACCGTTCCAGCTACTCTTCCCTGGGCTAGAGAAGGAGGCCAGATACCATAAATTTTATCTTTAAATTCTGCCACATCACCGGCAGCATAAATATCAGGATTAGAAGTCTGCATTTTGCTGTCAACTAAAATACCTTTGTTTTTATCAATATTCAGATTTTCAACCAGAGAAGTATTTGATCTTACCCCGGTCGAAATTAAAACTAAATCAGCTTCAATTTCACGGTCTTCCAGGATAACTTTCTCTACACTCTTTTCTCCATTAAAACCCTTAGTTGCAGCATCTGTTACTACTTTAACATTATTCTGCTTCAGTTTCTCTTCCAGCAGATCCCCACCTCTTTGATCAAGCTGCATTGGGAGCAGATAGGGTGCAACTTCTAAAACTGTCGTATCCAGGCCGGCCTTAGCAAAATTATAGGCTATTTCCAGGCCTAAAAGTCCTCCACCTACCACAACAGCTTTTTTAGCTTTTTCTGCTGCCTGATTAATTTCTTTCAAATCAGCTGCAGTTCTTAAGGTGAAAATATTATCCAGATCAACACCAGAAAATGGAGGAACAAAACAGTGAGAACCATTTGCCAGCAGTAATTTATCGTATGTATACTGATCTTTTTTGCTTTTTAAAAGCTTATTCTGACTGTCAATTTCAATAATCTCTTCATTAAGATGAAGTTCAATATTGTTTTCTTCAAACCACTTTTGATCATTGATAATAATATCTTCTACTTCAACCTCACCTGAAAGACACTCTATCAGACGTGGTCTATAATAAAAAGGATATTTTTCATCTGTAAAAATTGAAATCTGATCTTCACTTTTTCGATTTTTAAGAATCTCCTTTGCTGCAGAAACTCCTGCAGCTCCAGCCCCAATGATTAAATAATCCATCAAAAAATTCCCCCTTCAAAAGTATTTAGCTGTTTGCTCTTTCGATATATTCGTTGCTGCGGGTATCTATTTTTAAAATATCTCCTTCTTCAATGAATAAAGGAACCTGTACAACCAGACCTGTTTCCATTGTAGCAGGTTTGCTGCCTCCAGAAACAGTATTACCTCTAATATTCGGCTGAGTATCTTCTACAATTAACTCAACAAAAGTTGGCAGTTCTATATCAATCGGACGTCCCTGATAAACAGCTATATCAAGTTCCATATTTTCCTTCAAATATTTAACCTTATCTCCCAGCTGTTCTTCACTGAGATGAAACTGTTCGTAAGTATCATTGTCCATAAAAATATAGTCACTACCATCCCAGTATAAAAACTGCATCTTCTTTTTTTCAACATGGGCGGTTTCTACTTTTTCTCCCGCCTTAAAAGTCTTATTAATTGTGTAACCCTCTTCAACATTTCTTAATTTAGTTCTAACAAATGCGCTGCCTCTGCCGGATTTTGAATGTTGAAATTCTATTACCTGATAAACCTCTCCATCCAGCTCTATTGTTAAACCAGTATTAAAATCATTTGTTGAAATCATTTAAAGCACCTCCACTATTTTTTACTGCAGTTCAATTATAGCAGAAATTAGCTTTTTAAACAAATTATTGGGCTTTAAGTTCAGTGTTTTGGCTGAATGAGAGTTTAATAAGCTTTACTGATCGGCTATATTTATAAAATTATCAATTCCTTGGGGGCTGCATTTAAGACCTCACAGCCATTTTCAGTGATTAAGAGGTCGTCCTCAATTCTTACTCCTCCAAGCCCTGAAATATAGATCCCGGGCTCATCTGTGACCACCATGCCCGGTTTCAAGTTGTCTTCCGAGGTATAGGAAACTCGCGGACCCTCATGAATTTCAAGTCCAACTCCGTGACCCAGACCGTGACCAAAGTTATCTCCATAACCGGCTTCTTTGATTAAATCTCTGGCAATCTTATCTGCTTCCACACAGCTCATACCTGCTTTGATCTCGGAAATTACTTTCTTTTGGGCTTCTAAAACAAGCTGATAGATTTCTTTTAATTCCGAAGCCGGCTCCCCAACAGCAACTGTCCGGGTGATATCTGAATGATATCCCTGATAAACAGTGCCAAAATCAATGGTTACCAGATCTCCTTTTTCTATCAGTTTATCTGAGGCGACACCATGCGGCAGAGCTCCCCTTTTACCAGAAGCCACTATAAAATCAAAGGCATTGGCCTCCCCACCATTTCTTTTCATAAAAAATTCCAGCTCCAGGGCAATTTCTTTCTCACTTTTACCCACTTCAATAAAATCAAGTAAAAACTGGAATCCCTGATCCGCAATTTCTACTGCTTTTTTTATTTTTTGAATCTCACTTGAATCCTTAATCATTCTTAAACTTTCAACAACTGATTCAACTGGATTAAGATTTTCTAATTCCAGTTTTTCTTTTAACTGCTGATATGTTTTAAAGTTGAGATCCTGGCTTTCAAAACTTAAATTTTTTATTTTTTTTCTTTTTAACAATTCTGCAAAACCTTTAATAAAATTGCTGCTTATTTCTTCGATTACACAGCCATCTGTCTGATCTGCTGCCTGATCCAGATAGCGAAAATCTGTAATAAAAATACTGTCTTTTTCGGTAATCAGAAGTTTACCTGCGGTTCCGGTAAACTGACTTAAATAGCGAACATTTTCTTTTTTAGTAACTAAAAAAGCCTCTATATTTTTTTCTTTCATTTTTTCTCTGAGCTTATTTATTCTTTTCTCCATAACTAATATTTCTCCTTTCTTAATACCTCTTTTATTCCATCCAGAGCCAGCAGATATCCCTGTACTCCGAGACCGGTAATCTGACCAACAGCCGCCCCTGCCGTAATTGATTTTTTCCTAAATTCTTCCCGGCGGTGAATGTTGCTGATGTGGACTTCAATCACCGGCAGCCTTACAGAAGCCAGAGCATCTCTTAATACCACACTTGTATGAGTCAGCCCGCCTGGATTAATGATTACTCCATCCAGTTTTTCGTAATTTTGATGCAGATAATCAACAATTTCTCCCTCGTGGTTACTCTGCATGATTTCTATTTCTAAATTAATTTCTTCTGCTTTAGTCTTTAAATCTTCATTCAACATTTTTAAGTTAGTTGTCCCATAAATTTCTGGTTCTCTTAAACCCAGCATATTTAAATTTGGTCCATGAATTACAGCCACTCTCTGCATAAATATTCCTCCATGTATTTTTGAATATTTTTGTGATCAAATCTATCACTTAAATAAGTATCTCCAAGATCATTAATTAAAACCCACCACATTTTATTATCACTAATCTTTTTATCATGGGCAATATAGGAAGCAAGTTCTTCGGCTTCAATAGTTTCTGAAGGGAAAAGCTGATAGTCAAAAGCCTGAATCAGGCTGATAATTTTGTGAAAAGCTTCCTCATTTAATTTTCCAATTTTATGAGATAAAAAGGCCGTAAAAGCAATTCCCATTACTACTGCCTCACCGTGTTTGTATTTGAACTTTTCCGCTCCTTCTACTGCATGGCCGAAGCTGTGGCCCAGATTAAGTTTTTTTCTTAATCCCCTGTCTTTAACATCTTCACTGACATAATAATCCTTCATCTCGAGAGAAATTTTTGAAATCTCCAGCAGGATATCCTGATCTAAATTAAGAATTTTTTCTTTATTGTCAGCTAAAATCTCAAACAGCGGACTGCCGCCAAGGACAGCATATTTAATAACTTCGCCGAGTCCTGATTTTATTTCTCTAATATCCAGAGTTTCAAGCCACTGCAGCTGATAATAGACCAAATCTGCCTGATAAAAGCTGCCGATTAAATTTTTGGTCTCTCTAAAATTAACAGCTGTTTTGCCGCCAACACTGCTGTCAAGCTGAGATATTAAGGTTGTAGGCATCTGGATCAGTTTTAATCCTCTTAAATAGGTGGATGCAATTAGACCTCCCAGATCACCAATAGTGCCGCCACCAAATGCAATTACATAATCAGAGCGGCTGAAATTATTTTCATATAAAATATCATATGCCTTTTTTAGATACTGAAGATCTTTTATCTGTTCTCCAGCTTCAAGTTCTAATTTAATCAACTCAGCTTTTTCTTCCATTAAATTAATAATTGGCTCAGCATGATTATCCATTACTATTTGATCAGCCAGCAAAAATACTTTCCGACCCCTGATCAACTCCAAAATTTTACTAAAACTGCTCTGCTTAAACTTCTGATCAATCAGCACCGGGTAGGAAGAATCCTGGGCTTTAATTTCAATTTTTAATTTTTGATCGGGCAGCTCGGCTAAAATCAAATCAACAATCTCTGCTGCCGAATAGCGGTCACTGTCAAAGTGAGTCGGGATCTGCTGATAATATTTTTTCCTTTCAGTTAAAAGTGAATTAATTTTTGCCAGCGGATTATCAACTTCGAGCAGAGGTCTAATTATCTGATCACTATTATTTCTCCTTAAAACCTCTTCTGCACTGACATCAAGACAGAAAACTTCTGCCTGCTCCAGCATTAACTGCCGCAGCTCGTCATTTAAAACTGCTCCTCCACCTGGAGCCAGAACCAGATCCTGCTTAGAACTCAAAAGCTCAGAAATAACTTCTTTTTCAACTTTTCTAAAATAATCCTCACCTTTAACAGAAAAAATCTCTTCAATACTCATTTTTTCTCTAGCTTCAATTAAATCATCACTGTCATAAAAATTTAAATTCTTTTTATCGGCCAGCATTTTGGCCACAGTGGTCTTTCCTGCTGTCATAAAACCGGTTAAAACAATTTTCATCTACTACTCTCCTCCTCAAACTAATCATCTTTAAAATTTATAATATATGCTCCAGCAAAACCAAGAATGGTCCAGAATACGGGAGCTACTGTAACAACACTTATATTTAATACTGCCTGAAGTGCATAGGCAAGTATAGAAAAAAACAGAGTTAATTTAATAAATTCCTTGAGTCCTTCTTTCTGCTCGAGCTCAATTTTTTGCACCGCTTTTGGCCGCAGCTGGTATAAAATATATGCAATTAGGGCTAAATAAATTATTAAAGCAGGTATTCCTGCCGTTACCCCAAGCTGAAGATATTCTGAATGTGCTTTATCAACTATCTGATTTTTACTGCCGGCAAATTCTCTGTATTTCTGCTGGGGAAATACTTCAGCAAAATTATCAGGTCCAGCTCCCAGGATTGGATTTTCAAGCAGCAGCGGTAGAGAATTTTTATAGATGAAGATTCTATTTGACCCCACCCTATCTATTTCTTCCTCTTCAGCTGAAGAAAGATCCTGCAGATCATGGAAAATGCTGATAAACCTGAGCCCGGTTAAGCCGCCGTGAAAAGAATTCAAAAAGATAGTTATCAAAATGAAAATAAGAAGCAGTTTAAGAATTTCTTTTTTCTTCTGCTTAAGATAATCAAAAAGTAATATAACTGCCGCTGTTACTGTTAGAAAAAAACCAAGCCAGGCACCTCTGGTTGCTGTACTCAATAAAAAGGCATATACCAGGGAGCTGCCGGCAAAAGCTGCACTTTTATAACTACTCTTTTTTAAAACCAGGTAGAGCAAAATAAAGGTGGGCAGAACTAGAACAGAAAAACTGGCTGCAAAATTAGGATTGCCAAAAGTAGCAAAGGCTCGGTACCAATTTTCTCTTAAAGGATCTCTTTTAATAAAGTCAAAACCAAAATACTGCAGCAGACCATAAACTGATAAAACTGCCGCAGAACCCCAGATTAAATAGGCATAGATCTTAAAGTAATTTAATTTTCTTACCAGATTTGCAGTTAAAAAACTGAAAAAAAGATAGGCTGCCAGGGCAATAAATCCCTCCCAGCGATAAATTCTCCCATTCAAAGCTGTAAATGGATCAACAGCAAAATAGGTTGAAAATGAAAACAGAATAAAAAGTGAAAAAATAAGATAATTAAAGACATTATTTTTAATATTATCCTGATTTTTAATTATATAGATCAGAAATAGGATCAGCAAAATAAAAGCACTGTAAGTTAGAATTTTTAAACGGGGAAAATAAATATTATCAAAGCGCAGCAGCTGATAGTTATTATCCGCCCCCTTAAAAAGCTGAAATTCCTGATAAAAGGGTAAATAGGCAAATAATATCAAAAAATTGGCAGAGAAAATCAGATAGATAATTATATTTTTTAGATTTATCTTTTTATCAATTTTAGTCAGCAATCTGATCAGCTGCCTTTCATAATTATCTTTAAATTTTAATAAAAGCAGTTTTTAAAAGAAAATTCAGGGTTTCCCCTGAATTAAAATTCTCTAAAAAATACAAATATCCTTTTATTTATTTAAAATTTCTTCTAATTCTTCTGCAGTCAGTGTTTTAAACTCTCTATATGTTTTATTCTCCTTTTCCCCTTTAATCTCCTCTTTTTGACTGCTGATTTTTTTAACATTTTGACTGGAAACTGCCTCATCCTTCTCTGCCGGGCTCAATTTGTTTTCCGTTTCTATGATTTCGGGAGTAATAAAAATTATTAGTTCTGTTTCTATATCTGTATTTTCTGAGGCCGAAAATAAGGCTCCAAGCAGCGGCAGATCGGCAAGAATTGGAACTTCTCTGATTGTTTTTAACTCATCTTTTTTAATTAAGCCACCTATTGCCAGGGTTTCTCCATTTTCTAAAATTACTGTAGTTTCAGCACTGCGCGAATTTACTGCCGGCAGTCCATCAGCCAGAATCTGACCGATACTATTTACAGAAGGCTTGATTTCTAAAAGCACCTGCTTTTGATTGATGATCTTTGGCAGAAATTCGAGTACAATACCGGCTTCAATATAACTGATCGTGGAAACAGTTTTATCAGATTCAACTCTTTCCAGCTTGACTGGAATCTGATCACCAATCACCAGTTTTGCTTTCTTTCTGTCCAGGGTCATTAAACTGGGATTGGCCAGGATATTGGACAGACCTTTTTCATTGAGTGCCTTAAGGGTTTCTGGCCAGCCAGGCTTTAATTTTTCTATGTTTCCTGCGTCATCTTTAATGATCTTTAATTCAGAGAGCTGATTGGGATTGATGCCCAGCTCTTTAATCTTTGTCCTGCTTATTTCTTCAATTCGAGCTTTGATCATAATTTGTTTTTGCGGCTGATCTATCTGGCTGATTATCTTTTCCAGCTCATTTAAATCCTCTTCCTGACAGTTAACAAGCAGTCCCTCACTATTTAAATCAATAACTTTGATTTCTTCAAAGTTCTTTTTTAGGATTTCAGCCGCCAGCTCAGAACTTAAATTTTGAAATTTATATTTTTTACTGACAACTTTTTTCTTATCTGCGGCCATTTTTTCACTGGTGCTGACATAAATGATTTCGTTCTGACTGCTGTAGTCAAGATTAAAACTGTCAGTAATTAAGTTCAGAGCATTTTCAAAAGGAATATCATTAAAAATGACGGTAATTTTACCTTTAACCGAGCTGTCACAGATTAAATTTTTTTCAGCTGTATTTGCCAGCATGATTAAGGCTGTTTCCAGTTCTACATCTCTTAAGTTAATTGAAATTAATTCAGTTTCAGCTGCAGTTTCCGCTCTAACAAAAGCAGAGAGCAGCAGAAGTATAATTAACATAATTGATATCTGAAGCAGTTTTAGTACTTTATTTTTCATTTTTTCCATCCTCCCAGAGCTTAATAACTCGTTCTGCCTGCTGATAACTAATTATTATCTCCTTATTTTGAATCTCTTTAATCGTAAACTGACCAATCTTATCATTTTCACTTTTAACAACAGTCTGCCCCTGATAGAGAAAAAGAACCGCTGAATTATTATTCTGCCTGATAATTCCCAGCAGTTTAAAGGGAAGCTGCAGTCTATCTATATTCAATTTGTTTTCAGCAGCAGCTTGATTTTCACTGCTCTGATCAGGCTTTAATTCTGAGTCTTTTGGATTCTTCTGCTGCAGCTTATTATCTCGAGCAGTTTTTTTAATTAAATCGCGGGCAATAATATTTTTTTCTAAATCTATCAGCTCAGCGGGATAAATATTTTTTTTCTGCTCTTTCCCTTCTGCTGCCGCCTCTTTTTGCCCGCTGCTGGAATCTGAATCTCCTTTAAATGGATCTTTAATTTCACTAATTAGTGCTATTTTACTAACTGCAGCTTTGGCTTCTCTGCTTTCCTCCACAGTTTCTTCTTTTCTTACTACTTTTTCATTTTTTTCTGAAGCTTTTTCTCCTTTAAAAAGAAGTTCAGCTTCAGCCTCTTCAGGCTTTTGATGAATCTCAGTCAGTTTAACTTCGGAAGTCTTAATGTAGGCAGAAAATACTACTAATAGTAAAAGAACAGTTAGAAGTAGAATTATTTTTTTGTTTTTCAATAATTTTTCCATCTATATCAGCTCATTTTTTAATTTTACAAAGAAAAACAGCTTTCTGCTGTCATCCTCGATTTTGAACTCAGCAATCTCCAGAAACTTTAATTCAGTCTCTAAATAATAGATAAAGCTGAGAATTGATTTGAATTCTCCCTGCAGATTTAAATTAAGTTCATTTTCTCCACTGCTGAAATCAATAAGTTCCAGGTCATAAAGCTTGAGCTCTGCCAGTATCTGAGCAGTAGAGTCTTTTAAATTATATTTTTGTTCTCTAGCTGGAGTCTTTTCTGAGCTCTCTGCTGAAGTATATTTATTCTCTAATATAAGAATCTGTTTCTGCTGGGCTTCAATTTTACTCTCCAGATTTCTCCTTACTGCAAGCTGCTCTCTACTTTTCCCAAACTGCATAAATAAGAGCAAGCCGAGCAGGAAAACTGCCGAAATAATCACAAGCTTTTTTCTGTTCATCCTTTACCTCCATCACTGTCTGATAATAGTTTCCAGCTGAAAATTATATCCATTCTGCTGGGTCAATCTGAGCAAATTTACATTAAAAAAAGTGTGATCAGCTTTTAAGGAATCAACAAATTTTAAGATCAGCTCCTGCTCTTTACTCTCTGCAGTGAGAGTAAGTTTTTCGTTTTTTAAGTGAAGAGAATTTAGTTTGATTTCTTTACTGCAGCCGGTTAGAGTTATCAATAAATTATATTTTTCAGCTGCAGAATTCTCGGCTAAGTTATTTTCTTCGTTCTTTTTAATTAAGGATAAATATTTCAATTCTTCCTGCTGCAGCTGACTCAGTTCTGCCTGATAGCCTTGATTAAGCTTATCCAGAAAAAAATTAATAATAAGCAGGGAAAGAAGCAGCAGTAAAACTATAATTAATAATTCCTTCATTATAATTAAAAGCCGATCATACTTTTTTTCCTTAAAGATCACTGGCATCTGCTGATACTCCAGAGCAGAGAGGTTAAAAAGACAAAATCATCAGCTTCCAGCTCTATTAAATCACTTAAATTGAGCAGGTCACTTTTACCTTCCAGAATTTCCAGCTCCAGATTTTTATTATTTAAATAATATTTTCTGGTCTTATTAATTTCCTGCTGCAGCTCTGTCTCCTTAATTGAAGACTGGAGCAGATCGAGTTTTTTATCTACAGCTGTCAGCAGCGTGTAACTTCCATTTATCTTATAATATAGAAGATAATCAGCTGCCGAGACAATTTTATTGATTACTGAAAATACGGCCACCGGTAGAGCAGATACCAGATAATTGTTTTTGTATTTATCCATATCTGCTGTTAGGGGATCCAGCATCGTTTTATCGGCTGCGAAGAATTTAATCTCCCGCTCCTGCGTCTGCTCAGAAACAATTTCTAAGTAATCATAATAATATTCCTCTTCAAAATTACTTTTAACTTCAGCAAATTTGCTCAAGATACTGTCTTCACTGATCCGGTAAGGGTTCTTTTCCTCCAGGGCAACAGAATGATAAAATAAAGAGGCCGCTGGTAATAGAACAACATACTGACAGTTAAAATTGAACTTTTTAATTTTACCAATTGAAGAAAGCTCTTTAATTCCATCTACAAAATTTATCTTATTGTCTTTGGCTCTGGCAACTAGATTTCTAAGACCATCTTCAGCCGGAATTGTTACAGAATAATAATTATTAAACATCATCACTCACTCCTATATATTTTTTTCTCAATAATTTTTAGACTTTCTTTTTCCAGTTTCAGTTCAGCATTATAGGGAATACTGCCTGCCAGGCTGGCAGTTAAGTAAATAAAGTTATCATCCTCCTCTCCTAAAAGCTCTACTTTCAACTGACTGTTTAATTCCAGATTTTCAGCAAGCAGCAGCTCTTCTTCTTTTAAAAAATAAAGCTGATACTGCAGACCTGCCTCAACAGCTTCAATATTTTGGGAGGCAGTAATTCTATTCTGCAGAATTCTATAATTAATTTTCTGCTGCTGAATCAGAAGTGGAATAAACAGTCCGATCAGAGTAATTAATATTAAATTTATAAATAAAACAAAACCTCTATTACCTGATAAATTCATCATCTATACCTGCTTTATTAAGATTTTAAAACTAAATATCAATTAACCTGCTTATTGTTAATTTCTCGCCATCTTCTTCCAGATAGAGAGTTATTTTTATTAAACCTGAAGCAACCATTTCAAAATTCAAAGACTCAATCCGATCCAGCAGGGCCAGATTTCTGCCGAAATCTTTAAAGCCAGGATCACTACTCCCAATCGCTCTTCCCAGTGAGCTGCTGCCCCCACTCTGATAAACATTAAATTTAAGCCACTGATATTCTCCGCCATAATAAGTAAAGATATCAATTTCCTGACTGCTGATCAGATCAACTCTGCTGGCATTTTTTATCTGAAAAGCTATAAAATCAAGCACTAAATAGCCGTCCAGCTGCCATGAGTTATGCAGATTAAAAAAACTGTTATTCTGATAAAGATCTGTAATCAGCTGCATAAAAACTGCTGCCAGCAGAGAAGAAATTGTAATTACCAGCAGTATTTCAAGCAGAGTAAAACCTTCAGCGGCCTTAATTTTATTTCTCAAGCAGGCTGAGAACTTCATTTTGATGCTCCTTATTTCTGCATTTAAAATCAACTTCAACTTTTAATTTATATAAGCCGTCATATTTTACCCCGTCTTTTTCAAATGGAATCACCTCCACTCTTGTCATCTCATAATCTCTGGGTAGAGATTCTTTTTCTAAAACTTCTAAATTCCTGATAAATTCACTGCTGCTGTCTTCAACTCCTTCAGTCAACAGATCTCTATTTTTATAGGCCTCTAAAACTGATTCTGTCCAGTTTACCGCTGCATTTTTATCTGCCAGAAAAGTATGGACTTCCAGACCTGTTTTAATTGTTCTGCTCATCACTGCCAGTACAGCTCCTGCCAGTGAAATTGTGATTATGACTTCCAGTAGTGAAAAGCCGGCATTATTTTTCAATTCTAACCCTCCCTAATTGATTGACTGTAATTGAATATTTTTGGGCCCCGCTTTTTGCCTCAGCCAGGGCGACTGTTCCTCCTCTTGCGGTAGCAGTATTATTAAACCTGATCCACTCATAGTAATCTCCTTCTACAACTTTAAAGCTTAAAGTTTTATAAAGGATTAAACCGGCAGAATAATATCCTTTTTTCTTAATAATCTTACTGCCATCTTCTTTAACATAGAGATAATAGGGGATTTTAGTTGCATCAGCACTTTCTTTGATCGTATAAATCCTAAAGATATAGGTCTGATTGTCAAGAATGGCCTTATTTCTGGCCCAGCGGAGATCAGCTGCCAGGCTTTCTATTTCCTGCTCAATCTTAAACTCATCTTTAAGCTGCGGCTGATAGCTGACTGTAAATAAAATCCCCATTACTGTAATTACCAGTAGAACTTCAATTAAAGTAAAGCCCGCTTCAACTTTCATTTAACTAAAATGTCGGTTCAGTGGAATCAGGACCAGTTAAAGATGATTCTGCAGTTGAAATATAATAGAATTCATCTGAAGCAGCCTCATAAATTATTAGATATTTTTCAGCATCACTCTGATAGCTGTAATCTGAAGCTTGATTTTTAATACTTAAATCACTTAATTCGCTGCTGACTGCACTCAGATCAGTCTTTGTAATCTCCTCTGGATATTCTCCATGGTCCAGATAATACATCTCGAGGCTGTGCATAATATTATGCAGATCTGCTTTGGCAACTGCTGTGTCTGCCTTGTTTTTTACTCCACTTAAAGCCGGCACCGCCATTGTCATTAGAATTCCCAGCACCACAATCACAATTAGTAACTCGATCAGAGTAAAACCCTCTTCTTTTTTGGCCGGATTTATCTCTTTAAAATTAATTTTCATTAATAAATTCCTTTCTTTCATTGGTTTCCATTAGGTTGAAACTATTTCTGGCTCACAATTAACATCAGTCTAATTAGATGATTAAATAGATCTGAAACATCGGCATCATTACTGCTGCAGCAAGTAAAGCAACAAAAATTGCAGTTAATGTTATTAATAAAGGCTCTAAATACTGCAGCATTCTGGCAATTTCTTCACTTAATTTTTGGTAATAATAATCACCTGCTCTTTCTAACATGTTCTCCATCTGGGCTGTCTCTTCTCCAGTCATTAAAAGATAATAGAATACATCGGGAATATATTTACTATCTCCAAAACAATCTGTTAAAGAGGCTCCCTTTGAAATATTTAAAGTTGTCTGCTCAATGAAATTTTGATACTGATAATCACTGATTATATTTTTTAAAAGTTCAAGAGCAGAAATTAATTTTAAACCACTTTTTAAAAGCAGAGCTAAGTAAGTAGCTATCTGAGTTAAAATTAAATCCCGATAAATAATAGATAAAAGTGGGGTTTGAAGCAGAAAACTGCTTTTTAAATCTCTTCTTTCCTGACTTTTAAATAAATATACAAAAGCTGTTATTAATAATATTAGGAAAATTAAGATTACAATAAAATAATTATTAAATAGCTGACTCAGCTGTAGAAAAAGAACTGTAATTAAAGGCAGCTCACCACTAAATTCAGCAAACAAATCAATAAATACGGGCAGAATAAATTTAAAAATAAAGGCTGCTGCTATAAATACAGCTGTGATCACTGTCAGGGGATAAAAAGCAGCCTTTTTTATATCTTTTTTTAATTTCTCTCTGCTGCTGTAGTAATTTTCCAGGCTTTTTAAAACCTCAACCAGACTGCCGCTTTTCTCTCCTGCTTTAACTACTGCTGTAAAAAGATCTGGAAAAACCTCATCTTCTTCCATTGCCTCTGCCAGGCTCAGGCCGGATTCAATATTTTTTAGCAGCTCATTATAAATTTCTACCTGCTGCCTGTTATTTGTCTGTCTGGAGATGATCATTAAGGCCCTGTTTAAATTCAGACCTGACTCCAGCATAACCCGCAGCTGAGCTGCAAAAAACTTTAGGTCAAATTTTTTCTTAAAATTAATTGAAATCTCCCCCCATCAGGACTACAGTTCAATAACCCTCAGAATTTCTTCCCGGGTTGTAATTCCTTTTTTCAATTTTTCAAAAGCGGCATCTGCCAGACTCAGCATCCCTGAAGCCTCTGCTTCGCTTTTTAGCAGCTCATAGTCTGCCTGCTGGCTGATCAGCTGCCTCAGTTTTGCGTTGATTAGTAAAACCTCTACCGCTGCTGTTCTGCCCCGGTAACCATCATTACATTTTTCGCAGCCTGCTGCCTGGTAAAAAAATTTAGATTTTTGCTCACTGAGCAGATTTTTCTCTTCTGCTTTCAGTTTTCTTTTCTTCCGGCATTCAGGGCATAACTTTCGCAGCAATCTCTGAGCTACAACTGCATTGAGAGTACTGCTGATTAAATAAGGGGCAATCCCCATATCAAGTAGTCTGCTGACGGCAGATATACTGTCAATAGTATGAATGGTGCTTAAAACAAGATGGCCGGTTACTGCCGCTCTAACTGCTATTTCTGCAGTTTCTTTATCTCTAATTTCTCCGATCATTATAATATCCGGGTCCTGTCTTAAAATAGACCTTAAAACAACCGGAAAGTTGAGTCCCTGTGCCTCATTTATCTCTATCTGATTTAATAGTTCCAGCCTATATTCAACCGGATTTTCAACAGTTATAATGTTATTTTTATCTGCAGCCAGCCTGTTTAAAATTGAAAATAAGGTTGTAGTTTTTCCGCTTCCAGTAGGACCTGAGAGCAGAATTATACCAGAATTATAATTGAAAATTTTTTCAAATCTATTTAAGTTATAACTGCTGAAATTTAATTCCTCAACTTTTAAGAGTCGGTCGTTTCTTAATAAAAGCCTTAAAACAGCTTTTTCCCCGTAAATAGTGGGAATTACCGAAGTTCGAATATCATAATTTGAGTTTTGAAATTCAAATTCCATTTTGCCATCCTGAGGTAGATGGCGGACTGTAATATCCATTGCCGAAATGATTTTAATCCGGGAAATTACCGCTGCAGCTATTTCTGCCGGCAAATTATAATAACTTTTTAAAATTCCATCAATTCTGTACCTGACTTTAAAGTAATTTTTCTTTTTTTCCAGGTGAATATCACTGGCCTTTAAAGAAATTGC
This sequence comes from Halanaerobium saccharolyticum, assembly GCF_003053565.1. GTDB lineage: Bacteria > Bacillota > Halanaerobiia > Halanaerobiales > Halanaerobiaceae > Halanaerobium > Halanaerobium saccharolyticum_B. Next base: position 43,314 of record NZ_QAXS01000012.1, on the reverse strand, counting down.
CTCAGTTAAGATTTTGTTTAAAAGCTTAACCACCGGTGCATCTTCTACTATATTTTTTAAGCTGTCTATGTCTCTGCTGTCAATTTTTTTAAAATCTCCGAGTTCACTCAGCAGTTCCTGCTGATCCAGCTGAAAATAGTTGCTGTAAATTAAATTCTTTGCTTCGTTAAATTCAGCTTCAGACATCAGATAAAATTTAATCTTATCTTTGAATTTGAATTTCAGTTTTTCTTCCAAAAATAAATCCGGAGGATAGAGAGTCCCAAATAAATATTCATCCTCAGCTTCTGCCAGCAGAATCAAACTGTATTTTTCTACCTGCGAGATATCGAGCTGCAGCTTTAAATTTTTTGCTGCTTTAATTTTGGAATGCCTAAATAAATCAATTTCAAAATAGGCTGCTACTGCCTGCAGCAGTTGATCTTCAGTAAGCAGTTTTTCCTCCCTGAGATAATCAATTAAAGCTTTAATTCCTTCAGTTTCTCTTTTTTGCTTGATTTTAAGCTTAGTTTGAGGAGAAAAGCTGTATTTATTGTATAAATATTCACAAAATATCTGCATTATTTTACCTCCTTCCTTATTTCTTATCTATATTAATTTCCATTTTTTTATTATATTTATATAAAATGTTAATAATTTTACTGATAATTCTATTATTCACGATAAAAATTAAATTTCCTGCATATTTTTGTAATTATTTTCTTATAATTCAAAATAATATTTATATAATTGTTAATAAATGTATATTAATAACTATTTTATTAGTGAATAAAAACACAATATAAATATAAAAACAGCTGCAGAAATTACTCCACAGCTGTCACTTTAAATATTTTAATTTTATTTTCTTAGTTGATGCTGATTCCAGCTTCAATTAAGAGCCAGTATTCTATACTATCCAGCAATGCATCCCAGGAAGCCTGAATAATATTGGTTGAAACCCCAACAGTTGTCCAGGATTTTTCGAGGTCAGCAGTCTCAATTAAAACCCTTACCTTGGCTGCTGTACCATCATTACCGTTCAGCACCCTAACTTTGTAGTCAATCAATTTGGTTTCAGTTATTTCTGGATAAAAGGAAACTAAAGCCTTCCTAAAACAGTTATCCAGGGCATTAACCGGACCATCACCATCAGCAGCAATATGAACCTTTTCTCCATTGACTGTCATTTTCACAACCGCCTCCGAGTAGGTTTCATTTTCCCTGTTCACACTGTTGGTTCTGAAATCCTCGATTTTAAAGAAAGACCTGTAATCTTTAAATTCTCTGAAAGCTAAAAGAATCAGAGAAGCCTCTGCTCCTTCAAACTGGTAGCCCTGATTTTCCAGAGTTTTAACTTTTTTGATCAGCTTTTTAATCATCTGATCAGAGAAGTCTTCCAGATTAAAGCCAATTTCCTTTAATTTATAGCGGAGATTGGACTTACCTGCCAGCTCTGAGACCAGCACCCGGCGCTCATTACCAACCAGCTCCGGCTCAATATGCTCGTAGGTATGCGGATTTTTCCGAACAGCACTGACGTGGATCCCACCCTTATGAGTAAAGGCACTTTTACCTACATAGGGCTTATTATTGATTGGAATTAAGTTGGCAGTTTCAGTAACAAAGAAATAGAGTGGTTTTAACTGTTTGAGCTGCTGGTCTGAAACAACCTTTTCTCCGTACTTTAACTGCAGAGCAGGGATTACACTGCATAGATCTGCATTACCACAGCGCTCACCCAGGCCGCCAACTGTACCCTGTACCTGAACCGCTCCTTCTTCGTAGGCAGCCAGCGAATTGGCTACAGCCAGATTGCCGTCATTATGAGCATGGATACCAAGCGGAGTTTCACACTCTGCTTTAACCTCCTGCACAATTTTTGTTACCTGAGAAGGAAGCATCCCACCATTGGTATCACATAAAATCAAGAGTTCAGCTCCAGCCTCAGCAGCTGCCTTTAATGTTTTTAAAGCATAATCTGGATTGGCCACATAGCCATCAAAGAAATGCTCGGCATCAAAGAAAACATTTAAACCCTCTGATTTTAAAAATGAAACTGTATCTTTGATCATCTCTATATTTTCTGCCAGAGGAATCTGCAGGGCATCTGTAACATGCAGATCCCAACTTTTAGCAAAAATCGTCACATAGTTAACCCCGGCCTCAACCAGTTTTAAAATATTTGGATCTTCGGCAGCTTTTACATTTGCCCTTCTGGTTGAGCTGAAGGCGGTTATCTCAGCGTGATCTAAGTCCATATTCTGAACTTCCCTAAAATAAGCTTCATCTTTGGGATTGGATCCCGGCCAGCCGCCTTCAATAAAATCAATACCAAAACGGTCTAACTGTCTGGTGATTCTCAGCTTATCATCGAGTGATAAAGAAATTCCTTCTCCCTGTGAACCATCTCTTAAAGTCGTATCATAAATTGTTAATCCCACAAGTCATCACTACTCACCTTCCTCTTTGCTTTTGAGATTTTGAACCAGATAATCCCCAACTTCATCTGTACTTAAGTCTCCACCCTGATCGGCAGTTACCATATTATTCTCTAAAGCATCTTTAACAGCCTCTTCTACCTTTGGTGTCAGATTGCCATAACCGAGCTCTCTCAGCATCATTCCGGCTGCTAAAACAGCTGCCAGCGGATTAGCTATATTCTGCCCGGCGATATCAGGTGCACTTCCGTGAACAGGTTCAAACATTGAAATACTCTCCGGATTAATATTACCAGAAACAGCCATTCCCATTCCACCCTGAATTTCTGCACCAAGGTCAGTAATAATATCACCAAAGATGTTGCAGGTTACAATCACATCAAAAATTTCCGGATTGCGAACCATCTTCATTGTAATCGCATCAACCAAAAAGTGATTCTGCTCTACATCAGGATAATTTTTACCCATTTCTTTAAAGGAGCGCTGCCATAAGTTGTGAGCATAGGTTAAAACATTGCTCTTATCACAGACAGTAAGTTTAGGCTCTCTGCCAAATTTCTGCGCATATTCAAAGGCATATTTAATTACCCTGTCCACACCTTTACGGGTATTAATCATCTCCTGAGTTGCTACTTCATCCGGGGTATCCTTCTTTAAGAAGCCGCCGATACCGGCATAAATACCCTCAGTATTTTCTCTGACTACAGTAAAGTCAATATCCTTAATTCCCTTACCTTTAAGTGGAGAGAATTCTTCTTTATATAATTTAATTGGACGTAAATTTACATATTGGTCAAAGTAAAAGCGGAGCTTGAGTAAAATTCCCTTCTCTAAAACACCGGGCTCAACTCTGGGGTCACCAACAGCCCCGAGATAAATTGAATCAAAGGTTTCGAGCTTATTTAAAACATCAGCCGGCAGAATATCACCTGTTTTTAGATATCTTTCTGCACCGAGGTCAAACTTTTCAAATTTAAGTCCCAGGTTATAGGCACCATCGAGGTATTCTAAAACCTTAATTCCCTGACTGGTTACCTCTTCTCCGATTCCATCTCCCGGTATATATGCTATATTTGACATCTATACCAGCTCCTTTTTAACATGCTCGATCAGGCCACCGTCTTTAATGATCTCCTGCATAAAAGGAGGAAAAGGCTCTGCCTGATAGCTTTCACCGGTGCGTAAGTTTTTAATCTCACCCTTGTCAATATCAACTTCCAATTCATCTCCGGCTTCAGCTGCTCTGACAGCTTCCGGGGATTCTAAAATCGGCAACCCGATATTAATTGAGTTGCGGTAAAAGATGCGGGCAAAACTTTCTGCTACCACACAGGAAACTCCGGCATATTTTATCGCCAGTGGTGCGTGCTCACGGGAAGAACCGGAGCCAAAGTTTTTACCACCAACAATAATATCACCTTCACTTACCTCATCTGCAAAATCTGCGTCTATATCTTCCATACAGTGGGCCGCTAAATTCTCAGGATCTGAGGAATTAAGATAGCGGGCCGGTATAATTACATCTGTATCTACATTATCTCCATATTTAAATACTTTTCCTTTTAACTTCATTATTTAACCTCCTCTGGACCGGCAATATAGCCTTTGATTGCCGAGGCTGCTGCTACGGCTGGACTGGCAAGATATACTTCACTTTTAGTTGAGCCCATCCGGCCAACAAAGTTACGGTTGGTTGTAGAAATGGCTCTTTCACCTTCAGCTAAAATACCCATATGTCCACCCAGGCAGGGTCCACAGGTCGGTGTCGAAACTGCTACTCCAGCATCAATAAAGATATCAAAAAGGCCTTCGTTCATTGCCTGTTTGTAAATCTTCTGGGTACCGGGGAAAACAAGACAGCGCACATTTTCATTGACTTTCTGTCCCTTTAAAATCTCTGCCGCTGCTCTTAAATCTTCTAAACGGCCATTGGTACAGGAACCGATAACTGCCTGCTGAATTTCAATTTTTTCATCAATTTCATCCAGGCCTTTAGTGTTCTCAGGCAGACTTGGGAAAGCAATTTGAGGTGAAATCTGACTGACATCAATTTCGATAACCTCTTCGTATTCTGCATCCGGATCTGCATTGAGCACTGTATAATCCCGCTGAGCCTTATCTGCAAGATAGGCTTCAGTCTTCTCATCTGCTGCAATCAGTCCGGCTTTTCCGCCAGCTTCAATTGCCATATTGGACATTGTCATTCTGCCGTCCATAGAGAGATTTTCTATTGCCTCTCCGGTAAATTCCATTGCCTTATATAGAGCTCCATCAACACCGATTTTACCGATTGTATATAAAATTAAATCCTTACCGCTGACATGGGGCTTGAGCTCACCGGTATAAACAATTTTAATCGTTGGTGGAACCTTAAACCAGGCCTTACCTGTAGCCATTGCTGCTGCCATATCAGTACTTCCAACTCCTGTTCCCAAAGCACCTAAAGCACCATAAGTACAGGTGTGAGAGTCAGCACCAATAATAATTTCTCCCGGCAGAGTTAGACCCTTTTCCGGTAATAAAACATGCTCGATTCCCATCTGACCGACTTCAAAAAAGTTTGTAATCTCATACTTTTTGGCAAACTTTCTGATCATATTAACCTGCTCTGCTGCTTTAATATCCTTATTCGGGGTAAAATGATCAGGCACAATTGCAATTCTATCCTTATCAAATACTTTATCTACACCAATCTTCTCAAATTCCTTTACAGCTACTGGAGTTGTTATGTCATTACCGAGCACCATATCAACTCTGGCATTTACTATATCTCCAGGTTTTAACTCATCCTGATCAGAATGAGCAGCCAGGATCTTTTCGATCATTGTCATTCCCATTTAGTTAATCACTCCTCTTAAATTCCTTATAATATTATAGATTTTTTGAAAATATTCTTAAACAGCCCGAGCTAACTCAGGCTGTTTTAATTTTATTTATTTTTTGTATATACAAGATATTTATTAATTGCTTCCAGATAGGCAGCTGCACTGGCTTCGGTAATATCTGTCTGGGAAGAATGGCCGGTGAAAATTTTGCCGTCAATTTCGGCGGCAATAAAGGCCTCGCCCAGGGCATCCTTACCTTCAGTTACAGCATCAATCTTATAGGACATCAGCTTAATATCGTCAATCCCGGTCAGCTCATTGATTGTCTGGAAAATTGCATCTACCGGGCCATCACCATTACAGGCTGCAGACTGAATAATCTCGCCTTCTTTTTTGAGCCTGACTGTGGCTGTGGGCAGTAAGCCCTTACCGGTCAGAACGGAGATATATTCCATCTCATAGATTTTCTCATAATCATAAAGCTCATTATCTAAAAGAGCAATAATATCTGCATTGCTCACATTTTTCTTTTTATCTGCCAGGTCTTTAAAGCGCTTAAAGAAGCCTTCAAAGCTCTCATCATCAAGCTCATAGTCATATTTTTCTAAGAAATCTTTTAAGGCATGGCGGCCGGAGTGCTTACCTAAGACCAGCTTGTTGTGGTCGAGACCGATGGTTTTAGCATCCATAATCTCATAGGTAGTTCTTTCCTTAATCACACCATCCTGATGGATTCCTGCCTCATGGGCAAAAGCATTGGCACCAACAATAGCCTTATTGGCCTGCAGAGAAATACCGGTAGAATTGGCAACCAGTTTAGAGAGTCTGGCAATCTGAGTTGTGTCCTGAGTTATATCCAGGTCATAATAATCCTGTCTGGTATATAAAGCCATTACAATTTCTTCTAAGGCTGCATTACCTGCCCGCTCACCAATCCCGTTGACTGAGACCTCAACCTGGGTTGCCCCATTTTCGATAGCTGCCAGTGAATTGGCTACTGCCAGTCCCAGATCATTGTGGCAGTGAACACTGATTTCTGCCTGCTCGATATTGGGAGTCTTTTCCCTGATATCTTTGATCAGCTGCCCAAATTCTGAAGGGACAGCATAACCTACTGTATCCGGAATGTTGATTACCTTTGCTCCAGCCTCGATAACTGCCTCAAAAAGTCGGGCCAGAAAATCAGTGCCGGTCCGGGAGGCATCTTCAGCTGAAAACTCAATGTTATCTGTATACTGAGCTGCATATTTAACAGCCTCAACTGCATTATTTAAAACTTCGTCTTCTGACATCTGCAGTTTATATTCTAAGTGAATTGGTGAAGATGCGATAAAAATATGGATTCTCGGATTTTCTGCATCTTTTACAGCCTCCCAGGCGCGGTCGATATCACTCTTCCGGCATCTGGCCAGAGCTGCAACTTCAACTCCCTTTACATTTTCGGCAACCATTTTAACTGCATTAAAGTCACCATCTGAAGAAATCGGGAAGCCGGCTTCAATTACATTGACCTTCATCTTGGCCAGCTGTTTGGCAATTGCCAGCTTTTCCTCCGGGATTAAAGTGACCCCCGGAGACTGCTCACCATCTCTTAGTGTTGTATCAAATATTTTAACGCTTGCCATTTTATTTCACCACCTTTAGTCTGTCCTCGATAATTAATCAATCCAGGACATCATCTTTCTTAATTTGCGTCCTACTGCTTCTATCTGAGAATTTTCGTCTTTTTCGGTTAGAGAATTAAATACAGGGCGGTTTGCCTGGTTTTCTAAAATCCACTCTCTGGTGAATTTACCGGTCTGAATATCTTCTAAAACAGCCTGCATATTTTCTTTAACATGCTCGTCGATTACCCTCGGTCCGGAAACTAAATCTCCATACTGAGCTGTATCCGAAATAGAATCACGCATGGTAGAAATTCCGCCTTCAAACATCAGATCAACGATTAATTTAAGCTCATTTAAAACTTCAAAGTAGGCAATTTCCGGCTGGTAACCTGCTTCAACTAAGGTTTCAAAACCTGCTTTAACGAGGGCTGTTGTTCCCCCACATAAAACTGCCTGCTCACCAAAGAGATCAGTTTCTGTTTCTTCTTTAAAGGTTGTTTCGATAACTCCAGCGTGGGTACAGCCAATTCCTTTAGCATAAGCTAAACCTAAATCATATGCCTTACCTGTATAATCCTGATATACAGCCAGTAATCCGGGAACACCTTTACCGTCTTCATATAATCTGCGCACTAAATGGCCAGGTGACTTGGGAGCTACCATAAAGACATCAACATCTTTCTGGGGTACAATCTGATCATAGTGAATATTTAAACCGTGGGAAAAGACTAAAGCATTACCTTCTTCCAGATTGGGCTCAATATCATTTTTATAGACTGAAGCCTGTTTGATATCTGGAATTAAAATCTGAATTACATCTGCCTTAGCTGCTGCTTCTGCAGTTGTCAGTACTTCAAAGCCATCCTCTTCTGCTACCGGCCAGCTTGAGCTCTCTTTTCTTAATCCAACTACTACATTAACTCCACTGTCCTTTAAGTTCTGAGCCTGGGCATGTCCCTGACTACCATAACCTATAACTGCTACTACCTTATCCTCTAAGTACTTTAAATCTGCATCTTTATCGTAATATATTTCCATTCTTATCTTCTCCTTTTATGTTCTTATATTTTTAATTAAATTGATAATAAAATTAACAGGACTTAATATCTGGAAGTAAGACTTTTCAGTATCATTCTGACGCACTCGATGTGCTAATACTGAGCTATCCTTGCGTTATTAAAGAGAGCTCAGTGCTACCTCTGGCCTCTTACATCCTACTTCTTTATTTAGCTGCCTGGCCTCTGCTTAAGGCCACTGTTCCTGTCCTTACAAATTCTGCTATACCGAAATCCCTCAATAGTTCTGTTAGAGCTTCCAGCTTATCTTCTGTACCTGTGGCCTCAATCATCAGGCTGTCAGGTGCGACATCAACAATCTGGGCTCTAAATGTGTCAGCAATCTGAATAATCTCCGACCGCTGCTTGCGAGTACACTTAACTCTGATTAAAATTAAGTCTCTTTCCACAATTGAATTCTTATCAAGCTCAGTAATCTTTAAAACATTAATCAGCTTATGCAGCTGTTTGGTAACCTGCTCTAAGACCTTCTCATCACCCTGAACTACAATTGTCATCCGGGAAATCTCCGGGTTTTCAGTTTTACCAACATTTAAACTTTCAATATTGAAATTCCGCCGACTAAAGAGTCCGGCAATTCTGGTTAAAACACCGGGCTTATTAAGTACGGAAACTGATAAAATATGTGTCATAAATTATCCTCCTATCATATCTTTTAAGCCGGCACCTGCTGGTACCATTGGATAGACATTTTCTTCTTCAGGAATGTGTACATCTAAGATAGCCGGTCCATCATGCTCCATAGCTTCCTTTAGGGCACTGTCAAGTTCAGATTTTTTGTCAACAGATTTAGACCAGATTCCATAAGCTTCTCCCATTTTGACAAAATTGGGTGCCGGAATCTTGGTTGAAGAATATCTCTTTTCAAAGAAGATTTCCTGCCACTGTCTGACCATTCCCAGATACTTATTATTAAAGATAACTATCTTGATTGGAATATTATAGGCCTGAGCCGTACCGAGCTCCTGAATATTCATCTGAATACTGCCATCACCTGCAATCAGCACAACCTTCTCTTTGGGCTGACCGATCTGAGCTCCAATTGCCGCCGGCAGTCCATAACCCATTGTTCCTAAGCCTCCTGAAGTGATAAACTGGCGCGGTTTTTTATATTTGTGGAACTGAGCTGCCCACATCTGATGCTGACCAACTTCAGTGACAATTGTCGCCTCACCACCAGTGTATTTATCAATTTCTTCCATAATGTACTGGGGTTTGATTGTCTCCGAGCCATCATCTTCATATTTAAGCGGGAATTTCTCTTTGAGCTCCTTAATCCGCTCCTGCCAGGGGCCGTTTTCTTTTTCTTCAATATAGGGAATCAGTTCCTGAAGTACAGTCTTTACATCCCCCACAATTGGGATTTCTACATCCAGGTTTTTACCTATTTCTGCCGGATCAATATCTATCTGAATTATATCTGCCTGAGCAGCAAATTCATCCAGCTTACCGGTTACCCGGTCATCAAAACGGGCTCCAACTGCAATTAAAAGATCTGTCTCGATGGTTGCCTTATTGGCATACTGGGTACCGTGCATCCCCAGCATCTCGAGAGCCAGGGGCTGATCCTCCGGGTAGATCCCGAGTGCCATTAAGGTTGTAGTTACCGGAATTTTAGCCTTATCAGCCATTTGCCGCAGCTCTTTTTCTGCGCCTGAGATCACTGCACCTCCACCTACATATAAGAGGGGGCGCTCGGCCTCATTGATTGCCTTAGCTGCCTTATTGATCTGCAGTTTGTGGCCTTCAAAGGTAGGTCTATAGCCGGGAAGATCAACTCGGTCAGGGTAGTCAAATTCTGCAACTGCCTGAGTTACATCTTTGGCCAGGTCAATAAGTACCGGTCCCGGTCTGCCTGTGCGGGCAATATAGAAAGCTTCTTTAATTGTTCTTGCCAGGTCCTTAATATCTGTTACTAAAAAGTTATGTTTGGTAATCGGTAAGGAAATACCTGTAATATCAGCTTCCTGAAAAGCATCCTTTCCAATTAATGAACTGGAAACCTGACCTGTAAATGCTACCAGAGGAATAGAGTCCATCTGGGCATTGGCCAGTCCTGTAACCAGATTTGTTCCTCCCGGTCCAGAAGTAGCAATACAGACTCCAACTTTGCCGCTTGAGCGGGCATAACCATCAGCTGCATGGACAACTCCCTGCTCGTGTCGTCCCAGATAATGTTTTAAGTCTGAATTGTAGAGGGCATCATAGAGGTTAATTACAGCTCCTCCGGGATAGCCAAATACAACATCAACATTTTCTTTCTTTAATGATTCAATAATTATTTCTCCACCATTTAATTCTGGCATAGATTCACCTCCGCTGTGATTTTGAAAAATGAATAATTATAAATAGATACAAAAATAGCCCTGAATACAATTATCCAGGGCAGAAAGTTATCTAAGAACCTAAATTGAGAATTAATCGTCTGAAAATTCAACAACTTCCTATTTCATAGGCTGGCAAAATGAATTTTCAATTATTCTGCAGTATATTAGCCGGAAGCTAATAAAAACTACTTTTTAATCTTCTCAATTTATAAAATTCTTAAATGAAGCCGACCCTTCTCTACTACTTACTATACTCATAACTTCATTTATTATTATATTTATATTTATATTTTTACTATACTAAATTCTAGTGCTTTTATCAATCCTTTTTGCAAAATAACTTTAATAATTAGCTAATTATTAAGTTTTAAAGCAATTTTGCCTTTAATCAAGAACTGCTCCTTTAGAAGCAGAACCAACTAATTTAGCATAACGCTTTAAGTAACCGCTGACATCAGGTACAAAAGGCTCTACTTTTTCCATTCTAGCTGCTAATTCTGCTTCAGTTAATTCTACTTCCAGAATAAATTGATCCATATCGATATGAATAATATCTCCCTCTTCTAGGGCTGCGATTGGTCCACCTGCTGCTGCCTCGGGAGAAACATGACCGATTGCTGCTCCTCTGGTTGCACCTGAAAAACGACCATCAGTAATTAGAGCTACACTGTCATCAAGTCCCATTCCTGCTAAAGCAGAAGTTGGGGAAAGCATTTCTCTCATTCCAGGTCCACCTTTTGGTCCTTCATTTTTAATAACTACCACATCACCGGGCTTAATCTCTCCCTTATTAATAGCTGTAATTGATTCTTCTTCACTCTGATAGATTCTTGCCGGTCCGCGGTGCTCCATCATTTTCGGATCAACTGCGGCTCTTTTGACAACTGAACCTTCAGGAGCTAAATTTCCCTTTAAAATAGCCAGTCCACCACGTTTGTGATATGGGTCATCTAAAGGTCGAATAATCTCATGATCAACAAAATTAATTGACTTTAAATTTTCCTTCAAGGACTTACCTGTAACTGTGACAGTATCTAAATTAATTAAATCTCCTTTAACCAGTTCATTAATTACCGCATGGATCCCGCCGGCTGCGTTTAAGTGTTCCATATGATTTTTTCCGGCTGGAGTTAAAGAACAGATATGTGGTACCTGGTCACTAATCTCGTTAAATTTATCCAGAGGAAGGTCTATACCTGCCTCATGAGCAATTGCTGGTAAATGCAGAGCTGTATTGGTAGAACAGCCTAAAGACATATCAACAGTTATTGCATTCTCAAAAGACTTTTCAGTCAAGATATCAGAGGGCCGAATATCATTTTCGACCAGTCTCATCACTGCTTTTCCTGCTGCCTTGGCAAGTCTGATTCGATCAGCCTTAACTGCTGGAATAGTTCCATTTCCCGGTAAAGCCAGTCCTAAAACCTCTGCTAAAGAATTCATAGAATTAGCTGTAAACATACCGGCACAGGAACCGACACCAGGACAGGCAGAACGTGCAATCTGATCCAGTTCTTCTTCCTCCATTTCGCCGGAAGTTACAGAACCAACTGCCTCAAACACATTGTGCAGGTCAATTGCTTCACCACAGCGGCTGCCGGCATTCATCGGACCACCACTGATTACAATTGCCGGAATATCAAGTCTGGCTGCTGCCATCATCATCCCGGGCACAATCTTATCACAGTTAGGTATTAAAACCAGTCCATCCAGCTGATGGCCGTTGACTACTGCCTCAACCGAATCGGCAATGATTTCTCTACTGGCCAGGGAATAACGCATCCCGCTGTGGCCCATAGCAATTCCATCACAGACACCGATTGTGCCAAAACTCATTGCTGTTCCTCCGGCTGCTGTAATCCCATGTTCAACCCCATCTCTAATTCTATCTAAATGTTTGTGGCCGGGAATAATATCATTTGCCGAATTGGCTATTCCTATCAAAGGTTTATTTATATCATCATCATCAAGGCCCAGTGCATAGAGTAAAGATCTATGAGGGGCTCTTTCGATACCTTTTTTAATCTTATCACTTCTCATTTTATTCCTCCTTATACTGCTAACTTCTCTAATGAAAAACTCGATTATATTTAATTTTTAAATTTATCTATCTAGATTATAGTTACCTATCAATTTAATATAGAGTTAACAACTTACAAATTAATCGGCATATATTTCTTTTCCGGTTGAATTGGCAATTTCTCTAAATTTAGCAATTAATGCTGCTGTCCTGTCTCCAACCTCACCATCTCCAACCTTACGGCTGTCTACTTCAACTACTGGAATAACTTCAGCTGCAGTTCCACTCAGAAAACATTCGTCAGCATTAAAGACATCGTGTCTTGTAAATAGCTCTTCTCTGACTTCTAATCCCATATCTGCCGCTATTTCAAGTACCACTTCTCTTTTGGTTCCCTTGAGAATACCTGCATAGATTGGTGGAGTATATAAAGTATCTTCGGATATAATGAAGATATTATCCCCTGTACACTCTGCCACATAACCATCACTATTTAGAATGATAGCTTCCGGTGCATCCTGCATATTAGCCTCAATCCGGGCCATAATGTTGTTTAAATAATTTAAAGATTTAATCCTTGGATTAACCATCTCCGGGCCATTGCGCCGAGTTGGTACAGTTACCAGTTTTAAACCTGTTTCATACAGTTCTTCTGGATAAAGCTGAATGGCACTGGCAATAATTACAATTGTTGGCTTCGGACACTTACGGGGATCCAATCCTAGATCTCCTTCTCCTCTGGAAACTACCACTCTTATGTAAGCATCTCTCAACTCATTGGCTCTAATAGTCTCTAAAATTGCAGTTTCCATTTCTTCTCTGCTTAGAGGAATATCGAGCATAATAGTTTTTGCTGACTCATATAATCGTTTAATGTGCTGATCCAGCATAAAGACACGGCCGTTGTAGGCTCTAATGCCTTCAAAAATACCATCACCATATAGATAACCATGGTCAAAAACTGAAACCTTTGCCTGATCTTCCGGGACAATTTCTCCGTTTAAATAAATATTTCTACTCACTACTTTGTCCTCCTTGGATTTATTTGAATTTTAAATAAAGTATAAACTTTTTTATTATAGAGATAGCATTTTATTTAATATTTATTGCTTATAAATTATATAGTTTAATAATTAAAATGTCAAGCTTTAGGGCAAGAAAAAAGCTCCCATTTAAAGGGAGCGGATTTAATTACTAAATTTTTTTAATTGAGAAATGAACCGCGAATTTCCAACCCTAAATAATAAATATTATTTGTTGTTTCAGTTTCGTACTCTAAATTATCCAGATTATCATATTCTTTATCTTTATTTAATGTCCTGTTATAACCAAAAAACATAGTTTTATCTTCTTTAAATTCATAATTAATAAATAGATCAATTAGGCTGCTTCGGGACTCTTCACTATCCCTATAGTCATTATAAGTATATTTTTTCCAGGGTTGATAGGCATATTTGCTGTGGAAAGTTAGATTATCACTTAAGGCGGTATCAAAAATTAAAATATAAGCAGTTGTACCGTTGTCATAATCAAATTTATTAGAAGAAGAATTAAAGATATCTCTTTCCCTGCCATAATTCATCCTACCAACTAGTGGACTTAGTCTAAATTCTCCTTTTTTTAATTCACCTGGATCTAAAGGTCTTATGTAATCTAACTGCCAGTCGGACATCAGCATATTATCCAGACCATAAAAATTTGCAAATTGGGCCGAAGCCCCACAACTGAAGATAAAAATAAATACCACAATTAATCCCACTACAAAACTTTTTCTACTCATAAATACTTCCTCCTTTATTTTTTGCAGGAATTTTTATAAAAATCCTGAATTATATACCCAGAATATCATTTTTTTAAAATAATTTATATTACCCAAAAGTATAATATTAAGGAGGATCTATTTTGCAAAATAATAGTAATTATAAGATTGACTGGAAAAATATTTTTAGCTTTATTTATGAAACAGGAAGAATTACTAATTTAAATGACTATTCCTATTATTTTTTGCAAAAATTAAATAAATTGATACCTTTTTATGCAGCAAATTTTTTTCTTTTTGATGAAAATGAAGAGATAATTGACAGCCCGGTCTGCTTTAATGTAAGTGATCAGGCTCTTAATGCTTACAATAATTACTATTATAAAATTGATGCAATCAAGGAAATAGCATTTAATCAAATAGAGCCCAGCAGAAGCTCTGATCTCATGGATTATAAAAAATGGGTTAATACAGAATATTTTACTGATTTTCTGGGTAAAAACCATCTATACTATTCCTGTGGAATTTATATTCATCATCAGGAACGGCTCCTGGGTACAATTAGCCTTTTTCGCGACCAAAACGATAAAGACTTTTCGCTTAAAGAATTGCTCTATCTAAAATTAATTAGTCAGCAGTGTTCTAATCAGCTTAATAAGTTATTTATGATAAATAAATTAGAAAGAAAAATTAAGGAAAACCGAAGTCAGCTTCTGGAAAAAGCGGAACAAAAATTTCAGTTAACTGAGAGGGAAAAAGAACTGTTGAAATTATTAATTGAAGGTAAAAACAATAAGGAAATTGCACAGAACTTATTTATCTCTATTAATACAGTAAAAAAACACCTCAGTCATATTTTTAATAAGACTGAGGTTAAGAATAGAACTGAATTAGTCAGTTTGATTTTTAAAGCTTAATAATTCTCAAAAGCCTTGATTATTTCCTCACTCTTTTCTAAAGAATTAATATATTTACGAGAAATAATATCATAGTCCAGAGAATAACCCTCTAAGTATTGCTGACACTGCTTAAAGTTTAGCTTTTCAAATGACTCAATCAAACTCAGCAGATCACCTAACTTCCCTTCTTTACTGATTAATGCCTGTTTAAATTCTCCAAAAAGAGAAATTTCTTCTAAAACATCTGCAATATCTCTGTCTAAATAACCATCAATAACAGACAATAATCCTAATACAAAAAGATTGTTAGACTTATCATCAGAAAAATACTCAGATAATGATTCTGCAAAATTAGCTCTTAAAACGGCTGTTTTAAATAAAACATCAGGCTTATTGCTATTTAAACCCTTAAGAAAATAAAGCAAGCTCCATTTTCTTAACTTATCAACCCCCAGTAATACTATAGCCTGTCTAATTGATTTTACGTCATACCCAAAATGAGCTGAGTTAATAATTCTCAACAAACTGTAGGACATTGAAAAATCCGACCTGACTATTTCTTCTAGAGTTTTAAATTCAGGCTCTTCTTTATTGAGCTCTTCCATCATTTTGAAAAAACTAAACTCATAAGAATTACTTTCTCTGGTCTGAATAATTTCAGGTTTAGTGAAAAAATAACCCTGAAAATAACAATATCCCATCTTAACAGCCATCATATAATCAGCATGAGTTTCAATTTTTTCTCCAAGAAACTTAAGATTAGGATTGTATATTTGACAGCTTTCAATTATATTTTTTCTTTCAGCACCATTGATAGCTAAGAAATCTATTTTGATAAAATCCGCTAATTCAACTAAAGAGATTAGATTTTTCGAAAAAATAAAATCATCAAGTACTATTTTAAATCCTCTATCTTTATAAGTTTTAAGAACATAAAGTAGATGGCTGTCAACTTTAACATTTTCGAGAACTTCGAGATATACATTTTCAGGATTCAATAGATCAGGTATTCCCTGCTTTAATAACTTATCAGTAAAATTAATAAAAGCTGGTTTTCCTTCAGTTAAATTCTTAAATCCTATGGATTCTAAAGTGTTTGAAATAACCTGAGCAGTTGCTTTATCCCCATCAAAATTTTCTGTACCAGTATCTCCACCTCTAAATAAAAGTTCATATGCAAAAACATTTTTATTTTTATCCAATATTGGTTGTCTTGCCACTACTGCAGCCATAAAATCATCCTAATAATAGTATTATTGAAATGAGGCTGAATTTTTCAGCCTCTTTAATTTAGTTGTTGAGGATTTCTTCCAGCTCCTCAGGTGTTAATTCCTGATATTCTTTTTCTTTGTTATCGTCTTTTAGTGACTCGAGAATTTCTTTTCTAGTTTTACTTCGTTGTTCTAAGTATTCATTTATTATTTCTTCCTTGGATTTTTCCAATTCTTGTTTCATTTCACTTTGTTTTTCTTTATCTAACTTAATCTCGTTCTGAACATCAGAAGCCAATTTTTCACTTCGAGGATTAATAACATTTTTAGTTGTCACTTCATCACCATATTTAATGATATGAGGGGTTACAAAAATTATTAATTCATTGGTTGAGTCACTCGGTTCTCTAAATTTAAATAACTCACCAAAAAGAGGTAAATCACCGAGCAAAGGAATTTTGGTAATCATTCCTTCGCTGTCAGTCTGGATTAATCCTCCTACAGCAAAGGTTTCATTATTTTTTAGTCTAAGTGTTGTCTCTACACTTCTACTCTTCTTGGCAGGAGGAGCACTTTCTCCCTCTCCACTTTGAGAGTCAACTACTTCATTAAAACTGCTTACTGTTGGCGCTATTTTTAATTCAATTTCATCATTTTCAGTTATCCAGGGAGTAAATGTTAATTCCACTCCTGCTTCTGCATATTCCCAACTGCTGGTTTTATCACCATTTTCATCTGTAGTAACAACCTCATAAGGTTCTTCTTCTAAAATAGATAAATTTGCCTCTTCTCCATTTAAAGTCATTAATTTAGGACTTGCAAGTGTAGTGGTATTAGTAGAGGTATCTAAGGCTTTGAAAATATCTGGCCAGGTAAAATCTATCTCCTCTATTTTATAATTCTCACCACCGGAACTTACCTCTGATTCTCTGATGATATCAAAAACCCCGGTATGTTCAATCCCCAATTCCCGTGAAAATTCAGAAGAAATTTCTTCCACCCGCGTTTCAATTACCACCTGATACTGAGGCTTGTTAATTTCTCTTATCAATTCAACTACATTATCTAACTTATTTTTAGCTCCATTAATAATAATTTCTTTGCGCTTGGCATTAACATGAAGACTAACCTCTGGATAAAACTTACCAACTATTTCAGTTATCTGTTCACTATCTACATAATCAACTCTAATATTTCTTGTTTCCGGCTCTAAACTCTGATCATAGGTCTTGGCCATTGAGATAGCTTCTTTAACCAAAGACTCTTCTCCACTTATTGTAATTGTCTCTGTCAAAGGGTTAATCTTATAAGTCAAGTTTGAATTAACGGTTCTTAATTTTGACTGCAGATCTTCCAATTCTGAATTTAAAACCTGATAGCTTTCACTATAAATTTCAATTTCTTTTTCTTCAAGTTCCTGTGTTCTTTTACTACTCTCAATCTCTGCCACAGTTTTAGAAGCATCTAATCGGTTTATCATTTCCTTAATTTCCTCTATATTTTCTTTTTCTCCCTTTAGAATAAACTGTCTGCGGGTAGGATCTAAAGTGATCTGTGTTTCCGGAAAAAGTTCTCTAACCATAGTACCTATGTTATCAAAATCACTGGAATTAACTTCTACAAATTTTGTTACGATATTAGCATAAATACTATCCAGTCTATCAGCTGAGGCTACCACAACAGTATTCCCATCCCACCTATAACTGATAGCTCGAGTTTGAGTAATTAAATCTAAAGCTTTTTGAAAAGTAATATCTTTTAAACTAACTGTTATATTTCCAGAAATCTCACTGTCAGTAATTAAATTAACATCTGCCACTTCTGCAATTGTTCTCAAAACATCAACAATATCTGTGTTTTTAAAATTTAAATTCTCTATTTTGTCCTGTGGTCCGGCAGCAGCTGCTGCTGAGAAAAAAATCATGATCAATAAAAATAAAATTAAAACTTTTTTTGTTTTTATCATTAACCTTGCCTCCAATCAATATCATCTAAAATTTAATATAAAACTTTTATCTCTCTTCCGTCTTTTTTGAAAGTAGCCTCTCCATTTTGATAAGCAGTGAATTCATAACCATCCAGACTATCGCCAATCTCAAGTAGATGTTTTTCCTGCTGATAGCTAATAAGTAAAGCCATTCTTGAATTAGATGCTGATATAACGCCATTTATTGTGATTTCAGGCTCAGCATTTATTTCCTCAACCTCTTCTCTATTTTCAATAGTATTTACAGCCATCTTTGGTGAAGTGTCTAATTCAACTTCCTCTTCTGGAACTTCTTCTAACTGATCATTTAAAAAAAATGGATTTGTTAAATTTTGAGTTTCATTTTCATTCAATAAATTTTCCTTAGCAAAACTATTTAAATCATTATCCACATCAAGGTTTAAAGCAAAGGCTGTGCTATTCAGTGTAATAATTAATACTATAAAAAATAACAATTTCAAGTACTTCATTTTATCACCCCGCTGATCTTTCTATAAAATCTCTTAACTCATCTGATTGATGATAAAATAAATTAAGAGTTAAAGACATCAAATTATCTTCCTGCTGGATATTATTAGCAGATAAATTTTCTACAACTAAACGATAATCCCAATTGTCAAGCATTCTTAGAAAAGAGAGCAACTCAAAATATTCTCCCTCTATATTAAAAGTAAAAGGATATCCATTATTGGCATTTCCTTTTTGATAACTTCTAATCTCAACATCACTTTCTCTGGCGAAAAAATCAATAGCTGCTAATATTTCTTCTGCCTCTCTAATAACTATTTCCAGACGCTCTTGTCTTTCCCTCTGTAAATTTGCCAATTCCTTTTTTAAATCTTCAATTTGATTAACTCGTGAGAGAACAGTTGTATA
Source organism: Halanaerobium saccharolyticum (assembly GCF_003053565.1). Taxonomy (GTDB): domain Bacteria; phylum Bacillota; class Halanaerobiia; order Halanaerobiales; family Halanaerobiaceae; genus Halanaerobium; species Halanaerobium saccharolyticum_B. Next base: position 24,307 of record NZ_QAXS01000012.1, on the reverse strand, counting down.
TTCGCTCTGAGTATTAGCTATCTGATTTTCTAAATTTTGCTGTTCAGCCTGAATAGGTTGATAAAGTAGATAATAATAAGCAACAAATACTACTGTTACAAATAAAATAAAAAGTAGTACTTTCTCTCTTTTGGATAAATTACTCATTATAAATCGCCCCTCTCTCCCTATTGTCCAATTCTACTACCAGATTAAATTCTAACTGCTCATTATTCTGAAATCTCTCTAAAGAAATAATAGAAAAAACTTCTGAATTGAAAATGCGAGAACTAAAATCTAATAATGATCTAAGATCTTCTGCCCTGCCATTTATATTTATCTGACCACTGCTGTAATCCAAATTATTAAAACTAATATCATCACCAGTTATTTCAGCAAACTCTAAGAAAAAGGGAGAAACTGTATACTTTTCAAGTTCTACCCGTTCCGGAAGTTTAAAATTAGCTATCTCTTCTTCCAGTCGATAATAACGCCGTTCTTCTGGCCTTAAAGCCTGAAGTCTGGTTTCCCAATTACTTTGCCGCTGTTCTAAATTTTTTACTTCAACATAATTAAGATAATAATTAAAAGCAGGTGCTGCAAAAGTGAAAATAATAATTAAAACCACTACAATTTCCATCCATTGAATTTTTAGACCTTCATCTTTTTCCAGGAGGTTAACTCTCATTATGCATCACCTCACTCATAATAGTACCAGCAGCAGTTGCTAAATAATGATTGTTAATTTGATTTGTCTTTTCTTTTATTTGAAACTCTTTTAGAGGATCAATAACAAATATTTCATTATCTATTTCTTCTTTAAAGTAATCAACTAATCCATTTAAAAGTAATCCCCCACCGGTCAAATAAATATCATCTACTGTATTTTCTGAATTTCTTTCATTATAATATTCCAGAGAACGATTTACTTCAAAAATTATTTCATCTGCCAGATCTTTAACCTTTTTTTGCAGAGTTTCTGCAGTATTAATATCAGAAAGCATTAAATTAAGATTTTCTTCTCCTGCCTGATCGGGAAAAAATTTAAACTTTTTCTTTTCAATTTCAGCTTCTTCTTGATTGTTTTCTTCATTTAAAAATAAGCTGCTGAAATTATTTCCGGAAGTATCAACTTCCCTGCTTAAAAATAATTTGTTTTTAGCTGCTATTAAAATCTTAGAACTGCTGGCTCCAACATCTAAGATTAAAGATGGATTTTCCAGTTTCTTTTTCTTAGATAGTAAAGAAATTAAAGCCATATCTTCTAGATTAAAAACTTTAACTTTTAACATGTTCGTTTCAAAAATCTCTAAGTAACCATTTAAAACATCTTTAGAGATACCTGTTACCAATAACTCATATTGATCTTCTTTTTCATTAGAAATAATGTAATCTAAAGCTATCTTTTCTGCTTCTAAATCCAGAAAGTCCTGAACCTCCCAGATTAATGCTTCCTTTAATTCCTCTCTCGGCATTTTAGGCATTTTAATATTTCTAACAAATTCCTGTCCGGAAGCAGGTGTAAGCATTAAAACTCCTGGTTCCATATTTTTTTCATTAAAAATATCTTCTATAATTTTAGTTAAAAGATGAGTATCAACTACTTTACCGTCATTAATTGTACCTGTAGGAATTTCTCTGCGTCCAGAAGCAAGTAGCTTAAATTTATTGTTTTTAACTCTGGTGTTTAAATATTTGATGCTGCTATGACCAAAATCAATACTTGTGTATTTTATTCCTCTGATTAGCGATAATGGGCTTATTGCCATCAAATCATCCCCTTTCTTTTAAATAACCTATTACACTACTTAATCTGTCTCCATTTTGTCCGAAAAGTTTCTCCAGGAAATTTATTAACTAACTCTTTATCATCTTCATCACCAAAATAACCTGCTATATCAGGATGAATATTTCCATATAAACCTGATTCTTCTGGGTCATATTCAAAAGTCGGAAAAGTGACATCATCTTCCATAATAATTTTATTGACATTATAGGACTGCCCCCAGCCAGTTCCCGGCATCCTACCGGCAATTCTCATAGTCGCATTTGGAGCATAATAGGCTATACTTTTTATCTGTCCCTCATAACCAGAGGAATAATATAATATCCGATTATTATCCAGATTAATTTCTGCCCCTCCTGACTGAACCAGTATACTTTTTTCTGTTCTAGATTTAAAATATATATTACTATTTGTATTTGAAAAATCTATATCATCATCTATATACATCTGAACAACCCCTGCACCATCTGTTCCAGCATTAACAGTATTAATGTTTGTGAAATCGATTTGATAATCATACCACCCGCTACTGGGAGTGAAAGCAAACTCATCTATATAAATATATGGTCCTGTATTAGAATTTGAATAATTTTTAAAATCATCCATGTCTTCATAGTATCCATTCAGGTCTTCTGGGAAATCACCTGTGAAATTTGAAAGGTCAAGTTTATCTGGATCAATATCAGGTGTAATTTGACTAATGTCATATTGAGTTTCTAAGTCACCATCTGCATAATCAAATTGACTTAAAGAAACCGTAACTGGATTATCATTTTCATCATACCCAATAATATAATTTGTAATTCCATTTTGTTTCAAAACTTCTCTGAAATTAATCCCTCTGACATAAGCCGTAAATTCTTCTGATTGATCAGATTCAGGTAAATATAATTCTTTATCAGTTTCATTACCATAAAATTCAAATGTTTTCTCATAAGCTTCATCATAATCAGAACCTGTCATTGATTCATACCTTCTAAAAAACCACCAATCAACCAGTTCCTGTAGATCAACATTATCCTTAGTTAGATCAGACTCGACGCTTGTTTCACCAGTCGCTATCGTCGGAAAGGAATCTGCATCAGGATACCCACCTTCCAGAGTTAGGGTCCCATTTAGTTCTATAGAGCGTGCAGCTAAAGCATGAGCAAAAAAGGATAATCCTTCTGAAGCAATGCGATAAGTTGTCATTATTTTCTCCTGGCTGGACCCATCGCGGGCAGTTATCTCTACCTCAAATGTATCTTCTGATAGTTCATTAAGATTGTAGTCAACTTCATAACTGCCAATTTCAACTGCATCAAAGTCTCGTATTTCTTCGATAATTTTATCATAACGATTGTCAAATTCATAAGGAAGATAAAAACCCAGACTGCCCTCTTCTTCATTAAAATTATTTATATATGCCGCTAAATAATTTGCTCCACCTTCAGCTGCATAAAAAGCTCTTGTTTTTTTGGCATTATTACTACTTTGAATTATATTACTATTATAGGCTACTAATAAAGAACCACTCAAAACTCCCACAACCAAAACCATTAATAAAACCATTATTAATGCAATACCTTTATTATTATTTAAATGAATCATTGCAAATCCCCCTTTCTTGATCATTAATTTTATTCATTTTCAACAGGTATATTCCTAGCATCCAAATTAAATTGTTTTATTATTTCTTCAGATTGTATAATAACTCTTAATTTAAAAATATATAAAGGGGGATTATCTTCATTAATATTAAAATCATCAACATTATCAATTTTCCTTATTAAATTGCCATTCTCTCTAAATTCTAATTTAGAATCAGAGGTTTCAATAATTTTATAATTTTTTCTGTTTCCATCTTGAGGAGAAAAAGCTTCAAACTCATAAATATCTAAACCATTTATTGTATTTTTATCATAACTAACTGCAGACCTAAAATATTTACTAATATCTTCCAGCATAATATCTGCCATTCTATTTTTAGTTATTCTAACAGAACTATCCTCAACTATATTAAAAGTTTGAATAATCATTGGGGTTGCAATAGACATAACTGCTCCAAGAATAATCACAGCCATTAAAATTTCAATTAAAGTTATTCCATTGTTATATACTAAGTGTTCGTTTTTATTCATCTGAACCACCAAAAATACTTTCTAATTTATATGAATTATTTTCATTGCCGCTACTCCAAGCAATAATAAGTTCAACTTTATACAGTTTTAAATCTTCATTAATTTTTTCAATTAATATTTTAGAATTATCTAAATCATAATCTAAATTTTCAGTATAAAGATCATAAATATTATTAAACTGACCATTATCAATTTCATTTTTGAAATTTTCCAAACTATTATTATAACTATTAGAATTTAATTCTATACTTGATAAAATAAATTCAAATTTAAGATTAAAATATTCATAAATTGAAGCAGAAAAATTTACTGCTCTATCTAAATCATTTGTAGTTTTTTCGCTTTTCAATCCTGTTAACATAGCACCAGCAAAAGCAGTTGCCAGAACTACAACAAGGGACAATGCTATTACTGTTTCGATTAAAGTCAGTCCATTACTATTATTTATCCTCATTAAATTGCCCCCTTCTTTTGTATTTAAATATAGTCATTTGTATAATGTCTAAGGCCCGAAATAACAGGGCTCAAAACATAAAATTTTGGTGACTTCCCCTTTAAAATATGGTATAATATAGTTAGAAATACTAAAAATACCACACACTAAAAGGAGGAAATCATAATGTCTTTTAATTCTAAAAAACAATTGTCTTTTGGTGATCTTTATGAACAGGCCAAAGATTGGGCTCAAAATGATAAACCTCAATTCCTTGAAATGCTCGATCAATATCTTGATTTATCTGAATTTATTTCTGCCAGTTTCTACAATACTTACTACAAATATTTTGGTAGAGATAGAACTTACAGATTGGAGTCAATGCTTTCTGCTTTTATTCTGCAAAAAATATTGGGAATACCAACTCTTGTGCTCCTAGTTAACATTTTCGCTTTAAGCAGTGATTTAAGAAAGTTTTGTGGCTTTAACTCTGTACCCGATATCTCTCAGTTCTCTCGTTTTAAAACTAATTTTGAGGATCATCTGGAAGAACTTTTTTATCACCTTGTTGATATCACTGACCCAATTTGCAGAAAAATTGATCCTCTACTGTCTGATCTTTTTATATATGATACAACTGGCTTTGAACCCTATGTGACAGAAAACAACCCTAAATACATAAACAATATCATTCGGAAACTTAAAAACATCTATAAAAATGATAGTAATGTTGATAACGTTTATGGTTTTGCCTACAATTCAATGCCATCTTATGCTCAGGCTGATAATCAGATTAAACAGCTCTACATCAACGGTCATTTCTGTTATGTTTACAAAGCAGGTATTGTAACCAATGGCCTGGGCATTATCCGTCACATTTCTTTTTTGGATAATGAATTTAAAGAAAATCATCCTGAAGTACCAGTTGATAAAAAGACTGATTCACCTGATGAAGATAAATCTATTGGTGATTCTACTTCTTTAAAACCTGTTTTAGAAGATTATTTTAATCTTCACAATGAACACCAATATTCTACTTTCATCGGCGATTCTGCCTTTGATAGCTACCAGACCTATCCCTTCTTAATCAATGATTTTGGTTTTGATAAAGCAGTTATACCGCTTAATTCTAGAAACACTAAATCAGATTTACCACAGCCAGAATACAATGAAAATGGCTGGCCTTTATGCCCTTATGATTCCTCTCTAACAATGAAACCAACTGGATGGTCAAGGGAAAAAAACCGCAGTCCCAGATTTAAATTTGTCTGTCCTAAAATCAACCATATAGGTGGTAAAAGAAATTGTTACTGTGAAAACCCTTGTACTGACTCCAGTTACGGTAGAGTTGTTTACACCTATCCCAATCAGGATTTAAGAACTTATCCTGGTATCATTAGAGATACAGATGACTGGATAAATCTCTACAAAAAACGAGGAGTAGTAGAACAGACAATTAACTATTTCAAAGATGCTATGGTTACTGGTAACTTAAAAACTCAGAATCTAAAGAGTGTTAAATCCGATGTTTTTCTGGCTGGAATCACTCAGCTTTTAACACTAATTCTGGCTGATAAAATAAATAAACCAGAAAATATTAGATCTTTAAGACCACTAATTGCTTAGAATTTAAATCTTTTAATATCTTTTTTTAAAACCTGTATTCATAGGTTTATTTTGTTATGCCTATTTTTATTAAGACATTTTCTTATTTAATTTTTTGAATCTAAAAATTGAATTTAACCCATTACTTACAGTTTTTTGCTATTTTCTTTTCCTATTTTGCAAACGCCTATTGTATTTAAATAAACAAGTTAATATACAAATCAAATAGTTCCTCAGACCAGAACCATAAAATTAAAGAACCAAGTGCCAAAAATGGCCCAAAAGGAAGTTTAGTTTTCATTCCTGTTTTTCCAGAAACTAGACCAGGTAAATGAGCTATTAAAGCAATCATTGCTCCTAAAAAGATCGAACTAACAGCAATTATCGGTCCAGTAAAGCTGCCGACCATTGCCATCATTTTAATATCTCCACCACCCATGCCACCTTTGCTGAGCAGAGCTATCAAAAATAATAAGCCTCCGGCTGCCAGTATGCCTGCCAGAGAATAAATTACAGTAATATCAGATCTAAAAAAGCTGAAAATAAATCCTACTCCAAGTCCACCTAATGTCAATTTGTCAGGAAGTATTTGATGGTCAAAATCAATCATAGTTAAAATAATCAATAAGGAAGAAAATATTAAACCTCCAGTTAATATTATCAGATCAGAAAAATAAATATAATTTATAATAAATATAATACCGGTTAATAATTCAATAACGGGATATCTAATAGAAATATCTACTCCACATGATTTACATTTTCCTCTTAATAAGATATAACTTAAAACTGGAATTAATTCCAAGGGGCTTAACTTATGCCCACAAACTGGACAGTGTGATGGTGGATCAACTATTGATTTACCTTCAGGTAGTCTATAAATTACTACATTTAAAAAACTGCCAATTATTAATCCTAAAATAAAAATTAAAAATATCATAGTATCAATCCTATCAGTCTATAATTATATTATTATTCATTTAAACTTAAATGATCATTCAGTCCTTCTTCTAATCCATCCTCATCAGAGATCCCCACATACTCTCCATTTGGAATCTGAACTGAAAAAACGAATTCCTCACCATTACTGCTGTAATGATACTGACTGTAATCATCTTTTCCAAGCTCCTGCACAATACTAGCTAATGCATTAAATTCTGAACTAAAATCAGTTATAAAATCTTGAGTTGATCCCGGTTGAGGATAACTACCTTCCTGGAAGTTATATACTTCAATCTCAGTTAATAAAGTTCTGGTATTAAAAGTTACTGCCTCAATTCTAGCTTCTTCTGTTAGACCCATCAAATTTGGTGTAGCTATTGAGGCTAAAGTTCCTAAAATAACTATTACAATTAATAATTCAATTAGAGTAAATCCTTCTTCGTCTACTATTTTATTATAATTCATAAAAATGTCCTCCATTTAAAATTTATCTTCTTTTACCAGATAATTTATAGAAATACCAAGCCCCAGTAAAATCCAGAAAACTGGTGCTACAGATATAACACTATCATTAAAAAATCCAGCTGTTAAATATGCAGTTACTGCTCCCATTAATGCAATTCCCAATCTATTCTTCCAGATGCTTAAATCACTATTCTTATACAAAATAAATGAAGAAAATATATAATCTTCCCATAAATATAATAAAGCTAATAATGAAATAATTCCTGTATTAACAGCTATCTGTAAATATAAATTGTGGGGTTTATCCACTATAATTTCAGGATTACTAAAAAATTTAAGTTTCCCTATTACATCCTCCTGCGGAAAATACATTGCATAAGTATCAGGACCGTGGCCAATGAAAATTGTATCTTTTAGTAATGGTAAAGTTCTTGACCAGATATAGGCTCTGGATGAACCTAATCTCTCATAACCCTCAAAACCAATACTTTCTGCTTCTACTAAAGGATATAAATTATTATGCATTCCTGCCATTAAAATCTGTCCATCCTGATAATTAAACTTAGCACTCTTACCACCATAATACCAGATTAGAAAATTATTTTGTTCATTTATCTGAAAGCTGTGATTAAGATATTGTTCTCCCTTAAAAACAACTTCTTTAACTTCATTTTTTGAATTATAAACATTGATTGGCTTTTTATTCAAAACTTTAATCTGTTCTGAATTCATCATAATCTCAAATTCTGCTTCAGCTGTTTTTAGTTTCAATTTACCAGCTTCAGAACTAACTTCCGTTATTGGTGGTAAAATTTCATCTTCCAGATACTTTTCCTTTTCTGTTTTAGGAAATAATACATCACTAAAAATACTGTCCAGACTTCTGGCATTCATAGTAATAAAAACTAAAGTAAAAACAGTAAAAATAATTAAAATTCTTACCCAGTGTTTTTTTAAAAACTGCCGCTGCATAAATAAGATAATTGCTGTTCCCGCAATAAACCCCATTAAACCAGCTCTGGAACGAGAACCAATTAAAAAAGCAAATAACAAAGTACTGAATATTCCTAATAGAAATGTTTTTTTCTTATCCTGAGAACTGCTGTATAAACCTAAAACCAAAATAACCAGCATTGAACCATAACTGCCTACATAGTTAGGATTATACATTGTAGAATAAATAACTTTTTTACCTATAAAACTCAAACGATCAACAAAAAATTCAAGCCCATCAGGTGTAATTAACTTTCTCCCAAATTCAGTTGCCAGTAAATCATAGTTATAAAACTGTAAAATACCGTGAATAGCTAAAATAAAGGCTGAAATGAATAAAGTCTTTAAAATTAGCTTAAATGATTTTTTATCTTTTACTATATTGATCACAACTACAACTAATAACATATATCCCAGCAGAACAAAAATATTTTCATAACGATCAGGAAAACCTTTAATTACTATTTCTTTGTATTCAGCAGCAAAAGCAGAAATGACTGCTAAAATACTGTAAATAGTAATCGGTATATAATATCTGCTTGGCTTAAGTTGATTCTGATCAATATATTTAAGAAATAAAATTAAAAGAAAAAATGAGGAAGTCAGAAAAAATATCATTTTATAATATGAATAAAAATCAATATTAAAAGTACCAATCCAAACGTTAGCACTATCATTATTACTAACAATAACCAGTCTTATAAATGCTGGAACTAAACATAAAATTATAAATAATAGGAGGAGATTAACCTTTTTCAAAAAGTTATTATTTAAATTCAAACTTTCTCCTCCTAAATTAGTTAGTAATTTTAATTTCCAGTAGTAGTTACACGGCCTTGTGCAATATTAATAAAAGCTTCTTCATCTAATGTAACTGTTATATCATAAGAATCAAAAGAATTATCTGCTCCAGATGCTATACCTACACCTTCCATTGAAGTTAGAGCCTCATAAGCACTAAGTTCTGTAATATCATTTGCATTCTGGTTTTCAGTAACTCTTTCTGCTTCAATTTCAGTCAACAAAGTTCTTGCGTTTGCCCTAACAGCTTCTTCATTTGCACTATCTTGTAAGCCCATCAGATTCGGCACTGCAATTGCTGCCAGAACACCTAAAATAACAATTACAATCAACAATTCAATTAAAGTAAAACCTTCATTTCCACTAAAAATTTTTCTTATTTTTTTCATATCTTCTTCCTCCTATTTTTGTTTTAAAAATTCAATAAAAATCTTTCAACTACAAGTCTTATTGTTTTGAGCCCCACCTCCTCAAAATTCAACAAACATTTTTCGTATTGTTCAATTATTGCATTATAAAAAATAAATAACAATTAAGTGAGCTACATAAATTAGTTATCCTTAAGTAAAACTCTGATTTAAAAACTGCTGTAGATACTGAACAGCGGTAAAATAACCGAAGCTACAATCCCACCGACAATTACAGCTAAAACAATAATCATTACCGGCTCAATTAAAGATATACTTCCTTCAATTGCATTTGCAACTTCCATGTCATAATAAGCGGATATTTTATTTAACATATCCTCTATATTACCACTTTCTTCCCCAACTTTTAGCATCTGGACCACCATTGGTGGAAACTCTCCACTCTGCTTAATCGGCTCCGAAAGTGTTGAACCCTCTCTAACTCTCAATCTGGTTTCTAATAAAACATCTGCAAAAACTTCATTATCTACAACTTCTTCAATAACAGGTAAAGCATTAATAATATTAACTCCACTTTTAATTAAGAGTGCTAATGTGCTAGCGAATCTGGCAATAACAACTTTTCTGATTAAATCGCCAATAACAGGTATTTTTAACATAAACTTATCTTTTCTTAATTTACCTCTGGGAGTTTTGAAATAAGAATTCAGTAAAAATCCTGCTCCAGCTGCAGCAATTAAAATTGCCCACCAGTAAGAAGAGATAATATTACTGACAAAAATTAAGATCTGAGTTGGCAGCGGAATTTCTCCACCAAAGTTTACCAGCATGTCTAAAATATTGGGAAGCACAAAGCCCATTAAAATAAAAACCGCTACAATAGCCACAATAACTATAGTAATCGGATAATATAAAGCAGATTTAACTTCTTTATTAATTTTATCTCTTTTGCGGTAATATTCTACTAATTCTGATAATACTTCATCTAAAACTCCACCGGTCTCCCCTGCTTTGATCAGATGGACAAATAACTTAGGAAAATATTTAGGATGCTCCTGTAAAGCGTAGGATAAAGTTTCTCCTGCCTCTACATTGGATAATAGTTTGCTCAGCATTTCCTTTTCATGTTTTATATTTGACTGGTTTTTAATAATGCTCAGTGATCTGACCAGAGGGATTCCTGCAGCAATCAAAACAGAAAGCCTCTGCGCAAAATTAGCCAGCTCCGAAACCTTATAGCCGCCGCCAAAAATATTTATCTCTGAAATATCCATAGCCAGTGAAAATTTAGAGTCTTTTTCCTGCTTTTCTTTAGCTTCAATTTCCTCAATTGAAACAGCATGTAGGTTTTTATCCCGCAGCTCTTTTGCTACCTCTTTTTTGCTGGCTGCTTCGATACTGCCATTTAAGATCTGACCGGACTGACCGCGAGCTTTATAACTATAAAGTTGTGCCATTTTGCACCTCCCTTACCTCTTTACTTAAATTTAACGTAATTTTTCATTCACATATTTTATATCATTACAGTGATGTAAAACTGATTCCTTAGAAATCTTTCCCCGCTGATATAATTTTAAAAGCGAATTATCCATAGTAACCATATTATAGCGGCCACCTGTCTGAATAGCAGAATAAATCTGATTTGTTTTACCCTCTCGAATAATATTTCTAATGGCTGAAGTAGCCATCATAATTTCAAAAGCAGCTACCCGACCGCTCTGATCTTTAGTCGGTATTAATTGCTGAGCAATAACCGCACTTAGTACTGAAGCCAGCTGAATTTTAATCTGATCCTGCTGGTTTGCGGGAAAAACATCAATAATCCTGTCAATTGTAGCAGGAGCACTATTAGTGTGCAGTGTCGCCAGAACTAAATGACCAGTTTCTGCTGCCTCCAGTGCAATCTGGATAGTTTCTAAGTCTCGCATTTCACCGACCAGGATTACATCTGGATCCTGACGCAGACAGGCTCTTAAACCTCTTTTAAAATTATCTGTATCACTGCCTACTTCCCGCTGATGAACCAGACTTTTGTTATGTTTATGCAGATATTCTATTGGATCCTCTAAAGTCATAATATGAGATTGACGATTTTGATTTATTTCATTAATTATTGCTGCCTGAGTTGTGGATTTACCGCTTCCAGTGGGTCCGGTACTTAAGATTAATCCCATTCTTTGACCGGCAAGCTTTTTGAAAACTTCAGGTAAACCCATCTCATCAATTGTGGGGACTACATTAGGGATGATTCTTAATGCTATACCTACACTACCTCTTTGATGATAGGCGTTAACCCGAAATCTAGAAGTGCCCGGGATTCTATAAGAAAAATCTAATTCTCCTTTTTCCTTAAATTCTTTATACTGTTTCTCATTCATCATTTCTTTAGCTAATCTTTCGGTGTCTTCAACAGTTAATTCTCCATTGTATTTTTCGTAGGGTCTTAATTTCCCATTTTTGCGAATATATGGTGGCGAAAAAACAGTTAAATGGAGATCAGAAATCTGATCATCCTGAGATACTATTTTTAATAACTCATCAAATTCCAATGACATCACTCTCCAATCTAGCCTTAATAAATTATTCTTTCTAATTCTGAAACATCGGTTTCTCCGGCTTTAATTTTTTCTATACCGTCCTGTTTTAATGTGATCATACCATTATTTTTTGCATATTCAGCAATTTTTTCTTTGGCAAGATTATCACTGATCATCTCTTTAACCTGATTATCAATTTCAAAAATTTCCTGAATTGCAAGTCGCCCATCATAGCCGGTATTATTACATTTTTCACAGCCAACTGCAAAATATGCCTCTTCAAAATCTGGATTATCTAAAAATTTCAAATCTGTTTTTTCTAATTTTCTTTTTTCTTTACAGTGTGGACAGAGTCTGCGTACAAGTCTCTGAGCAACAACACCATTTAAAGAAGCTGCTACCAGATAAGGAGCTAAACCCATATCAATTAATCTGGTGATAGAACTTACAGCATCATTTGTATGGAGAGTACTAAACACAAGATGTCCTGTTAACGCCGACCGAACAGCAATTTCGGCAGTTTCCTGATCCCGCATCTCACCAATCATTATGATATCTGGATCCTGTCTTAAAATCGAGCGTAAGGTTTTAGCAAAAGTTAAGCCTGATTTTTCTTTTGCCTGTACCTGATTAATACCAGCAATTTGATACTCAACTGGATCCTCTATCGTAACCATATTGATCTGGGGACTGTTGAGTTCATTTAAAGCGGCAAAGAGTGTGGTCGATTTACCACTACCAGTAGGTCCTGTTAATAATAAAACTCCATTTGGTTTTTTAATTAACTGTCCTATTTTTTTTCTATTATAATCAGATAGACCCAAGTTATCCAGATCTAAAAGATTTGTATTCTGAGCTAAAAGACGAATAACTATCTTTTCTCCCTTAATTGTAGGCAGGGTAGAAACACGCATATCAAGCTTTTCATCCTTGAAAATCATTTTGATTCTTCCATCTTGAGGAACTCGATGTTCAGTAATATCCAGATTAGCTATAATTTTAATTCTGGAAACTAAAGCACGATGCGAAGATTTAGGAGCTGTCATTTCCTTTTTTAAAACCCCATCTATTCTAAAACGAACTCTAATTTTACTATCCTCGGGCTCAATGTGAATATCACTTGCCCCCTTTTGGTAGGCCTTGCTGATGATATAATTGGCCAATTTAATAATTGGTGCTTCATCTACCATTTCTCGGATCTCTTCTTCTTCGTAAATTTCTTCATTTTGATTATCCGAAACATCTTCAATACCCTCAAGATTAAAATCTTCAAAAATATTGGAAATATCAATGTCATCATTACCATAAAGCCTGTCAATTGACGAACGAATTTGATTGGGTGCACCATAAAGTGGGTCCACACTCAGATTACTCAACATTTCTATATCATCTATAGCAACTAAATCAGTTGGATCAGCCATCACAACTTTTAATTTACCCTGATCACTTTTTTCAATCGGAACAGCTAAATAACGTCTGGCTATATTTTCGGGTATTAATTCTGCTAAAGAAGGATCAAAGAAATATTTATCAAGATCTGCATGGGGAATACCCCGCTGAAATTCTAAAACTTCTATCAAATCTTCTTCCTTCACATAACCCAGTTCAACTAAAATTTCTCCAATTTTTTTATCTGTATTTTTTAATCTATCTAGAGCTTCTTGTAATTGTTCTCTGCTTATATATTCATGATCTACTAGAAGTTCTCCTAATTTTTTTCTGTTTTGTGCTGTCATTCCCTCACCTCCAGTATTATTATCGAAATTTGTCATTTTATAGTATTAATATAAGATAATTCTCCAAAAGAATAATGATTCCTGCTTTATTCTAATTATGCTTTTTAAAAAAACTAAGCTCATAATGCAAAAAATTGCCATCATGTTTTAAACACTGGCAATTTTCACCTGAGGCAAACATAACAATCAATAGGGAAATTCCCCTTAGACTTATGTCTTTGCGTCACAGTCTTTAGACTGCTTTGCTTTTACATCTTTATCTAACCTTCATCTTCAATTATTTAATTATTAATTATCTTCATCTTCGTTTTCTTCCTCAGCCTTAGCTTTTATTTCTTGAACAGCATTTTCCGCTATCTGATACCATTTTTTCTTAGGCGGCATCTCCTGGGTCCAGAGCTTAAATGATGCTTCTGCCTGATAAATCAAAGTAGGCAGACCATTACCAATCTGAGCCCCTCTTTTTTCTGCTTCTTTTAAAATCTTAGTTTTAAGCGGGTTATAAACTAAATCTATTACCAGCTGCTCTTGATGCAGATAATCAGGATTGATTACTATGTTCTTAATATTATTACTATACATCCCAACCGGAGTTGTATCAACCACCAGATCTGCTGCTTTTAAGGGTTCTGCATATTCCTGCTCATCCAGACTACAGAAATCAAAGTTTTGCTTAGAATTTTCTTCTCTAAAAAGTTTTGCCAATTCTTCCGCATTTTCTACTGTCCGGTTAATAATAGTAATATCCGCCAGGTCAAGCTGAACCATAGCAGCAATAACTGCTCTCGCAGCTCCACCTGCGCCAATAACAACCGCTCTTTTATTTTTAGCTTTAACACCAGATTCCTCAATCTGGCGCTGAAATCCTATAACATCAGTATTATATCCGGTTAATCTTCCTTTTCTATTTAAAACGGTATTAACTGCTCCTGCTGCTCGAGCCAGAGAAGAAAAACCATTTAAATATGGTATAATACTCTCTTTATGAGGGATAGTGACATTCCAGCCGTCAAAACCTAAATTTTTTAAAGAATCAATATATTCCTCCAGGCCCTGATCCTTAGTCTCCAGCATCAAATAAATTGCATTAATCCCTAAATCTCTAAAACCATTATTATGTAGAGATGGAGAAATAGAATGGCTCAGTGTTTTACCCAGTAAACCATATAATTTTGTTTCACTATTAGGTATAAAAATACTCATCTTCTACCTCCTAAAATCTTAAATTAAAAATATTAAAAAAATCAAAACACGCCAGAATGATTCTGCCAGCGTGTCTGTTATGTATTATTTCAGACCACAGGAATCATCCCCAGCTGGAAGTTAAAAAATTGTTTGCAGTTTTTCTCCCAGTGATTCGAAGTCTGTAATAATAATTTTTCTTTTTTTAATTGTAATCATACCATCATCTATAAACTTATTGATCAATTTAGTAACTGTAACTCTGGAGGATCCAATTAAATTGGCAATCTCCTGGTGAGTTAAGACCAGATCAATAACTGTTCCCTCTTCGATTTCACGGCCAAAGTCCTCTGCCAGACGCGAAATTAAGCTGGCCAATCTGCCGGCAGCATCCTGAAACACTAGTTCTCTAACCTGACTGGTTAAAAGTCTTGTCTTTTTAGATAGTGCTTCAATAATTTTAATTGCCAGTGAAGGACGGTCGATAATCATTTTTTCCATTTCGTTCCAGGGGATGATTAAGAGACGAGCATCATCCATCACCTCAGCGGTCAGTGGATGAGGGTCTTCATCAAATAGAGAAAGCTCACCAAAAATATCTCCCTCCTGCAGAATTGTCAGCACTTTTTCTTTACCTTCTGCAGATAGCATAGAAAGTTTAACCTTCCCGTTTACTAATAAATATAGTTTTTTTACACTGTCATTTTCAAAAAAGATGACCTCATCTTTTTCGTAAAATTTGGCATAAGAATTTTGACATAAAAGTTCTAATTCTTCTGGATCCAGATTTTGAAAAACAATTAAATCTTTTAAACACTGTTTTGTTTCTTCCATAGCTCAACCTACCTCTCTTTGCTGCTATATATATAATATTCTCTATTGATCAAAAAATCCCTTTTTTCTTAATTACTTTCTTTACACTCATTACAATATCCGTAAAATCTTAATTTGTGTTCTGTAATTTCAAAATCATATTTTTCTTCCAGTTCTGATTCAAAATAATCGATATCCTGATCACTAAACTCAATCAACTTACCACAACCCTTACAAATCAAATGATGATGATGGGCTTCTTCTAAATATATTTCATATTTGCGGGAATCATCATTAAAATCAAGCACATGCACAATATCTAAATTCTGCATTAATTCCAGAGTTCTATAAATTGTCGCCATTCCTATATCCGTGTCTTTTTTTCGTGCAGCTGCAAAAAGATCCTCAGCAGTAAAATGCCAGTTTTCTTTTTCGAGAATTGTATCCAGGATAATTTCTCTCTGTTTTGTTAGTTTATAATTGTTTTCTGCTAACTTTCTTTTAAACTTTTCTTTTAATTTCTCCATTAAAAACACCTCATTTTAGATGACTATTTATATTTTATCACATATTTAAACAAATATTAATAAGTTTTTTGAATTTTTTCGCTTAAATATCCATTTTTTACTTTAAAAAATAACATTTGGGTATTGACTATAGCTCTAATTGATTATATAATGTAATAAACAAGAATAATTTGTCGAAATTTGTTATGAAAGGAGAATTAATATGAAATCTACTGGTATCGTCCGTAAAATTGATGATTTGGGTAGAATGGTAATTCCAATCGAACTCAGAAAAACAATGAATATCAATAAAAAAGACCCAATGGAAATCTTCGTTGATGAAGAAAAAATAATTCTCAAAAAATATGAGCCAGCATGTATTTTCTGCGGCAGCGCAGATGACACTATCGAATATAAAGGTAGAACAATCTGTGGTGAATGTATGGATAACATGAAGGAATTGCAGGAAGAAAAATAAATTTTTACCCAAATAACAAAAATTGGATATCGATTTCTAAAAAAATAGCACCTTAGCCGGTGCTATTTTTTTTTTGCAATCTTATTTTGTTTTTATTAAATTATATACTGATAGTCCTTAAACTTACCTTAAAAATACATGGCCACCAATTCTGGTTACAAAATTTCGTCTGGATATCCAGGCAGTATTAGTTGCTGTATCCGGATTATAGAAATAAACTGAACCTAAAGTTGGATCATATCCAAGCAGAGCGGCTCTTGCTGCCTGCAGTTCTTCTTCTCCAGGATAATAATTAGCCTGACCATCCATCAAACTGCTAAACTGTCCCTTCTGTAAGATAACATCTCTAATTGAATTAGGAAACTGGTTACTATTAATTCTATTTAAAATTACAGAACCAACAGCAACTTTACCTTTAAAATCTTCTCCTCGAGCCTCTCCATGAATAATTCTGGCAAGTAATACTATATCATCTCTTGATATGTTAAAATTTAATTCTGCTTTCAAATTAGGAATGACTGCAAAAGAACTCTCACCAAAAACACCATCTACCTTAAGTCCATTATCTCTCTGAAATCTTTTTACTGCTTCTGCTGTGCCACTTCCATATAATCCATCTAAACTTCCATTATAGTAATTTAATTGCATTAACTTCTGCTGTAATACTGCTACATCTATTCCTTCGTCTCCTCTTTGCATCACTCTACTTCCAAATTCAGCCAGATCCAGAGCTTCTGCTTCTTCGAGATTGACAAAAGACACCATTATAAGGAGTAACATTACCGAGATTAAAACTCTACTTTTGCTCAGCATCATAAATTACCTCCCTGTTGTTCACTTCTAGTTAAATGTATAATTTAATTTTCCTCCTTTAATTTCTCCAACAAAAATCAGCTTATAAACTTATAAAAAAATTATATTTGATATCACCTTAATAATAAACAATTACTGACTGATTGTCAAATGTTCCTATTTTACAATTTTAAAAATACATCAGGTAACTTATTAAGATCACTGTTGTTTCAGGTTTTACGAGGAAAATTTTGAAGCTCAACAGTTAATTACTCTCTTCTGAAATTAACTTTACTTTAAATTTTTCTCCCAGATCTGCCATCACTTCCTTAACCTCAGCTTTAGTTCCTTCTGTAACATCAATCCAAATTTCTCCTGGATTATCATGATCCACATTAACGGTGCCAATTCCTTCATAAGCTTTAATAATCATATCTATATAATTAATTTCTTTGGGGTCAACCTCATATCTTAATTTTTGAGTATCCTTCATTCTAATTCTCCTTCTGGCGCCTCAGCAGAGAACCGTCAGGAACTTCTGAAGCAAGGGGTATTTTAATTAACTGTTTTGGATGGGGAGCAGCCTCAATTTCTTCTCCCTCTTCGTTTAAAAGGTAATCAGCAGTAATTGTAAATGATTTTTGCCCGGGAACTACTAATTCCAGTTGATCACCTTTAAAAATCTTATTCCTTACTTCAACAATCGCTTCTGCTTGAGTGGGAACATAACCCTTAATCACTCCCATAAAGTCGTAAGTTCTTAAATAAGAAGAACTTTCGTATCTCTGTCCTTCGGCTCCCGGTTTACCGTAATAAAAACCTTTGGTATAATCACGGTGACTTATTTTTCTGAGCTCTGCTAAAAGCTCCGGATCAGCCTCAAAGTTTTCAGGATTTTCATAATACTGATCTATCAGCTGCCGATAGGTATTCACAACTGTGGCTGCATAATGGACACTTTTCATTCTACCTTCTATTTTTAAGCTGCTTAAGCCTAATTCTATTAGTTCCGGAATTTCTTCAGCCAGATTTAAGTCTCTGGAGTTCATAATAAAGGTGCCCTGGTCATTTTCTTCAATTGTATAATATTCTCCCGGTCTTTTTTCTTCTACCAGATGATATTTCCAGCGGCAGGACTGAGCACAGTCTCCCTTATTTGCATCACGGCCCACAAAATAATTGCTGAGCAGACAGCGGCCGGAATAAGAAATACACATTGCTCCATGGACAAAGTATTCTAATTCAACTTTTCCCTCTGTTTTGTCTGCAATCTCTTCAATTTCATCTCTACTCAATTCTCGAGCCAGAATTATCCGTTCGGCTCCCTGTTCCGCCCAGAAAAGAGCAGAAGCCCAGTTAACATTATTGGCCTGAGTGCTAATATGAATCTCCATCTCCGGCATTTCTTTTTTTACAAAAGCAAAAACACCCGGATCAGAAATTATAAGAGCATCTAAGTTAAGTTTTTTAATTTGTTCTATATATTCTGGAAGTTGAGCCAGTTCCCTGTTATGAGGAATCATATTAAGGGTCATATAAACTTTTTTGTCCCGCTGATGGGCAAATTCAATTCCATCTTCAAGCTCCTCAACCGTAAAGTTGTCGGCTCCGGCTCTTAAACCAAAGTTTAAACCTCCACAATATACAGCATCAGCACCAAATAAGATGGCAGTTTTTAGTTTTTCTAAACTTCCAGCTGGTGCCAGTAATTCTACTTTATTCATTTATATCTTTCCTCCTGCTAATCGCCATCCCATCACCTGCTGTAACTATTGTCGAATCAAGTTCTGGATGGTTCATAATTAATTTTAAATATTTTTTTAAATTAGTGACCATTGTTCTAATTTTATGTTTTGTTTCACCTTCTGCAAGAACCTTAGCTTTATAAAGTACATTATCAGAAATCAAAAGTCCTCCTGGAACTAAAAGCTCCATTAAATATTCAAAAAGATAAAAATACTGCCCTTTGGCAGCATCAAGAAAAATAAAGTCATAATCTTTTTTTAAATAGAGCAAAACATCAAAGGCATCTCCAACCTTTAAATCAATTTTTTCCTGATAATTAAATTTTAAAAAATTTTTCTTTGCCTGCTGGGCCCGGTCAGGATCAAATTCTACTGCTGTAATCTCAGACATTTCCGGGGTGTATTTTGCCAGTAAAAGTGTAGAAAAACCATGTGCTGTACCAATCTCTAAAATTTTATGTGGCTTTTTAAGCTTCAACTGCAGTTTTAATAAATCAGCCGCATCTCGATCAATAATTGGAATATGAATTTCTTTACAATAATTTTCAATTTCAGCAAATTGCTGATCTATATATTTGCTTTTAGAAAATTTGCTATTAATATCAGTAATTTTCATAATCTACTTCCTTTGTACTTAATAGACAATTATTTTCAAATTGGTTAAATTTCTAGCTATTAATTAATTTAGCTCTCGCTGTTTTTGGAGATGCTCCTCATAGCTTTCTGTAAAGACATGGCTGCCATCCTCACGAGCGAAATAGAATAAATAATCACTTTGATCAGGATTAATTGCTGCTTCTACCGCAAGATCACCCGGACTTGCTATTGGCGTAGGAGGCAGTTCTCTTATTAAATAAGTATTATAAGGAGAATTAATTTGCAGATCAGAATAAAGCACTCGTTCAGTTCTTTCTGGTAGAGCATACTGAACTGTGGCATCCAACTGCAGAGGCATTCCACGATCTAAACGATTATAGATTACTGAAGCTATCAATTTATTCTCTGCTTCCAATCTGCCCTCTTTTTCAATCAAAGAAGATATTATTAAAAGCTCGTAAGCAGAATAACTATTCCCCTCTGCTGCTTCTTTTAAAACTGGCTGTCTCTGAGCTATAAAGTAATTTATTAAAGACTCTGCTATATCCTGTTCATCATAGCTCATCGGAAAATTATAGGTGTTGGGAATAATAAAACCTTCTGCATGATAAAGCTTTTCAGACTCAGAAATTTCGACTTCAAAATTTCTTTCTATTTCTATTTTTGAAAGTTCTTTGTTAATTTCATTTTTCAAAACTTCCTTTTCATATTCAGGCATCTCTAAAGCAGAAAATCTATTTAATATTTCTTCAAATGTAAAGCCCTCTGGGATAGTAACTTTAAATTGTTCTTCTTCTCCCCGCTGTAATTTATCAATGATTTCTAGAGGAGTATTTGAAGTTGAAAAGCGGTAATATCCTGCCCGGAGATTATCCACCTGTTTAAATCGGAGCAGCAAATAAAACATAGTTGAGGATTTGATAACTCCTTCTTCTTCCAGCAGATTTGCAATTGCTCTGCCGCTCATTCCCTGTTCTATTTCTACCATAATATCTCTTGGATCAACAGGATTTATAGGCTCAATTAAAGAATAAGCCCTCAGTGAAAAGCTGAGTATTATAATAAAGATCAAAAATATAAAAGCTGTTCTTTTCAACTTCAAAATCTTCCTCTCATAACATACATTAATTTATTAATAAAAAATTATCCAGGCAGTTTTCAAATAGCAGAGTTGTTTTATTCCATATCTTCAATATATGCAGCCTGAACTTTTTCAAATTCCTCTTCTTCTTCGACAGGAATAATAATTTCTTCTTCACCTTCATTAATTATTTTAACTACTGTTGCATCAGCATTTTCTCCAGCTCTGGCATCAACAATAATTAAGTATTTTACCCCATCAATAACCAGATCATCTTCTATAATAAAGCGGCTCTCCCCTGTGCCATCTGATAAAACCAGTTCTTTTTCTTCTTCGTCAATCCAAAACTTGCCATTACTCATCATATTACCCCTTTCGTTTTGTTAGTTTGTGATTTAATTCCTCTGTACCAGGTACAAATCAGCTGATTTGTACCTGGTACCTATCGTTTTACTTTGAGTTAAGATAAGACTGCAGAATTAAAGAAGCAGCCAGCTTATCAATTACCTTTTTTCTTCCTTTTCTGCTGACATCAGCCTCCAGCAGTATGTTGTTGGCCTGACTTGTTGTCAGCCGTTCGTCCTGAATCTGAATCGGAAGCTCAAGATTGTTTTTTAAAAAATTAATAAAAGCCTGAGTTATTTCTGCCCTCTTTCCCATTGTACCATCCATATTGTAGGGCATTCCAACTACAATCTCTTCTACCTCATATTTGTCTATGTATTCTTTTATTTCCTCCAGTAATTCCTGGTGTCCATGCATCTTAAGAGTTGTCAGCGGCTGTGCTGTCCAGCCCAGAGCATCACTAACAGCTACTCCTACTCTTTTGTTACCATAATCTAAAGCTAAAATTCTCAAATCTTTTGCCCCCAATTTTCTTTCTTCAATAAAATATTATATAATCATTTTAGTAAATAAGCAAATTTAACAACTTAATTATAAGTATTTTAGTCAATTTTCAATTCAACTCTGGAGGCAAATTATGAATAAAGCAATTATTACCCATGTAAAAAGAGATGCTGAACCATTCAATATGGAACAGCGACATTATCACAGCCAATTTGAAATTTACTATCTTTTAAAAGGAGAGCGTAATTATTTTATCAATCAGCGGAGCTATCATGTTAAAAAAGGTGACCTAGTTTTAATCAATAAAAATATTCTACATAAAACAAGTACTATTGACCGTCAAAATCCGGAGCATGAGAGGATTTTAATTCAGTTTGATCAGAATTTTTTTGCTTCACTGGCTGAAGAAATGGAAGCAGCTGAATTATTTGAAATTTTTAAGAAAAAAGAAAATGTTCTAAGCCTCAATCCCGAACAACAGCTCTGGCTGGAAGAAGAGCTTTTTAAGCTGACTGCAGAAAACAAGAAAACTAACGAGCCTGAAAACAAATTATATATCAAGATGATGATTATCGAAATTTTAATTTTTATTAAAAGAATTTCTTTAAAATCAGCTTCCCAAAACCTTGATTATCCTGATCAAAAACATAAAAATATATCTAAAATAGCAGCCTATATCAGTCAAAATTATCAAAAATCATTAACTTTAAGTGAACTTGCTTCCAAATTTAATTACAGCTCTGCCTATTTAAGCAGGGCTTTTAAAGAAGTTACAGGTTTTAATTTTGTGGAGTATAAAAATAATATCAGGATTAAGGAGGCCAGTAAACTACTGCAGCAGAGTGAGCTGTCTGTAACAGAAATTGCAACTGAGGTTGGTTTTAATAATATAACTCACTTTGGTAGGATTTTTAAAGAATTTACAGATTTATCACCACTTGAATACCGAAAAGTTAAAGAAATATAATAAACTAAAATCTATCACCACTCCTAATTTTATCCAGATAATTTTTAAGGCTCCTGAAATTAATCAGAAGCCTTAATTATATTAATAAGGAGTTAACTTTAAGTTATTAATTGGAAATTATTTATTTACTGCTGAAGGAAATTCAACCAGATTTTTAATTTTAATTGGCTGATCTTTTTCAATTGAGCGTCTGGCTGCAATACCGGTTAAAATGGACATTGCTCCATCATAACCTCCGGCCTGACGTCCTAAGGGATCTGCTTCCGGATTTTCGAGAAAAATATCTTCTAATAAACGCTTATCTCCTCCACCATGACCACCTTCTTCTACTTCCACATCCAGGGTATAGGATTCTTCGAAGAGTGGGAAAACTTCCAGACGGATATTATTGTCTGGTGTCTGTCTTTCTAATTCTCCATCGTGACCGCTGATATAGGAAGCCTCGACTACATCCTGTTCAATTCTACCTTTAGTTCCAATAAAAGCAACCTTATAACCTTCATAAGGTGCATAATTATTGAGTGAATAACTCAATAAAGCCCGGTTTTGATATCTAACTGTGAGAGCTCTTGTATCCCAGATATTAATTTCTGGTGAGAATACACAGCGATCTCTAAAATAACCATCTTCATCCTCTGCATCTAAATAAAGAGCAGTAAGTTTATCGGATGAACTCATATCAAGCTCAAATTTACATTCATCTTTAGCATCACAGTCCTTACATCTCATTCTATAAGGAAAAGTTTCAGGTTGATAAAATCTTTTGTCACCAAATGCGAAAACTTCTTCGGGAGTAGAATCTAGCCACCAGTTGACTAAATCAAAGTGGTGTGTTGCCTTATGTACCCAGAGAGAACCGGAGTTTCTTTTTTCTCCATGCCAGCGCCGGTAATAATCAGCACCATGGGTTGTGTCCAGATACCAGTGGAATTCAACCATTGTTACTTCACCAATTACTCCCTCCTGCAGCATTTCCTTAACTTTGGAACGATAGGGAGAATAACGGTAATTAAAGGTCACAGTCAAATCATTACCTGTTTCCTCCATTGTGTCAAGTATAGCCTGATTTTTCTCCTCATTTGTAGTCATTGGTTTTTCTGTGATGACTTTAAGATCATTTTTTAAGCCTTGGATAATATATTCATGATGGTGTGAGTCTTTGGTAGTTACTACAATTCCTTCAATATTTTCTTTTTCAATCATTTCTCCAAACTGATGTGGCTGATAGGTTGGCAGATCCAGCCCCAGTCTTTCGTTAACATAATCCATTCTTGTCTGATTTAAGTCCAGTAAAGCAGCCAGTTCATTCTCTGCTGCTATCTTTTCGTTTTCAACTAATGCCTCATAATACATCGCTGAACGAGAGCCAGTTCCAATCACTGCATATCTCATTAAAATTCCTCCTAAATTTATTTAATTAATTCTAAGCAAATCTTATATGATTGCACTGCGAAAAGTCTAAAATAATTCAAAACGAACTAAATTTACAAAAATATTGCTAAAACAAAGCCTTTAAACCTGGGCATCTATGC
>NZ_QAXS01000011.1 GCF_003053565.1 Halanaerobium saccharolyticum | reverse complement strand
ATCTTCTGGTTGATGAAATGGCAGATATCACCTGGATTCAGGCTATACATATGCTGATGGAAGTTTTTATTGCTACAATTAAAGATAAATTATCATTAACTTCAAAACAGCTGGATCAGCTTTTAGAAGCATTCATTATGGCAGTACCAGAAAACTTAGTAGAAAATCTGCCGATATCTGCCTAAAACAGTAAAATGATATTACTTTAATTCTGCTAAATATTGAAATTTCAAGGTGCAAAAGGGTTATTTATGTGCGAAGTTTGAGTCATAGACCTTTTCAAAAAGACTCTACATGATTATTCAACATTAACTGAAGAAAAGATAAATGACCTATTAGACTACTTTTTTGAGCTTCTTCCTGGTTATATCAAGAAATCATTAATGATTTCTAACGCCGAAAGTTGAGTTAATAAAATATAATGATTATAAGTATAAGTTTATTTTTAGAAATATTCTTTCAATTGGAAGGTGGAGGTGATAAAAAGTTCAGCAAGACCTTAAAATAATATATTACAGACAAAAATGAGGAGGAAGAAGTATAGTATGAGAAAAATAACTTTAACAACTTTAATTATTTTAGTAGTAATGTCGGTGTTTGTGACAGGAGTAATGGCCCAGGAACAGGGTGGAACCTTAGTTTTTGGCCGTGGAGGAGATACAGTAGGTTTAGATCCGATTCAGGTTACTGATGGTGAATCATTTAAAGTAACTCAGCAGATTTATGACACCCTTGTTGATTATACACCCGGCACAACAGAAGTAGAACCAGCTCTGGCAACAGACTGGGAAGTATCTGAAGATGGTTTAACATGGACTTTCAACTTGCGTGAAGGAGTAGAGTTTCATGACGGAAATCCTTTTAATGCTGAAGCAGTCAAGTGGAACTTTGACCGCTGGCGTTTAGAAGATCATCCTTATCACATTGGTGGAGAGTTCACTTATTATGGTTATATGTTCCAGGGTTTCCCCGGAATTATTCAGGAAGTTAATGTAGTAGATGATTTAACAGTAGAATTTGTTCTTTCTGAAAAACAGGCTCCTTTCTTAAACAACCTGGCTATGGTTCCTTTTGGAATTGCAAGTCCAGAAGCTGTAAAAGAGCATGGAGAAGATTACTTTAAAAATCCTGTAGGAACTGGTGCTTATACTTTAGAAGAGTGGCGTCAGGGAGACAGAGTTATTTTAAAGGCAAATGAAAATTACTGGCGAGAAAGAGCTTATCTGGATGAAATTGTTTTCCGATCAATTCCTGATAACTCAGCTCGTTTTATGGAATTACAATCCGGAACAATCGATATGATGGACGGAGTAAGTCCAGAAGATGTAGAAGCTGTAGAAAGTGCTGATGAATTAAAACTTTCTTTAAGACCAAGTATGAATGTTGGTTACTTTGCTATGAACTTTAATTTTGAGCCTTTTGATGATGTAAGAGTCAGAAGAGCCTTTAATCATGCAATTGACAAGCAGGCAATTATTGATGCTTTCTATGCTGGTTTAGCAGAACCAGCTAAGAATCCAATGCCACCTTCTATCTGGGGTTATAATGACGATATTGAACCTTATGAATACAATCCAGAAAAAGCTAAAGAATTATTAGCAGAAGCTGGCTATGAAGATGGTTTTGAATTTGATCTCTGGTATCTACCTGTTCCAAGACCTTATATCCCACAGGGTAAATTTATTGGACAGGCTATTCAAAGTTATTTAAGTGAAATTGGTGTCACAGCTAATCTAGTAACTTATGACTGGAGTACCTATCTTGATAAAACAGAACATCAGGAAGCTCCAACTTATATGTTAGGCTGGACTGGTGACAATGGTGATCCAGATAACTTCTTATATGTGCTTTTAGATAAAACTAACAGTAATAACGCTTATGAAAGTGAAGAGCTGCATGAGGTATTAGTTGAGGCACAGAAGACAATGGATCAGGAAACAAGAGTTGAACTTTATATGGAAGCTCAGGAAATTATTCATAAAGATGCTCCCTGGGTACCTTTAGTTCACTCAACACCACCAATTGCCTTAAAATCAAATGTAGAAAATTATGTACCTAACCCAACTGGAACAGAAAAGCTGCACAGAGTTTGGTTAGCAGAATAAAGGAAAAATATAATTAAATAATAAAACTAATCTGCGGCTTTTTAGCCGCAGATTAACTTTGAATAGGAAGGTGTAATTAGGAAATGATTAACTATATAATTAAAAGATTACTCGCTTTAATCCCGATTTTAATTGGGGTAGCAGTTATAGTTTTTTTAATTGTTCATTTAATTCCTGGTGATCCTGCCCAGACTATGCTGGGAGAGAGAGCTACTGATGAAGCACTGCAGAGATTAAGAGAACAGATGGGCTTAAATGATCCCCTGCCGGTACAATTCTGGCGTTATGTTAAAGATTTATTGCGGGGAGATTTAGGAAGATCAATTATGAGCAATAACCCGGTCAGTGCAGAATTATCTCAGAGATTTCCAGCAACTTTAGAATTATCATTTTTTGCAATGGTATTTGCTGTTGTAGTTGGTATACCGGCGGGAATATTTGCTTCGGTGAATCAAAATTCATGGTTTGATAATTTAAGTATGCTGGTCGCATTGATTGGTGTTTCAATGCCAATTTTCTGGCTCGGTTTAATGTTTATCTGGCTTTTTGCAGTTGAGTTAGGTTGGTTTCCACCTTCATCAAGGATTGGAGTAGGCCTGGACTTTACTCCCATTACAAATTTATATGTCATTGACAGCATAATTCAGTTGAATTTCTCTGCATTAAAAGACATACTGCATCATCTGGTTTTACCCGCTGTTGCTTTAGGAACTATACCAATGGCAATAATCGCCAGAATGACAAGATCTTCAATGTTAGAAGTACTAAGAAAAGATTTTATTAGAACTGCTTATGCTAAAGGTCTTAAAAGAAAAATCGTAATTTTTAAGCACGCTTTAAAAAATGCTATGGTACCAATTATTACAGTTGTTGGGCTTCAGTTTGGAGTTTTGCTTGGAGGAGCCGTAATGACTGAAACAATTTTTTCCTGGCCTGGACTGGGTAAATATCTAGTTGATGCAATTTATGCTCGTGATTTTCCAATTGTACAGGGAGGAATCTTATTTTTTGCCGGAGTATTTGTGATAGTAAATTTAATTGTTGATTTATCATATGCTTTAGTCGATCCAAGGATTCAGTATGAGTAGGAGAGGAGATTATCGAAATGGCAGGTAGTAATGAGAATAGAGTAATGAAAAAGAATACAAACCCCTGGCTTGAGGCCTGGCGGAGATTACTTCAGAGTAAAATTGGGATTGCAGGATTAGTTATTATTATATTTTTAATTTTGGTTGCTTTACTGGCTCCAGTATTAGCTCCATATGATCCTATAAAAACAAATATTATAGCCCGATATAAGGCACCATCTTCTGAGCACTTATTAGGAACCGATGGTCTGGGAAGGGATATATTAAGTAGAATCATTTACGGCTCAAGGATTTCTCTTCAGGTAGGATTATTTTCCGTGGCATTAGCATTATTATTTGGGGTAGGATTTGGTCTATTGGCCGGTTATTACGGCGGCAAATTAGATATGGTTATTATGCGATTTATGGATATTATGCTTGCTTTTCCAAGTATTTTATTGGCTATTGGTATAGTCGCTATTTTAGGCCCCCAGTTAAAAAATGCAATGATTGCAATTGGAATAATTAATGTGCCGCGCTTTGCAAGAATTGTTAGATCTTCAGTTCTTTCAATTAAAGAGAGTGAATATATTAGTGCTGCCAGAGCCTTAGGTGCCGGAGATCTCAGGATTATATTCAAACACCTTCTGCCAAATGCTATGGCACCTTTAATTGTACAGACAACACTCAGTATTGCTACAGCAATATTAGAAGCTGCAGCTTTAAGTTTTCTTGGTTTAGGGGCACAGCCGCCTTCTCCAGAATGGGGAGCAATGCTTAGTGATGCCAGAAGTTCTTTACAAAAAGCACCCTGGGTAGCTACTTTTCCGGGACTGGCAATTATTTTTGGTGTTTTAGGATTTAATCTTCTTGGTGATGGTTTAAGAGATGCACTGGATCCAAAAATGAAAAATGTTTAAGATAGGTGATAAAAATTATTGATCCGGTAATGATTAGGATATTTTCTTTAGAGATAAGATGGTATGGTTTTTTAATTGTATCTGCTTTAATAATTTCGCTTTTTATTTTGAACTTATTGTTGAAAAAAGAAAAAGAATTTGATTTTGAATTTTTTCTGGACTTCATAATTTTAGCTTTTCCTCTAGGAGTTCTAGGGGCAAGGCTATATTATGTGATTTTTAATCTGGATTATTATCTGGCTTATCCTGTAAAAATTATAGCTGTTAATGAAGGTGGGCTGGCAATTCACGGTGGAATATTAATTGGAATTCTTATTCTTTACCTGCTTTCTAAAAAAAGAAAGAAAAACTTTCTTTTGGCTCTTGATTATCTGGCACCATTAACGGCTTTAGCACAATCAGTTGGTCGCTGGGGTAACTTTATTAATCAAGAAGCTTTTGGGCAGATTGTAGACGAAAGTTATTATAATATTTTTCCAGACTTTATCAAAAACCAGATGTATATTGACGGTGCATACAGGGAAGCCGCGTTTTTTTACGAATCTGCAGCTGACTTTCTTCTTTTTCTTTTTTTGATTTTTTATCTTCGTTCTGATTTCAAAAAAGATGGAGAAGTATTTTCGTTATATTTAATAATTTATTCTATTTTTAGATTTTTTATAGAAGGCCAGCGAACAGATAGTCTCTTAATCTTTGATTTTCAGGTTGCCAGATTGATCAGTACAGTACTGATTTTTGTCGGACTTTATTTATTTTATTATATTAGAAAAGAGAAGAAATCAAATCAAAGCAGCTAAATTGACAGTCTAAATATTATGTGCTAAACTAAATTTATTGATTATCTTAGTAAAATTTGCTTTTATTTCGCAATAAGTATAGATGAAAGGTGATATTATGACACGGAAATATTTATTTAGCTCAGAATCTGTAACCGAAGGTCATCCGGATAAGGTTGCCGATCAGATTTCTGATGCTGTTCTGGATGCAATAATAGAAAAAGATCCAGATGCAAGGGTAGCCTGTGAGACTATGGTTACCACAGGTTTAATCTTAATTGCAGGGGAAATTACGACTTCCTGCTATGTTGATTTAAAAAAGATTGCCAGAGATACTGTTAAGGAAATAGGTTATACCAGAGCCAAATATGGTTTTGATGGAGAAACCTGTGCTGTTTTAACAGCTATTGATGAGCAGTCAGGAGATATTGCTATGGGAGTAGATCATTCACTGGAAGAAAAGGCGGGTCAATCTAATTCTGATTTAGGAGCTGGAGATCAGGGGTTAATGTTTGGTTATGCTTCTAATGAAACAGAGGAATTAATGCCGCTGCCGGTAATGCTGTCACATAAACTGGCCCGCAGACTGGCCGAAGTCAGAAAAAATGGTCCACTTAAATATCTGCGTCCAGATGGGAAAACTCAGGTTACTGTTGCCTATGAAGATGACAAACCAGTTTATGTAGATAAAGTACTGGTCTCTACCCAGCACCATCCAAAGGTAAGTCAGGAACAGATTAAAGAAGATATAACAAAACATGTTATAAAAGAAATAATAAATCCAGAATTATTAAGAGACGATACTGAGATTTTAGTTAATCCAACCGGCCGTTTTGTTATCGGAGGCCCAAATGGAGATACAGGTTTAACAGGAAGAAAAATTATTGTTGATACATATGGTGGAACAGCTCACCATGGTGGAGGAGCATTTTCTGGTAAGGACCCGACAAAAGTTGATCGCTCCGCTTCCTATGCTGCTAGATATATCGCCAAAAATATAGTAGCTGCAGAGCTGGCAGAAAGATGTGAAGTTCAAATTGCTTATGCAATTGGTGTAGCCAGACCACTTTCGGTAATGGTTGATACTTTTGGTACTGCAGTAATTCCAGAAAATGAGCTGGAAGAGATAGTAAAAAAAGAATTTGATTTAAGACCGGCTCAGATTATTAAAAATTTAAATTTAAGAAATCCAATTTATAAACAGGTAGCTGCTTACGGTCATTTTGGACGCCATGATCTAAAACTACCATGGGAAAAAGTGGATAGAGTTAATAACTTGAGAAAAGAAGCTGGTTTGGAATAATTATAAAGGAGAGATTTTCTTTTAGCTGCCGAAGGTTTTTGCCTTCGGTTTTTTCTTTAGTTAGTAGATTATTTTTTTATCAGTTAAAAAATAAAATTAATTTTTTAGTGAGAGGGTCTAAGAATGGATCAAATAATCAAGGTTGTAGTTGATTTACCTTTAAAAAAATTAAATAAAGAGTTTGATTATCTGCTTCCTGAAGAATTAAGGTCTGAAATCAAGATCGGGCAGCTTGTTCGAGTTCCTTTTGGCCGGCGTAAGCTGACCGGATTTGTGGTTGAAACCAGGGCTGAATCAGATGTGGATAAATCAAAATTAAAAAAAGTAGAATCTCTGCTTTACCCGGAGAGCTTTTTTGGACAGGAACTGCTGGACCTTTTCTACTGGACAGCAGCCTATTATCATGCTTATCTGGCTCAGGTTATAAAGAGTGTTCTGCCGCCGGGAATAACTGAACAAAAACCGCAAAAAAAGCAGATTGAAATGCTTAAATTAAATTCAGAAATCACTGACTATGAGGCCGAGCTTGATCAGCTTAAAAAAAGAGCACCAAAACAGTTTTTGATTTTAGAATATTTACTGGAAAACAGGGTTGAAGATCATAAATTAAAAAAAGTTTTAAAGATTGCTGACACTTCCCGGCAAACTGTTTACCGTTTAATAGACAGAGGTTTAATTAAGTTATATACTACTGATAAAGTAAGAGAAATAAAAATTGATAGTAAATTAGAAGCTGAATCTGAACTTGATATTTCTTTAAAAAAAGAGGAAGAAAAGCTGCTGACTGAAATTTTAAATAATCGAGATGAGACTTCATTTCTTCTGGAAACAAAAAATAATGAGCGCAGATATATATTTATAATCAAATTATTAGAAGAACTGCTTTTAGCCGGTAAGAATATTATACTGCTGATTCCTGAAATTGAAAAAGATTATCTTTTTTTAGAACAATTAAAAGAATATTTTTCTGATAAAATTGCTTTTCTACACAGCAGCCTGACCCAGGGAGAAAGATTTGATCAGTGGCAGCAGATAAGAAAAGGAGAAGTTCAGATTGCTGTTGGAGCAAGATCAGCTGTGTTTGCACCTTTTAAAAAAGTGGATGCAGTTATTGTTATGGAAGAAAATAATGACAGCTATAAATCTCAGGAACATCCACTTTATCATTCTCGGCAGATTGCTGCAAAACGTCTTAAAAATAAAGACTCGATCTTAGTTTTAGAATCAACTCTTCCCTCACTGGAGAGCAAACATCTTGTAAAGCAGGGAAAACTGAAGCAGTTAAAATTTGAGGCTGAGGCTGATCAAGTTAAAACAGAGATTATTGATATGAGAAAAGAAGTAGAAAAAGGTAATCTTGATGATTTAAGTCAAAAATTAAAACAGGAAATTAAAGCTGAATTATCAGCAGGTAATAAAACTATTCTATTTTTAAATAGACGTGGCTCAGCAAATTATGTGATCTGTAGAAAATGCGGACATGTAATCAAGTGTGACAGCTGCGATATTTCTTTAAATTATCATCAGGAAAAACAAAAATTAATCTGTCACCACTGTGGTCTTAAAAAAGAGATGCCTGAGAAGTGTCCTGAATGTGGAAGTAGTTTTATTTCGCTGGCTGGAGTTGGAACTGAAAAAATAATAGAAGAGTTAAAAGGAATCTATCCTGAAGCAGCAATTTTAAGAGTTGACAGTGATCTTGGTGAAAAAGAAGTGAAAAGGCGCTTAAATCTTTTTAAGGATGGAAAAATTGATATTTTAGTTGGAACTTCAATTTTAATAAAAAATCAGTTTTATCAGGATCTTAAACTTGCTGCGGTAATTTCTTCTGATATTACCTTAAATAGTGCTGATTTTAGAGCAGCTGAAAACAACTATTTTTTAATTAAACAGTTAAAAAATTTACTTACAAATAATAAGGGCAGTAAATTTTTGATTCAGAGCTATGAGCCTGACCACTACAGCATTAAAGCTATTCTGGAAAAGGAAAATGATGATTTTTATAAAAAAGAAAACAGGATTAGGAAAAATAGAAATTATCCACCCTACTGCAGACTTTTAAATATTATAATTAGTGGTAAAAGTGAGAAGAAAACTGCTGAACTAAGCAGGCTGCTTTCATCTTTTTTGGATAACTACAGCGACCGCTATTTAGAAAAATTTGGAGAAGCACCTGCTGTACTGAGCAGACTTAGAAGTAAATACAGGTGGCAGCTAATTTTGAAATTTGACTCGGTAAAAAACAGAGAATATATTATTCAACTGATTGAAAAACGTTTCATGGAAAAAAATACTAATGATTCTGTAGAAATTCGTATTGATGTAGATCCCTATCAAATGTTATAATATAATTTAGGAGGTAGATATTATGTCTCTTTTGAATGTAAGAGAAATTGGAGATCCCGTATTAAGAAGCAAAGCTAAGGAAATAGATGAAGTAAATAAAAAAACACTTACTCTTATAGATAATATGTTTGATACAATGTATGAGGAAGATGGAGTTGGACTGGCAGCTCCACAGGTAGGAATTTTAAAAAGAATTGCTGTAGTAGATATACGTGAAGGTAATAAAATTATATTAATCAACCCAGAAATTATCGAAGAAGAGGGTAAAGCAATTATGGAAGAGGGCTGTTTGAGCATTCCTGGTGAAACAGGTGATGTGATAAGGGCAGAAAAAATTAAAGTAAGAACTTTAAATAAAGAAGGTAAAGAAATAGAGTTTGAGGCAGAAGGCTTTGAAGCCAGAGCAATTCAGCATGAGATTGATCATTTAGATGGAATTTTATTTGTTGATAAAATAGTAAAAATTGCGGAGTGATTTGATGAAAATTGTTTATATGGGGACACCAGAATTTGCAGTTCCTTCTTTGGTGGCCTTAAATAATGATAAGCAGATTGAAATTAAGGCTGTTATAACTCAGCCGGATAGAAAGAGTGGAAGAGGTCAGCAGATTCATTATTCAGATATTAAAGAGCAGGCTTTAGATTTGGATTTAAAGATTATGCAGAGTGAAAATGTAAATCAGAAAGATTTTCTAAATAAATTAAAGCAGTTAGAACCTGATTTTATAGTTGTTGTAGCTTTTGGACAAAAATTAAGTCCTGAACTACTCGAAATACCTAAATATGGTTGTATTAATCTTCATGCTTCTCTACTGCCGGAGTATAGGGGTTCCAGTCCAATTCATAGAGCAATTATTGATGGTAAAAAAGTTACTGGGAACACCACAATGTATATGGATGAAGGCTGGGATGATGGAGATATAATTTATCAGCAGCAGGTGGAAATCTCAGAAGAGGAGACTGTGGGGGAGCTGCATGATGAGCTTGCTGAAAGAGGTGCAGAACTGCTGCTTAAAACTTTAAAAGATGTTAAAGCAGGTGAGGCTCCCAGAATTCCACAGGATGATTCTGAGGCAACATTTGCCTATAAAATTGATAAATCACTGGGTGAGATTGACTGGAATCAGAGTGCGCAGGATATCCACAATCTGATTAGAGGAGTTAATCCCTGGCCTGGTGCCTATTCAGAGCTTAATGATGATCGAATAAAGATCTGGAAGAGCAGTTTAAGTCAGCAGGAAAATAGTGATTATCAGCCTGGAACTATTATTAAGGCAGATCAGGATGCAGGCATACTGGTTCAGACTGGAGATGGAATTTTATCTATAGAAAAACTTCAGCTGCCGGGAGCTAAAAGGTTAAAAGCTGCTGATTTTTTAAATGGGCACCAGCTTGAAGAAAAAACTAAATTTAAAACTAAAGAGTAATCAAAATATAGATTTTTTTCGAAGGGGAGGTAGATTTTTATGTATCCGTTTTTCTTTGATCCAACAATGATTGTGCTTTTACCGGCTATTTTAATTGCATTTTATGCACAATATAAAGTAAAGAACACTTTTAATAAATATAATGAAGTACAGATCTCATCGAATTTAACCGGTGCAGATGCTGCCAGAAAAATTTTAACTCAGAATAATTTAGATAATGTTGAAATCAGAAAAACTGACGGTAAATTAAGTGACCATTATGATCCTAAAAACAAAACCCTCAATCTGTCATCAGATGTTTATAATAATAATTCTATTGCAGCTGTGGGAGTAGCTGCTCATGAGGTGGGACATGCAATTCAGGATAAGGATAATTACAGGCCTCTTTCTTTGCGTGCTTCACTGGTTCCAGCTGCTAATATTGGTTCCAGTTTTGGTCTGCCGCTTGCAATTTTTGGGTTTTTCATTCGGGCTGATTTTCTGATTATGACTGGATTTGTTTTATTTTCAGCAGCTTTTTTATTTCACCTGGTAACTCTACCGGTCGAGTTTAATGCCAGCAACAGGGCAATCAGCAATTTAAAAAGCACCGATCTTTTAACTGAGACTGAAATAAAGGGTGCCAAAAAAGTTCTTAAAGCTGCTGCATTCACTTATGTTGCCACTACTTTAGTTGCCCTGGCAAATATGCTCAGGATTTTACTCTTAGCAGGAATGGGGGATGATTAATTGTCAAATTTAAGATTAAAAATATTAAAAGCTCTGCTTAGAGTAGAAGATGGTAGTTATTCAAATTTATTGCTGGATTCTGAACTGAAAAAAATAGAGGATCAGCGTGATAAAGGCCTTTTTACGGAAATTTTTTATGGTGTAATTAGAAATAAATTATATTTAGATTATATAATCGATAGTTTTTCTAAAACTCCACTAAATAAAATGGATAAAGAAGTGTTGACAGGGCTGAGAATAGGTGTTTATCAGCTCTTTTTTCTTGACAAGGTACCTGCCAGAGCTGCCATTTATGAGAGTGTTGAAGCAGTAAAGATGATTTTACCCAATTCTAAAAAAGGGGCTGTTTCCTTTACCAATGGTGTTTTGAGAAATATTAACCGCAAACAGGATAAACTAATGCTTCCAGATAAAAAGAAAAATCCTGAAAAATATTTATCGGTTAAATATTCATATCCGGTCTGGATGGTTAAAAAATTTATTGAGCAGTATGGAATGGAAAAAGCTGAAATTATTTTAACAGCCGGCAATAGAAGACCAGAGGTAATTTACAGGCACAATTCTTTAAAAATGGAGAGGAATCAATTTTTAGAGCTGCTTTCAGAAGAAGAGATAGAATATGAAAATACCTTTCTGGATTCTTTTTTTAAGTTAAAAAAGATAAATAACCCTGCAGATACTGAGGTTTTTAAAAGAGGTGGAGCTTATATTCAGGGGACCTCTGCGGGTCTAGCTTCTTTACTGCTTGATGTTAAAGAAGGAATGACTGTACTTGACCTTGCTGCTGCTCCAGGTGGAAAAACTTCTCATCTGGCTGAGCTGATGAATAACACCGGACAGATCACAGCTTTAGATATCAGCGCCAAACGCCTCAGGCTTGTTGAAGAAAATTTAGAGCGGCTGGGAGTAAAAAATGTCAAATTAAAAAAAGCTGATGCAGTTCAATACAAAGATGAGCAGCAGTATGATAGAATACTGGCAGATTTACCATGTTCTGGTCTTGGTTTAATTGCTTCAAAACCGGAGATTAAATGGGAAAAAGACCAGAGTGTTATTAAGGAAATGGCTGAACTTCAGTATGAAATTCTGAACAATAATTTATCTAAATTAAAGAATGGTGGTAAACTATTATATTCTACCTGTACTTTAAGCCGAGAAGAAAACCAGAAAATCGTTGATAGAATTTTAGAGGAAAATAAAGAATTAAAACTGCTTGATCTAAGTCAAAAATTGGCTCAAGTCAGCAGTCTTAAAATGGAAACTGAAAATAAATATTTAGAAATTTTACCAGGAGAAGTAGATTCGGAAGGCTTCTTTTATGCATTATTAAAAAAAGTGGAGAGTGATTAATTTAAAGATGAAGGATTTAAAAGAACTAAATAGAAGTGAATTAATAGCAGAATTAAAAAAAGCAGGTTTTCCCTCATATCGAGGTGAGCAGGTATTTAACTGGCTTTATAAAAATGGAGTTTCAAGGACCGAGGAAATGAAAAATATTCCTAAAAAAATTCGTAAATTTCTTGACGAAAATTATAATTTAACAGATATTGAAGAAATAAAAAGAAGTGTTGCTGTTGATGGGACAGTTAAGTATTTATGGAAGTTGGATGATGGTGAAAATATCGAAGGAGTCTACCTTCCCTTTCCTGAGTCAGGACGACACAGTGCCTGTATTTCAACTCAGGTTGGATGCGGGCTCGGCTGTTCTTTCTGTGCAACCGGAATTGATGGTTTAAAGAGAAATTTAACTACTGGAGAGATTGTAGATCAGGTAATTAAAGTGCAGAAGGACATCAGTGGCTCTAATTTTGCTGATCCAAGACTGAGTAATGTTGTATTTATGGGAATGGGAGAACCGCTTGCTAATTTTGATAATCTTATGCAGGCAGTAGAAATTTTAAACGCTGATGATGGTTTAAATATTGGTATGCGGAAGATGACTATTTCAACTGCAGGGCTGGTGCCTGAAATCAGAAAACTGGCTCAGGTTAATGATCAGATTGGACTGGCTGTTTCTCTGCACGCTCCAAATGATCGCCTGCGTAATAAGATTATGCCAATTAATAAAAAATATAATTTAAATCAGCTGCTGACTGCAGTACTGGAATATATCGAAAAAACAGGTAGAAGAGTTACTTTTGAATATGTTTTAATGGATAGTGTAAACGACAGTCCTGAGCTTTCGGTTCAGCTGGCAGAACTGCTGCGGGGAATAAACTGTCATGTCAATTTAATCCCTGCAAACCCGGTGCCAGAATTGGGAATTGAAAGACCGGTGCAGAAGGTAATAGATAGTTTTTATGACACTCTGGCTAATAATGGAATTCAGGTTACACTTAGAAAAGAAATGGGAACTCAGATAGATGCAGCCTGTGGCCAGCTTAAGAGAAAAGAAAATTAGTATCCAAATTATTTAGTTTCTAAATCTAGAATATAAAATAGGAGGAGAAAAATGCGGTTTAAAGCTTTAAGTGATAAAGGAAAAAAACGCAGCGCAAATGAAGATAATTATTTTATAAATGAAAATATTAATTTTTTCATGGTTGCTGATGGGATGGGGGGACATGCTGCTGGAGAAGTTGCCAGTCAGACAGCAGTAGATTCAACTGCTAATTTCGACTTTGATCTATCAGATCCGCTTGCAAGTCTTAAAACTTTAACTTTTAAAATTAATCAGGAAATAATTAAAAAAAGTCAGCAAAAAACTAATTATCAGGGTATGGGAACTACATTTGCTGCTGTAATAATTAAAGATCACAGGCTTTATTTTGTTAATCTAGGTGACAGCCGCATTTATCTATATAATAAAAGCAGTCAGAGTTTAAAGAAAATTTCTCAGGATCATTCACTGGTGGCTGATCTGCTGCGTGAAGGAAAAATTACTAAAGAAGAAGCTTTTAATCATCCTAAAAAAAATATAGTTACTCAGGCTCTTGGTCTGGAAGATACTCTTGATTTAAATAAGGGACAGCTGGAAATTTCCGCAGATGATTATATACTGTTATGCACAGATGGTTTAACAGATATGATCAGAGAAGAAAAAATAGAAAATATTTTCAAAGAGAATTTAGATCTGGAGTCAGCAGCTGATGAACTCCTTCGGGGAGCTCTTAGTAATGGTGGTCTGGACAATGTTACTTTAATAGTTGCTGGTTTCAATGAAAAATAATTACTGTTTGATGATAATTGAGGTGAATTTATGCAGGGTAAGATTTTAAATAACCGTTATAAGATAATAAAAGAAATAGGACGCGGAGGAATGGCAATTGTTTATTCAGCCCGAGATACACTTCTGGAAAGAAGAGTTGCCTTAAAAATGCTGCGGCCTGAATATAAGTCTGATGATGAATTTATTGATAAATTCAGGCAGGAAGCCCGGGCTGTAGCCAGATTATCCCATCCCAATGTAGTCAGTATTTATGACATTGTAGTTGACGAGGAAAGAATTTATCTTGTAATGGAAATTGTAGAAGGTAAAACTTTAAAAGATTTAATTAAAGAAAGAAAAAAGCTGTCTATAGCTGAATCATTAGAAATCGCAGGTCAGATAGCAGCTGCTCTTTCTGTGGCTCATGGTAATCAAATTGTGCACTGTGATATAAAACCACATAATATAATTTTAAATGATGAACATGAGGTTAAGGTTACTGATTTTGGGATTGCAAGAGCTGTCAGTAACTCAACGGTCCGAGTAACCGAAACTGTTGTTGGAAGCGCCCATTATTTTTCTCCTGAACAGGCAAAGGGTGGAGAAATCAAGGCTTATTCTGACATCTATTCTCTTGGTGTTGTTCTCTATGAGATGACTACAGGGGAACTGCCCTTTCATGGTGAAAGTCCAATTTCAGTTGCTCTAAAACATATTCAGCAGCAGCCAGTTGAGCCTTCAAAAATTAATAATGATATACCTGACGAGGTCAATGACCTGATTATGAAGGCAATAGCCAAGGAGCCAGCTGACCGCTTTCAGGATGCTTATGAAATGCGGCAGCAGATTACTTACTGTCTTAAAAATCTTAAATCTGGGAATAAAAAAGCTGATAAAAAAGATGATTTCAATGCTGATGAGACTAGAGTTATGAAAAAATCAGATTTTGATTTTTTAACTAATTCTAAAAAAGGCTCTGGCAATACAGCAGAGAAAGAACAGGAAAATCAAGCAGAAAAGAAAAAAGAGAAAAAGACTGAAAACAGGAAAAGTTTTTTTAAACAGAAAAATGATGATAAAACTGAGTCTGAACAGGATATTCAACCTTCAGGTTCAGAAAAAGAAGCTGCTGATATCAGCAGACAGGAAAAAAGTAAAACAGATAACAAGTATAAAAAACCACTTTTAATTACAGCTGCAGTAATACTTTTCTTTATGATTATTACAGCTGGAACTGTTTTCTTTTTCAACCAGTATACAAATGTGCCGGTGGTTGAGGTTCCCGAAATAGAAGGGGAAAGATTAAGTGAGGCAAGGAAATTAGCTTCAGAAGTAGGCCTTAACTTAGTTGAAAATGAAGAAAGAGTTTTTAGTGAAGAAATAGCTGCAGAACACATAGTGAGCCAGCAGCCAGCTGCTGGAGAACGAATCAAGCAGAGCCGGCCGCTAAATATTACTGTGAGTAAGGGCCCACAGTTAATAGAAATTCCAGATTTTATTGGATCTTCATTAAGAGAGGCACTAATTGAATTAGATAATCTTTCTCTGAGAAGTGGAGATATCCAGTATATATTTAGACTTTCAGAAGAGCCGGGAACAGTTATCAATCAGATCCCAGCTGCTGGAGCTGAGTTGGAAAAAGGAAGTGAAATTACTCTTTTTGTCAGCCGGGGTGAGCGTGACATATCTGTTAGAATGCCTGATTTAAGTGGTTTAAACCAGGCTGAAGCATTTGATTTATTAAAAGAAAATGGTTTAAATATTGGTCAGGTCAGTGTAGAAAGTTCAGAACGTTTTGCTGATGGCCAGGTTATCTCTCAGAGTGTCCGAGCTGGGGAATATCTGCCGCGAGGTATTGCAGTTGATTTTGTAGTCAGCCGCGGCTCTAATTCTGCCTCTGATGAAGATTATAATCTAAATAGAATTTCCGTAAATGTTACGGGCACCGAAAGCAGAGAGGTAAGGATTATGGTTGAAGACGACAATGGTGAAGATCAGGTTTATCAGGCAGTACATGAACCTGGAGATAATATAATTAGAGATATTAGAAGTCAGGGAGAGACTGAGATAAAAATATACTTTGATGATCAGTTAATCAAATCAGAAAGTTTTGGGGGATGATAATTTAGATGAAAGGAATTTTAGTTAAATCAATAGGAGGTTTTTTCTTTGTAGCTGATCAAAATAAAGAAATTTATCAGTGCAGAATTAGAGGCAAAATAAGAGAAAAAATTTATCCTGGAGATTATGTAGAGATAGATAAAAAAAATAAAATCCTAGAAGAATTTTATCCTCGAAAGAATCTGTTAAGAAGGCCAAAAGTGGCCAATGTTGATCAGGTGGTAATAATGCACTCTGTTAAAAACCCTGATTTTAAGCCATCACTGCTGGATAGATTTTTGCTGCTTGTCGAAAGTTCTGGTTTTGAACCGCTAATAGTAATTAACAAAATCGATCAGGCTGAGCCCGGGTTCAAAGCTGAATTTGAAGAATTTAAAGCAGCAGGTTATCAGCTGCACTTTATCAGTGTTAAAGAAAATAAAAATTTAGAGCAGCTATTTGATAAACTCAATAAAAAAATTAATGTTTTGACCGGGCCTTCAGGAGCTGGTAAATCTTCATTTTTGAACAAAGTTATAGAAGATGCTGACCTAAAAACTGCTGCAGTTAGCAAAAAATTAAAAAAGGGAGTTCATACAACGAGGATGGTAGAACTATTATCTCTACCCAATCAGGGTTGGGTCGCAGATACTCCCGGTTTTTCTTCAATGTCAAAATTGAACCTTGATATTGAAGCAGACGATTTATCCTGGTATTTTCCGGAGATTGCAGAATATAATAATCAGTGTAAGTTTAACCGCTGTACACACCTCCATGAGCCTGGTTGTGTTGTTCAGGAAAAGGTAGAAAATGGAGAAATCTCAAAAAGAAGATATCAAAGTTATCAGCAGTTATATAATGAACTTAAAGAAAAGGAGAGAAAATACTAATGAAAACAGAATTTGCACCATCACTGCTTGCTTCTGATTTTAGTCAGTTAAAAGACCAGATTCAGCTGGTTAAGGATGCTGACTATTTACATTTAGATGTAATGGACGGTCATTATGTACCAAATATAACTTTTGGACCGGGTCTGATCAGTGCTATCAGAAAGCACAGTCAGCTTCCATTTGACACTCACTTAATGATCAGTAAACCCGAAAGGTATATCAAAGAATTTGCCGAAGCCGGCTCAGATATCTTAACTGTTCATTTAGAAGCAACTGACCATATTCATCGAGTAATTCAGCTGATTAAAGAGCAGGGAATAAAAGCTGGTGTATCTTTAAACCCGGCCACACCCGTAGAAAGTTTAGAATTCATTCTGCCAGAACTGGATCAGGTTTTAATTATGTCAGTTAATCCAGGTTTTGGAGGCCAGTCTTATATCCCCCAAATGACAGCAAAGATAGCTAAATTAAAAAGAATGATTGTAGAAAATAATTATCAATGCAAAATAGAGGTTGATGGAGGGATAAAAAATCATAATCTGCAGGAAATTGTAAAGGCTGGAGCTGATATAATAGTAGCCGGTTCAGCAATTTTTGGTTCGGCAGATCCCGCTCAGGCGCTGGCTGAAATGAGGAGTACCGCTGCTGATGTCTAAAAAGAAGGCGCTTTTAGTTCTTAATGGTGAATTTGAT
This sequence comes from Halanaerobium saccharolyticum, assembly GCF_003053565.1. GTDB lineage: Bacteria > Bacillota > Halanaerobiia > Halanaerobiales > Halanaerobiaceae > Halanaerobium > Halanaerobium saccharolyticum_B. The sequence continues at coordinate 61,559 of NZ_QAXS01000011.1, read as the reverse complement.
TTAGATAAGAAGAAACTAGAACTAATTATTCAAAAAGAAGGGATAGATTTTATTATCGCAGTTGATGGAGGCAGCAATAAACTTAGAAAATTGGAGCTGCTGCCTGATCTGATTATTGGTGATCTGGATTCAATTACTGAAGAAAATAAAGCTCATTTTAAGAAAAAAAAGGTAAAGATAATAAAACATCCCGTTGAAAAAGACCAGACTGATAGTGAAATTGCTGTTGATTACTGTAAAGAAAACAATTTTGAGCAGCTTTATTTAACTGCCGCCTTAGGTGGTAGAATTGATCAGCAGCTGGCCAATTTAAATTTATTAGAATATATCTATGAAATAGATTTAGAAGCCAGGATAATTTCAGATAGAATCGAGATTGCAATAATTGACCAAAAGAAAAAGTTTTTAGCGAAAGAAGGTTATCGACTTTCTTTAATTCCTCAGAGCAGTACTGTCCGCGGTCTGAGTATTAAAGGCTGCAAATATAATCTTATTAATCAGGATATTTTTCGCTCGCAGAGCAGAGGCATCAGCAATTTAATTGAGAGTGAACAGGCTGAAGTCAGGTTAAAAAGTGGTCTCTTAATTTATGTCTTAGAAAAATTAAAGTAGAGAGCAGAGAGTAGATGGAGGTAATAATGGATATTTATCAAAAAGCATTAAAATTACATAGTGATCATCAGGGGAAAATTGAAGTTAAATCAAAGGTTAGAGTTCGCAATCGAGAGGAATTAAGTCTTGCTTATTCTCCCGGTGTGGCAGAGCCCTGCAGAGAAATTGAGAAAAACCCCGAAAAAATTTATCAGTATACGGCGCGCGGCAATCAGGTTGCTGTGGTTTCTTCGGGGACAGCTGTTTTAGGTTTGGGAGATATCGGACCGAAAGCTGCCCTGCCGGTTATGGAAGGAAAAGCAGTTTTATTTAAAGAATTTGCAAATGTTGATGCTTTTCCGTTATGTGTTGGTACAAAAGAAGTTGATCAGATTGTAGAATTTGTTAAACTGCTGGAGCCGACATTTGCCGGGATTAATTTAGAAGATATTTCAGCTCCAAAGTGTTTTGAAATAGAAGCCAGACTAAAGGAAGAAACAGAAATGGCTATTTTTCATGATGATCAGCACGGAACAGCAATAGTTGTTCTGGCAGCGGTGATCAATGCCTTAAAACTTGTAGGTAAAGAACTTGATCAGATAAAGATTGTTGTAAATGGAGCGGGAGCAGCAGCTACAGCAGTTTCTAAACTGCTTTTAGATGCAGGAGCTAAAAATTTAATTATCAATGATAAAATTGGAATTTTAAACTCCAATAATTTAGATCAGTATGACTCTCTGCGCCAGGATTTAATTAAAAGAACCAACCCGGATGCTTTGAGCGGAGGGTTAAAAGAGGCTGTTAAAGATGCTGATTTATTTATTGGCTTATCTGTAGGTAATATTTTAAAAGCAGAGATGGTTGAGGAGATGGCAGCTGATCCCCTGATTTTTGCGATGGCTAATCCAACTCCCGAAATTGATCCAGAAATTGCTTTAAAGGCAGGGGCGGCAGTAATCGCAACAGGAAGATCAGATTATCCCAATCAGATCAATAATGTGCTTGCTTTTCCTGGTGTATTCAGAGGAGCGCTTGATGTTAGAGCATCAGAAATAAGTGAAGGGATGAAAATTGCTGCTGCTGAAGCTATTGCAGAACTTGCTGGCGATAACCTTTCGTCTGAGTATATTATCCCGGATCCTTTTGATCAGCGGGTTGTTCCGGCAGTTGCTTTTTCAGTTGCCCGGAATGCAGTCAAAAATAATCTGGCTCAGTTGGATCTGAATGAAGAGCAGTTAAAAAATAAGATAAAAAAGAATTTAGATAAATTAAAATCAAAATAATGTCATATTAAAGCACTAAAGGGAGCAGATTTATTTTGAAATAAATCTGCTCCCTTCTTTGTTTAAATCTTAATTTAGTAAGCTCTTTCAACCTTACCTGACTTAAGACACTGAGTACACACTTTAATTCTTTTTGGTGAACCATCAACAATTGCTTTAACTTTTTTAAGGTTTGGACGCTGAGTTCTCTTTGTAGAACTTGTAATGTTACGACCAACCCCACCTTTTTTCTTAGCTTTACCACGTCTCTGTATGCTATTGGCTTTATTTCCACCTTTGCCACAAATTTCGCAGACTCTGGACATAGGAAAACACCTCCTTAATAAAATTTATCTCAGATTATATTTTAACATAGATAAACATCCTTTAGCAAGTTAATTAGAATAATTCTACAAAAATATAAGTTTATATATGCAGGAAAGTATAATTTTATCTTGAAATAAATAATAAATGAGGATTAATTTAGGCAGCTCTGTTGATTTATTTCTTGCATAGAGGCCTTAGATAAGATAGAATAATTATGTATGAAAAGAGGTGTAAAGAATGGAAAAAGAATTAACAAATGAACTTGGTAAGATAATTATTGATGAAGAGGTAATAGCTAAAACGGCAGGTATTGCTGTAATGGAGTGCTATGGTCTTGTTGGTATGTCTTCCAGAAGTGTGCAGGATGGTCTTGCAGATCTTTTAGGTTGGGACAATATTAGTAAGGGTGTTGGTATTGATATTAGTGAAGATAAGGTTCATCTGGATTTAAACATCATTGTTGAATACGGAACTAATATTCATGAAGTAGCTCATAATGTTATGGAAAGAGTTCGCTATACCCTCGAAAATAAAGTTGGAATTGAAGTAGTAACTATAGATGTAAATGTAAGGGGAGTGAGGGTTGGCGATGCCAATTAATAATAAAGAAAAAATTACTGCAGTAGATGCAGAACAATTTAAAGATATGATGTTTACCTCACTATACTGGCTTAAAGAACAAAAATCTTTTATTGATTCTTTAAATGTTTTTCCGGTGCCAGATGGTGATACGGGTACAAATATGTATTTAACTTTTAAGGAAGCTGTATCCAGTCTGGAGGACAAAAGCTCAAGAAGTGTTTCAGAACTGGCTGCAGCACTCTCTAAAGGTGCATTAATGGGAGCTAGAGGAAACTCAGGGGTTATACTCTCTCAGCTGATCAGAGGTTTTGCACAGGCCCTTAAAAACAAGAAGCAGATGAAAGTTAAAGATTTAGCTAATGCGCTAACCAAGGCTTCTGAAGTCGCCTATCATGGTGTTTTAAAACCAGTAGAAGGAACTATTCTGACTGTGTCAAGGGAGGCTGCCGAAAAAGCTCAGGCAGAGATGGATTCTGCTGCTGATATTATAGAACTATTTGAAATAACAATTAAGGCTGCAGAAGAATCTTTAGAGCGGACTCCAGAGCTGCTGGCTGCTTTAAAAGAAGCAGAGGTTGTAGACGCTGGAGGTCAGGGATATCTAACTATCCTTGAAGGTATGCTTAAAGGATTAAAAGGAGAGAAGATTGAATATCAGGCGGCAACAGCTGAGACTAAAACCCGAAAGAAATCTGAGCTTGCAGAAGATATTAAATTTACTTACTGTACCCAGATGTTAATTGAAATTGACAGCCGTAAAACTAATATTGACCGGATGATTGACAGGATTAGAAAAGATATGCAGAGTTATGGGGACTCAATCATGGTAGTTGGCAGTGATGATGTTATTAAGATTCATGTTCACACTAACCATCCGGGTGTTTTATTAGAATACGGTCTGAAAAAAGGTAAAGTTTTTGATATTAAAATTGATAATATGCGCAAACAGAATCAGGAAAAAGTTCAGCGTGAAAATGACGCTGATTTTGATCATTCTCAATTTCATCAGGCTAAAAATAAAGCTCCTGCAGTTAAGCCTGAAGAGGGTAATCAGTCTGCAGCTGTGGAAGAAAAAGATGAAGTCAAGGCAGCAGAAGTTGATAAAAAGGAAGTTAAGGAAGATTCAGAAATAGTAGTAGAGAAAAACATTGGTATTATTTCTGTGGCTAATGGTGAAGGTGTAGTTAATATTTTAAAAGAGCTTGGAGTTGATTATGTGATTAAAGGTGGACAGTCAATGAATCCTTCCACCAATGATTTTCTCGAAGTTGTGGAAAGAATGAATACTGATCAGATAATTATACTACCCAATAATAAAAATATTATTTCTGCGGCCAAACAGGTTTCAGAACTGAGTGAAAAAGAGATAGCAATTATTGAAACTCGTTCTATTCCTCAGGCAGTGACAGCTCTAATGATTTTTGATGACCAGGCTTCTCCTGTAGAATTAAAAGAAAGTATGGAAGCAGAAATCAAGTATGTTAAAACACTTGAGATAACACAGGCTGTTAAGGACTCTAAAGTTAATGGTCTGGAAATTAAAAAAGATAGTTATATCGGACTTAAAGATGGAGATATCTTAGTTAGTGCTGATACAGAAAGAGAAACTGTAATTAATTTATTAAATAAAGTGGCTGAAGATGAAGAACTGGTCACTATTTATTATGGTGAAGGCATAACTGAGACAGAAGCAGAAGAAATCAAAGCAATTATGGAAGAAAACTTTGATTTTGATGAAATAGAAGTCTATCCAGGAGGACAGCCACTTTATCCCTTCATAATTTCATTAGAATAGGATGTGTTAATATGATAGCTCTAGTAACTGACAGCACCTGTGATTTACCGGCAGAGATTCTGGCTAAATATCAGATTGAAATTGTGCCTTTAACTGTACATTTTGAAGAAGATACCTATTATGACAAAGTTGATCTGGATAGTGAGGAATTTTATAAGATGATGGAATCTGCAGCTGATTTACCAACAACTTCACAGCCATCTGTTGGGCTTTTTATGGATAAATATCAAAAATTAGCTGAAGAATATGATCAGGTGATTTCGATTCATTTGTCCTCTGCTCTAAGTGGTACCTGTGAGTCAGCAAGACTGGCAGCTGCTCAGCTGGACGATTTGAATGTTGAAATAATAGATTCTAAATCAACAAGTACAGGTCTGGGCTTTATGGTACTGCTGGCTGCAAAAATGATTAAAGAGGGAAAAAATCTTGAAGAAATTAAGGATAAAATTCTAAAAGAGAGAGAAAAAATAACTATCTATTTTACTGTAAACGAACTAAGTTATCTGGAAAAAGGCGGAAGAATTGGTAAAGCACAGGCTTTTTTAGGCAGTATATTTAATTTTAATCCAATTTTAGAACTTTCTGCTGCCACTGGAGAAATCACTCCCAAGGAAAAAATAAGAGGCTATAAGAAAACAAATCAGAAAATGATTGATTTAGCTTTAAATGCTGCTGAGGGTAGTGAAAAAGTTAATTTCGCTTATATTTATGGTAAAGATAGTGATAATTATCAGCAGTTAAAAGAACTTTTTGAAGCAGATTTAAAGGCACAGGATAATTTTGAATATCAACTTTTAGAAAACAAAATTGGAACTGTTTTAAGTTCTCATACAGGTCCTCTGGTTTATGGGATTGTTATTTATAGAGGAGAATTATTGAGCTAATGAAACTTAAACTTTCAGATGAAGTGCAATTTGTTAAAGGTGTTGGGCCCAAATGGGCCGAACGCCTTTCCAAATTAGGGATTAAAACAGTCAGGGATCTTTTTTATTATTTTCCCCGAGAATATGAGGACCGCAGCCAGATTAGCCAGATCAAATATACTGCTCCAGGAGAGCAGGCTAATTTTAAGGTTGAAGTTTTAAAAATTGACTACCAGAAAATCAGATATAATCTTGATTTACTGCGGGTTACTTTTTCTGATGGCAGTGATGTGGTAAATGGAATCTGGTATAATCAATCCTATCTGCGGGATCAGTTTCAAAAAGGGGACAAATATATAATCAGCGGCAAAATTAGTGAAAAAAACTGGCGCAAATATAAAAGAAAAGAAATCAATAACCCTGTTTACGAAAAATTGGGTTCTGAAGCTTCGGTCTTAAATACAGGACGAATTGTTCCGATTTATTCATTAACTGAAGGTATTACTCAGCGCAGGCTGCGCCGGGTGATTGCTAATGCCTTAAAAAGTCATGCTTTTTTACTTGAAGACGAATTGCCAGAAACTATTTTAAAAGAACATAATTTTCCTGATTTAAAAACATCTATTCTTGGTATGCACTTTCCTAAAAATGATAAACATCAAAAATTTTCTCGCCGCCGGCTGGCTTTTGAGGAGTTTTTTTATCTGCAGCTTTATGCTCTGGAAGAAAAGAAAAAATATAACGATCTCCAGGGGATTGAGCATCAATTTAAAGAAGAAGAGAGCAGTAAATTTCTTGCAGCTCTTGATTTTGAACTAACATCGGCTCAGAAGCGGGTGAGTTCTGAGATCAGAAAAGATATGGAATCTAAAAAAACTATGTCAAGACTACTGCAGGGAGATGTAGGCTCAGGTAAAACTGTAGTTGCCGGTCTGGCGCTACTGCAGACTATGGCCAATGGCTATCAGGGAATTTTTATGGCGCCAACAGAAATCCTGGCTGAACAGCATTTTTTGAATTTTAAAGAACTTTTAGCTGACTTTGATTATAATATTTCTCTGCTGACAGGTAGTGTAAAAACAGCAGAGAGACAGGAGATTGAAGCTGAGATAGAAACTGGAAAAACTGATTTAATTATTGGTACTCATGCTCTTTTTCAGGAGAGTTTAAATTATGATAATCCGGGTCTAATAGTTATTGATGAACAGCACCGCTTTGGTGTTGAACAGAGACATAGTTTAAAAGAAAAAGGTGACAGTCCTGATTTATTAATTATGACAGCAACACCGATTCCGCGATCAATGGCCATGCTAATTTATGGAGATCTTGATCTTTCAGTAATTGATGAGATGCCGCCAGGGAGAAAAGAAATAGCTACTTTCTGGAGAAGAGAAAATAGAAGAAAACAGATTTATTCATTTTTAAAAGAAAAAATAGAATCAGGGAGGCAGGCCTATATTGTCTGTCCCCTGATTGAAGAATCAGAGGAAATGCCGGAACTTGTATCTGCAGAAGAGCTCTTTAATGATTTAAAAACTGGTTTTTTTAAAGAACAGAAGCTGGCTTTAATCCACAGCTCAATTCCTGCAGCAGAAAAAAAAGAGATCATGGAAAATTTCCGAGATGGTGAGATTGATATACTGGTAGCAACAACTGTAATTGAAGTTGGGGTAGATGTAAGTAATGCCAGTATTATGATCATCGAGAATGCAGAAAGATTTGGACTGGCCCAGCTGCATCAGCTCAGGGGAAGAGTTGGCAGAGGCCGCCATCAATCTTACTGTATTTTGATTTCTGATCCTCCGGGAGAAGAAGCTGCTCACCGCCTGGAAATTATGTGTAAAAGTAATAATGGTTTTTTAATTGCCGAAGAAGATTTAAAGATGCGGGGGCCGGGAGAGTTTTTTGGAACCAGACAGCATGGGATTGATGATTTAAAAGTAGCCAGTTTAATTGATGATCAGGAGCTTCTGGTTGAGGCAAGGGATGAAGCTCAGAAGATTGTAGGAATAAAAAACTGGCAGCAGCAGTATCAAAAGTTAGCAGAAATTATTTCAAAAATAGAATTAAAGATTTAATTATATCTGGAGGAGTTATTTAATGAGAATTATTGCCGGCAGAGCTGGTGGCTTAAAATTAAAAAGTTTAAAAGGAAGAGAAGTTAGGCCGACCCTGGATCGGGTAAAAGAATCAATGTTTAATATCATTGCATTTTACCTACCGGGAGCGGAAGTCCTCGATTTATTTAGCGGGTTTGGCAGCCTGGGGATTGAGGCCTTAAGTCGAGGAGCAGAGAAGGCAGATTTTGTAGAAATAAAAAAATCTCATCTTAAGATTATAGAAGATAATTTAAAAAAAGCCAAACTTTATGATCAGGCAGAGCTTTTTAATCAGGATGTTTATCAGTATTTAAAAAGCTGCAGTAGAAAATATGATTTAATTTTTATGGACCCACCGTATGAAAAAGATATGACAGCAGAAGCAGTAAAATTAATTTTAGCAAATAATTTATTAAAAGAAAATGGTCTGATTATCAGCGAAAAATCAGCTGCAGAAAAAGCAGAAGAATTTGAGGGTTTAAGTATTATAAAAAATAAACACTATGGAAATTCATTATTAACAATCTATAAACTAAAATAAATTATAAGGGGTAGTTAATATGAGTAAAAAAATTGTATATCCAGGTAGTTTTGATCCTGTTACTAATGGCCATCTTGATATTGTTGAAAGAGCGGCTAATATTTTTGATGAAGTTATAGTTTCAGTATTCTGCAATCCTAATAAAGAGCCAGTATTTACAATGGATGAAAGGGTTGAAATGTTAAAAAAAGCTACCAAAAAGTTTAAAAATGTAAAAGTTGATTCTTTTTCCGGCTTAACAACTAAATATGTTCATTCTATTGGTGGTGAGGCAATTTTACGCGGTTTAAGAGCTGTTTCTGATTTTGAAGGTGAATTTCAGATGGCTTCAATGAACAAACATCTTGATCAGGAAATTGAAACTATATTTTTGATGACAGATACCAAATATGCTTTTTTAAGTTCAAGCGTTATTAAGGAAGCAGCTTATTTTGATGGTAATATTAAAGATCTTGTCCCTGATTTTGTTTATAAAAAGTTGAGAAATAAATTTAAAGAAAAAAATCAGGAGGGATAATGTGTCAGCAGCAGCTTTTTTAAAACTGGTCGAAATTAGAACTAAGATTGCCAGTTTCACTCCTTTTTTACTGGGTAATTTATATCTTGTCTACCATTATTCTAATTTTAATATTTTTAATTTTTTTCTTTTCTTTTTTTCGCTGCTCTGCGTAGATATGGGGACAACTGCAGTTAATAATTATCAGGATTTTCTCAGGGCTAAAAGAAAAGAAGGCTATAATTATGAAGAACATAATGCAGTAGTAAACTACAACTTAAGTGAAAAAAATGTTAAAAAAACTATTTTCATTCTTTTTTTACTGGCAATAGTAAGTGGAATACTGCTTTATTTAAACACTGATGTTATAGTTTTAATCATTGGTATTATTTCATTTATAATTGGTATTTTATATACTTCAGGACCGGTGCCTATTTCTAGAACTCCGCTTGGAGAAGTTTTTTCTGGTTTCACAATGGGTTTTTTTATCACTTTTTTAGCAGTTTATGTACATAATTTAAATTTAATTGATCTGGTAATAAATAGTGGCTTATTAATTATAGAGTTTAAATATCTTGATATTTTTAAAATATTTATCTTTTCACTGCCGCTTATTTTTGGCATTGCCAACATTATGCTGGCAAATAATATCTGTGATCTTGAAGATGACCTGGCAAATAAGAGATTCACTCTGCCGATCTATCTTTCCCGCAGTAAAAGTCTTAAATTATTCAGGTATTTATATTATTTTTCTTATCTGAGTATTTTAGCAGCTGTTTTGTTAAAGATTCTGCCATTAATATCTCTTTTTTCACTTTTATCTATTTTTATAGTACAGCCAAATATAAATCTTTTTGAAAAATACCAGAGCAAAAAAGACACATTTGTTTTATCAGTCAAGAATTTTGTGATTATAAATTATTCTACAGCAGTAACTTTATTAATTGCAGTTGTTTTTTAAAAAAAGGGGGTAAAAATTTATGACTTTAATAGGAAATATTATCTGGTTTATTTTTGGTGGTCTGATTGAGGCTATTGGTTGGTGGGTTGCAGGACTGCTCTGGTCAATTACAATTATTGGAATACCAGTTGGTAAACAGTGTTTTAAGATGGCAAAAATGCAGCTTGCACCATTTGGTAAAGAAATAGTCGAAAAAGACAGCTCTTCAATCGGCTTAATTGCAAATATTATCTGGATTATTGTTTTCGGCTGGGAACTTGCTGTTATTAATTTAGTTTCTGCTCTGATTTTTGGAATTACGATTATTGGAATTCCGTTTGCTAAACAAAGTTTAAAACTTGCTTATTTATCATTAATGCCTTTTGGAAAAGATATAAGAAAAGTAAAATAATGAGGTGTTATTTAGATTGCAGATTAATAATTGTGGACTTGTATTAGAAGGTGGAGGAATGAGGGGAGCTTTTACTGCTGGTATTATCGATTATTTACTAAAAAATGAGATTTATTTTGATTATACTATTGGAGTATCGGCTGGAGCCAACAATGGTGCTAATTATACCAGCAGACAGGTCACCCGCAATAAAAAAATATTTACTGAACTTGTAGAAGATAAGAGATATATGGGAATAAAAAATTTAATTAAAGATGGAAGCTACTTTGGGATGGATTTTCTTTTTCATCAACTTCCACATGAAATCTTACCTTTTGATTATCAGAGTTTTAAAAAATCAACTACAAGGCTTAAGGTTGCAGTTACAGAATGCAGCAGCGGTGAAGTTAAATATTTTGAACCGCAGCAGTATGATAAAGTCAATAAAATTGATAAGATTTTTAAAGCATCAAGCAGTTTACCCCTTGTTTCAAATCCGGTAAAAATTGGTGATAATTTTTATCTTGATGGGGGAATTAGAGATTCGATACCGGTAAAAAAAGCTCTGGCAGATGGTTATCAAAATCTACTTGTAATTTTAACCAGAGAGAGAGGATACCGCAAAAGCCCAATTAAAGCAGAATTTATTATGGAACTTTTTTTAAGAAAATATCCCAATTTAATTGATGATTTAAAAGAAAGACACCAAATTTATAATCAGAGTCTTGATTTAATAGCAGAAAAAGAAAAAGCTAATCAGTTTTTTGTTTTCAGACCCGAAAAAATTGATATTGATCGCTTCAGTCGTGATCCAGAAGAACTTGAAGACTTATACAATTCTGGTTATCGGCTTGCAGAAAAAAGATCTGCAGAACTAAAAAATTGGTTAATAAAGATTAAGGAGTAATTATGGATTTATCTTTTGACAGCTCGATTACAGCAAAGGTTGTTAAGGCAGTTGCAGAATTTGATTTGATTGAGGATGGAGATCGGATAGCAGTTGGTCTTTCTGGTGGTAAGGACAGCACTTTTTTATTAATGATTTTAAAAATATTTGCGGACCATTTTAATAAAAATTTCAGTTTGATGGCAGTTCATGTAGACCCGGGTTTTAAAAACTCCACTGCCGTTAGAATCGAAGAATTTTGTGAACAATTAAATGTTGATTTGAAAATTATAGAAACTAAAATTGCTAATTACATAAACGAAGCAGAAAGCGAAAATCCCTGTTCCAAATGTGCTCATTTCCGTAAAGGGGCTATAATTAATTATCTGCAGCAGAATAATTATAATAAGCTTGCTTTCGGCCACCATCTGGATGATGCAGTGGAGACATTTTTGATGAGTATTTTTTATTCCGGTCAGCTGAAAGCTCTGCAGCCTGAGAGATTTTTGAGTGAAAGTGGAGTAAAAATTATTAGGCCTTTAATATATTTGAGAGAGGATATTATTTCTGCAGAAATTAACAAAAGAAAAATTGAAATAAAAAGGAGTGCCTGTCCCTATGATGGCCATTCAGCGCGTTCTCAGGTAAGAGAAGATTTTGCTCATTATTTTAATGATCAGCAGTTATTTGCTAATCTAGTTTCAGCAATGAGAGATAGTGATAATAGAGAACTGTGGCCTGAAAAGGAAGATTTTCAACTTTTAAGAACAAAAATGAAAAAATACTGGCGCTAAAAAGGTGGAAAATTGTATGTCAGAAATAGAAAATGAAGAATTTATAATCCAGAAATTAAAATATACTCAACAAAGACTCAATTTAATCTATCAAAAATCTCCTCTGGCATTTATTTCCTGGAATCGCGAAGGAGATATCATTGATTTAAATCAGGCAGCAGAAGAGCTATTTGGTTGGAATAAAATAGAGATAGAGAACAAAGATTTTATTTCTACAATTATAGCAGCAGAAGACAGGGATGTCTGGCGGAAGTGGAAAAATAATAAACTGGATGCTCTTCCGAGAGATTTTATGAGTCGAGGAATAAAAAAAGATGGCTCCATTATTAACTGCAGCTGGAATAACGCTGTAATTAAAGAAAATGGAAGTGTCGAAGAGGTTATTTCTATTGCCAAAAATTTAAGTAAAGATTTAGAACAGGAAATGGAAATGCTTAAACTTGTAAAGGCCATAAATGAAACAGATAACTGGGTTGTGATCACAGATCAATCTGGAGTTATTGAATATGCAAATACTACTGTTGAGGAGATAACAGGTTACAGCAAGGATGAAGTAATTGGTAAAAAACCATCTCTTTTTAAATCAGATAAGCATAATAATAAATATTATAAAAAACTCTGGCAGACAATAAAGTCCGGTGAGGTCTTTAACGATGTAATTATTAATCAAAAAAAGAATGGAGAATATTTCTATTCTGAACAGACTATAACCCCGATAAAAGACCACAACAGTAAGATTATTAATTATATATCTGTCGGCAGAGATATTACTCAAAACGAAAAACTGCGGCGGAAAATTGAATATATTTCTAATTACGATCTTATAACAGGCTTACCAAACCGAAAATCTGTAAGAAGTAAAATTGATAATCTAATTGAAATTAATTCTGATAAAAAAATTGCAGTTTTAGTAGTCAATATTAATCGCATCAAGTATTTAAATGATATATATACCGATTCAGAAAGCAATTACAGTTTAATTAATCTGGTGGCAGAAGAAATTAATGCCAGGGCAGACGATAATTCAAAATGTGTTAAAATAGACAGTGATAATCATCTTTCCTATCTTGGCGGAGATAATTTTGCGATGATAGTAGATGATCTCAATTCTGCAAATGAAATCTACAAAACAGCTGAAAATTTATTAGAAATTTTCTCAAATGCAATTATCTATAATTATGAACCATTTATGCTGAATGCTCGAATTGGTATTTCAGTTTATCCTGATGACTGTATTAATTCCCAGAGTTTACTTTCCAATGCCGAAATTGCTCTAATTAATATTAAGAAAAATGATTATGCTTTTTTTGACCGGGAAATGAACCAGGAAATTAAGCAATTTACTAAAATGGAAGCCAGGCTTGATCAGGCAATAAAAAATGATGAATTTGTAATTTATTATCAGCCCTACTACAAAGGTCAGAGCAAAGAACTCTATGGAATGGAAGCCTTGATCCGATGGCAGAGTCCGGATAAAGGTCTGATATCACCGGCAGAGTTTATTCCCGTTTTAGAGAATTCTCAGCTGATTAAAAAAGTAGGTCTAATTGTTATTACTAAGGTAGTTAAAAGTATAAAAAGCTGGTTGAATTCCGGTTTTCAAGTTGTTCCAATTTCTATCAACCTTTCTGCCAGACAGCTTGAAGATAGTGAGCATCTGCAGAGTATTTACCAGATTATTGAAGCTGCTGGTATAGATAACAACTTAATTAATTTTGAAATTACAGAATCCAGTGCCATGGATGATGTTAATCACAGCTTAAAAGTAATGAACAAAATGAAGGAAAGGGGATTTTCTATTTCCATTGATGATTTTGGGACGGGATATTCTTCATTTAGTTATCTGCAGAAATTTCCGATTGATTACCTTAAAATCGATATTTCTTTTATCCGGAACATGACCTTAAGTGATGATGGCAGAAATATTGTGGAATCAATAATTAATATTGCTCATCTTTTAAAGTTAAAGACTATAGCTGAAGGTGTAGAAAAAGAAATTGAATTAAAATCTCTTAATCAGCTCAATAATGACATTATTCAGGGATATTATTTTAATCCACCAATGCCGGAAGTTGAGCTTGGAAAAATATATAGTGATAAATAAATATTTAAATAATTAAAGACCGCTCTTTTTTAAGAGCGGTCTTCTGCAGTTTTTATCTATTTGATTTTAGAGAATTAAGTTAAATGACTTCTTCTGCTTTTTTACCAAAGAAACTAACAATCAGGTAAAGAACGATAAGTCCTAAAGGTAATAGGTAAACAGATGACAGTCCAAAGCCAGCTGGTAAAAAGCCGAATAAAGCAGCTACCAGTCCAACTGTTAAAGCATAAGGCATCTGAGTGCTGACATGATCCATATGGTCAACAGCAGAGGCTGTAGAAGACATGATAGTTGTATCAGAAATTGGTGAACAGTGGTCTCCCATTACACTTGCTGTTAAGACAGCAGCAATTGTCGGCAGCATTGGTATTCCAATTGAGTTTGCAAGAGGAATAGCAAGCGGCATTACAATAGCTACAGTTCCCCAGGAACTTCCAATTGTAAAGGCAATAAATGCAGAAAAAGCAAAAATCATCACCGGAACAATTTCTGGAATAATGTTTCCTTCTAAAATACCTACTAAGTAATTTGCAGTTCCTAAGTCATCTGTAATACTACCGATAGACCAGGCTAAAACAAGGATTAAACAGGCAATAAACATTGACTTTGCTCCATCAATCCAGCCGTCAACAGTTTCACTGATATTGAGAATCCCTTTAGAAAAAGAAAGAATTCCTGCGATAAAACTACCTGTAATGGCTGCCCAGAGAAGAACAATACTTGCATCAGCATTACCAAAAGCATCTCTAACTGAAGTTCCAGCTTCCAAACCTCCACCATTATACCAGAGGCCAATTAGAGTAATTAGAATAACTCCAATAATAGGTAAAAATGAATTGCTAAAGGTAAAACTTTTTCCTTCTGGCTGTTCAATTTCTTCCATTTCCTGAGAAACCATCGGAGTAGATCCCGGTCTCAAAGTTTCCCCGGTTGAGCGGGCTCTTTTTTCTGCCTTTAACATCGGTCCAAAATCTTTGGCAGTAAAGATAATTATTAAAGCAAAACCAAGTGCAAAAATACTGTAAAAACGATAAGGTATAGTTTGCACAAAGGTTCCATAAGCATTCATTTCCAGGCCGAGAGAATCAAAACCATCTCTAATTACTCCAACTTCAAAAGCAATCCAGGTTGAAATTGGCACAATACTTGAAACGGCAGCAGCAGTTAAATCAACTATAAAAGCCAGTTTTTCTCTTGAAATTTTCATTTTGTCAGTTATTGGGCGCATTGTGTTCCCAACAATTAAGGTATTTGCATAATCATCAAAAAAGATCAGAACTCCCATAAACCAGGCTGCAAGTTGAGTTTTAAGTACAGAATTTGCCTTTTCGGCAACATATTCACCGATAGCAATAATCCCGCCTGATTTATTAATTATCCCGATCATGCCTCCCATTGCCAGCAAAAATAAAATAATACCGGCATTCCAGGAATCAGCAAGTGAAGCTAAAATATAATCATCCAGAGTATGCATAAAAGCAAAGATTGGATTATATCCATTTGTAATCAATGCACCAGCAAAAACTCCTAAAAATAAAGACAAAACAACCTGTTTGCTCCACCAGGCCAAAATGATAGCCAGTAGTGGCGGCAGCAGAGAAATAATACCATAACTTTCCATAAATAAAGCCTCCTAGTTTTTGTTTTCTAAAAATTGAATAAAAGTTTTAGGGCATAAAAAATACCCGGCGATATGCCGGGTTAATAGCAAAAATCGCCTCATCATGATTCTGAGATAGCACAACATAGTAAAATACTATGACAGTTCTGTACATTTTATGTACAGCCCCAGCGGGATTTTTGAATCCTAAAAAACCCACTTCGGCAGAAAACCCTTTCATTCTAAATATAAACTGGATTCAAGCTTGAGTTTAGAATTACTAATTTTTTCTGCTCCTCTACCTCATCAATTAGATGAGGTATTTATTATGATTAGCAGAAGCTAATCAATTCTCAATATTCAATTTCATATAAAATTATAACCCAGCCTGTAATTTATGTCAAGAAATCTGGAAAAAATTTTGCATTGAACAGGGTTTATAATATATAATAGATATGTTGACTTTTTTTGCGAGAGCTATAAAAATTTCTATTTCAGCAGCTTTTCTTGCTGCTGAATACTAATAAATTAATCAAAAAGGAAGATCTTTATGAGAAATAAAAGATTAAAAAAGTTTTATTCTCGGTTAATAGGAATAATATTTATTTTATTTGTGATCAGTCATTTTATACCGGTGCCCTATCAGGTTATGGAGCCTGGAATTGCAGCTGAACTTTCGCCGATGATTGAGGTAAAAGATGGCTATGAAAACCAGGGAGAGTTTTTGCTGACGGCGGTTAGCAGCAGAAGAGCAGTGGCCTGGGATTATTTCTATATTTCACTTTTTGCACCTGAAGATAAGGAATTAACAGCTATTTCTGAACAGCTGCCGGAAAATATGGAGATGAATGAATATATAGAATTAATGGCTGAACTGATGGAAGAAAGTAAACTTCAGGCTCAGGCTGTTGCTTTTAGACAGGCTGGCTATCAGGTTGAAGTTTCTGGAGAAGGTGCAGAAATTGTAGAGGTAATGGAAAATGGAAGCGCCTACAATAACCTAAAAAAAGGTGATTTAATTACAGCTGTTGATGGCAAAAAAGTTGAAATGGCAGCTGATGCAGTTAATATTATTAAAAACCGAAACATAGGTGATGTAGTTGAAATAACAGTTATTCGCGAGGGAGAAGAGCTGAAATTCGATTTAGAGACCCTTGAACTTGAGGGTAATGAAGGAAATCCTTCAATTGGTGTTTTAATCAGCTCCAAAGGACTGGATTATAAGATTCCGGGTGAGGTCAATTTTGAAACAGAAAATATTATTGGTCCTTCAGCTGGCAGTGTTTTTAGTATGGAAATTTATAATCAATTAATTCCGGATGATATTACCGGCGGCAGAAGAATAGCTGGTACAGGAACAATTAGTCTTGACGGCGAAATCGGTCGGATAGATGGAGTTAAATATAAGATTATGGCAGCTAAAGAGGCCGGTGTTGATTTATTTATTGTACCAGAAGATAATTATCAAGAAGCCTCTGAATATGCAGCTGACTTAGAACTTTTAAAAGTTAATAATATTACTGATATTATTGAATATCTCGAAAAAGACCTTGAATTATAAGGGATAGTTTAGATTTTAATTAATTTCTGGTAAAAATCTCTGTGAGATTTACTGTGCGCTGGGTTCTGATACAGCAGTGAATAAAGGTCTGAAGCCAGTAGATCATAACTCAAGGAAAGCGCAAGTGGATTACTGGTCTTTAAATCAACAGAATTCAATTCTGCAGCTGGATTGATTATTATTTCAAGCTCAGATTTTGCTTTGAGCTGAGAAAGTAAATATTCTTTACCTTTTCGTATTCCCAGCACTCTTAGATAGTGAGGAGCATTTTTTTCTACCAGCTTTATTTTTTCAGATTCAAGCTCAAAATAAAGCTGCAGCAGTTTTCTTTTAAGCCTGCTTTCTGTTAGATTTTTAGATTTCAGAGATTCCAGAAATGAATCAGAATTATAAGCAGCCGCTGCTTTCTCAATTATTCTATTTTCCAGTCCGTTTTTAATACCCTTATATTTTCTTAAATCATCAGCCTGAAGGCGTCTTAACTGATCAACTACTTTGTTGAAAAGCTTTTCTTCAGCCTTCTTTGTAACATAACGTCCCTGTTTGATTTCATCTTTTAAAATTTTCCAGGACTCAGCTGGCATTAAACTTCTGACATCAGTCACTGCCTCAGCCCGGGCTTTAGAATTAATAATATTTCTGATCAGGGAAGCGCTGGCATAGTTTTTATTTATATTTTGGCTGTGGTAGTCTGTACCGGTTCTTTTAATAGTATATGGCTTGATATCTGAATCTAACTTAATTAATGACTTTAGATATTCTATGCCCAGGATGTTATTGGGAGCTTTCAATACTTTTTCGATATGATTTTTGTTAAATTTCTGCAGCTTTGGATAATACTGAATGCAGGCAAGGAGGGCTTGGCGCCTTGCGGTTGGAAAATCAATACCAGTTTTCAAATATCTCTGCAGTTCAGCTTTAAATTCAGAGCTTTCATTTGCAAATGCGTCTGCAGCAGCAGTAAGGATCTCAATATTGCCGGCTTCACTGCCGAAGACAATTGAATCTACCAGCTTAGTTTTTTCTAAACTTAAAACCGAGTAATGAGCAAAATATTCAGCACTCCGAATATTATAAATTAAAGGGAGTTCTAGAACAAGATCAGCACCACATTTTAGGGCCTGCCGTGTTCGAGCCCATTTATCTAAAAGAGCTGCATCTCCACGCTGAGTAAAATTCCCACTCATAATTACAAGCAGCTCATCATTTTTTGTTATTTTTTTACTCTGGTTTAGATGATATTGATGACCATTATGAAAAGGGTTATATTCTGTAATCAATGCAGTTAATGCCATAAAAACACCTCATTATTTAAATTTGATTTAATTAATTAAGTACTACTGTATAATAAAAGTTTTACTTTTCGAACTTCTTTCTATAAAGAAGGATTTGATACTTTAACACAGTATTATATATATAATAGCAAATAAATATATAAAGAACAAATTACATATTTTAAAACCACGGGGGAGGATATTTAAGATGGATGTACTTAAAAATTTCAAGGAGAGAGCAGCTTCTGATTTAAAGAAAATTGTTTTTGCTGAAGGTGATGACGAAAGAATAGTTAAAGCCGCAGCAGAAATAGAAGCTGAAGGGATTGCCGAAATTGTAATTTTAGGTAATCTAAAATCTATTCAAAAATCTGCAGAGGAGTATGAAGTTGATTTAGACGGGGTTGAAATTATTGATCCTGAAAATTCTGATTACATAACTGAGTTCAGAGATGAATTTTTTGAATTAAGAAAACATAAAGGGATTAGCCGGGAAGAAGCAGAAAAAGCTATCAAAGACCCACTGTATTTTGGAACAATGATGATTTATACAGATAAAGCAGATGGAATGGTTGCCGGAGCAGCTAATGCAACCGGTAATGTTTTAAGACCGGCTTTTCAGATAGTAAAAACTGCAGAAGGGATTTCAACAGTTTCCAGTGCAATTATAATGGTCCTTAAAGATAAATCATTTGGAGAAGAGGGAGTAATGGTCTTTTCTGACTGTGCTGTAAATCCAGCTCCAAATTCAGAACAGCTGGCAGAGATAGCGATAACTACAGCTGATACAGCACACAGATTATTAGATTTTGATCCAAAAGTAGCGATGCTTTCATTCTCCACAATGGGC
This sequence comes from Halanaerobium saccharolyticum, assembly GCF_003053565.1. Lineage (GTDB taxonomy): Bacteria > Bacillota > Halanaerobiia > Halanaerobiales > Halanaerobiaceae > Halanaerobium > Halanaerobium saccharolyticum_B. The sequence continues at coordinate 42,603 of NZ_QAXS01000011.1, read as the reverse complement.
AGTGCCCGGCATGAAAATGTAGATAATGTACAGCAGGCAGTAAAGATTGCCCATCAGAATGCACCTCATTTAAAGATTGACGGTGAAATGCAGGCAGATGCTGCTTTAGTAGAAAGTGTTGGTCAAAGAAAAGCTCCAGACAGTGAAATAGCTGGAAGAGCAAATGTTTTAGTTTTCCCTGATTTACAGTCAGGAAATATTGGTTATAAGCTTGTACAGAGACTTGCAGGTGCAGATGCAGTTGGTCCAATTCTACAGGGGCTGGCAGCACCAATCAATGACCTGTCTCGCGGCTGTTCAGTAGATGATGTTGTTAATTTAACAGCAATTACAGCAGTACAGGCTCAAAATAAATAAAATTTATAGGGGGAAGAAAATGAAAATACTTGTAATTAATAGTGGTAGTTCGTCTTTAAAGTATCAGTTATTCAATATGGAAACAGAGAGTGTACTGGCAAAGGGTTTAATTCAAAGAATTGGAATTGATGACTCATTTTTAGAATATGAAAATGGTGCAGGTGAAGAAATTGTAATTGAAAAAGATATTCCTACACATAAGGTAGGAATTGAATTATTAATAGAAACACTGCTTTCCAAAGACCACGGTGTACTGGAAGATATGGATGAAGTAGAGGCGATTGGACACCGAATTGTTCACGGTGGGGAAGCATTTGCAGAATCTACTATAATTGATGATCAGGCAATTAAAAAACTGGAAGATGTTGCTGATTTAGCTCCTTTACACAATCCTCCTAATATTATGGGGATTAAAGTTTGTAAAGAACTAATGCCTGACAAACCTCAGGTTGGAGTTTTTGATACAGCTTTCCACCAGTCAATGCCAGAGAAAGCATTTATTTATGCCCTTCCTTATGAATATTATAAGAAATATGGGGTAAGAAGATATGGTTTTCACGGAACTTCTCACGGCTTTGTTGCTAAACGAGCAGCTCAGATGATGGATCAACCTTTATCTGAACTTAAAATTGTGACCTGTCATCTAGGTAATGGTGCCAGTGTAGCAGCAGTTAAAAATGGTAAATCTGTAGATACAAGTATGGGATTAACTCCTTTAGAAGGCCTGGTAATGGGTACCCGCTGTGGAGATATTGATCCGGCTATAATTCCATTTATCATGGATAAGGAAGATATTTCCGCTTCAGAGATGGATGATATCTTGAATAAAGAAAGTGGTCTTTTAGGTGTTTCCGGTGTCAGCAGTGATTCTCGTGATGTAGAAGATGCTGCTGCTGAAGGAAATCATCAGGCAGAAATTGCAATTGAACTCTTTAATTACAGAGTGAAGAAATATATTGGAGCTTATACAGCTGCAATGGGCGGTGTTGATGCTATTGTCTTTACAGCCGGAATCGGTGAAAATTCTATAGATACCAGAGCAGGAGTTCTGGAAGGACTTGAATATTTAGGAGTAGAGGTAGACCATGAGGCAAATGACAGCCGTGGTAAGGAAGTATTTATTTCAACTGATGATTCTAAAGTTAAAGCAATGGTTATTCCAACAAACGAGGAATTGGTTATCGCCAGAGATACAATGGAATTAGTAAATAAGTAAATTTCTTCTTGACAGTTTAGGCTGCTTTTTATATAATAAAACGTGGCTATTTACAGGGGTGATCAGATAAATTGTATATAAACCTCAGCGATTTAAAAGAAATTGGAGGTAGCAAACAGGTATCACTGGAGCTTGAATTTCATGATTTAGAATTTGCTAACCGCGAAATTGAAATTGAAGAACCAATTAAGCTTGACTTAGAGATTTTTAATACCAGTGATTCTTTTGTAGTAAATGGTAAATTGCAAGCAGAATTAATTTTAAGCTGCAGTCGCTGCTTACAAAAGTATAGTTCTCCTGTTGAGCTCGATATTTCCGAAGATATTTTAAAAAGTGAAATGGAAGATGAGGAAGAACTATATTTAGACGAAATAGTCGTGGATAACATTATTTTATCCTTACCCATGAAACCTCTCTGTTCTGAAGACTGCAAGGGCATCTGTCCTGAATGTGGTCAGAACTTAAATGAAGAGGAATGTGACTGTGAGGTAGAAGTGGTTGATCCACGTCTGGCAAAGCTTAAAGACTTTTATAATGAAAGTGAAGATAAATAAGCAAAGGAGGTGTATATAATGGCTGTACCAAAGAAACGAACTTCTAAAACTCGTAAGCGTAAAAGACGTACTCATAAGAAGCTGAGTGCTCCAAGTCTAGTAGAATGTTCAAACTGCCATGAAAAGATTTTACCTCATCATGTATGCCCTGAATGTGGACATTATGATGGCAAAAAGGTGAGCGGAAATTAAAATATTTTAGAAAAACAGAGATCTCTCTGCAGGAGATTCTCTGTTTTTTTCTTGCCATAAACTTGCATTTGACCGACGGTTGAGATATAATGTTTTCCAAATGATACAGATATAAATTTTCTTTTTTTGAACCCGGGAGGCGGCAATATTGTATAGAATAGCTGTTGATGTTATGAGTGGAGAAAAGGATGCTGCAGAATTAATTGCAGGAGCTTTAAAAGCATTGAGAGAAGAAGCAGAAATTGAATTGACCCTGATTGGTGAATATGATATTATAAGCGAAGAGTTAGCAAAAACTGACTTTGATTCGAAAAGGCTTAAAATAGAAAATGCTGATCAAATAATTACGATGCAAGAATCTCCAATCAAAGCTCTGCGCAGCAAGAAAAATGCAACAGTTAATGTAGGTGCAGGATTATTGAAGGATCAAAAAGTTGATGCTTTTATTTCTCCAGGTAATACAGGTTCGGTGATGGCAGCTGGATTATTAAGGGTAGGTCGGATTAAAGGTGTTTCTAGACCACCAATTGCAATTCAGTTTCCTGCTGCAAATGGCAGTACTCTGGTTTTAGATAATGGAGCCAACACTGACTGCAGCCCCGAAAATCTACAGCAGTTTGCTTTGATGGGCCAGCTTTATGCGGAAAATTTAATGAAGATTGATAATCCTAAAGTTGCTCTTTTAAATATTGGGGAAGAGGAGAGCAAGGGAAATAATTTAAGCAAAGAAAGCTATGAAATTTTAAGTAATGATCAGCGGATCAAAAATTTTATTGGTAATGTTGAAGGTAGAGATATTTTCAGTGACAAAGTTGATGTTGTTGTAACAGATGGATTTGTCGGCAATGTAGTTTTAAAAACAACAGAAGGGGCAGCTTCATTTTTTCTTGATTTAATTAAGGAAAGCTTTCAGACTAATCTAAGATCAAAACTGGCTGCGCTGTTATTGAAACCATATTTAAAAAAAGTTTTGAAAAAAATTGATTACAGACAGTATGGAGGAGCTCCTTTATTAGGGGTTAATGGTATTGTTATTATCAGTCACGGTAGTTCGGATGGGACTGCTATTTATAATGCTGTTAAAACTGCTAAAAATACTGTTAAAGAAGATATAGTAGCACTGATAAAAAGTGAGTTAGAAAAGAATGAGGAGTTGGAATAAATGGCATTGAAAACTGAACTATGTGATTTACTAGAGATTGAGAAGCCAATTATTCAGGGAGGTATGGCCTGGGTTGCAACTGGCGAACTTGCTGCAGCTGTTTCCAGTGCAGGTGGCCTGGGTATAATTGGAGCTGGTAATGCTCCGGCAGATGTTATTGAAAAAGAAATTGAAAAGGTAAGAGAACTGACAGATAAACCATTTGGTTTAAATATTATGTTACTCTCTCCTTTTGCAGATGATATAATAGAACTGGCAATAGAGAAAAAAGTTCCTGTAATTACTACAGGTGCCGGTAATCCTGGTAAACATGTAAAAAGATTTCAGGAAGTAGGATCTAAAGTTATTCCTGTAGTTCCTTCTGTAGCTTTAGCCAGAAGAATGGAAAGGCTAAAGGTAGATGCAGTTATAGTAGAAGGAACAGAGGCTGGAGGTCATATCGGAGAGCTGACTACTATGGCTTTAGTACCTCAGGTAGTTAATGCAGTTGAGGTACCGGTAATAGCAGCTGGTGGAGTTGCTGACGGCCGGGGTCTGGCGGCAGTGCTTGCTCTGGGAGCAAAGGGTGCTCAGATTGGGACCAGATTTGTCTGTTCTGAAGAGTGTACTGCTTCTGAAGACTTTAAAAAGGCCATTGTAGGAGCCAGAGATCGTGATGCAGTTGTTACAGGCCGCAGCACAGGCCATCCGGTGCGAAACCTTAAAAACAAGCTGACTAAAGAGATAGACAGGCTGGAAAAGGAAGGGGCCAAACCTGAAGAAGTAGAAGAACTGGGATCAGGTAAGCTTCGAGACGCTGTTATTGATGGTGATGTTGACCAGGGTAGTGTAATGGCCGGTCAGATTTCAGGAATGATTTCTGAAATTAAAAGTGTAAGAGAAATAGTAGATGAGATTATTGAAGAAGCAGAAGCTGTTATTAAAAATAGTCACAGTCTGCTGAAGTAATATAATATCTTAAATTTATTATAAGAAAAAAGAGGTGTCAAATTTGATAAACCTTAACGATAAAAAAGTATTAATCACAGGAAGCTCCCGCGGCATAGGAGCTGAAATAGCAAAGAAAATGGCTGCTTTAGGGGCAGAAGTTGTTATTAATTATGCTCATTCTAAGGAAAGAGCCGAAGATGTTAAAAGTGAAATTGAAGCGGCTGGTGGTACTGCTCATCTGATTCAGGCTGATGTGAGTGATTTCGATCAGGCAGCGAACCTAGTTAAAACTGCTTATAAAAAAATGGGCGGCCTTAATGTTTTGGTTAACAATGCCGGAATTACAAAGGATAAGCTTATTTTAAGAATGAAGGAAGAAGACTGGGATCAGGTTTTAGATATTAATTTAAAAGGTGTATTTAACTGCACCAAAAATGCAGTAAGATATTTACTTAAAGCTGAAAATGCTAAGTTAATTAATCTATCTTCTGTGGTAGGAGTTAATGGTAATGCAGGTCAGGCTAATTATTCAGCTGCAAAAGCAGGAATTGTTGGCTTTACTAAAACAATGGCCAAAGAACTGGCTACAAAAGGAGTCTGCTCAAATGCAATAGCTCCTGGCTTTATAGATACAGAAATGACAGATGAGCTGAGTGACAGTATCAAAGAGGGAATCATAGAACAGGTTCCTCTGGCTCGTTTTGGCAGAGCAGAAGAAGTAGCAGATTTAGTATCATTTTTAGCTTCAGATAATGCAAACTACATAAATGGTGAAGTAATTAAAATTGATGGAGGCATGGGCGCTTAACTTGTTTTGAGCTCAAGGCCCTGGGAAGGAGGTGAATGGAGTGGATAATATCTTAGATAAAGTTATTGATATTGTAGCAGAAGAATTAGCAGTTGACAGAGATGAAGTTACTGAAGACTCTTCATTTATAGAAGATCTTGGAGCAGATTCTTTAGATGTGGTAGAATTAGTAATGGCATTTGAAGAAGAATTTGATGTAGAAATCCCTGATGAAGATGCAGAAGACATTCGCACAGTAGAGGATGCTGTAAGTTATTTAGAAGATATTCTTTAAACAATATTTAAGGATGAAGCTCCCTCTGTGGAGTTTTCATCCCTTTTATTTATTTTAATGGATGGTGAGATATTAATGGGAAAATTGTTTAATCAGAGAAAAATTAAAGAATTTGAAAAGAGTCTAAAACTGGAATTTAATAATAAGTTGTTAATCCAGAGAGCCTTAACCCACAAGTCATACCCCAATGAAAACAGGCGTCTTAATATTAAGGACAATGAACGTTTAGAGTTTTTGGGAGATTCTGTTTTAAGCCTTTCGGTCAGCACTTATATATTCAATAAGTTTGCTGATTTACCAGAGGGAGAGCTGGCAAAAATGCGGGCAGTTATTGTAAGTGCCCCAATATTAGCAGAAGTTGCCAAAAGAATTGAACTCGGACAGTTCCTTTTCTTGGGTAAAGGAGAAGAAATGACAGGTGGTAGAGAAAGAGATTCAATTTTAGCAGATACTATGGAAGCAATTTTTGGTGCTTTATATCTTGACCAGGGTTTTACAGCAGCAGCAGATTTTATACTTGAGCTGCTTAAAATTGATATCATAAATGTAGCAGAGGGAAATCATATTCAGGATTATAAAACAATGCTGCAGGAAGTGATCCAGGAAAATGGCAATCACAGACCGGAATATGAAGTGGTTGATGAAGAAGGTCCTGATCACAATAAAACTTTTATAGTTGCTGTAAAATTAAATGAAGATAATCTTGGCTCCGGGCAGGGGTCAAGTAAAAAGGAAGCTGAGCAGGAAGCAGCAAAAGTTGCTTTAGATAAATTAAATAAACTTGATTAGTTAACAGGGGGATAAGACAGTGTATGCAATAAGAGGAGCGATCAGTGTTGAAAAAAATACTGAAGAAGATATTCTGGCTGCAACTAAAGAAGTAATGCAGAATCTGATCCAGGCAAATCAGCTTAAAAAAGAAGATTTAATTAGTATCATTACCACAACAACTGATGATCTAACAAAGGTTTATCCCGGTAAAGCATTAAGAGAAATTGGCTATGATTTAACCCCTATTTTATGTATGCAGGAAATGAAGGTTGAAAATAGTAGTCAAAAAATGATAAGATTATTAGTGCATGTTGATGGGAATAGAGAAAAAAGTCAGGTAAAACATCAATATTTAAGAAAAGCTGAAAAACTGAGGCCTGATTTAGTTAAATAAATATAACTATAAAGGTGTTGAGATCTAAATGGAAAATGTAGTAGCAATTGATGGTCCAGGTGGAGCAGGTAAAAGTACAATTGCCAGGCTGCTGGCCCAAAAATTAAATTATCTGCATCTTGATACTGGTGCCATGTATAGAGCTGTAACTCTGGCTGCTCTGCGGGAAAATATTGATTTTAATCAGCAGGAGAAGCTGATAGAGCTTGCCAGGAAAATAGATATCAGTTTTGATCAAAAAGGCGAAATTTTCCTTGATGGAGAAAATGTGAGTGAAGAAATTAGAAAAGCAGAGGTTAATAAACATGTTTCTCAGACAGCTGCAGTTAAAGGAGTGCGGGATGTTTTAGTAAAAAAACAGCAGCAGCTTGCCCGGAACAACAAGGTTGTTATGGATGGGCGTGATATTACTACGGTTGTTTTACCTGAAGCAGACCATAAATTCTTTTTGACAGCATCTTTAGAGGAAAGAGCCAGAAGAAGATATCAGGAAGTCAGGTCCAAAAATAAAGATGCAGATTTTGAAAAAATAAAAGAAAGCATTGCTCGCAGAGATAAAATGGATAGTGAGCGTGAACATTCACCACTAAAAAAAGCAGAAGATGCTGTTTTGGTGGACACAACCAATTTATCTATTGACGAGGTACTTGCTAAAATGATAGAAATTATTGAAGGTGAAGTACAGTGAAAAAAATTATCTATCAGATTATTAGACTGCTGCTCTTTGCCATCTTTAAAATATTTTTTAGAATTAAGATAAATGGCAGAGAAAATCTACCAGATCAGGGTGGAGTAATCATTATGTCAAATCATATCAGTGCTTATGATCCTCCCCTGCTGGCAGCTATTTTCTCAAGGCCAGTGAGGTTTATGGCCAAAAAGGAATTGTTTAAAAACCCGATTTTAAGATTTGTCTTATTTTTAGCAGATGCTTTTCCGGTTGACCGCAGTACAAATGACATTACTGCCGTCAAAAAGTCGCTCTCTGTTATTAAAAATGGAGAGGTGCTTGGTCTTTTCCCTGAGGGAACCAGACGTCCTGAAGGAAAACTTGGGAACCCTAAAGCCGGTTCAGTTATGCTGGCTATTAAAAGTGGGGCTCCGGTTTTACCAGTTGGAATTAAAAATGTTAAAAAAGATGGTAGAATTACAGTAAATATCGGAAAACCTTTTGGCTTAGAACAATTTGCTCAAAAAAGACTGAGTAAAGAAGAGCGAAAAGAGGCCGCTCAATTTATTAAGGCCAGAATTCAAAAAGAGCTAAATTATCAAGAGTAAAGGTCAATGCAGAAGTTTTTTGCTTCTTTTTTAAATTTTTTTGGATTTAAAGAAGGATTTTAGAGATTGATAGAGAAAAAAGTTTAAGAGGTACCCTGTTTATTTTCAGGGTGCACTGTTCAACTGTTGGTGTTGTGCTGGAAGGAGGTGAAGGTTCTGGAGGTTATTACAGCAGAAGAGGCTGGATTTTGTTTTGGTGTAGAAAGAGCTATAGATATGGTTCTGGAAGCTGCCAGTGAAAATGATGATTTAAATGTTTATACACTGGGACCACTAATTCACAATCCACAGGTTGTTAAAAAGTTGGAAGAAAAAAATGTTAAAGTGGCCTCTTCACTTGCCGAGATAGATTCTGGGATAGTTATTATCCGTTCACATGGAGTAGCACCAGAAATCATTGAGCAGGCAAGAGAAAAAAATCTTAAGATTATAGATGCTACCTGTCCTTATGTTAAAAATGCTCAAAAATATGCCAGACAGCTGGTGGATGAAGGCTATCAAACCTTTATTTATGGTGATCAGGATCACCCAGAAGTTCAGGGCATTTATGGGGCAAGTGATAAAAAAGCAATTATAATCAGAGAAAAAGAGGATTTAAAATCTGTTGAGCTAAAAGCTAAAGTAGGTTTTGTGGCTCAAACAACAAAATCTCCTGAGTCTTTTCGGGATATTATTAATTTAGTAATCACAGAAGTTAAAGAGTTAAAAGTTTTTAACACTATTTGTAATACTACAGATGTACGTCAATCTTCGGCAAAAAAATTGGCTGAGGATGCAGATATCATGTTTGTAATAGGGGGTCATAAAAGTGCTAATACTACCAGGCTGGCAGAAATTTGTGCAGCCACAAACACCCCTACTTATCATATAGAAACAGCCGCTGAAATTAAAAAAGAGTGGCTGTCTGGAAAAAATAAAGTTGGAATTACAGCTGGAGCATCGACTCCAGACTGGTTAATAAGGGAGGTTATTCAGTTAATGAACGAAGAAAACAAAGAAGTAAATGTTGAGTCAACTGAGAACGTAGAGGAAAAAGAAGAGCAGGTTGTAGAAGAGACAGTAGAAGAGGTAGAAGAGGTAGAAGAAACAACAGAAGAGACTGAAGAAACTACAGAGGAAAAAGAGGCTGATAACAATGAGGAAGCTGAAGAATCTGCGGAAGTAGATGCAGAGGAAGAAGCTGAAACTCAGGAAGAGGCCGAATTTAAATATAGCGATAATGATATTGCTGATTTAAGAAAAGGTCAGAAAGTTACTGGTACTGTAGTTGAAATTAATGACAATGGTGTTTATGTTGATGTAAATTATAAAACAGATGGATTTATTCCATTACGCCATTTAAGTCATCGTCCTGTTGAAGATGCTCATGATATTGTAAGCATGGACGAAGAAATTGAAGTAGTTATTTTAACATTAGAAGATGATGAAGGAAACATGATTTTATCTAAAAAGCAGGCTGACTATGAAAAAGCCTGGGAAAAAATTGTTGAAGCATATGAAAATGATGAAATCATTGAAGCTGAAGTTACAAAAGAAGTTAAAGGTGGCTTAGTTGTAGATGTTGGAGTAAGAGGATTTATCCCTGCTTCTCATGTAGCAATTGGCTATGTTGATGACTTAAGCGATTATGTTGGAGAAACATTACGCTTAAAGGTAATTGAAGTTGAAAGAGACAATAATAATGTTGTTCTTTCTGCTAAAAAGGTATTAGAAAAAGAAAGAGCAGCTAAAAAAGAAGAAACTTTAGCTAGCTTAGAAGAAGGACAGACTGTAGAAGGTACTGTTACTAAACTGGTTGATTTTGGTGCTTTTATTGACCTGGGTGGAATTGAAGGTTTACTTCATATTTCAGAAATGTCCTGGGGAAGAATTGAAAGCCCGGCTGAAGTTCTTTCTGAAGGCGAAAAAGTTGAAGTTCAGGTACTTGGAGTTAATAAGGAAGAAGAAAGAATTTCTCTTGGCTTAAAGCAGTTACTGCCCGATCCATGGGAAGAATTTGCTGAAAAGCACTATGAAGGAGAAGTTGTTGAAGGTAAGATTACTAAACTGGTTGATTTTGGTGCCTTTATGGAAGTTGAAAAAGGTATTGAAGGTTTAATTCATATTTCTCAGTTATCACACAAGCATGTTAAAACTGCTGATGAAGTAGTTAATGTTGGTGATGTTAGAGAAGCCAAAATTATCAATATTGATGCTGACCAGGAAAGAGTAGGTTTAAGCTTAAAAGAATTAGAAGAAAAGCCTGAGCCTAAAGAAAAGTCCAGCAGCAGTTCTCAAAGTTCAAATCGAAGCAGTGGTAGCAGCAGTTCCCAGAGTAATAATGATGATAATTCATCATCTGGTGGAGCTACTATTAGAGAAATTGTTGGAGATATTTTTGACCAGGGTGAATAATTAAAAAAGCACCCGCTGTCCATTATGGGCGGCGGGTTTTTTTATGCTTACTGCAGATTATTGCCTAAACAGAACAAATGTGATATTATCAAGCTTACAGGAGGTAGAAGGATGATGGTTAAAATAGAAGAGGTTATTGAAAATTCTACCGCTGCTAAAGCAGGTTTGAATTCAAATGATAAAATAATCACCATTAATGGTCAAAAAATAAATGATTATATAGATTATTTATATCAGATTTCTGAACCAGTAATTGAACTGGAAATTGAGACTGAAGACGGTTTAAGAAAAGAGATTGAGCTTCAGCGGATGCCTGGAGAAGAACTGGGCATTGAATTTAAAGAAATTGTATTTGATGGCTTAAAACAGTGTAAAAATAACTGTATTTTTTGTTTTGTTAAACAGCAGCCCCAAAAAATGCGGAATAGTTTAAATCAGATGGATGATGATTATCGTTTTTCTTTTTTACAGGGTAGTTTTGTAACTCTGACAAATCTTGATAAAAAAGAGATAACAAGAATAATTGAAAAAAACCTAAGTCCACTGAATATTTCAGTTCATACAACGAATCCTGAACTGAGGGTTGAAATGATGAAAAACCCAAAAGCGGCTGAAATTAATAGACTGCTTAAATTATTTCAAAAGAATAATATTCAGTTTCATACCCAGATAGTTCTCTGTCCGGGTTATAATGATCAAAAAGAGCTGGATAGAACCTTAAAGGAGCTTTTAGAATTTTATCCGCAGTTATTATCGATTGGTATAGTACCTGTTGGACTAACTAAATATCGAGAAGGCCTGGCTGAGCTGCGAACTATGACTGAAAAAGAAATGAAGGATTCATTAAAACAGATCAGTTACTGGCAGCAGCAGGCAAAAAATAAATTTGGTGAAAATCTAATTTATGCGGCAGATGAATTCTATTTGAGTACTGATACTGAAATTCCAGCTGTTGAAGAATATAATGAATTTCCACAGTTAGAAAATGGAATCGGCTTAACAGCTTTAATTAATGAAGAAATAAAGGCAGTCAAATTTCCAGAATCCCTTAAGAGAGAAAAAAAGATTGCAGTGATAACTTCTGTTCTGGGGAAAAAAGCTTTAAATAAATTGTCTGAGCGATTAAAAAGCACTGCTAAGCTTAAATCTGATTTTTTAGTGGTTGAAAATGAGTTTTTTGGTAAAACAGTAACTGTTACCGGTCTTTTAACAGCACGGGATTTAAAAGCTAAGATTAAACAGATAAGGGCAGATAAGTATGATAATATTTTTATACCTGAAGTTGTTTTAAATGATCAGATGAAATTTCTGGATGATGTAAAAAAAGAAGAGTTTTTAGAAGAATTATCTGAATACAGAATAGAGTTTGTAAGTGATATTAATCAATTTATGGAGGTGATCAATAATGGCTAAGTCTACAGTTGCGATTGTAGGTAGACCAAATGTTGGCAAGTCCACACTTTTTAATAGATTAGTCGGTGGACGGAGAGCGATAGTAGAAGGAGAGCCCAATGTTACTCGGGATAGAATCTATGGAGAAACAGAGTGGCTCGGCAAAAAGTTTAATGTTATTGATACCGGTGGTATAGTTATGCATGATAATGATAAAATTAAAAATCAAATTAAGTATCAGGCTGAACTGGCAATGGAAGAAGCAGATCTGATCTTATTTGTTGTTGATTCCAGAACAGGGATGACCGGTGTTGATGAAGATATTGCTCAGCTTTTATATAGAACTAACAAGGAAGTCATTTTAGTAGTAAATAAAGTTGAGGATTTTTCTAATCAGGAAGAGATTGGTTGGGAATTTTATTCTCTTGGTTTTGGTGATCCAGTTTTGATTTCAGCTGAGCACGGTAAAAACACCGGTGAGCTGATGGATGAAGTAACTGCTAAGCTGCCGGAAAGTGAAGTAGAAGACAGTGATAATGATCAAATTAATATTGCAGTAATTGGTAAACCTAATGTTGGTAAGTCAAGTCTGGTTAACCATTTGATTGGCAAAGAAAGAGTAATTGTCAGTGATATGCCGGGAACAACCAGAGATGCAGTTGATACTTTAATTGAATGGAAGGATATTCAATTTAATTTTATTGATACAGCCGGTCTGAGAAGAAAGTCAAAGGTTAAAGAAGATGTAGAATATTACAGTAATCTGAGGGCACTGAGGTCAGTTGATCGTGCTGATGCAGTTTTAATGATGATTGATGCACAGGAAGGTGTAACAGATCAGGATAAGAAAATTGCCGGTTATGCTCATGATGAGGGTAAGGCAATGGTTATTGCAATTAATAAATGGGATCTGATGGAAAAAGATTCTAAAACTATGGAGCGTTATACTGACGAAGTTTATTATCAGTTAAAGTTTTTAAATTATGTGCCAGTCACCTATATTTCTGCTCTAACAGGTGAGAGAATAGATGAGCTTTTATCTCTGCTTGAATTTGTGGTTGATCAGAGTAATCTGCGGGTAAAAACTGGAATTTTAAATGAGGTTATATCCGAAGCTGTACAGCTGCGTGAGCCGCCAAGTAGAAAAGGAAAAAGGCTGAAAATTTATTACGGCAGTCAGGTTGGTGTAAAACCTCCAACTTTTGTTTTCTTTGTCAATGATCCTAATTTAATGCATTTTGCCTATCAGAGATATTTGGAAAATGTACTCAGAGAAGCCTTTGGTTATGTGGGAAATCCAATGAACTTTAAATTAAAACAGAGAAACTAGGAGGTTATCATGCAGGTATTTATTGCGATATTATTAAGTTATCTAATCGGGTCAATACCATCCGGTTTTTTATTAACAAAATATGTAATGAAAAAAGATGTTAGGGAATATGGTAGTGGAAATATTGGAGCTACAAATGTTGCCAGAGTAATGGGCATAAAAGCCGGTGTTTTAGTTGCAGTTTTTGATATATTAAAAGGATATTTAGGAGTTATGGTCGGACAGATGATTCTCGGAAGCAGCCTTTCAACAGCCATTTTATTTGTTGCTGTTGCTGCCATTGCCGGTCATGACTGGTCAATTTTTCTTGGCTTTTCCGGTGGTAAGGGGGTTGCTACAACCTTTGGTGTAATTCTGCGCTTATATCCACTTGCCTTTTTAATTTATGCTGTAATTTGGATCCTGCTGGTATTTACAACCCGCTATGTATCTCTGGGGTCAATTATTGGTTCGATGTCACTCCCTTTGACACTTTATTTTAGTTCTTTTGAGGGGAAGCATGTATTTTTTGCAGCCTTATTATCACTTTTTGTAATGTATACTCACCGTGAAAACATAAAGCGGCTTTTAAAAGGTGAAGAAAACAGAATGGATCCAGATAAACTGGGGAAGAGTGGTAAAGAGTAATGAGTTCAAAAATTACAGTAATTGGTGCCGGCAGCTGGGGTACTGCTCTGGCTAATCTGCTGGCTGAAAATGGTGAAGAAGTAAGCATTTACGCCAGAGATCAGAAAGTTGTTGATTCAATTAATCAGGAACAGAAAAATTTTAAATATTTTCCTGACTATAAGCTGAATAGTAAATTGAGAGCTTTCAGTAATTTAAAAGAAAGCCTGGAAAATACAGACCTAGTGGTGATTTCAGTACCAACACAGGCTTTAACAGGTATATTAGCAGAACTAAAAAAACTTATCAGTTCTGAGACAATAATGGTTTCTACTGCCAAGGGAATTGACGAAATAACTTTTAAAACTAACTCGCAAATGATAAAAGAAGCTGGTTTTGAGAATGTAGTTGTTCTTTCTGGACCAACCCATGCAGAAGAAGTTATGGAAAAACTGCCAACAGCGATAGTTTCGGCAGCCCATAGTAAAGATGCAGCTGAAAGAGTTCAGGATTTATTTATGTCTAAAAATTTTAGGGTCTACACTAACCCTGATATTAAAGGGGTAGAACTGGGTGGAGCCTTAAAGAATGTAATTGCTGTGGCCAGTGGGATCTGTGACGGTCTTGATTTTGGTGATAATACTCGTGCTGCTTTAATTACCAGGGGCTTAAATGAAATGAGCCGTTTTGTTGACTATCATGGTGCCAGTGACTTAACGCTGGTTGGCCTGTCGGGTATGGGCGATCTTGTAGTTACCTGTACCAGTATGCACAGCCGCAACCGCCGTTTTGGAATTGAAATTGGTAAGGGGAAAACTCTTTTAGAAGCAAAAGAAAAGGTTAACCAGGTTGTAGAGGGAGTTAAAACTGCCAGAGCAATTTATAGGTGGTTAAACTCCGAAGAAATAGATTTAGAAATGCCTATTACTGAAGAAGTTTATCAGGTTTTATTTGAAAGCAAAGATCCCTATCAGGCAGTTGAAGAGCTGATGTTGAGGAGCAAAAAACCCGAAATGGAATCAGCTGTAGATAATTCTTTATGGAAAATCTAGAAAAATTATAAATTTTTTCTTTAATTAAGCAGGAAATCGCTGTTATAGCGAGAATAATAAATAATGACAGCAAAAAGTTTTAGTTTTAAAAGGGGGTGAATTTCCATGACTAAGAATGAACTTATTGATGCCGTTGCAGAAAAAACAGGTGTCACTAAAAAAGATACAGGGGAAGTTGTTAACGAAACAATTGATACTATCATGAACCACTTAAAATCTGAAGCTAAGAAAGCAGAAGATAAGCGTGATAATGTTCAATTAATCGGTTTTGGTACTTTTGAAGTAAAAGATAGAAGTGCCAGAAAAGGACGTAACCCTCAAACTGGGGAAGAGATTCAGATTCCAGCACGTAAAGTGCCTGTATTTAGAAGTGGTAAGTCTTTTAAAGAAACAGTTGATGTTTAAGAAATAATATTACTTATTGAGGGACCGGAAATTTCCGGTTCTTCTTTTTTTCTATCCTAAAAGTCCTTATTCCTGATTTCAAAGAAATTATGAATAAGGATTTTTTATTTCATATCATAACTAAATAATTTTAATCTTTTGCAGGAATGTAAGTATTTAACTAGAAATTAATATAGTAAGCTAGATAAATTTTATTTTATTATAACAAGATTGAAGGGGGAAATGATATGGATCAAATTACAGGTGGTTTACAATCGATAGTTGCAAATTACGGAATGAAATTGTTATTAGCCATTGTATTTTTATTAGTTGGTTTATGGGTAATTAAATTTATTATTAAAGTTCTGGAAAAAAATGTTCAGGGCAGATTTGATAGAACATTGACCAGTTTTTTAATGTCTATTACCAGGGCAGTTTTATTAATCCTGCTGTTTATTTCTATTGCTTCTACAATTGGGATTGAAGTAACTTCTTTTGTAGCAGTACTTGGTGCAGCTTCTTTTGCTGTTGGCTTTGCTCTACAGGGAAGTCTATCTAACTTTGCTGGTGGGGTTATGCTGCTGATATTTAGACCTTTTTCTGCCGGGGATGTTATTGAAGTGTCTGGATATAAGGGAAAGGTGCAGGAAATTCAAATTCTTTACACTATCCTGACAACTTTTGACAATAAGAAAATATTTATTCCAAATGGAAATGTAGCTACTGATAGTATTACTAATTATTCAGCAATGGATAAAAGAAGAGTTGATTTAACCTTTGGTATAGGATATGATGATGATTTTCACGAGGCAATTACTCTTTTAAAAGAGCTTGCTGATAAACATGAACTTATTTTGGATGATCCGGAGCCATTAATTCGAGTTACCGAACATGCAGGCAGTTCAGTTAATATAGCCTGTAAAGTCTGGGTTAAGGGTCCTGATTACTGGGATGTTTATTTTGACATGCATGAAGATGTTAAAGATGCCTTTGATGAAGCTGGAATTGGCATACCTTACCCACAGCTGGATGTTCACTTTGATCAGGGGACAAAACTGTGTTAGTTAAAGAAAATAGAATAGAAAAAATTAATGAGGCTGAATTAAAGGAAAAAGAATTTGTTGCTTACTGGATGCAGTCATCTCAGCGCCTGGAATATAACCAGGCCCTGGGGTATGCAGTTGAAAGAGCAAATCAATTAAATCAGCCTCTTTTAATATTTTTCTTATTAAATTCAGATTTTCCAGAAGCAGAATTTGGACATTTTAAATTTATGATTGAGGGCTTAAAAGAAATAAAAGCCAACTTAGCTAATAAAGATCTTAACTTTTATCTCTTTAATTATCATCAAATTGATGATATAGAAAAAATTGTTGAAGATGCATCTTTAGTGGTCAGCGAAAAAGTTTACCTTAAACATCTGCGTCAGTGGAAAGAAAAGGCTGCTGAGAGGATCTCTGTACCTTTTTATCTGGTGGAAAGCAATTTAGTCTGCCCGGTAGCAGAAGTGAGTGAAAAAGAAGAGTATGCAGCCTATACAATCCGAAAAAAGATTAATAAAATTCGAGCTGATTATTTAGTAGAATATCAGCGGGAAAAACTGCAGAATAAAACTGAGATAAAAATAAAAAATAATGAGTTAGAATTAGTTACTGATCTGGATAGTTATTTGGGAAAAATGAACTTTGAGCAAAAAAAATCTTATAGTGACTACTTTAAAGGTGGTTACCGGGAAGCTAGAAAAAAACTGGATGATTTTATTCAGCATAAATTAAATGATTATGAGGAAAAAAGAAATATTCCCCACCTTAACTATCAATCTGATTTAAGCCCCTATCTGCATTTTGGCCAGATATCAGCTCAGGAGGTAGGGCTGGCAGCAATCAATTCTAAAGATGATGCTGAGCCCTTTTTAGAAGAGTTAATTGTCCGCAGGGAGCTTTCATTTAACTTTGTCTACTATAATAAAAACTATGACGGCGGTTTAAAGGATATTTTAAGTGACTGGGCTTATCAGTCGCTGATGGAACATCAGGATGATCAGAGAGAATATATTTACGATTATCAGGAACTTGAAAGGGCAGAAACCCATGATCAATACTGGAATGCTGCTCAAAAGGAAATGGTAATTACCGGAAAGATGCATAATTATATGCGGATGTACTGGGGCAAAAAAATTCTGGAGTGGACCGCTGATCCAGAAGAGGCCTATCAAGGGGCTTTAAAGCTGAATAATAAATATTCACTCGACGGAAGGGATCCAAACAGTTATGCCGGAGTAGCCTGGGTATTTTCTAAACATGATCGCGCCTGGACGGAAAGAGATATTTTTGGTAAAGTAAGATATATGAATTCCAGGGGACTGGAAAGAAAATTTAAGATGGATAAATATTTAGAAAAAATTAATAATCTGAAATCAGATAATTAAGCTGTAAAAAGCAGGATATTAGTAACTATTGTTGAATAAATAATAATGAAGAAGATTTTTAAATTATAAATTTGGAGGTAATATTATGTTAAAAGAAAATGTAGAAAAAGCTTTAAATGAACAGATTAATGCAGAACTTTATTCCGCTTATTTATATCAGTCTATGGCTGCCTATTTTGAAGATAAAAGTTTAGCGGGTTTTTCACGCTGGATGGACCTGCAGGCTGAAGAAGAAATGGCACATGCCCGCAAGATTTATGATTTTGTTAATGAAAGAGGCGGCAGAGTTATTCTTGAGGGTATAGATAAACCAAAAAGTGATTGGGATTCTAATCTGGAAGTTTTTGAGGATTCACTTGCTCATGAAGAAAAAGTAACCGCAATGATTAATGATTTAGTTGCTCTAGCAGACGAGGAAAATGATTATGCAACTCATTCCTTCCTGCAGTGGTTTGTAGATGAGCAGGTAGAAGAAGAGGATTCAGTGGGCGAAATTGTCGATAAATTAAAACTGGTTGGAGATTCAACCCAGGGATTATTTATGATGGATGACAAACTTGGAGCTAGAACTAAATCTGCTGCTGAAGCTGATGGAGAAGAATAATTAAAATTAGAGATATATCTATTTTTAGGTATATCTCTTTAATTACTTATCTTTGATTATTTTCATTAATAGGAGGAGAGAAGATGGGAATTTTTGATAAAATAAAGTCTATTTTTGCTGGTGGAAATCAGTCCAATTTGATTGAGATTTATGTTGAAGATGATAAATGTGGGAATCAGATGAAACTTTTATTTAGAAAAAGTTATGATATCCAGAAAGTTTATGAAGATAATCGGGATGCTGCCTATGAAATTTCTAAAGTAGTAGTCTGTGATAAATGTTATAATAAAATTAATCTTCACCTGGAGTTTGATAAACGATATAATATTATTAATCAGGAAATAGAAGCTGGTAAAATTATTGGTAAAGAAGAATATGAGAATAATTAATTCCCTGGAGTGATAATTTTGTTTACAATCCCCAATTATATAACTTTTTTTAGAATTTTTTTAATACCGGTTTATTTATACCATTTTGTCCAGGGAAATATTATAGCAGCAGCGGGATTCTTTGCTTTTTCTGCTCTTACTGACTTTCTGGATGGTTATATTGCCAGAAAATATAATCTGGAATCAAAAATAGGAAAATTACTTGATCCACTGGCAGATAAATTAACAATAATAAGTATTTTACTGGTCTTAATTTATTTAAATATTATCCCCCGTTTTATCTCATTTATAATTTTAATACGAGAATTATTTATTTTATTATCTGGAATAATAACTTATATATATGGTCTTAATTTTATTAACCCCAGCTTTATTGGCAAATTATCTATATCCCTATTGTATCTGGCAATTGCTTTAAAACTATTAGATGTTAATTTTTTTGGCAACAGCTTATTTTATATTGTAATCCCAATTAATATTTATTCTGCTCTGGATTATTCTTATAGAGCTTATAAAAAAGTATTTAAATAAATTTTGCTGGAGAGGATGTAAAATTTGAAAATTTTAATTAAAAATATTGCAGAAATTTATAGTCCTTTTTCGGATCCCAAAAAGGATCAATTTATTTTGATTGAAGATCAGATTATCAAAAAAATTGAGAAAATGTCTCTAATAGATCAGGTTAAAGAATATGATTATTTAATTGATGCTGCCGGTAAAATAGTATTACCCGGTTATGTTAATACCCACACTCATGCTGCTATGACTTTAATGCGGGGTTATGCAGATGACATGCCGCTGGATAAGTGGCTGCAGAATAAAATCTGGCCTTTTGAGGCAGAGATTAATGCTGAAGATATTTACTGGGGAACAGCACTGGCTGTAATTGAAATGATAAAAACCGGAACTACAACCTTTTCTGATATGTATTTTGCGATGGATCGAGTAGCAGAAATAGTTAAAAAAAGCGGAATTAGAGCTGTTCTAGCAGAGGGGCTGATCGAAGCCAATGATGGTCAGAAAGGTTTAGATAAAGCTCTGGATTTTGCCCTTAATTATAATGGTAAAGCTGACGGCAGAATTACAACTATGCTGGCTCCACATGCTCCCTATACCTGTGGGCGAGATTATTTAAAACAAATAAAAGAGCTGGCCCGGGAAAATAAACTGCCAATTCATATTCATCTTTCTGAAAGTAAAAAGGAAGTTGATGATTTTATAGATAATTATCAGAGCTCACCGATTAAATATTTAGCAGATTTTGATTTTTTTGATAATCACGTTCTGGCTGCACACTGTGTCCATCTGAAGCCGGGAGATCTGGAGATTTTAAGAAATAAAAAGGTTCAGATTGCCCACAATCCTATGAGTAATGCCAAACTGGCAAATGGAATTGCACCAGTTAAAAAATATTTAGCTAATGAAATCAATGTCAGCCTGGGTACTGATGGAGTTTCCAGCAATAACTCACTGGATATGCTCAAAGAAGCAAAGATGGCTTCTTATCTGCAGAAGATTAAGTACAGTGATCCAACAGCAGTAGCCGCTGCTGAAATTTTAGAGCTTTTAACTATAAATGGGGCAGAAGCCCTTGCTCTAACTGAAGTGGGTTTGATTGAGGAAGGCTATCAGGCTGATCTACAGTTAATAGACATCAAAGATAAATCCTTTTTCTATCCCCACCACAATAACCTATCCAATTTATTTTATGCAGCTGACAGTACAGGTGTAGACACTGTTATAGCTGCAGGGAAAGTTTTAATGGAAAATAAGATCTTAAAAACGCTTGATCAGGAAAAAATTTATTATGAAGCAGAAAAACGAGCATTAAAAATTGCTGATAAATTAAAGTAAATAAAATTATTAGCTTAAAATCTGAAAGGAGAAAATTATGAGTAAAACAATTAAATTTTTTCTCTCCATTTTTGCAATCGCTGCTATTTTGTTAATTATTTTCATTTCAACCGGGGCGAATATCTATACAGACTGGCTCTGGTTTAAGGAATTAAACTTTGAAAAAACATTTACAATTATGTTTCTTTCCAATTTCATTTTAAGGCTGCTGATCGGGGTGGTCTTTGCAGCTGTCATTTATCTCAATCTTCATTTTACCAAAAAACCGATCAACAAATTTATTAATGTTCAAACAGATTCAAAAGTTGAAAATTTATTTGGCGAAGAAAGAAATCAAATTTTTGAATGGTTAAATAAAAAAAGGTTGAATTTAATTTATCTTTTAGCCAGTATTGTTTTTGGTTTTTTATTTTCTTCAATTTCTAGTGAAAGCTGGAAAATGGTCTTAAAGTTTTTAAATAAAACTGAATTTAACACTGTTGATCCAATATTTAATAATGATATTTCCTTCTATGTTTTTTCGCTGCCTTTCTACTCCTTTTTACGAGAAATGGGAATGGTAGTTATAGTAATTTCTTTAATTTTAGTTGGAGCAATTTATATTATCTTTACTGGTATTCACTCTTTTAGTGAAATTTCAGGTAAATTAAGCAGTAGAGCAAAAAAACACATGTCAATTTTGGTATTTGTCTTTTTGCTTTTTAAAGCCTGGGATTACAGACTTCAGATGTACAATATTTTATTTTCTGCAGACGGAGTTGTTTTCGGTGCCGGCTACACTGATGTAAATGCTAATTTGTTGGGATATAGAGTTTTATTTGTAACAGTAATCTTTGTTGCTCTGGCAGTACTTTACAGTTTATTTAAAAATAATTATAAGCCGCTGGTCTGGGGAATTGGAGCCTGGGTTCTTCTTTCAATTATTTTTACAGGTGTTTATCCCGCCTTTGTCCAGCAGTACAGTGTTGAACCAAATGAAATTAATAGAGAAGAAGAATTTATAGAAAATAATATTCAGATGACTTTAAAGGCTTATGGACTTGATGATGTTGAAACTGATGATTTTGTGCTCTCAGATGATGATTTAACTTATGATGAGTTAATGGAGTATGAGACTGTAGTAGATAATATTAGGCTCTGGGATTACAGGCCCTTACAGGATACTTATAATCAGCTCCAGGCTTTAAGACAGTATTATACTTTTGAAGATATTGATATTGACCGCTATCAGCTGGGAGATGATTATACTCAGGTGATGCTGGGTGCCAGAGAACTTGATCAAAATGCACTTGCCTCACAGGCTCAAACCTGGGTTAATAAAACATTAAAGTATACTCACGGTCTTGGAGTTACAATGAGTCCGGGCGGTCAGGTAAGAGCTAATGGACAGCCTGAATTTTTGATTCAGGATATTCCACCTAAAGTTAATAACGAAAATATTAATTTGGATAATTCTTCAATTTATTATGGAGAAAAAACTGATAATTATGTAATTGTAAATACAGATGAAACAGAGTTTCACTATCCCATGGGTTCTGAAAATGTCTTTACTGAGTATGAAGGTACCGGTGGTGTAGAAATTTCTAATATTCTTAGAAAATCTATTTTTGCTCTGCGCTTTAATACAATGAAAATTTTATTATCAGACGATATTAATGACCAGAGTCAGATAATGTATACACGTAATATCCATCAGAGAGTTAGGAAAGCAGCACCATTTTTGCAGTACGATAATGACCCTTATATAATAAATGCAGAAGGAAGGCTATTCTGGATCTATGATGCCTATACAACTACCGGTCTTTATCCTTATTCTCAACCTTATAATGGCAGAGAAAATTATGTCCGCAATTCGATCAAAGTAGTTGTAGATGCCTATAATGGTACTTTAGATTATTATATTGTTGATCAAGAAGATCCAATTGCCCAAACCTATGCGAAGATTTTTGATGATTTATTCAAACCAGGAGCTGAAATGCCTGATTCTATCAGGGAACATCTTCGTTATCCACAGGATTTATTTAAGATCCAGACTCAGATTTATAAAAACTATCATATGGAAGACCCGGTAGTTTATTATAACAGGGAGGATGTCTGGGAGATTCCACAGGAAAATTACCAGGGATCAACAGTTCCAGTTGAGCCGTATTATATAATGAATCAGCTTCCTGGTGAAGATAAGGCAGAGTTTATTTTAATGTCTCCCTTTACCCCATCAAATAGAGATAATATGGTGGCCTGGATGGCAGCGCGAAATGATGGAGAACATTACGGTGAATTATTCACCTACAGATTCCCTAAAGATCAGCTTGTTTATGGTCCCAACCAGATTGAATCCAGAATTGATCAGGAATCTGAGATATCACAGCTCTTAACCCTCTGGAGTCAGCGTGGTTCAGATGTTATTCGTGGAAATCTGCTGGTGATTCCTGTTAATAATAGTGTCTTATATGTAGAGCCAATATTCCTGCAGGCTGAAGGCGGCGGTATTCCCGAATTAAGAAGAGTAATTGTTTCTTATAAAAACCAGATAATAATGCGCGAAAACTTAGAAGATGCTCTGAGGGCAATGCTTGAAGAAGGAGAAGGCCTGGCTGTACCGGAAGAAGATGTAGAAGAACTGCAGGAAGAAACAGGTTTAGATGTAGAAGAAACAGCTGGAGTCGAAGATGAGGCTTCAGATGTACAGCCTGATCAGAGCCAGCAGGATACAGATAAAACTGACTTAATGCCGACCAGCAGTGCAGAATTAATCACTGAAGCCAATGATTTATATCAGCAGGCACAGCAGGCTCTGCAGGATGGTAATTTTGCAGAATACGGAGAACTAATAGAAGAATTAGGAGAAATTTTAAACCAATTATCCAGAACAGGAGAGTAATTATTTATGAATGACTTAGAATTTAAAAGCTATCAGAATAGATTTAATTTACACCATCTGGCAACAGATAAATTCAAAACAAACCTGATCCAGGTATATTTCATGCTGCCTCTTAAGAACGAAAAAGAGGCAGCCATGAATGCCCTGATCCCTTCAGTACTGGAAAGGGGATCAAAAAATTATAAGGACAATCAACTAATTAAGACCCAGTTAGAAAATTTATATGGCTCAAATATGAGTTTTAACATCCTTAAAAGAGGGGAAAATCAAATTTTAAGATTTTCTCTGGAGATGGTCAACGAAAAGTTTTTAACTCATAAAAGCAATTTAACTATAGATGCCTTTAACTTATTAAATGATATAATCTTTAATCCGTTAACTGAAGCAGGTAAATTTAATGAAAAATATTTTAAGCAGGAAAAAGAGATTCTAAAACAGGATATTTTATCCTTAATTAATGATAAATACAGTTTTACGGTCGAAAATTGCCTTTCCCGAATGTGTAAAAATGAAAAATATGGTATCTATAAAATGGGATCAGTTTCAGTACTTGATCAAATTAGCAACCAGGAGCTTTTCGATCATTACCAGAAAATACTCAGCCAGGCTAAAAGGTCACTCTTTTTAGTAGGTAATTTTAAGAGCAGCTTTGTCAATGATCTTTTTGAGAATACTGAGCTGCAGGCGGGAGACGATATTTTTGATGAGCAGACTGAAGTCGTCTACCGTGATAAAAAAATAGATTTTTATGAGCAGGAGTTAAGAGTAAATCAGGCAAGATTATCGATTGGTTTTAGAACCGGCATTACCCGTAAAATGCCTGATTATTATTCGCTGCTTGTATTTAACAGTTTAATTGGAGGCTCAACTCACTCCAGACTGTTTCAGGAGATTAGAGAGAAAAGAAGTCTGGCTTATTATGTTAGTTCTTCTATTGAGACAACTAAGGGTCTACTTTTGATTAACAGTGGAATTAACGCTGAAAATAAAGAAAAAGTAATTGAACTTGTAAAAAAAGAAATTGCAGCAGTAGCAGCAGGTGATTTCAGTGAAGAAGAATTTATGCGTTCTAAAAAAAGTATTATCAACCATTTAAAACAGGATTTAGACAGCAATAAAGCTCTTTCTGCTCATTTTCTTTTAAGTCTGGTCAATAATAAGGAAGAATCAATTAACCAGACAATTAAGGGAGTTGAAGCAGTAAACAGGGAAGATATAATAGCTGTTGCTGAAAAATTAAAGATGGATACAATATATTTACTAAAAAGTGAGGATTGATTATTTTGGAGAGCATATACAATAAAAATATGGATGAAACATTAATTAAAGAAAAACTGGATAACGGCTTAAATATTTATATTTTTCCCAAGAAGGATTATGTAAAACAGTATGCAATGCTTTCAGTGGATTTTGGCTCAAATGATATAGATTTTATTGATGTTAAAAATGGCCGCAGAAGAAATATGCCTCTGGGGATTGCCCATTTTCTAGAACATCAGCTTTTTGAGGATAAAGAAGAGAGCATCTTTGATAAATTTGCTGATCTCGGTGCATCTGCAAATGCTTATACTAATTTTGACAGCACAAATTATCTTTTCTCCAGCAGCAGTAATTTTGAAGATTCTCTAATTAACTTAATTGAATTTGTTCAGGAACCATATTTCAGTGATGAAAATGTAAAAAAAGAGAAGGGGATTATCGTTCAGGAAATTAAAATGTATCAGGATAACCCTTACTGGAGATCCTATTTTAATTTGCTTTCTGCTTTATATTCCAACCATCCAGTCAAAAACGATATAGCCGGGACTGAAGAAAGTGTGATGTCGATTACTCCTGAGGATTTATATATCTGTTATTATAACTTTTATCTGCCTTCAAATATGGATTTAATCTTAATTGGGGACCTTGATCCAAAACGGATTATAAATTTGATTAGAGAAAATCAATCCAAAAAGCATTTTCCTCATTTTAAAAATCCAGTTAGAATTATTCAGGAGGAACCAGAAAAAGTTGCCAAGAAACTGGTTGAAGAAAAAATGAATATTTCTCGGCCGATGGTTCAGATTGCCTTTAAAGACCCGGTGAAAAGTGAAGAACCGGCTCAGATAATCAAAAAGGAATATATTGTAAATCTGCTATTAGATATAGTTTTTGGCCGCAGCAGTAAAAATTATAACCAGCTATATGACGAGGGAATTATTGACAACAGCTTTTCCTGTACCTATCATAAAAAGCCTGATTATGCCTATGTTCATCTGCATGGGGAGAGTAACAAACCGGATCAGATGCGCAGAAGAATCAAAGAAAAGTTAGTTGATATTGACCATGATGAAATTAGGGATAATTTTCAGCGGATAAAAAGAAAATATCAGGGCAGCTTTATCAGGTTGTTTAATAACTTTAACCATCTGGCTGCAGAATTTGTTAATTACCGCCGACTGGGAATTGATATTTTTGAGCTGGCAGAAATAATTGAAAATATAACTCTAGAAGAACTGCTTGCATATTCAGATAAAGTATTTAATAAGGACTTTATGGTTGAATCGATTATTTTAAATGAGGACTGATTTGTTTGGCTTTTAAGCTGTATAACTTTATATTTTATATTACAATGGCCGCCTTTGGCTATTTTAATATCTACTTCCAGGATGCGGGTCTTGATTCTTTCCAAATAGGATTGGTTAATGCCATCCCCAGATTTTTTGCTCTTTTATTGATGCCTTTCTGGGGATTTTTAACCGACTACTTTCATGAGAATAAAAAAGTTTTATTTATAACTCTGCTTGGTACCCTGACTACAGTGCTGTTATTCCCTCAGACAGGATCATTTAAATTTTTAATGCTTTTAATGTTTTTTTACACTTTATTTCAGAACCCGATTGTCCCCTTATCTGACAGTTTACTTTTAGATTATCTTGGAGATAATTCTAATCACTATGGTAAGTTTAGACTGTGGGGGTCAGCAGGTTATATGCTTTCAGTTTCTTTTTTAGGTTATTTTTTGGAAAGCACCTCATCTGCTAATTTATTTTATGTTTATGCAGTGGTTTTAATTTTATCAATATTTCTGCTTAAATTTTTACCAAAAAGCAAAAGAGAAATTGAAGTCTTAAACCCTGGTGATTTCAAGAAAATATTTAGAAAAAAAAGATTGCTTTACTTTTTATTTTTTGTATTTATTCTTCAGACTGCGATGAATGCCAACTACAGCTATTTTCCGCTCTATATTATTGATCATGGAGGTGGGGAGTTTCTGGTTGGTATTGCTCTCACAATTTCTTCGGCCAGTGAGATATTAGCTTTCTTTTTTTCCGACAGGATAATCAAAAACAATAAATTCAGTAAAATTATTGCAGTGATCAGCATCGGGTTTATGATACGCTGGCTGCTGCTCTCACTTTTTCCATCTAATCCGATAATTTTATTATCTCAGCTTCTGCACAGCATAACTTTTGGCCTCTTTTTTGCGGTTGGAGTAGATTATGTGGACCAGATTAGTGGGGAAAAATTTAGAGCTACCGGACAGAATATCTATGCCGGAGTATTTATGGGAGTTAGTGCTATATCAGGCAGTCTGATTGGCGGTAAAATATATCAGCTTGCCGGCGGTGAAAGTATGTATTTTTTCTGGTCTTTGATTTCAGCGGCAGCTGGAATTATCTATAGCATATATCTTTTAAAAAAAGAAAGGGAATTAGAACAAAATGCAGATCAATAAGTTAGTCAAAAAAACTGCAGCTGAATTAAAAATTGATCTCTGTGGTATTACAGACGGCAGTGAGCTCACTGAGGAAAGATTGATTTTAGAAAAAAGAGCAGAGACTGAGTACTGGCCCCAGCCTTTTACAAACCGGGATCTTGATCAGCTGACAAAACCAGCTCTGCAATTTGAAAATTTAAATTCGATTATTGTAACAGCAATCAGTTATAATAATGGTGGAGCCAGTCCTTTTTTATCCAATTATGTGACTGTTGAAGATTATCATGATTACCTGCAGCAGAAGCTTAAAAAACTGGCATTAGAACTGCAGCAGAAATTAAATAGAGATTTTAATTATAAAATATTTGTTGATACAGCCCCTTTTTTAGAAAGAGCGCTGGCAAAAAGAGCAGGAATTGGCTTTATCGGTAAAAATTCAATGCTGATTAATCCAGAGCTGGGTTCATATTTATTTTTGGGTGAACTTTTTACAGATCTGGAGATAGAAAAAGATGAGCCGCTTGAGCTTGACTGCGGCCAGTGTCAGATCTGCCTTCAAAATTGTGAGGGGGGAGCTCTTAAAGATGAGTACTTACTTGATGGGGAAGTCTGTATTTCTTATTTAACTCAAAAAAAAGGAATTTTATCTAAAAGTGAAGTAAATAAAATCGGCACCCATATCTGGGGCTGTGATGCCTGCCAGACCAAGTGCCCATATAATGTTAATAAAGAGCAAATAACTCAGCCGGAATTGAGTTTTTTTGATAAAAAATTAAATTATTTTTTAGAAATTGAAAGAAATAATCCTCCATCTGAACTTAAAAATACTGCAATTATGTGGAGGGGCAGCAGAATCTTACTGAGAAATGCACTTATTGCTGTTTCTAATTTAGAAGATGAGAAATATTTTGAGGCAGTTCAAAAAAAGCTCCAGGATAATTCGCCTATAATCCGTTATTATGCTGTGCTGGCACTGCTTAAAATAAATTATCAGCGGGCAAAAGAGCTTGTAAAAAAGACAGCTGCAGCTGAAAATAACAGCAAATATCAAAAGCTGATCTTTAGTTTATTGGAGCAGAAAGGAGAAGAGAATGAATATTAATTTAGATGGAGAAAAATTAAAAGTTATTGAAAAAAAGAGCATCGAAGCAATAATCGAAGAGAGTAAAATTAAAGAGCCAAAGGATGTAATGGCTGTTATTATAGATAATGAAGTTTATGATTTAAATGAAGAACTTGATCAAGATGCAGAAATCAAAACAGTTAAAATAAATTCAGAACTGGGAAATAGAATCTACAGGCGAAGTCTTTATCTGGTCCTCGCCAGAGCAATATACGAAATTTTTCCGGAAGCTGTTTTAAAGATTGAGATTTCAATCAGCAACGGTATCTACTGTGAACTTGAAAATAAAAGCAGTTTAAGCAAAAATGATTTAAATAAAGTAAAAAAGAGGATGCAGGAAATCATTGCAGCTGACTATAAGATAAAAAAACACCGGTTAAATAAAAAAGAGGTTCTGGAGATTATAAAAAATGAAAACTGTTCT
The DNA here is from genome assembly GCF_003053565.1 of Halanaerobium saccharolyticum. GTDB lineage: Bacteria > Bacillota > Halanaerobiia > Halanaerobiales > Halanaerobiaceae > Halanaerobium > Halanaerobium saccharolyticum_B. The sequence goes on along the minus strand of NZ_QAXS01000011.1, from coordinate 14,106 downwards.
TTTAGAAGTGAACTAATTAAAGAACAGGACAAGGATTATTATACTCTTTATGAGCTTGACGGTTACTATGATTATTTTTACTATAATATGGTTCCTTCTACTTCTTATTTAGGAGAATTCGATCTCCACTTGAGAATCCCAGGTTTTGTCTTATTATTCCCCAAATTTTTCAGCAGCAAAAAAGTTCCTAAATTTATTGAGCAGCCTAAACTGGCTAATATATTTTTAGAATATGAGCGTCTGGGCAAAATTCTTGGCGTTAATGATGTGGTAGAATTAAATCAGCTGATTGAAAACAAAGAATATAATGAGCTGATTAGGATAGCAGAAGCCCTGCATGAGAAAAAAATAGCAGAGATTGCAGATAGAATAAAAAGTGGGATGCCCAGAAATAAGATAATTTTAATTGCCGGACCCACTTCATCAGGTAAAACTACTTTTACTCATCGTCTTTCAACTCAGCTTAAAATTAATGGTTTAAGGCCGGTTCAGATTTCAGTAGATGACTATTTTGTTGATCGCGAAAATACTCCAGTTGACAAAAACGGGAACCCTGATTTTGAGTCATTAAATGCCATTAATTTAGAACTTTTTAATGATCATTTATTAAAGTTAATTCAGGGAGAGAAAGTTGAACTTCCAAAATTTAATTTTGAAAAAGGTGTCCGAGAAAAAAGCGGAAAATATCTAAAACTGGAAGATGACCAGCCAATTTTAATTGAAGGAATTCACGGCTTGAATGATAAATTGACCGAAGTTATCCCACAGGATTTAAAATTTAAAATTTATATTAGTGCTCTCACCCAGTTAAATATTGACTGTCATAACAGGATTCCAACAACTGATACAAGATTAATCAGAAGAATTGTAAGAGATAATCAGTACCGAAACCTGGCGGCATCTGAGACCTTGAATTTATGGAAGAGTGTCCGTAAGGGAGAAGAAAAAAACATTTTCCCCTACCAGGAAAATGCAGATGTAATGTTTAATTCAGCTTTGATTTATGAGCTTTCAGTCCTCAAAAATTATGTCGAGCCTTTATTAAAACAGATTGATAAAACAAATAAAAACTATTATCAGGCACAGCGGCTGCTCGAAATCTTAAGCAATTTTAAAGCTATACCTGATAATGAGGTTCCTGTTACTTCAATTTTAAGAGAGTTTACTGGAATGAGTGTTTTTAGAGAAGAATAGCTCTATATTTGTCTTGATTTCATCCCAGTCCTTAACCTTTGTTATTTGATCATTACCTTCAAAATCATGATTATGATATTTACTTACTAAAATCACCGGGATATTTCTGGCTGCTATTTCAACTGCATTTTCTTTTTTATCATCAATAAATAAAGATATATTTTTCTCTGCAGCCAGTGGAGCTTTCTGGTCTTCATGGTGCAGTTCATGATAGGGTATATTGTTTTCCTGCAGCCAGTTTTCAGTTATTGGACGATGTTCTTCACTTCTGGCGGTAATTAAAATTAAGCGGTGTCCCTGGTCATAAAGTTCTTTAAGTATTTTTCTTGCTTTGTCAACTGCCTTTACATTACTGTAGATTTCTTCAATATTTTCCTGAATAAATTCATTCAATTCCTGATCACTGAGTGCAAAAGCTTTTCTCAGGTCATAGGTATATTCTTTTAGAGTTATTTCACGATCAAAAAACTCATTCATTTTCTGCTGCCAGATACTGTTGTGATCTGGCCCTTCATCTGTCAAAACACCATCAATATCTATGCCAAAATTATATTTCATTTTTATAACACCTCATATAATAATTATATTTTATCTTTTAATTATACTATCATTTTTTAGCTTTTATGTCTAGATAATAGGAACAATCAGGAATATTTAATAAGATAACTTTATTTTTCTGTTAATATCAAGTAAAATAAGATTAAGAGAGTAAGATTTTAGGAGGAAATTAATTGACTGATAAAATTAGCAAAGAAGAAAAAGTAGAAAAATTAGTAGATTTATTTTCAGAACACTATCCTGAACCAGGTACAGCTTTAAATTTTAGTACCCCTTTTGAACTTTTAATTGCTACTATTTTATCTGCTCAGACGACAGATATACAGGTAAATAAGGTAACAGAAGATCTTTTTCAGGAATACAATACACCGGAAGCTATGCTGAAGCTCAGCCAGCAGGAATTAGAAGAAAAAATAAACAGTATTGGTCTTTTTAGAAATAAAGCAAAATATATTTTAAAAACCTGCAGGATCCTGCTGGATGAATTTGGAGGAGAAGTTCCTGAGACCCGCAAAGAACTTTTAAAATTAAGTGGGGTGGGTAGAAAAACTGCTAATGTTGTGCTGGCAAATGCCTTTTTTAAAGCAGCATTTCCAGTGGATACTCATGTTTTTAGAGTTTCAGAACGTCTGGGTTTGAGCAGCGGTCAGAATGTTTCGCAGACAGAAAAGGAATTAACAGATTTAATTCCCAAAAAATACTGGATAGATTTTCATCACTGGTTAATTGACCACGGTCGGGCGCTCTGTAAAGCACAAAATCCTGACTGTGAAAATTGTTTTGCTTCTAATCTCTGTACTTATTACAGCAAGTAAATAAAAAAAGATTCATCTTTGATTTAAAAAAATAAAGAGGAGATGATTTGATGAAAAAAATATTTGTTCTGGACACCAATGTGTTGTTAAATGACCCGCGCGCCATCTATAGTTTTGAAGATAATGATGTTATTATCCCACTGGCTGTTTTAGAAGAAATTGATAATTTGAAGACAAAAAGTTCAGATTTAGGTTATAATGCCCGCGAAAGTTCAAGAATTTTAGAAGAAATTAGAGCTAAGGGTAATCTGCACGACGGGGTAGAGTTGGATTCAGGTGGAACTATTAAAATTGTTATCAATGGTGGACTCGAACTTCCCGAAGGATTGAGCTCCAGTAAGATGGATAATCGAATCATCTCAACTGCAATTCACCTTCAGAAAGAAAACTCAGATAAAAAGGTAGTAATGATCTCTGATGATATTAATCTGCGCTTAATCTGTGATGCCTATGGTCTGGAGGCAGAAGAGCATAATTCAAGCAGATTGAAGGAAGAAGAAATATATTCAGGCTTTAAGGAAATTAGCTGCAGCTCTTCGCTAATCGATAAATTTTTTAAGGAAGAAAAAATTTCTCCAGCAGAACTGGATCAGCTCGATGACTCACTTTATCCAAATGAATTTGTACAGCTGACAGCTGATGATCGAAATAAGAATACCGCTCTGGCCAGGTTCGATGGCGAAAATCTGGTTACTCTCCGCTATAATAAGAGTCAGCCGGCAAAAATTAGAGCCAGAAATAGGGAGCAGCAGCTTGCTCTTGAACTGCTGCTGGATGATGAAATTAAACTGGTGACTATGTCAGGAAAAGCCGGTACAGGTAAAACCCTACTGGCAATAGCAGCAGGTCTGGCAAAGGCGGTAGATGAGCAGACTTATTCCAAGCTGCTTGTGGGCCGACCAATCCAGCCAATGGGTAAAGAAATGGGCTTTTTACCGGGTGATGTTGAAGAGAAAATGGGCCCCTGGATGCAGCCGATTTTTGATAATCTGGACTTTATTGTTCACCGCAATAAAAATGCAGATTACGCCTATCAGAAGTTGCTTGATAAAGATTTAATTCAGGTTGAACCTTTAACCTATATTAGAGGACGATCTGTTCCAGATCAGTTTATAATAATTGATGAGGCACAAAATCTATCGTTACACGAAGTTAAAACAATAGTGACCAGAGCTGGAGAAGGGTCTAAATTAATCTTTACCGGTGATCCGTATCAGATTGATAATCCATATTTGAACTTTCATAAAAATGGATTAAATTATCTTGCTCATAAATTTCATGATCAAAAAATTGCCGGTCACATTATGTTAAAGGAAGGAGAAAGATCTGAACTTGCTGAGATTGCAAGTGATCTTCTTTAAACTAGGAGTTGTATTTAATGAAAAAAGTTTTTAGGTTAATAATAATCTCTGCTCTTTTACTGGGGATTTTAATTCCAGTTGCTGACCATTTTTATCAGCAGGAAGAAAAGTTAGCTGTAACCATGGCTCAGGAGAGCAGAGACAGAACTATCAATGAATTATTTAAGTTAGCAAAAGAAGCTTATTATGAGGGGAATTATTCGGCGGCAGAAAACTATTATCAGGAGATAATTGAACTTTCTCCGTTTAATTTAGAAAGCAGGCGTAATCTGGCTGTAGTCTATAATGATCAGAATAAACTACAGGCAGAAAATAAAACGCGGATGCAGTTAACTATTTTAAGTAATCAAAACCAGGATTATTTGGATCTGGCAGTTAATTTTTATGAGCTCAACAACCAGCTTGCCTCAAATTATATTTTGGAAAATAAGTTTGATGAGCAGCTTGAGCAGGAATCTATGCTTTATCAGAAATATTATTATTTGATTAAGAATAATTTAGATTTAGATAATCTTGATAAAGCAGAAGAATATTTGATGAAAATCACCAATTTAAAAGTTAATCAGTCGGAAGTTTATCTGCTCAGTGCAGAACTGAACAGAAAAAAGAATAATTTTAAGCAGGCATTTAATAATTATCAGTCAGCTTATGAGGCAAATCGAGGTCAGACATATCTCTTTAAAAATATGGCTGAGATGCTTGAACTTGCCGGTGAAGAAATTGAAGCCTATAATTACTGGCAGCGGACCCTTTCTTATGGTTGGTATAGAGACTTAGCCTATCAGAAGATTAATCAATATCAGGATAAATATCCACAGCTAAAACCTGATGATGAAGATCAAGAAGAACCAGAAGAAATTAACCCGTTCACTTTAGAGGCTTCCTGGCGTGAAGTTAAAGAACTAAAAAATCAAAAAGAAAATCAGATGCTGAGAATTGGACTCCAGGAAAATAATGAGCATCTTCTTTTCCAGTATTCAGGTTCTTTTTCAGTAGTTTATGATGGTAAAATTATCTATCGAGGTGAGCCGCGTAAAAATTATCTGCTCGAAATAGAAGCTGGATCAATATTTATTCGAACTGAAGAGGAAAGGGTAAGGCTTGGCAGCTCTGATCTTGAATATCAGATTTACAGCAGTCAGCAAAATTATTCCTTTTATGTCTATAATATTAATTATGGACAGGGGTATTTCTGGCAGGGGAGCGGCAACAGACAGTACAGAGGTAATATGATTATCAAAGGTGAGGGAGAAGAGTTTACCCTAATTAATCAGATTGAACTGACACCCTACTTGATTTCTGTAGTTCCTTCAGAGATTTATGCCAGCTGGCCGGAGGAAGCCTTAAAGGCTCAGGCTGTAGCAGCCAGAAGCTATACGCTCAGCAATTTAGGACGCCACAGCAGTGATGGTTATGATCTCTGTTCAAGTGTTCACTGTGCAGCCTATAATGGGATAATGAGTGAAAATGAGCGCACTACAGAAGCAGTTTTATCAACTCAGGGAGAAAGTGCAGTTTACGAAGGCAGAGTTATTGAAGCTGTTTTCAGCAGCAACAGTGGTGGTTTTACAGAGCGCAGTGATCAAATCTGGTCTGCCGATTTACATTATCTGCGGGGGGCAAATCAGATGAAAAATGATGATTATGATTTTCCACTGGCCCCGGTTGAGCTGCAGCAATGGCTTTTATCTTCTCCAGAATCTTATTCTAAAGATTTTGGCAGCAGTAACTATCGCTGGCAGTTAAGAGTTCCTGCAGAGGTTATAGAATACAGGAGTGAGCTAAATAAAATTAGAAAAATTGAGGTCAATGAGCGAGCTCAGGGTGGTACAATTACTTCGCTGACTATTTACAGTGATCAGGAAAGTAAAGATTACAGTGTCTCTCAGATCAGAAGAGTACTCGGGGGTTTAAAAAGCAGCCGCTTTTATTTTGACAGCCACTATGATCAGAATGGTTATTTAAAAGAACTTTATGTTTACGGCTCCGGCTGGGGTCATAATCTTGGTCTTGACCAGTCAGCATCAGCAGGAATGGGAGCTGCAGGCTGGAATTACCAGGAGATTATTAAGCATTTTTATCCCGGAGTAGAAATTGAAAAAATTAATTAAGCAGCTGTTTAATCAAAAATTTGCTTTTTGGGAAAAAATTGCTTATAATAAAACTGACAAAAAAATATTATCTTCAGGGTCTGGTGAGCTTAAAAGCAATTCCAAACCGGTGGTATAGTCCACGAGCTTCAGCTGAACTGGTGAAATTCCAGTACCGACGGTACAGTCCGGAATAAAGAAGATTTGATAATTGATTAGCCCTGTAAAAATGGGCTAATTTTTTGTTTTAATTGGAGATAATAAATAAACAATGAGGAGAGAAAAGATGGATACAAAAAGAATTACTACAATTGCAGTTTTATCAGCTTTTTCACTGGTATTAATGCTGCTGATTCGTTTTCCGATGTTTTTACCATTTTTAATTTATGAACCAGGAGATATTCCAATCTTAATCATTTCATTTATGTTTGGGCCAGCTGCCGCACTTGGGGCTACCTTTATATTATCAATTTTAATGGCAGTATTTACAGGCCTGGGAGGTCCTTTCGGGGCTTTTATGCATTTTCTAGCAACAGGTGTCTTTGCGGGTACAGCAGGTTATTTTTATCAAAAACACCATAACAAAGTCGGAGCAATTAAAGGACTTGCAATTGGTTCAATTGCAATGACAGTTGTGATGGCAGGAGCCAATTTGATTTTTAATCCAATCTTTTATGGGATTCCCAGAGAACAGGTTCTACAGATGATGTTGCCCGGAATTTTACCATTTAATTTAACCAAAGCAGTAATTAACTCGATTATTACAGTTTTAATTTATAAAAAACTGGCAAATTTCCTGAGAAATAAGGGATTATTAAAGCAAATAAATTAGTTAAATGTTTGACAAATGCCCCTCTTTTAAGTTAAAATTTTTAATGAGAGGGGTTGTTTTTTTGCAAATAACATTTTTAGGAACTGGAACCTCCCACGGGGTACCTGTAATTGCCTGTGATTGTGAGGTGTGTCAGTCAAATAATCCAAAGAATAAAAGGATGCGCACATCGATTCATATAAAAAGTGAAGAATATAATTTGTTAATTGATACTCCGCCTGAGATGAGGCTGGAGTTAATTGCTAATAAAATAAAAAATGTTGATTCAGTTTTGATGACCCATGCTCATGCAGATCATATTATGGGGTTTGATGATATCAGGGCTTTAAACTGGTTTCAGGGTAAAGAAATGCCTGTATATGGTGATCATAAAACTTTAAATCATATAAAAAAAGTTTTTCCTTATATATTTTCCGAAGAAAATCCTGGTGGAGGAGTTCCCCAGGTTATTTTAAAGAAGATTGAAGAAGAGATGCATTTTAAAGATTTAACAGTTCAACCGGTACCAATCTATCATGGGGACAACAAGATACTTGCTTACCGGATTAATAATTTTGCCTATCTAACTGACTGCAGTAAAATCTCTGAGAGTTCTTTAAAACTCCTGGAAGGTATAGAATATGCAGCAGTTGATGCACTTCGTTTTGAAGAACACCCAACTCACATGTCGGTTGACCAGGCAGTGGAGCTGATTGAAAGCTTAAATTTAAAACACGGTTATTTAACTCATATCTCTCACAGACTTGACCATCAGAAATTAAATGATTATCTGCCTGAGTATGTAAGTCCAGCTTATGATGGTCTAAAAATAGAAGTTTAATAGAAATTTAACTTTTGTAGAAGATAAGTAAAAATCAATTCAGAAAAATAGATATAACAAAGGTGATAAACTTGAATATTGTACTTGTTGAACCAGAAATTCCTCAAAATACCGGAAATATTGCCCGCACCTGTGCAGTAACCGATTCTAAGCTGCATCTGGTTAGACCACTCGGATTTTCAACATCAGATAAATATCTAAAAAGAGCCGGACTTGATTACTGGGATAAATTAGATATCAGTTATTATGATAATTTAGAGCATTTTTTTAAAGAAAATAAAGGTGGGCGCTTTTTTTATGCAACCACTAAAGCAGCAAAATCATATGCTGAATTTGAATATCAGGATGATGATTATTTTCTATTTGGCAAAGAAACAGCAGGTCTACCGGAAGAATTATTAGAAAATAATCTTGATAGATGTATTAGGATTCCTATGAAAGATGATTTAAGATCTCTGAATCTTTCTAACTCAGTTTCCATTATTATCTATGAGGCCCTGAGACAGAATAATTTTATAAATTTAAACAAAAAAGGGAAATATAAAAAGGAAATCTGAGTTTTATCTAGAAATATGTATAGTAGAGTAAAAAAGAAAGGAGGGGAGAAATGGAAAAAAATACCTATTTAACAACGCTAATATTTTTATTAGTTTTTCTTTTGTCAATAACTATCACTGCCTCCGCTTTTCAGGTTAAATTAAATGATCGAGGTAGAGATGTAATTGAAGTCCAGAAATATTTAGAGACACTTGGCTATAATGTTTCGACTGATGGCATTTTTGGTCGAACTACCGAAGTAGCGGTCGAATCTTTTCAGGAAAGTAATAATCTGCAGGTTGATGGTATTGTTGGAGGTAGAACCCTTGAATTATTGAAAAAAATGATTTCTGAGAAAGTATCTTATGAGCTTTATGTAGTGGATAATGGAGATACTCTGTCAGGAATTGCTGGGTCAAGAGATGTGACTGTAGAAGAAATTATGGAGTTTAATAACATGAGTTCTTCTAAATTAAAACCCGGACAGGATTTGAAAATTCCAAGAGATAAGATTATAACTGCCGAAGCAAAGACTGAAGCTAAGAATACTGAAGAAAAATCGGAAGCTAAAAGAGCACAGATTTATTATACAGTCCGCAGGGGCGATACACTTTCCACAATTGCAGCCCGCAGAAATCTACCGGTAGAAGAAATTATGGATGCCAACAATTTAAATTCAGATTTTATTAAAGAAGGCCAGGAACTGGTGCTTCCAATTGTAGATTTTGAAAAATCAGACAGCAGTAAAAGTGAGGCAAAAGCTAAAAGAAATGAATCTTCTTCTGAGCAGATAGTACATAAAGTACAGCGAGGAGATGCTTTAAGTACCATTGCCAGAATGTATGGTACTGATATAGATACAATTCGTCAGAATAATAATTTAAATGGAGATAGGATATTTGCTGGTGATGAGCTGATAATAACTGATTATGAAAGAGGTCCTTTTTCATTAAGCAGAAATTCTCTGATCTGGCCGGTTAGTGGTAGAATAACTTCCAATTTTGGCTGGAGAACTCACCCCATTAAAAAGACAAGATTATTTCATAATGGTTTGGATATTGCTGTACCATCAGGTACTCGTGTAAAAGCAGCAGCAGGAGGAAAAGTTGTACATAGCGGCTGGATGAACGGATTTGGATATACAGTTATTATTGATCATGGTCGGGGTATAGAAACTCTTTATGCACATAACTCAAAGGTAAGTGTTGCTAAAGGTTCAATGGTTAATAAGGGACAAGTGGTAGCTTTATCAGGAAATACAGGTTTAAGCACAGGGCCCCACCTTCATTTTGGAGTTTTACAAAATGAAAAGCCGCTGAATCCTAAAAATTATTTACCTTAGTTTAATAATGTGACACTGCAGTTTGAGATGATTTAAATTTTAAGGTGGGCAGCTCTATTTGTTGTCTGCCTTTTATTTTTTCTAAATTTTACTTTATATTAAACTTTTTTGTACTTTTTTCTTGACAACCACCTGGTTTATTGATATTATAAAAAGCGTCGCAAGAGAAATGGGCCATTAGCTCAGTTGGCAGAGCACCTGACTTTTAATCAGGTTGTCGGAGGTTCGAATCCTCCATGGCTCACCATTCATAGCGCGGGGTAGAGCAGTCTGGTAGCTCGTCAGGCTCATAACCTGGAGGTCATCGGTTCGAATCCGGTCCCCGCAACCATTTTTAATTAATTACATATTAGGTGGAATAGCTCAGTCGGTAGAGCAGTGGATTGAAAATCCACGTGTCGACAGTTCAATTCTGTCTTCCACCACCATTTTTTTAGAATATTAAAGCCAGGCATTATGCCTGGCTTCTTTTTGTGCGACGGGCAGTCGCACTTTTTGTAACATAAATGAATTAATTGTTAAGGACAGCGATTACGTTACCTTGAAGGTAAAAACGGATTGAGAGTCTGGAAGAATAATTTTCTCGAAGGTGGAAGTCCTTCCCCGAGGATGCCGGTATAGCTCGGGAAACTTAGTCTAGGGCAGCATTGTGAAGTGCTGTCTGAAGGAGACGCGGCAAGCTGAGAAGTCCGTAGGTGGATGAGCAGGCCCTAATGCAGAAATGCGTAAAGTACGAGCGGCAGGTTAAATTGATGACTATCCGAAAAGAATGGGAAATCTACTTAAGAAATAAGTATTTGATATTCAGAGAATCCGGACGAATATTAAAAGTTTAACAGGTGAAGGTACAGGGCATGTTTAGAAGGAAAGTGCAACAACCCCGTGAGGTCTCTATCCTACCAGAAATGGGTGAAGACATATAAGGTTAAGCCGAAGTTGTTGACACGGATAGAGAAGTCAGACGCCTCCATAGTACGGAAGTAAGAAAATGACTAAACATTTTCTGAACGGAAGGGAGTGCGACCTGAGTGGATTCACACTTAAATAATGCATAATGTAAACAGTGACGATACTAAATATAGTATAAACGAGCTGGATGTGTGCAAAACAGGGAGTGGAATAAGATTTGAAAGAGTTAAAGAATAAAGAAAGAAAATTAAAGTGGCATAGTATTTATGGACAGATACTGAACGAAAAGCGGTTAAAGGAAGCCTGGCAGAAAGTAAAAGCTAATAAAGGTGCAGGTGGAATTGATGGTGAAACTCTAGAATCATTTGGAAAGCAGTCAGAAAAGAAATTAGAGAAGATGCTGGATAAATTAAAAGAGAAAGAGTACAAACCATCTCCGGTAAGACGACAGTATATACCGAAGAAAAATGGTAAGGTAAGACCACTTGGAATACCAACTATTGAAGACAGAATAATCCAACAGGCTGTAGTAAATGTAATCCAGCCTAAATTTGAAGCAGAAGTCTTCCATAAATGGTCCTGTGGTTATCGACCTGGCAGAGGTGTGCAGAGAGCACTACAAATAATCCTCTGGCATATCGAGACAGGATATAATTATGTATATGATTGTGATATCAAAGGATTCTTTGATAACATACCACATAAAAAGCTAATGAAAATATTAAATAAATATGTAGCAGATGGTACAGTGCTGGATATGATTTGGAAATGGTTGAAAGCTGGTTACATGGAAGAAGGAAAGTATTATGACGTAAGTTCCGGCACTCCGCAGGGTGGAGTCATTTCGCCAATTCTTGCTAATACCTATTTAAATGAACTGGACTGGGTTTTAGAGGAAAATAAAATAAGATTTGTTAGATATGCGGATGATTTTCTAGTGTTTGCAAAAAGTGAAGAGGATATTAAAAAGGCCATCCAGATAGTTAAAGGAAAACTCGAAGAATTAGGTCTTGAAATATCGAAGGAAAAGACGAAAGTTGTTGATTTTAATGATGATGATTTTGATTTTCTAGGATATACTTTTGAGCACTGGAGAAATCGAAAAAGAGATGGAAAACCATATTTCATAGCAAAACCTCAAGAATCAACCTGGAAGAAATTTAAAGAAAGTATTAAAGCTAAAACTGGAAAGAATCTAACTTTAAATATCAAATCATGGCTTGAAAGAGTAAATCCAGTGATCAGAGGAAAGATAAATTATTACTTGAATCTATATAAGGCTATCAATGCCAATGAAAGTTATGGACAGAAAAGTAACTGCTATATAAATGTTTTTAGCAATAAATTATTAGCAATTGATGGATATATTAGAAGAAGACTGAGAGTAGCAATGATACATGACCATCCCAGTCAGAAAAAAGGCTGGAAAATGACTAGCAAATGGAATAATGAATACTTTGCAAAAGTTGGATTAATCCCAGCCTTCTGGTTATATTATAATTATCAATTTGGTTATACCATAGATGATTATATCAGATACATGAAGGAAAAGTACAGGAAAAATCAAAAACGCAAAGTAGAAAGAGCAAGGGAAAAAGGTCAGAATTATTATACCACTGAAAAAGTCCGTAAAATAAAATGCACACAAAGATTAGCAAAAATATAAATTCAAATCAAAACACGTTGGTAAGCCGTATGCCTTAGTAAGGCACGTGCGGTTTGATGAGGGGGCAACCATTAAAGTGGTCGCCCTACTCTATTTGCATATATAATTTTTAACTAAATAATGAACTCTTTTTTAATTTCGCTTTACTTAAAAATAGTATCAGCAGATTCTAATAGTTCTGCTGGAATTTCTAAACCAATTTCTTCAGTCGATTTTTGATTAATATAAAGCTTTAATTCTTTCGAAGATTCAACAGGCATTTTCGCAGGGTCACTACCATTAAGAATCCTGGCTGCCATAGATCCAGTCTGTCTGCCTAACTGATAATAATCAATTCCTAAAGTGGCAACTGCACCCTGCTCAACTGAGTTATTTTCAGAAGCAAATACTGGAATCTTTCTATTATGTGCTATTTGAAGTACAGTTGGCATTGCAGAAACGATAATATTATCAGTTGGCACATAAATTGCATCTACATTATCTACCAATGAAGAAACTGCCAGACTAACTTCACTGCTGTTGCTAACTGTTGCTTCTTCCAGATTAACTCCCATTTCCTTGGCTTTTTCTTTAGCTAATTTAACCTGAACAGTTGAATTCACCTCACCTGGATTATATAAAATACCTATATCTTTTACCTCAGGTAAAAAATTTCTTATTAATTCTAACTGTTTTGCCACCGGATTCATATCTGTTGTTCCGGTAATATTAGCTCCTGGCTTTTCCATGCTTTTAACAATACCAGCTTCTACAGGATCAGTAACAGCTGTAATTAATACCGGCGTATTTTTTAAAACATTTGCTGCTGTTTGAGCGGATGGTGTTGCAATTGCTAAAACTAAATCAACCTTATTTTGATTAAATCTTTGGGCAATCGTCTGAGCAGTGGCAAAATCAGCCTGAGCATTCTGCAAATCTATTTCAATATTTTCACCATCAACAAAACCTTCTTCTGCCAGCTGATCAATAAAACCCTCTCTGGCCAAATCTAAAGATGGATGCTCAACAAACTGTGAAATTCCTATCTCATATTCCTGGGCTGCTAAATTCATTGAAAATGAAGATATTAATAGAACAATTAAAACTAATAAATAGCTTTTCTTTAAAATATTTTTCATACTTTTTTCTACTCCCTTCTTTTTGAAAAATCAAATTATTTAAATCAATTATATAATTAATAGCTTCAGCTTGTCAATTTTTAACTTTTTGAAATTAAGAAGATCAGATTTTAAAATAAGTCGTGTTGATTAATAAGATTTTAAAATATCAGCTTTAAATATCAGCTTAAATTATATATAATAATGAAAGAAAGATTAAAAATTAAATTGAGGTGTTATAAATGTCAAAAAATCCAGAAATAACAATAACAATGGAAAGTGGGAATCAAATCAAATTAGAACTCTACCCAGAAAAAGCTGAAAATACAGTTAAAAATTTTATTCAGCTGGCTGAAGATGGGTATTATGATGGTCTTATTTTTCATCGAGTAATAAAAGGTTTTATGATTCAAGGTGGCTGTCCTGATGGCACAGGAATGGGTAATCCCGGTTATTCAATTAAAGGTGAATTTTCTGCTAATGGTTATGATAATGATTTAAAACACAGCCGTGGAGTTATTTCGATGGCCCGCAGTCAGAGCCCTAATTCTGCAGGTTCACAGTTCTTTATTATGCACAAAGATTCTCCTCACTTAGATGGCCAATATGCAGCTTTTGGTGAGGTAGTTGAAGGTATGGAAACTGTTGATCAAATAGCTGAAGTAGAAACAGGCGCTAGAGATATGCCGAAAGAAGACCAAGTAATGAAATCTGTCGAGGTAGAAACTTTTGGTGTAGAATATAAGTCTCCAGAAAAGCTTTAAAATGTATTAAAATTAAAAATTATATAGGTTGTATAATTAATGTTGTGAAGAAAAAAATGTAAATCTAAAAATATCTAAATAAAAAAAGGCATCTGCCTGGCTCCGTTGAATTAATTATTTG